>JAHEZM010000002.1 GCA_023251075.1 Flavobacteriales bacterium | reverse complement strand
TTTTCTTGCGTGTTTAATTCCGAAATGATTTGTATTAAGTCCATAAGTGTTTTTTCTTTCAAAGAAACACTTGTAAACCATAACCAATTTACGGTTTGCCTTAATATGGGTCATCGCCTTTAGAAAAGGGAGAAGTGAAGTTAGCACTCCATCACTTAAAACTTATGCTTCAATTTTTTGTATCCAATATACACACCAAGTGCCAGCAATATTAACCACCAGATTCTAACTAAAAGCAAAACAATTATTTCAAGAGTATTTAATCCTACTTTTAATGAATCACCTGCCTTTTCAAAGAACCCTGGCTCGTAAGGTTCAATTATTTTTTCATTGGCTACCAATTCTTCTTTTACACTCGAGCGTTGATACAAGTAAATTTTAATGGTACTAAAATCTACCTGATCCTGAATGTTCAAGTTAGCTACCAAAGCCTGATCTTTTTGCTCTTCTGCATTCAGTAAAGAGTTTTCTGCATCAACCCTTTCCTTTAGTTTGGCTTTCACGTGATCGGCATTATCCAAACGATGTTCATGAGTTGTAATTCTTTTTTGAGTCAATCGATTAACCAACAATTTTAAGGTTACATCATCGGCATTGATATTTCTATAATCGAGAAATTCAACCAACCCATTCATTTGTTTTAGAGCATCATCCAAACGACTATTCGGAACTCTTATTTCAATGCTGTTTTCTACGTTGTAATGCGTAACTTCTTTCGATGAATCCTCACTTAGCGGAATAGTATTCATAAAAGAAATTGTGCTTGATAAGTTGGTATGTGTAACAAAACCATTGTTTTTCGCCACCACATCTTCAATAGCATAAGTAGCGGTTTTTACATCTTTCACTTTGAATTTTAAATCGGCTGTACGCACAAATTTTCTGTTCGAATGAACATCTTCTACAGCGGCAGAAGAAGACAAAGTAGAATCAGCTATTTCAGCATTTGCGCTATACTCTTTAGCATCATATGTTGCTGCAGTTTCGCCACCACAAGAAACGAGTAATGCACTTAACAATACTCCGGGAAGAATTACATATTTCATTTTCATAAGAATTAATTTTCAGGTTAATTCCGAGAAGTAAAAAAGGTAACCCAACATAAAATAGAAAGGCCCCGATATTTCTACCGAGGCCTTTCACAAAATAAAAAGAACGATTATTTTTTAATAGAGAATTCTTTTTTGATTTTCTCAACGTAATCTAATTTCTCCCATCCGAAGAAGGTAACTTTTTTCTTAGATTTTTTACCGTTGTATAATAGCTCTACTTCTTTCTCATAAGATGTTCTTCCCATGTGACCATAAGCAGCAGTTTCTCCGAAGATTGGGTATCTTAATCCGAATCTTTCGATGATAGCAGCCGGACGCATATCGAACAATTTAGCAACTTTCAAAGCGATTTCACCATCGGTTAATTTCACTTTCGCAGTACCGTAAGTGTTAACATACAAACCTACCGGTTTAGCAACACCAATTGCATAAGCAACTTGAACCAAAACCTCATCAGCTACACCAGCAGCTACTAAGTTTTTAGCGATGTGACGCGTTGCATAAGCAGCAGAACGATCCACTTTAGATGAATCTTTTCCAGAGAATGCACCACCACCGTGAGCACCTTTTCCACCGTAAGTATCAACGATGATTTTTCTACCAGTTAAACCAGTATCACCATGCGGACCACCAATTACGAATTTACCGGTTGGGTTGATGTGGTAGATAATGTCTTTACCGAACAATTTTTTGTTTGCAGCAGACAATTTAGAAAGCACTCTTGGCATCAAGATCGTTTTCATATCTGTTGCAATTTTCTTCAACATTTTGTCTTCCTTATCGAAATCATCATGTTGTGTAGAAACAACGATAGTATCAATTCTTACCGGTTGATTTTTGTCGTTGTACTCAATAGTAACCTGAGATTTAGCATCTGGACGCAAATATTTCATTTGTTTGCCTTCCTTACGGATAGCAGCCAATTCAATCAATAATTTGTGAGCGATATCTAAAGCCAAAGGCATATAGTTGGCAGATTCTACAGTTGCATAACCAAACATCATTCCTTGGTCACCTGCACCTTGTTCAGCATGTAAACCTGCGTTTACATCAACACCTTGAGCGATGTCGGGAGATTGTCCGTGAATAGCAGAGATGATACCGCAAGAGTCAGCATCAAACATGTATTCAGCCTTATTGTATCCAATTCTTTTAATTACACCACGAGCGATTTCCTGCTGATCGAAATGACCGTTGCAAGTTACCTCACCAGCCAAAACAGTTAAACCTGTAGTTACTAAAGTTTCGCAAGCGATTCTTGAAGCGGGGTCTCTTCTTAGATATTCATCAACAAGCGCGTCGGAAATTTGATCGGCAACTTTATCTGGATGCCCTTCTGATACTGATTCGGAAGTAAATAAGTAATTAGCCATGAGTTAAATTAATTTTTAAAATATTTTTAATGCGTGCAAACATACATTTTTGATATTTAATTGGCAAAAAAGGAAATGGTTAATTACAAGAAAAAATAAAATTTCATACACAGTTCGTCATTGCGAAATTTTTGTACCCAAAAATAAAGCAATCTCATCATAAGTTTGCTTCGTCGCGGGTACGCTTCTCGCAATGACGCACTAAATAAATTATTGAGTGAATTCCTGAAAAATCTTTTCCAGTGGCTGACCTTTTTTCAGTAAACGTTCCATAGAGTCATCGGCAACAATTTTGCCGTGATTAATAATGATTACACGTTCACAAATCGCTTCTACTTCCTGCATAATATGAGTAGAAAGCATTACTGTTTTATCTTTCCCTAATTGCTTAATTAAAGCTCGAATTTCAATTAATTGATTAGGATCTAATCCGGTGGTAGGTTCATCTAAAATTAAAACTTGCGGATCGTGAATAATGGCCTGTGCCAAGCCAACACGCTGACGGTACCCTTTAGATAATTGTCCGATTTTTTTATTCTGTTCAATGGTGAGTCCGGTAACTTCCACCATTTCTTTAACTCTAGCACTTAAGTTTTTTACCTTGTAAAATCTTCCCACAAATTCTAAATACTCCTTCACGTACATGTCTAAATACAAAGGATTGTGCTCAGGAAGATAACCCACTTTTTTTCTTACTTCCATGGATTGTTCCATCACATCCAAATTCGATACTTTAACACTGCCATCAGTTGGAGGCAAGTAGCAACAAATAATTTTCATCAGTGTTGATTTTCCTGCGCCATTCGGACCTAAAAAACCAACAATTTCTCCCGATTTAATAGAAAAAGAAACATCATTCAGAGCCTTTTGTTGCCCGTAATTTTTGGTGATATGTGAAACTACAATTGACATTTTTCAAAGATAACCGAATCTCTTTAATTGTTTATCATCACTTCTCCATTCTTTTTGAACTTTAACGAACATTTCTAAAAATACTTTTTCCTGTAAAAAAGATTCCAGTTCAATCCGAGCTTGCATACCTACTTTTTTAAGCATGCTCCCCTGATGACCAATGATGATAGATTTTTGAGAATCTCTTGCTACATAAATTACTGCAGCAATTCGGGTAATTTTCTTTTCTCTTTTGAAAGCTTCCACTTCCACTTCTACACTGTACGGAATTTCTTTTTCGTAATTCAACAATATTTTCTCTCGGATAATTTCACAGGCAAAAAATCTTTCCGATTTATCGGTCAATTGATCTTTATCGAAGTAAGGAGGACACTCTGGTAAATTTTTCAAAATCCATTGCAACACAAATTCATGATTGATACCATTCAAAGCAGAAATAGGTAAGATACTTACACCAGGTAATTTTTGAGCCCATTTCTCCACTATAGATTCCAACTTTGCCTGATCCACCAAATCAATTTTATTGATGATCAATAATTTTGGAGTTTTTGTTTTGGCCACTTTATCCCACAATTCTTCATTCGCTGGTTTTTCTTCCTGTACGTCGGTTACCATTAAAAAAACATCGGCATCAGATACGGCTGTTACAACAAAATTCATCATTCCTTCTTGTAACTTATAGTTGGGCTTAATCATTCCGGGGGTATCGGAATAAACAATTTGAAAATCATCTCCGTTCACAATCCCCATAATACGATGACGGGTAGTTTGTGCTTTAGAAGTGATGATCGATAAACGCTCACCCACCAATTGATTCATTAAAGTTGATTTACCAACGTTCGGACTCCCTACAATATTTACAAAACCTGATTTGTGTGCTGCCATGGGGTAAATATAAAACTAATTTCCCGCAGATTTCGCAGATTCTCGCGGATAGCTTCTGCGCCAATCTGCGAGATCTGCGGGACAAAAACTAAAGCGCTATCCACCAATTCGAGTACTTTTTCAATGCATCACTCACTTCTTTTTTCTCTTTAAATATTCCAAAGAAAGAAGAACCGCTTCCGCTCATACAAGCGTACTCAGCACCCATGTTGTATAATTCTTCTTTCAACTTGATGAGTTGTGGATGAATTTCAAAAGCAGAAACCTCGAAATCATTCACCAATTTATCTTTCCATTGTTCAACAGACAATTGAACAACTTCGCGAACATTTATTTTTGGTTCTTGCGGTTTTACCAAGGAGTAAGCTTGCGCTGTGCTGATGTGCAAATCAGGATAAACCAACAACAAATGGTAATCTTTGAGCCATAAATTAACAGGTTCCATCAATTCACCTCTCCCCCAGGCATAAGCAGGTTGATTATCGATAAAGAAAGAACAATCGCTACCCAATTTTGTTGCGTAAACTTTTAGCTGATCATTCGACAAAGACAATCGAAAATAATCGCGTAAAGCTTTTAACATAAATGCTGCATCAGCAGAACCGCCGCCCAATCCGGCCCCAATAGCAATTACTTTATGTAAATGAACTTTAAGGTTTTCTATTTTGAAATCGTGTTGTAAAAGAGATAAGGCTTTCATCACCAAATTATCGCCGCTACCCGGAATTTCAATACCTGTTGAAGCAAAAGAAGAATCACCCTCTGAACGCACAAACTCCAAAACATCATTAATGGCAATAGGATAGAAAACGGTTTCAATATCATGAAAACCATCGTTGCGCCTACGCACTACGTTGAGTCCGAGATTTATTTTAGCATTGGGATAAACTAGCATGAAGTATTTTTCTTATCACATAGGACAATGCCAAAACTAACTCATTCTTCCCCAATAATCAACAACTTTCACCCCCAAATTTTCAACTTAAAACAATTCCCTATATTTGTCCCCCAAGAGAAAAAATATGATTACTTTTTTAGAATTTGAAAAGCCACTTGCCGAACTATACGAGCAATTAGAGAAAACAAAGGAAATCGAAGTGATTAGCGGTATTGACGCTACACCTACAATTAGAGAGTTTGAAAAAAAGATTGAAGAGACAAGAAAAGAACTCTACTCGAATTTAACTCCTTGGCAAAAAGTTTTAGTATCTCGTCACCCCGAACGTCCTTATACCCTTGCTTATATTGATGGCATGTGCGATAAAGGTTCGTTCATTGAGTTACATGGTGATAGAAATGTAAAAGACGATAAAGCATTAGTAGGCGGATTGGCAAGCATTGATGGTGAATCGGTAATGGTTATTGGCCACCAAAAAGGTATCAACACCAAAATGCGTCAGTATAGAAATTTCGGTATGCCGAATCCTGAAGGATATAGAAAAGCATTGCGTTTGATGAAAATGGCCGAGAAGTTTGATATTCCTGTAATTTGTTTGATCGATACTCCAGGCGCATATCCAGGGTTGGAAGCTGAGGAGCGCGGACAAGGAGAAGCTATTGCCAGAAACTTATTTGAAATGACTCAACTAAATGTTCCTGTATTATGTTTCATTATTGGTGAAGGTGCATCGGGTGGCGCTTTGGGAATTGGTGTGGGCGATGTGGTGTATATGTTAGAACACGCATGGTATTCCGTAATTTCCCCTGAAAACTGTTCTACTATTTTATGGAGAAGTTGGGATTTTAAAGAAAAAGCAGCTGAAAGCATGAAGTTAACTGCTGATGATATGTTTAAAAACAAATTAATCGACGGCATCATTAAAGAACCTATTGGTGGTGCGCATTTCAAACCGGAAGAAGCTATTCACAATGTTCGTGAAGCTATTGTGGGCAGCTTAAAGAAATTGAAGAAAATAAAACCTGAAAAACGCATTCTGCAACGAATTGAAAAATTCAGTGCAATGGGTGTGGTGGTGGAGAAATAAGAATAAAAATTCAGAATTTGAAAAGACGCACTGTTGTGCGTCTTTTTTATTTAATGGGATATCCTTTCGCTTTCCAATCCTGAACAATACTTTCCTTGATGTTTAGGATTTTATACTTTTTATAGCCTTGAGCATTCAACACATCTACTGCTGGCTGAATATTCATACAGTGTTCGAGAGCACAACAACCGCAATAAATAACAATTTCCTGATCTTTTTTAATGGTAGTTAAAGCGGTGTTTAATTTGGCTATCCCTTGTTTGATACTACATGGTCCGGCTGGAATTGCCGTTTTAATGACTATATCTTCTACCGATCCCACATTCAATACGATTGGCTTTTTGCCTGATTTTTTATTCAATGTTTTTGCCAAAAGAGCAGGATCCATTAGTTTATCAGCAGGATAAGTTCCTTCTATGATAAACGATAAGAATAAGGCTGCAACCAAAATATAGAATAAGTTCTTCATGTGATACCGTTTTAATGTTTACAAGTGTACTAAAAATATAAACATTTTACTAAACGAACATCTTGCCAAATGTTAAAAAATCATGGTTTGAACTCTAACGATTTTTCCGCATCTTTGGGGATATATACAAAACAATCATGAACAGATTAGGCGAAAGAAATTCAGCGAAAAAGAAAAGACCTGTTACGCTATCCATGGAAGAACAACATGGAAAAGTACCGCCACAAGCGGTGGATTTAGAGGAAGCTGTATTGGGTGCCTTGATGTTGGAGAAAGATGCCTTAACTACAGTCATTGATATTTTACAGGCAGGAAGTTTCTACAAAGATGCCCACAATAGAATTTACGCCTCTATTCAGCGCTTGTTTCAACGTTCAGAGCCTATTGATTTACTCACCGTTAAAAATGATTTGCAAAAAGTAGGTGAATTAGAAATGGTGGGTGGTACTTATTATTTGAGTCAGCTTACCAACCGTATTTCTTCTGCTGCCAATATTGAGTACCACGCCCGTATCATTTCTCAAAAACATATTCAAAGAGAATTAATACGTATTTCTTCAGATACTATTCGCGATGCCTACGATGAAACTACTGATGTTTTCTCATTGCTAGATAATGCAGAGAAAAACTTGTTCCAAGTAGCCGAAGGCAATATTAGAAAGAACTACGACGATATGGCTTCGTTAATTAAACAAGCCAAAGATCAAATTAAAAAAGCCGGTGAAAAAGGAGATGGTGTAAACGGTGTTCCTTCAGGATTTACCGAACTAGATAAACTAACTTCAGGATGGCAACCTGGAGATTTATTGATCCTCGCCGCTCGTCCGGGTATGGGTAAAACCGCATTCGTTCTCTCTGTAGCAAGAAATACTTCCGTTCAATTTGGTTTACCCACCGCAGTATTCTCTCTGGAGATGTCATCCTTGCAATTGGTAACCCGATTAATTGTTTCAGAAACGCATCTTTCTGCTGAAAAATTAAAGAAAGGAGCCTTGAAAGATCACGAGTGGGAACAACTAAATTCCAAGGTGAGTAAACTATCGGAAGCTCCTTTATTTATTGATGATACCCCTGCCCTATCAATTTTCGAATTAAGAGCAAAAGCAAGAAGATTAAAAGCTCAGCACGATATTAAAATAATTATTATCGATTACCTTCAGTTAATGACTGCCGGTGGTGAAGGAAATGGAAATCGTGAACAAGAAATTTCATTTATCTCGCGATCATTGAAAAGTATCGCTAAAGAATTAGGTGTTCCGGTAATAGCACTTTCTCAATTAAGCCGACAAGTGGAAACACGAGGGGGAGATAAACGTCCGCAGCTTTCGGACTTACGTGAATCGGGAGCGATTGAGCAGGATGCCGATATGGTAATGTTCTTATATCGTCCGGAATATTATAAACTAACGGAAGACGAAAACGGAAATTCGTTGTTAGGAATTGGTGAAGTGATTGTGGCCAAACACAGAAATGGTGCACTAAAAAATATTCCATTGCGTTTCATCGATACTTTAGCAAAATTCGAAGATTTAGATAGCACACAATTCAATTCTTTTAATGGTGAAAGTGATGGTATGGGAAATAATTCTATCATTAAAAGTTCACGAATGAATGAGGAATTTGATAATAATGATGTTCCGTTTTAGCAAAATAATAATCCTCTTTTTTCTTCTTTCCCTGCATTCTTCATTTGCAGCGTATTTACTGATTCCTATGGACAATACCCAAAGAGATCATTTGAAATCTTATGGTATTGCCTACTGGACTTTAACCAAGCAAGTAGAAGTTGAGTGGTTATTAAATTACAGAGGTGGAAGCTTCGCCATTAAACAAATTCAGGAGATTGAAAACGAATGTATGATTAGAGGGATTACTTACGAAGTAATTGCCGATGTACAGTACAACACCATAGTGCAGGAAATTAGCAATCCGGAACTCAATGCTGATATTGTGAAACTGGAAAAAGCTCCTAAAGTGGCTGTTTACTCCCCTAAAAACAAATTGCCGTGGGATGATGCCGTAACCTTAGTGATGACCTACGCTGAAATAAAATACGACATTGTTTACGATGAAGAGATTGTGGGAAATGCTCTACCGATGTATGATTGGCTGCACTTACATCACGAAGATTTTACTGGGCAATATGGAAAATTCTGGTCGAATTACAGAAACGAAGCATGGTACAATGAAAACCAAAGAAATCAGGAAGCAATGGCAGCCCGATTAGGATTCACTAAAGTTTCGCAAATGAAATTAGCTGTAGCCAAAAAAATTAAAGAATTTGTTGCTGGTGGAGGATTCATGTTTGCTATGTGTGCTGCTACCGACAGCTATGATATTGCACTGGCCGCAGAAAATACAGATATATGTGATGCCATGTTTGATGGCGATCCATCTGATCCCAATAAATTAAGCAAACTGGATTACACCAATGGTTTTGCATTTAAGAATTATGCTCTGGAAGAAAATCCTGCGGTATATGAATTCTCATCTATTGATGCTACCGAAGCACATGCTACTTTTGCTCAACAATATGGAGAAAGTAAAGATGTGTTTACACTTTTTGATTTTTCTGCCAAATGGGATCAGGTACCCACTATGTTGTGTCAAAATCATGAAAAAGTAATTAAAGGATTTATGGGACAAACTACCGCTTTCTATAAAGAATATTTAAGAACGGATGTTTTGGTAATGGGCGAAAATGCTGCGCTTAATTCGGCTAAATATATTCATGGAGAATTTGGCAATGGCACATGGACTTTCTATGGTGGCCATGATCCTGAAGATCACACCCATCATGTTTATGATCCACCTACAGAACTAAAACTGCATCCTAATTCACCAGGATATAGATTAATTTTGAACAACGTATTATTTCCCGCTGCTAAAAAGAAAAAAAGAAAAACTTAAGATTTTTTGCCTCTGAGTTTATTAAACTCATATTTGATTTTATCTCGTACTTTATTTTTCAAATGCTGCAATGGAGAGGGAATACCATGCATCGACTCTCGCATAAATCTAGTTACCCCCCTTCTCGCACGCTCATTTTCTATCAATGGTATTTTTTTGATATTCACTTTTTCGGCTATTTCTTGTTTTTTGAAATCCTCAATTTCAATACAATTCATACCCGATCCATCATGACCAATATTTCTAATCAAAGAAGTTTTAGGATAAAGAACCAATCCATCTCTTAAGAATACAGAAGCATACCATTTAACAGCCCAAGTGTTTAATTTACCTTCTTGATTCATAGTTAAATGAGTGAAAAACGACATTCCTCCATCAATATTAAAGCGTTTAACCAAATCTTTTTTTCTAATATTCTCAACATGCGCGTCCGTATCTAAAGACAAATGATTCCAAGCTCTTTTCCAAGTTGCCCATCCCCAGGAAGATGCTAATGACATAAAATAAGTATCGGTAATCCATCGCGAAGAAGGATAGGAATATGCTGAAATTTGCATCACCCGATCTTCATTCTCATAAAAATCAAGTGCTTCATTCATAAAAGTGAGCATGTAAGGAGAGCTTATCAAATCATCTTCCAAAACAATTACCCTATCGTATTTATTTACTTGCTCAGTAACACCTTCTACAATAGATTTCGCTAACCCCTTATTTTCTTTTGCTTCAATAATTTCTACCGATGCGAAACCAGAAATTGTTTTTACATAATTTCGTACTTCTTTCACTGCCTCTTCATGAGACGGCATAGCAGCATTATCTGAATAAATAATAAGCTTTGTTTGATTGGCTAATTTATTTTTCTGCAGCGACTCAATAGTTTGCTGCAAATGATCTAAGCGAGCATAAACAAAAAGGACAATTGGAGCGAGTGCAGGCATTTTACAAAATTTGAATCTTATTCATTTACATTACCATATCGATTCCACCTATCTATCAAACACTGAAATCCTTCAGGTAATTCGCTAGTAAAATTAAGAAAAGTTTGTTTAGTGGGATGCATAAACCCTAAACTTTTGGCATGCAATGCTTGTCCCGGAATCAAGGTAAAACAATTCTCCACAAACTGTTTGTATTTGGCGAAAGTAGTTCCTTTCAAAATACGATCTCCACCGTATTCCGGATCATTAAATAAAGGATGTCCAATGTGTTGAAAGTGCACGCGAATTTGATGAGTTCTTCCTGTTTCTAATTTGCACTCCACCAAAGTAACATAAGAAAAACGCTGTAATACTTTATAATGTGTTACTGCATGTTTTCCATCTTCACTGCCTTCAGGATAAACATCCATCAACTTTCTATTTTTCTTACTCCGACCAATATTACCTACAATGGTTCCTTCATCCTCTTTCAAATTCCCCCACACTAAAGCATGATACCTTCTTTCAATAGTTCTGAAGAAAAACTGTTTCGATAAATGTGTCAATGCAAATTCTGTTTTTGCAATTACCATGATACCACTGGTTAATTTATCTAATCGGTGAACCAATCCTGGCCGCAAAATCTCACCCTCTTTCTTAGGTGCTAACTCATTAAAATGATACATTAAGGCATTCACCAAAGTACCAGTATAATTACCATAACCGGGATGAACCACAATTCCGGCGGTTTTATTAATGACTGCCAAATCCTCATCTTCATAAACTATTTCAATGGGAATATTTTCTGGAATCAGTTCGATTTCACGCGGTGGGTAAGGTAAAACAACCGTTACCTCATCAAAAGGTTTCACCCTGTAGTTTGATTTTACAGGTTTTCCATTTACTACTATCGACCCTGCTTCGGCTGCATTTTGCAACTTAGTGCGAGAGGTGTTTTCAATTCTGTTTAAGAGAAATTTATCTACACGAAGTAATTGTTGTCCTTTATCTGCAACAATTTTATAATGCTCAAACAAATCATCATTCCTTTCGTCTTCAATCTCCTCTATCATTGAACAATTATTTTCTTAACAGTAAGTGATGAATTTTCTGTGCTATATGTTTTAACGAAGTAAATTCCCGAGGGTAGATTTTCTGTATTGACTATATTTAACCCCTTTGATAGCAATTGAGTCAAAATCTCTTTACCCGTTACATCCACAACACTTAATACAGAAATGCTTTCTGTTTCTATATTAAAAAATCCCTGGGTAACAGGATTAGGATACACTTCAAAACTCTGCCTCAATATAAGATCTTCGTTACTTGCAGGGAACACTACTTTTTTACCCATCACAGGTCGAAGCATTACTGCTCCCTGAACCAATGAATTTTTCCAACCATCTGTACCTTTATAATGCATACTTGAATTGGCGTTGGTGTTTAAATCTAAACCAATATTAATGTAGCTACTGGTTGATTGTCGGAAACCCACATGATAAGTACCTTGTAAAAACAACTCAGTACTTAGAGGATAGTATGAAAATTCATTGATACCATCGATGGTATCAGGATACATTGTAGAAGTTTCTAATAAAAGTGTGCCCGGAACTCCAGCATTATCGGCCCAAACACGAATGGTAAAAGGATTTAAATAATTGGCGTGATTGGCCACATCATTGAAATACATCCATAAACCACGTAAAGTATCACCTTTACTTTCCAAAATATTTATTTTATAAGCAAACTCCAATCCTGTTTCATAAAATCCATAACCAGCTTCAGCAGTGCCATCATCAAAAGAATAGTAATTGAAAAAATCTTGTTGCGCTTCAACAGTATCATTGCCTGTAAAATTACCTGTAGCTGTAGTTCCTATAACATACTGAACTATAAAGGAAGCACTATCACTTTCTGCCGAAGCATAGGCAAAGGAACCATAATTTTCGTTGTAATAATTAGTATCAGCCGCAGGAATAATTGCATTTTGTGTAGCAACAGAAGTGTAAATCACATTTCCCTTTTCTGTTATATTAACTCTAAAGTCAACCGATTCATTAGTGGTTGCCGTATTTCTAACCAAACTTTGAGAAGTTCCTTGCATTACATTCGATCCTGAAGTGAAATGCCTCCAGGGAACGGAAGTATAACCATTCACTAAGCTTTTCGGAAGATATTCAAAGGCTACATCCGAAATATAATTATCATTATCGCTTCTATTTTTATCGAATACAACATAATCTAAATGCCAATTATCGCGATTGCTTAAATCTGTTCCAAATCCGGTAATAGAAGTATGATTTACAAAACGAAATTTAAAAGCAGAATGAAAGTAGATAGAGGAATCTAGTTTTTCATAAACCGATAGGAAATTATCGGCGGGCCATGTAGCAATCGTATTTGAATTCCAAACCGTTATCCATGAACCTGCATTGTCTAAAAACTGCAGAATCAAACTATCCTTTGTTTCAGGGGCATCTCCATAGCCTTTAGATTCCAGATAAAAACTAAGAAATAAATTATCGGTTTTGGTAAGAGAAGACAAATCAAAAGGTTTAGAAACCAATGAATCGGATTTCTTAGGAATAGCATTGGAACCAACATAAACCAAACCATCATCATCTAATGCATCAAAAGTAGCAACACCCACACTAATAGGATTAATAGGATAATTGGAATTCACATACACTCCCCTACCCGTCCAATAACTAACATCATCATTGAAAATATGATAGTACCAGGTAGAATTATAAAGCACCAAAGAATTGAAAGAAACGGTATCTGGGTTACCTACCAATTTTTTATGAATATTATAAGTAGGATAAACATTCACAATGCTATCATAAATCACTGGTGGATAAATACTGGGATTGTATTGATAAATTGTGAAAGTTGAATTCAAAGCCGAATCTCCATTTATTTCATAAATCCAGGTGGGAGAAGTGCTGTATTTAATGGTATCCAAAAACACATTATTAACTTCATATTCAAAATAAACTTCAGTATGATCGAATAAACCAGAAGTAGTATCTGTAATAAATACTTTAAGATGATTGCTGGAGAAATCATCAATAAACGGAAGTGTTTTTTTAAGTTCTTTGTATTTATAAAAATGTGCCGACCCATAAGTAGCGGCATATTGAGGAGAAATTTTCTTTTGTAATTGTGGATTGGATTGCAAACCTATCACTACCTCTTGTGCCGAAACCAGAGAAATAAAAAAAGAAAACAAAAAGAGAAGGTTATACCTCATATCGTAAATTTAAGGAAGATATAACGCTCATGCAAAATAGATATTTTAACTATTTTGCAATAGAGTCACAAGAAAAATACAAGATAACAGGGCTACCAGGCCTCAGCATCATTCCCTCTTTATATTCAGGCAATTGCTTAATCACCTTAGCACCCATTGTATCTGCTTCTGTTTTACAAATAGTTCCGGTAGTTCCTACTAACTCGGCGGAAAAACCTTTACTTTCAACAGTGCTGACAGCATCTTTTACGGTAAGTCCATAATAATTTTCGTAATAAACCGATGGACGAGAAGAAGAAGAATAAGTTAACTCCACTTCATCACCTTCAATAATCCAGGTTTCATTAGGAATAACTTTCTTCCCATTATAATTCAAGCCTAAAACAACTCCCACCGGAGTAGAGGGACGGGGTTTCAATATTACCTTAACACCTTGCGACTGCAAATCTGTTAAAGCAGCTCGAAGTGATAAATCCACTACATCCGATTTAATTTGAATTTTCTTTCTTGTTCTGGCATTAATAGTTAAATACATTGTTCTGCCTTCTTTAACAAAATATTCAGGCGATGGAGATTGATCCACTACAATACCTTTAGGTTTTTTATTATCGAATATGGAATCGTTGATGATGTATTCAAATCCTTTCTCTGTGATGAGCTCATCCAACTCTCCTACTTTTTTCCCAATTACATTGGGAACCAATATTTTCTCATCATGATGCGTGAAGCTTCCGAGATAAGAAACAACGAAAAAAAGGAGTCCAGCTGTTATCAGCAATGCGACGAACAAACTGAGAAAAAAGACTTTGCTTAAAAAAAATTTCATACAGATATTGGCACTTATTAACAGGCAAATATAAATTATATCTTCTACTTGAAAGATTTTAAAATGAATAAAGAACTAAATTTACCTCATAATTTTATTTAATGAAGAATATAGCTCTTGTTTATGGCGGATTTAGTAAAGAAGCCGAAATATCTGAAAAAAGCGCCTCTCAGGTAAAAAATGCTTTGGTAGGAACAAAATACAATGTGTATCCCATTTTTATTTCAACTACTAAATGGGTACATAAAGACAATACTAATACAGAATTTCCTGTAGATAAAAATGATTTTAGTATAACAGTGAATGGCAACAAGATAACTTTCGATAAGGTATTGAATATGATTCATGGTGCACCAGGAGAAAATGGTGTTTTAGGAAGTTATTTCAGTTTAGTGGGGTTACCTTATACATCAAGTGGAGTATTGACTTCAGCCCTAACGATGAATAAAAACTGGACCACCAGATTCTTAAGAGAAAGTGGAATTCAGGTTCCTATGTCTTTTGTAGTTTACAGAGGAGATCAAGAAAATGAATACCTATCAAAGGCAAAATACCCTTGCTTCGTAAAGCCAAACAATGGTGGATCAAGTGTGGGAACTTCAAAAGCAAAAAATGAAGCCGAATTGAAAAAAGCTTTGGAAATAGCTTTTCTACATGATGATGAAATTATTGTTGAAGAGTTTATTCAAGGAAGAGAATTCACTTGTGGTGTAATGGGATTTGATGGAACAACCAAAGCACTTCCATTGACAGAGGTAATGCCTAAAAATGAGTTTTTCGACTTTGCAGATAAATATGGAGAAGATGGTGCCAAGGAAGAAACACCTGCCAATTTACCCAAAGAACTAAGTGAAAAATGTCAGGCCATTGCGGTAAAAGTCTTCAAAATCATGAGATGTAAAAACGTATCGAGAATTGATTTCATCTTAAAAGACAATGAGTTTTTTTTGATAGAAGTAAATACCATTCCGGGAATGAGCGCCAAAAGCATTTTACCTCAACAGGCCGCAGCCATTGGAGTTTCATTTCAAGAATTATTGATAAAAATAATTGAAGGGTAATTCAGCTCAAAAGGTACTTTTTTAAATGAATTTATTAGCCTCATGCTATTTAGCGGCAAAAGACGGTAAGTATTTAAACCCATTTATCGGTATTAATTAAAAAATAACATTAAATTCGCGCATACAAAAAAATCCATAGAATGAAAAAAGCATTAATCACAGGTATTACGGGACAGGACGGGGCGTATTTAGCCGAATTTTTATTAAATAAAGGCTACGAAGTACATGGAATAAAAAGAAGATCATCATTATTTAACACACAAAGAATAGATCATCTCTATAAAGATTTACATGAAAAAAATGTGAAATTAATTAACCATTATGGTGATCTTTCTGACTCTACTAACATTATTCGAATCATTCAACAAGTTCAACCTGATGAGATTTACAATCTAGGAGCGATGTCACACGTGCACGTTTCTTTTGAAGAACCTGAATATTCAGCCAACGTTGATGGTTTAGGAACAATGAGAATACTAGAAGCAATAAGAATTTTAGGTTTAGAAAAGAAAACCAGATTCTATCAAGCGTCAACTTCTGAATTGTATGGTTTAGTTCAGGAAGTACCACAAAAAGAAACTACTCCCTTTTATCCTCGTTCCCCTTATGCAGTAGCAAAATTATACGGATACTGGATTACAATAAACTACAGAGAAGCATACAACATGTATGCATGTAATGGTATTCTTTTCAATCACGAATCTCCTTTACGTGGAGAAACATTTGTTACCAGAAAAATTACAAGAGCAGTTGCTAGAATTGCTTTAGGACTTCAAAAAGATTGTTACCTAGGAAACATTGATGCCAAAAGAGATTGGGGTCATGCCCAGGATTATATAGAAGCAATGTGGTTAATGTTGCAACAAGACAAACCTGAAGATTTTGTAGTGGCAACAGGTGTTACTACAACTATTCGTGATTTCATTATTATGGCCTTCAGAGAAGTTGGAGTTGAATTAGAATTTAAAGGCGAAGGAGTTAATGAAAAAGCAACCGTTGTTTCTTGCTCAAATCCTGAATATCAAATCCCTGTTGGACAAGTTGTAATTGCTATCGATCCAAGATATTTCCGCCCGACTGAAGTTGAGTTATTAATTGGAGATCCTTCTAAAGCGAAGAAAAAATTGGGATGGGAACCCAAAAGAAATCTAAAACAATTGGTTGAAGAAATGGTAGCCTCCGATGTTAAATTATTTAGTAGAGATAAACTCTTGAAAGACGCTGGTCACGTTATTAAAAACTGGAGCGAATAAGGATGGAAAAATCAGCTAAAATTTATGTCGCAGGGCATCGCGGAATGGTGGGTTCAGCAATCGTTAGAAAACTTAAAAATGAAGGCTATAGCAATATCATATTTAGAACATCAAAAGAACTTGATCTCACCAATCAGCAAGCCGTAACTGATTTTTTCGCAAAAGAAAAACCTGAATATGTTTTTTTAGCTGCAGCAAAAGTGGGTGGAATTCACGCCAACAATGTTTTTAGAGCTGATTTTATCTATCAAAACTTGATGATTGAATGTAATGTTATTCATCAATCTTATGTGAATGGCGTAAAAAAACTCCTGTTTTTAGGCTCTTCATGTATTTATCCTAAAAACGCACCACAGCCTATTAAAGAAGAATACTTATTGACTAGCGTTTTGGAAGAAACTAATGAACCATATGCTTTAGCTAAAATTGCCGGATTAAAAATGTGTGAAAACTACAAACGTCAATACGGATGTAATTTCATTTCAGGAATGCCCACTAATTTATATGGACCAAACGACAATTACGACCTGAACAACTCTCACGTACTTCCGGCTCTTTTACGAAAATTTCATGAAGCAAAAGAAGCTAATGCAGATTCAGTTGAAATTTGGGGAACAGGTAATCCGAGACGAGAATTCTTACATGTGGATGATTTAGCTGATGCCTCTTTATTTCTAATGAAAAACTATGATGGATTACAATTGGTAAATATTGGTTTTGGTGAAGATATTAGTATTGGAGAATTGGCTGAAATCGTTAAAAAAACTACTGAATTTAAAGGAACTATAAAAAACAACACTTCTAAGCCTGATGGTACTATGAAAAAATTGATGGATAGTGCATTTATCAATTCTCTTGGCTGGAAGGCAAAAATAAAGTTGGAAGACGGAATCAGAAAAATTTACAATGATGTTTTCATTGATAAAACTGAAACAATTACATTAAGATAGTTCGCAAATAATGGATCATTTAAAAATCAAAAAAAGACAAACCTGGCAGCTCTTTAGCAAACGTGACTTTGTTGATTTAATGAAGTATAAGGATTTGCTAATTACCCTGGTAAAAAGAGATGTGAACGTTGTTTACAAACAAAGTGTTATTGGATTTGGATGGGCCGTATTAAAGCCGCTGGTTCAAATGGTAATTTTTACATTTTTATTTACTTATATCGCCACGGTTGAAATGGACAGTTCAACAGTTCCTTTCGCTATTTTTAACTTTGTTGCTTTAGTTCCGTTTACTTATTTTTCTTCTGCATTGACTGCCTCTACATCCAGTTTAATAAGCAATGAATCATTTATTACCAAGGTTTATTTTCCGCGAGTAATAATTCCAATTGTTCCTATTATTGCAAAGTTGGTTGATTTTGGAATTGCAATGTTGGTTTTAGGTGCAATGCTGTTTTATTATTATTACACAGTTCCCGGCAGTATCGAAATAAATTACAATATTTTATATCTACCTTTTCTAATAATACTTCTGGTTGCCTTTTCGTTGGGAATTTCATTATGGTTCTCTGCTTTAGCTATCCAATACAGAGACTTAAATCAGATTGTTAACTTTCTTGCTCAATTTCTGATGTACGCAGCTCCTATTGTTTGGCCCTTTTCTCGTTTTGGATACATTGCAGATAATATAGAGAAATGGTGTGGAATGAAGGGAATATCAGGAACAATAGAAACAATATATAGTTTTTTTCCATTAGCCGGAATTATTGAAGGTTTTAGAGTTTCGTTAATTGGCGGCAGTGCCTACAGTAAAATGCCAACTGAATTGATAATCAATGGTAGTATAAGCACTCTTATTATTTTAATTTTCGGTCTTTATTTTTTCAGAAGTAAAGAAAGTATTTTTGCAGACGTAGCATAGTGGAAAACGAATCAATCATAAAAGTAACAGGTTTATCCAAACGTTATCGTATTGGATTAAAAGAGGAGCTTCACGACAGTTTGGCTTCTTCAATTACTTCTTTTTTAAAGTCTCCCTTCAAAAGCTTTAAAAATTTACGGAGATTGGCCAATACCTCCGACGAATCTGAAGATGTTTTTTACGCACTTAAGGATATTAACTTTGAAGTAAAAAAAGGAGAGGTATTGGGTATCGTTGGAATGAATGGTGCAGGAAAAAGTACTTTATTAAAAGTTTTATCAAGAATCACGGAACCCACTTTTGGAGAAATAGAAATTAAAGGAAGAGTGGCTAGTTTACTTGAAGTTGGTACTGGCTTTCACCCCGATTTAACTGGTCGCGAAAACATTTTTTTAAATGGCACCTTATTGGGTATGTCAAAAAAAGAAATTATCTCTAAAATGGAAGAAATTATCGAATTTTCTGGAGTACGAAAATTCATAGATACACCGGTAAAAAGATATTCCAGCGGTATGCGTGTTCGCTTGGCATTTTCCGTAGCTGCTCACCTTGATCCTGAAATACTAATTATCGATGAAGTGCTCGCCGTAGGGGATTATGAGTTTCAAAACAAATGCATGGGTAAAATGCAGGATGCCGCAAGTAACGGTAAAACCGTTTTGTTTGTTAGCCATAATCTTGCTGCTGTAAAACAACTCTGCACTCGAGCTATACTACTTAAAAATGGAGAAAAGATAGCAGAAGGATCAGTAGATGACATTATTGACAAATACAAAAGCGTTAATAAATTAGGAATTGAAACGGTTGGTAAAAAAATATTTTCCCCAAGTGATGATGTTGATTTCGAACTCTTAGAGTTAGGGTTATATAATTCCGAAGGAAAGAATTCGTATAACTTTGAATACATTGAGGAAATTAAGATTGAAGTAATTTTCAAAATATTAAAATCCAAACCAAATTACTACATCTATTTAAGTGTTGTAGATCAATCGGAATCAACCATTTTCGTAACCAGCGATGAAGATTTAATAGATGGGTATTTGTGTGGCACATTAAAACCTAGTAATCATAAATACAATCTTTGGATTCCATCCAAAATATTGAAACCCGGTAGATATGCCATTACAATAAATTGTTGTAATATGTTTTATCCTAACGTAAAACAATATCCAAGTGTGATACATTTTGAAATTATTGATTCCAAAACATCAAGAGGAATTAAATCTCTCTATAGACCGGATCAGATTGTTGCTCCTGAAATAAAATGGGAATTTCAAGGCAAATAAAAACCACTATTTCAAGTAAGGAAATCGAAGATTATTATGTACGAGTACAATTATGATGACATAGTGAATTCAATTAAAGGAATTGAAACTGAATTCCCGGTACATCAACTAAGCTATAAGAATGTTCATGTTTGGCCACTGTTAAAATCTACATTTAATTATCAATTTTATAGAAATGCAAATGAACCTTCCGACTCTTTTGATTCATTAACCATTAACAAAACATTTAAACAAAAAATAGGTGATATAATACTAGCTTACAAGAATTTTAAAGAATCAAAAAAAAACTACAAAAAATGCGACATAATAAATACAAAAAGCATATCCAATAAATTAAACACTAATACCGAAAAAGGGATTTTCCTCACTTTCACTAGTTTCAGGAATCAAAAAATAAACGGAGGCTACTTCAACACACAATCTGATGCGTTTTTATCCTCTATAGAGCACCCAGAAAATGTTGCTATTATTGAATTCACACTACATGATAAAAACAATAAACCCCACTATAACGAAACTATTAATTTTGATTATTTGAGAAAAAAGGCCGAATTAAGTGTTTATCGAAAAAACCTTAATGCTTTTATTCGAAATATTTTTAAAAAAAATATTGTAGTAAAAACATTTGGTTTCGAAAAAGAAAACTTCGAGAATTACTTAGCTTCATCAGGGAAAAAAGTTCGTTTTAAATTTCATGATTTAGTGTATGAAATGAATCTTATTTTAGCAATGAAAGATGAGTTTAAGAAAATATACGCAAAAATTAACCCGGATTATGTAGCCTGTCCTATTTACTGTTCTCTAGAAACTTATGCATCAACTTTAGCAGCAAATGAATTAGGAATAAAAACTATAGAAGTGCAACATGGAGCCTATTCGCATCCTGTTTATGAATTCAATTGTGAAATTCCTAAAAAAGGTTTTGAATTGGTCCCCAATTATTTTCTTTCATGGGATGAAGAACAAAATGAGGTGATTAACAACTGGGCAAAAAACACCTCAAAACACCATGCTTTAGTTTTTGGAATTAACCCTATTAAATTTTGGAAGAAGAATACAGATCTTTTTGAAAATGAAGCAATCTTAAATCTTAAATCTTATTTATCAAACACCCATAAAATTCACATTTTATTCACAATAAGTGATTTTATTGATGAAAAATTGGTTCAATTGATTCAACAAACAAAAGAAACTACATTTTGGTACGTAAGAAATCATCCCAGAGCACTCAACACTGGAATGGTGAACGATTTCATAAAAAAAATGAATGAATTAAATTGTGATAATTATGACACGATTAATTCCACCAATGCGCCCTTGTACACTTTATTGAAATCAGTTGATTACCACCTTAGCTCTATATCATCTATTGTAACTGAGGCTGCTCAATTAAACGTACCAAGTATCGTGATAAGCGAATCGGGTGTTCAATTTTTGGGCAGAATATATAAAAACAATCCTTACATAAACTTTGAAACATCTCTAACTAATATTTTATCGATAATAAGAAACAAACCAGATAAACCGGATAGCCTCACCAAATTGAGTTACTATCAACCGCAAAGTATTATCTCAAGGATAAATAATTCAGGAAAAAAGAGTCATTAAATTCAATCTCTATTAAAGTATTTTATCAAATGATAAGGGAGTTCCTCTTCGCATGTCATATCTAGCTTTCTTTCCTAATAAAACTTCATAATATTTTGGCTCTAAACCATAGCCAGGACGAATTACCCTAATATTTTCCTTAGTAAATAGATCACCTTCCTTTATATCCTTTGAAACATAGATGGATCTTTTAAAGATCAAACTTTTCTCTTCTGCTTTTTGAACCCCATATTGAATATTACCAAGAGCTAAAAAAGCTCTGTTAGTTTCTATAACCAAAGCATTCAATTCATCGGGCTCAATTGAAAATGACGAATCAACTCCTCCATCAGCCCTTCTCAAGGTAAAATGTTTTTCTATCACTCTAGCTCCCAGTGCTACCGCTGCTACCGAAGCACCAATTCCCATTGTATGATCAGATAAGCCCACTAAGCATCCATAAAGGTCTTTCATGTGAGGAATAGTATTCAAATTTGTATTTTCAGGTGTTGCAGGGTAAGTACTCGTACATTTCAATAAAACCAAATCCTTACATCCGTTGGTTTTCAAAACATGAACAGCTTGTGATATATCTGCTACTGATGCCACACCGGTAGACATGATAACAGGTTTTTTTGTTTGTGCAACCTTTTTTAATAGAGGCCAATCTGTATTTTCAAATGATGCTATTTTATAAACTGAAACGCCTAACTCCTCAAGAAAATCTACTGCAGTCTCATCAAATGGAGTGCTAAACACCTCCATTCCTAATTCCTTGGCCCGATCAAAAAGTGGTTTATGCCACTCCCAAGG
Organism: Flavobacteriales bacterium; assembly: GCA_023251075.1. Classification (GTDB taxonomy): domain Bacteria; phylum Bacteroidota; class Bacteroidia; order Flavobacteriales_C; genus JAHEZL01. Next base: position 179,071 of record JAHEZM010000002.1, on the reverse strand, counting down.
TGTATGTGCTTCATGATACAAATCATACAACTCCCTGCCATTCCATAGAGAATCTTTATCATCAATAGTTGTCACTCCCTTCATCGTAATAGTATCTGCAGTATAGGTTTGTAACTTAACTGCATGTGCACCTGAAGCAGCGGCAGACTCAATAATTGCAATTGCTCTTTCTAATGATTGATTATGATTACCCGACATTTCCGCTATTATAAACGGAGCACAATTTTCTCCAACTGTGTATTTTCCTATTTTAATATCATTCATTTAATTCAGTTTACAGGGTAAATATATCATTAATAATTTGCAACAAAAATTACCAATTAAAGAAAATATCCCTCAGATTTATAGCAGATTTACAACAAAAAAAGAATAAGATTTTTGCCCAACAATTATAGAAAATAACCATCATAGAATTTGATCGAAAACAAATACTAAAATAACCAAGTATTCAAATAACTATTACTATATTGTTATGCTAGTAAACGGCAAATACTAAACGCCTCAGCATACTTACAACCTATAGTAACTCCCCATCTTTGTGCATAAATAGCCAAAGCTTCTGAGGATCGTGGGTGAGGAAAAGGTCTTTTTTCAAACACATAACTTTCCATACCATCAATTTTTGCTTGAAGGTTTTTTTCGCTGATTTCAACAAATAAGTTAGGACGAAAAGAGAATGGACTATTACTAAATTGCCACTCAGTAGAAGAAGGAGTTTCAAAAGTAATAACAGCTCTAACTTTTTCTCCTTGAAGAGGTCTTGTAGCGGTTAATACGGCTTCATGAACTTTCTGATGATCAATATTAACATCCCCATTATGATGAGTAAAAATGATTTCAGGTTCAAAGCTTGATTTTTCCTTTTCAACAACTTTTACAATATCAAGCAAATCAACATTATCAAATCGATTATCAGGAAAATTATAAGTGTTCACAAATTGATAACCAATACAATTTTTTGCTGCCTCAATATTGGCTCTATGTAACTCTAACTCCTTATTCCATTTTTCTACGTCTCTAACCTCACTGCGTGAGGTAATTCCTTCACCCAGTATCACCGCACCAATTGTACAACCATATTCACCAATTAATTTATTCATTGTTCCTCCCTGACCTAGTAACTCATCATCAGGATGAGCAACCACCACTAATATTTTTTTGTTTCTTAAAAATTCTAACATAAGGTTTATTTAAATTCAAAATCACTACCAATGCGTTACATCAACAAAGCTAATTTAAAATATTCTATTACTTTAATTTACTCAAATGTCGTTTACCAACACACTTTTTCAAAAATAATCAATTCTATTTAAACAACTCTTTCTCAAAAGCAATTCTCGCAAAGCACCCCATCAATACGAAGAATTTTGTTTGTAAATTAATTTTATTGAACTTTCACTAAATATTACAATCGATTATGAAAATTCAAATTTTAATAGATAACAGATCCTCATGGATCATTCCTTATGGATTAAAATTAGTACGTGAGATTGAGCAATTAAAACCAGAAAGTGAAATAACTATCACCCACGAACACAAAGAAATTACAAAGGGGGATTTATTAATTATGCTTTCCTGTGAGAAAATATTTAAAAAATTAGAATTAAATAAATTCAATCTTGTTGTTCATGAAAGTGATTTACCTAAAGGCAAAGGTTGGTCTCCATTAACATGGCAAATACTGGAAGGTAAAAACACCATTCCGATTACACTATTTGAAGCAGCAGAAAGTGTTGATTCTGGTAAAATTTATTTTAAGGATAAAATTGAATTTGACGGGACAGAATTGGTAGATGAATTAAGAGCTAAGCAAGGAGAGAAAACGGTTGAACTGATTTTGAATTTCGTAAAAAAATTTCCTTCTATTGAAGGACAAGAACAAAGTGGAGAATCAACTTTTTACGAAAAAAGAACCTCCAAAAACAGTGAACTAAATATCGATAAAACAATAAGAGAACAATTCAATTTACTGCGTGTATGTGACAATGAAAAATATCCCGCATTTTTTATCCTCGATGGAAAAAAATACAAAATCAGTATTGAACATTTTCATTAGATAAAAATGTATTGCCAACGTTTACAAACTCGAAAAAATATTGAGAATATTTTTTGAGGAATTTCCATCAATTGTTCGACGTTGCATTGCAATAATCTGATTCACTAAAGATAAATTCACCAATAGAAAGCTAATCTTTTCAGCCATTTCTTCAATTGTAATTACCGATAAATCATTTAAGCCAACTAAACACCCTCGTTGTAAAAAACCATTGTAAATTAATTTTTGATTATCAATGAAGTACCCCCCTAAAAAACCCATCCCTATAGCACAAATTTCGTAGGATAATCCGCTTGAAGGAGCTATTGCAATTTCACATTTAATCATAAGCTCAGCCATCTCTTCTGCACTTAAATTATTGTACAAAATCACATTCAAAGAAGATTGATTCACAAAATATTGAATCTCGGCAGCAAAAGGAAATGTAGATGCCATCACTAAATGTACTGACCTCTTACAATTGATGCTTTCTAATGCCTTTAAAGTTTTAAGGGTAACATTATAAAGATCTGCACCACCAAAACATATGAATATATTTTCAATTTTTGAAACCACTCTCAACTGTCTTGCTTTCACTAAAAATGGCGGTCGTAACATCGCATATTGTTCTCCTAAATAAAACTTAGACTTTCCTTCGAAATTCAAATCTTTATTGGGCAAGGCTATAGCATGGTTGATAATTGCATCAGCGGAAGCAGACTCTCGAAAAAAATCATCAATTAACACCAAAAAAACTCCGCTTGATTTTACCTTAATAAAATATTCTTCTGTAAAATTATATCCATCAATCACTAAGTAATCTCCGGATTTTAAAAGATTAGAAACAAAAGATGCTTCCTGTAACAAGTCACTAGTTCCTACTAATTCGATTCGATAGTTATTTTGAATAACCAAATTCTTAGCACTTTCAGCAGATTCTTTCAATATAAATATACACTCATATCTTTCCTTTAGCATTGATGCAATGGCCAAACAACGCGTTAAATGACCCAGTCCAATTTTAGAATCGGCATCAGCTCTAAAATAAACGTGTTTAGTCATTTACAAATATTTTCTGAAAACCGGTTTTGTTGGCTCACCCACAAGATATTTTTCTGTAGAATCGTTCAGGGCTAATTTAAAGACATCACAACTTTGTGAAAATGCCTCAATAAAATAATCAACGTCCTGCTCTGTATGGCTAAAACAAGGCACAAAAGCTCCCTGATACAATACTCCTCGCTTAATCATCTCTTGCAACATTAACGTACGTAAAGACATGGAGACATTTCCTTCAAAATCTCTAAAAACAGTATAACTCAACCATTTAGTTCCTGCAATAGCAATATGTTTTTCCAAACCCTTTTGCGCAATACATTGCCTCAATTTAGCAACTAACAAATCTCCTATTTTATGATTATGTTCTATTACATTATTTTCCTTAAACGCCTTTATTGTAGCCAATCCAGCAGCTATTGCATGTGTTTCACCACCATGAGTTGTACTTGCTAAAAATACTTTTGCATCACCGATATTTCTTATACCCCCTAATTCCATTACATGTTTTTTACCTGTGAGGGCACAAAAAGAAAAACCATTAGCAATTCCTTTACCCCAAGTGCACATATCAGGTTCGATTCCATATCTAGTGGTTGATCCTGGAAAATCAGATTTAAAACCAGATATCATTTCATCTACAATGAATAGGGCTCCGTACTGATGTGCTAGTTCAATGGCTTTTGGTAAATAATCTTGGGGTGTATTATCTTCTTTTTCAGGTTCAGTAATCACACAAGCGATTTGATTGGGATACTTTTCGAACAGTTCTTTCAGTGAATTTAAATCGTAGGATTTAAAGGTTAAAGAAAGATCTTTAGTGGCTTGAGGGACTCCTCGGTCACAAGCTGTTCTACCAATAAACCAATCATCAACGGAATAAAAAGGATGATCTCCCGGAAAGGCTACAAAATCTCTTCCAGTATAGGCACGAGCTAACTTAACAGCAGCTGTAGTTACAGAAGAACCATTTTTTGAAAACTTTATCATATCATGACAAGGAATTAAAGCTAAAAATGCTTCCGCCATTTCCTTTTCTATATAACTTGGTCTTTGAAAATTAGCTCCTTTCTCTAATTCTTCTCTTACTCTATCTAATACAGGTTTGTATGCATGACCTAAACTTACGGAGGTTAGCCCCATAGAGCAATCTAAATACTGATTTCCATCCAAATCCCAAACATAAGCACCTTTACCATGACTTATTGCTGCTGGAGATAAAGCAGGAAACTGATCATCTCCCTTTGTATAAGTGTGAGCTCCTCCAGGAATTAAGTTATGAATTGTTTTTCTATAATTTTGTGAGCGTTCAAAACGTTCAATAATTCTTAGTTTAGGACTGTTGTTCATCTTTTAATGATTTTAAATATCCTGCATTTCTTTTTATACTTGAATTCATTGTTATGTTGTGATCAAGAATATAATCTGCGTATTCCTTCCATGTTTTTTCCACACCCAATTTCTGAACTAATTCTTTTATCACCTCAAAATCAACTTGTTCATCAACAGTCATCCTCACTGAGTGATAATTCTTTGGAGCAGAATAATGAGCTGCCTTAAATAAAAGCCCTCCATTAAAATCACTATTTTTACGAATATATGGAGTAACATGCTCTTGTTCTGATTGCAACTTAGCCTCTTTCATTGCTTGCTCCAGAGCTGCATATTTAAAAACCTCAACATCTTGTCCGTCAGGAAATTCTTCAATCAAGATATTCGAAGCATAATCAACTTTTTGTTCGATGGCAAACTGTATTACCTTATCAATAAGCTCTGAATCAATCAAGGGACAATCTGCAGTCAATCGAACAACATAGTCGGGCTTCATATCTTTTACAGCATTATAAAATCTATCTAAAACATTATTCTCACTTCCCTGAAAAAAATGAATTCTTTTTTTATCTGCTATTTTTTTTAGAACGGCATCGTTAGGGGATATACTAGTTGCCAAAACAAAATCAGTAATGCACTTACATCTCATTACTCTTTGAAAATGTAGTTCCAGCAAAGAAACACCTTCTATTTCCATTAACACCTTATTCGGAAGTCTTGAGGAACCAGTTCTAGCTTGCGTAACTGAAACAATTTTCATTGCGCTAATTTACTGTGTTTTTATTTAAATACTACCAGTTTTTCCTCAAAATGAAAATATTTCAAAATAGCACAATAAGTTCTGTTGAATTGATCCGAATTATTAGCAACGTGCGTCAGTAAGGAAAATATCGAATAAAGTTTCGAACTAAAATAAAAAAAGTATCTTTGAACATCTTTATTATTATCAAAAAAAGAATAACAGCTATGTCGAATAAAAGCGCAGAAAACACAGATTTTTTAAGTACGAGGATCACTCAAAATGAAAAACATCAGTCGATAGATATCAATGTATGGGCTTTTGAAAAAATAGGTGGAAATAAACAGAAGTTAAATATTTTAGAATTGTGCTGTGGAACGGGAAAGCAAACAGAATATTTAAGCAATAATTTCCCTGAATCAAACATCACTTGTGTTGATGTATCTAAAGATGCAATTGCTGCTATAGGAAATAAATTTGCCGACAAAAAAAACAGAGTAAAGGCTATAGTGAGTGGAATAGATGAATTCTTTGCTAACAACAATCAAAACTTCGACATGATTTTTTGTAGTTATGGTTTATACTATGCTACGGATATTGACTCTGTTTTGATCAAACTATATGGTTCTCTTAATGAAAATGGTCGATTTGTAGTAATGGGTCCTTACGGAAACAACAACAAACAACTATTCGATCTTGTATTAAAATCTGAAGTTAAAATACCTCCTTTTGTTACTTATTCTTCTTGTGATTTCATGCACAGCAAAGTAATATACTCAGGGATAATGAACACACATAAAATAGAAATTTTTTCCACTACCAATAGTATTAAATGGAACGCACCAGAGGATGTAGTATCGTACTGGAAAAATTCAACCTTCTATGATGCTGCAAAAGAAAGCTTGTTTAGAGAATTGTTGGACGGGGAAATGAAAAACTCCCAAGCATTCATTAACGACAAGCATATAATGTTGGTAATAATCACGAAATAATTTTCCCCATAAAACTGATCTTTGAAAATTTATTCTCATTTCGGCCAATTCACCGGATTTAAAAGGTTCACAGCTTCCAGTTTTATTTTGTTGATTTCCCTAAACATTTCTTCTGGAACTTTTGAAGATAAAGCGCTAATATTATCAATGAGCTGAGCCTCAGTCTCAACACCTATTAACACCTTATCTATACTCGCATTTCTCACACAGTATTGAAGTGCCAAATCCGTTATAGACACATCATTATCAGCGCACATCTCTTTTACTTTTATCAACGAAGGTTTTAAAGAATAGAAATAGCTTGATAATTTTTCTATTTCCTTAAAAAACAATCCTTGAAGAAAAGCTGAACGTGTATGAATTTCTAACTCCTTTGTTTTAGCCTTTAGAATCATTTCCCCTTTAATGGAATAATTATCCAATAAATTATAAGGAATCTGTATAACATCAAAAACATCTGCCTCTATTGCTCTTTCGAATTCTTCAATAGTATAGAGAGAGATCCCTATTTTATTGATCACATTTTCGCTTTTCAATTTTTGCAATACCTTTAGGCTAAGAGGGTAATTATTCCAATCATTGAAATTGTGATACGACAGTAGTTTTATCGATTCCCTTTTAAGAAGCTTTAGTTGTTTTTCAATTGAATGAAGAATTTCTTCCTCTGAGTGTCCGTGAAATTTAGAATAAATTTCCACTTTTTGATTGGATTGACAATACTCAGCAAGCAACTCCATTGCACTTCCATAAGCTGGAGCCGTATCGATAGTTTTAATTCCATTTAACAATGCTCTATCTAATATTCTGAATGCCTCTTCTTTGCTTGTTTGACCTTGTATATTATTGATACCGTAAGGTAATCCAAACTGTACCGACCCCAGAACAATTTTATGATTTAACAACATATTCCTTAACAGAATCAATTACAAATTGAAGTTCTTCATTAGTGATACTTGGAAACATTGGCAAACTTAAACATGACTCATAATACTTTTCAGCATTTGGAAAATCTCCCACTTTATGCCCTAAAGATTGATAATAAGGCATCATGTGTACAGGTATGTAATGTACTTGAGAAAAAATATTTTTCGATTTCAAATGATCATATAAACCTTGACGATTTTCAACTTGTATAACATACAAATGAAAAGCATGTCCTTCCTTATGACAAGGTTTCTTGATTTCTTTTACGCTATTAAAAGTAAGATCGTAAATTTCAGCGATTTCTCTTCTGCGCTTTAACCCATCTACAGCGCGAGACAATTGGCTAACACCCAGGGCTGCCTGCATATCAGAAAGCCGGTAATTGTATCCCAATATTTGCATTTCATAGTACCATCCCCCATCATTTTTTTTCAGCAAAGATGGATCTTTCGTAATGCCATGTGTTCTTAACAAGATCAACTTATCATACAACTCTTTGCTATTGGTTGTTATCATACCCCCTTCACCCGTAGCTATGTGTTTAACAGGATGAAATGAAAAAATAGCCAATTCAGCAAACTTCCCATTTCCACATTTTTGGCTTTCACTGTTTGAATCTTGAAAATAACCTCCAGGTGCATGGCATGCATCTTCTATGATCCATAAACCATATTCATCGGCCAACTTTCTAAATCCTTCCATATCAACCGCAGCCCCTGCAAAATCAACTGGTATAATACCCGAAAAGGTACCCTTGGGATGCTGATCCAGAAGCTGTTTTACTTTTAGTATATCTAAAACATATGTTTCAGAATCAATATCCGCAAACACTACTTCCCCACCACAATACCTAACACAATTGGCAGAAGCAGCAAAAGTGATGGGAGTAGTAATCACTTTATCCCCTGGCTTAATATCCAGTACCATTGCACATAAATGCAAAGCAGCTGTACCATTAGACACCGCCACTGCGTAATTCACACCAATATATTCAGCAAATTTATTTTCGAATTCAGCAATTTGAGGACCCTGAGTAAGGAAATCTGACTTTAATGTCTTAATTACTGCATCAATATCTTGTTGAGTGATTTCCTGTTTTCCGTAGGGTATTGCTTTCATTATTATTCAAATGTTGAATCTACATGCAATTTAATTAATTCTCTTAATTCTTTTGCTGTCACCCACTCGGTATTATTATTAGAACTATATTTAAAACCAGAAGTTACTTGTTTAGCTTTAAAATGCTCAATATATTCCTTTAAATTCCATGTAGGAAGTTGAGGAATTATGGCATAGTATTTTCCTAAATCATATGTTGTAAATGAATCAGATTCAGTAATCATTTCCTCATGTAATTTCTCCCCAGGACGAATACCTATAATCTCAATTTTACATTCTGGCGCAATAGCTTTTGCCACCTCAGTAATCAAATAAGATGGAATTTTAGGCACAAAAATTTCCCCACCCCATGCACTATCCATTGCGTGAAATACCATATCAACTCCACCCTGAAGTGAAATATTAAACCTTGTCATTTCAGGATTAGTAATTGGTAATACACCCTCTTTTCTTTTATTCATGAAAAAGGGAATTACAGATCCATTTGATCCCATCACATTACCGTAACGAACCACTGAAAATTTTATAGGATTTTTTCCTTTTATATTATTTGCTGAAACAAATAATTTATCGGAACATAACTTTGTTGCTCCATAAAGGTTTATTGGGGCAGCAGCTTTATCAGTGGAAAGCGCAACAACATTTTCTACTCCCATTTCCAACGCAGCGCTTATCACATTTTCTGCTCCTAATACATTTGTTTTAACACATTCCATCGGATTGTATTCAGCAATATGAATATGTTTCATTGCCGCTGCATGAATTACATATTGTATTCCCTTAAAAGCCATTTTCAACCTTTCTACATCTCTTACATCTCCAATAAAATACCTAATTGCCGGATACTGAGAATCAGAAAACTCCTGATTCATTTGAAATTGCTTCTGTTCATCTCGAGAAAAAATCACCAAACGTTTAACATTAGGCCATCTTTCTAAAATATTTTTGGTTAGGTGCTTACCCAAAGAACCCGTTCCTCCTGTGATTAATATCGACTTTCCGTTTAAATCAAGCATTATAAATACGTTTTATATTTTCCCTCTTTAGAGAAAGGATTCCAAAAATAATTAATTATCTATTATTCTTACTCCTTATGATAATCTTTCCAACCAACAGATTTTTTAAATTCATCATTTAAAAAAATCGGAACATAAGGCAAGCAGTGATGTCTCTGACTTAATTTACTTAAATCCCATCCCTTTACTTCATTCGCAATCTGAATTATATCTAATTTATCTTTTGCCTTATCAAGATACTCTTGTTGGTATTCTGTATTCTGCCAAATTCTAACAATATCTGTTCTGGTTTTAAGATAATTCAAATGTCTTGTTAAACATTGGTCTCTCCTACCCATATTCATAAATATCACCATTCTAGCCTCATTTGGATAAGGTCTAAATTTACTATCTGGATATTGCCAATATTCGTGTGGATCAATCAATTTATTGGGAAACCACTTTGTGATCCTTCCTCCACCAGAATGAGTAATGGTTTGCTCCCAAAATGCCATGTCACCCGGTTCAGAGTCAAAATATCTCAATTCACCAGTATCTGTATTACATATTTTATGTGAACCTGCACGAATGGAAAGACCTCCTGAGAAATTTTTATGATCTTGCAGATATATGCCAGAACGAATCACTGTATAAGGTTCTTTCCAATCAGGAGCGCCAGGACAAAAGCGCTGAGCATTATCTTTATGCCAGCCAAGAGCAACATTATCAACACGCCAATTTCCTTCACCCCACCAACAAGGTTTATCAGTATCCAACAAATATTTATAAACTTTCAAAACTCTTTCATCTGTAGGAATATGATGTAAATAAGGATTTGAAAGTATATCAGAATCAATATTTTCCTTCAAACTCCTTTCTATCCCTTCTCGCATTTTTTTGATTTCATCCCTCGAGAACATTCCTCGAACGATAACATACCCGTCTTTTTCGAAAACTTTTTTAAAATTCAGTTCCATCTACCTTAATTTAAGTGCTGCAAATATAAAAAAAAACGTCGGAAAGCACCTGATTTTTATCAATGCAAGAAAAAAAACAATATTGTATTTCAATAGATTTATTAGTTAAATTCGCGCAATATACAGGTATATGTTAAAAAAAATTTCAGCAGCATTTGAATGGAGGTTTCGTGTTTTTAAACACAAACTGAATAAAAGAAGATGGGAACTAAAAAAAAACATAGACTCTTCTGAAAAAGTAAAAGTAAAATCTCTTTCTATTGTTGTTGTTGGAAGAAACGATAATTACGGTGGCGACTTTTCTTTACGACTAAAAACTAGCATCGATTGGAATTTATCTCGTTTTCCCAGCGCTGAATTGATTTATATTGAATGGAATCCTCTGGAAGATAAACCCAGCGACACCATTTGGATGGCCGAAAGATATCCCAATTGCAAGTTATTTATTGTTCCTAACGAAGTCCATAAACAGTTTGGAGCAAAAACCAATTTCCCTATTCTGGAATATTTCGCTAAAAACCTTGGAATACGCAAAAGTTCAGGAGAATTCATCGCTTTAATTAATGCTGATGTTCTTTTAGGATTAGATATTTCGTTGGAAACTCTGAGCAAAAAAAATATTTACGGTAGTCATTACACCAATATTAACTGGCAAGGTGAAACTATAACTACAGAATTTTTAAGCAATGAAAACATTATACTTTCTAGTGCTGCTGCACCATTTAGTTTAGAAAGTGTAGTAGGCAATTTTGTGATGACACACAGAGACAACTGGATCACATCAACAGGATACGATGAAAGCCTTACCGACGTAAGAAATGGCGTTGATGACAATGGTTTAAAAAACCTAAAACATTCAGGATTAAAACCAATTGCATTAGGTCATCACTACCACCTTGATCATAAGGAATCATTGATCAATGGGGCCAATAAAACGCATGGTAGCGACGAAAGAATTAAACAACTGCAAAGTGGATATAATATTCCTTATAAAAACAAGGACTCATGGGGAATGAACAACCACACATTTGAACAAATTAATTCGAAAACCTGGAAGGCAAAAGCATTATAGTTTATTTCTTAATTTAGCTCCATGTTTGAAAATAAAGACAATCGTACAGAACTTTCCGAATTAGGTGAATTTGGTTTGATAGACCTCATTAAAAAAAACGTTACCATTCAAAATCAATCCTCACTCAAGGGAATTGGCGATGATGCTGCTGTTATCGATAGTGAAGGAAAACGTACCGTAATAAGTACCGATATGTTAATGGAGGGCATTCATTTTGATTTATCATATGTTCCCTTGAAACACCTCGGATACAAAGCTGTTGCAGTAAATTTAAGCGATATCTACGCAATGAATGCTGAACCGAAACAAATTACTGTATCCATTGCCATTTCAAACAGGTTCTCATTAGAAGCTGTGGAAGAATTGTACTCTGGAATTTTTTTGGCCTGCAAAAATTATAAAGTTGATTTGGTGGGCGGCGACACCACCTCTTCTAAAAGCGGCTTAGCGCTTAGCATTACTGCCATTGGTGTTGCTAACGATAACGATTTGGTTTACAGAAATGGGGCAAAAGAAAGTAATCTTTTAGTAGTGAGTGGTGATTTGGGTGGAGCATACATGGGATTACAAATATTGGAAAGAGAAAAACAAATCTTCGTTGAAAGTCCGAAAGTACAACCTGAATTAGATGGCAATGACTACATTTTAGAACGTCAGTTAAAACCGGAACCTCGTGCTGATGTTTACCAAATGCTTCGGGATTTGAATATAAAACCAACTGCAATGATTGATATTTCAGATGGCTTAGCTTCCGAAATTTTTCACCTTTGCTCTCAGTCTGGATTGGGTATTGAACTCTTTGAAGAAAAAATTCCAATCGATCCACAAACCTTTGAAAGAGCAATGGAATTTGGTATTGATCCAACCGTTGCTGCATTAAGTGGTGGAGAAGATTATGAATTGCTTTTTGCCATCAACATGGCCGATTACGATAAAATTAAAAACAATCCTTTAGTAACTGTGATTGGGCATTTCACGCCCAAGAATAATGGCTATTATTTAGTGGCCAAAGATGGCTCTAAACACGAATTAAAAGCTCAGGGTTGGAATGCTTTTTTAGACAAAAAAGACTAGCAAGAAGCAATGAATTTTTTGAGATGTGAATACGCCTGTGGATCTTCAAAGAAACACATATGGCTTCCTTCTTCAGACAGGTAATAACTACCATTTTCATTCAATTGACTTTGTTCAATAGCTACTTCATAAGGAACAACCATGTCTCTTTTCCCTATCACATAAAATGTTGAGCACGGAACAAATTTCAAAATGATTTCCCTATTGGGTCTTTGCATCATTCCGCTTATCGCCGCAATCACACCTTGCTTGCTGGTTTTCAAAGCAAATTTCAAAATTCGCTTAATCTCTTTGGCATGTCTTTCTTGATCAGCAAACAAATTAGGAATAGCAACCTTAATGAACAGTTCATGATTTTGCTTTACCACTTCAACAGCTCGTTTGCGATCTTCCTTTTTTTGCTCCGAATCGGAAAGAGCTGTTGAATTAAACATACACAAGCCCTTCATTTTATCGGGATAATTTTCTGCAAATGCCAAACTCACATAACCACCTAATGAATGTCCCACTAACACTACTTTTCTCACGTCTAATTCTTTCAAAACCGTATTCACAGCCTCCGCCATTTCATCCATAGTATGAACATAGCCCACACTTTGTGAGTTTCCATGACCTAATAAATCAATAGAAATTACGGTAAAATGTTTCGATAAAGCCTTGCTGTACTCTTTCCAAATTTCAGAAGATTCTAAAAAACCATGCAGCAAAACCACATTGGTTTTGCCTTTGCCCTGAACCTTATAAAAGGTATTTGTATTTTTAAAAGATACGAAAGGCATTAAAATGACTGAAAGGATTAAAAAACTCCTTGTACGATCTTTTTTGTTCCTTCTGATTTACCCATAGTGTAGAAATGTAATGCAGGAACACCAGCCGCTTTCAACTCTTTACATTGTTGAATTCCCCACTCTACTCCTAAGGCTTTTACTTCCTCATCCGTTTTACATTTCAACAACTCTTTCATCAAAGGATCTGGAAAATCAATAAAAAAAGTTCTTGGCAACATTTGAATATGATTCAAATTGGCTATTGGTTTAATGCCCGGAATGATTGGAACTGTTATGCCCGCTGCTCTGCAACGCTCCACAAAATCAAAGTATTTACTATTGTCGTAAAACAATTGTGTTACAATATATTCTGCACCGGCATCTACTTTTTCTTTAACATATTGTAAATCCATATTCGGATTCGGACTTTCTAAATGTTTTTCAGGATATCCAGCCACACCAATACAAAAGTTAGTAGCAATAGGATTCTTTAAATCTTCTTCTTGATATTTCCCTTTATTCAAATTAACGATTTGCTTTACCAGATCAACGGCATATGCATGTCCGTTTGGATCCGGACTAAAAGACGATTCCGTCTTCAAAGCATCACCTCTCAATGCTAAAACATTGTCAATCCCCAAAAAGTAAAGATCTATCAATGCATTTTCTGTTTCTTCTTTACTAAAGCCACCACAAATGATATGTGGCACAGCATCTACTTTGTATTTATACTGAATAGCGGCACAAATCCCCACTGTTCCTGGCCTTTTCTTTACAGCCACCTTTTCTAAAAAACCTTTCTCACGCTTTTTGTAAACATATTCTTCACGGTGATAGGTAACATTAATGAATGACGGATTAAATTCAACCAAAGGGTCAATTCCATCATAAATACCTTGAATTCCTTTCCCTCTTAAGGGAGGAAGAATTTCAAATGAAAACAGCGTGGACTTAGCTTTATTAAGGTGTTCTATAACTTTCACGGAGAATGATTTTTTATAAGTTGCACAAACATACTGCATTCGTTAATAAATCCCAAAAAAGCCTGTTCATACATTGCAAAACAATTCGTATTTTCGCCCCTCTTGTAAAGTGAAGTATGGAACACATCAGAAATTTTTGCATAATCGCTCATATTGATCACGGGAAAAGTACTCTCGCTGATAGACTATTAGAATACACAGGTACTGTTGACAAAAGAAATCTTGTTGCGCAAACGCTCGACGATATGGATATCGAACGTGAACGTGGAATTACAATTAAAAGTCACGCCATTCAAATGGATTATACTTTCGAAGGAAAGAAATATGTTTTGAATTTGATTGACACTCCTGGTCATGTGGATTTTTCCTATGAAGTTTCTCGTTCTATTGCTGCTTGTGAAGGCGCATTGTTAATCGTTGATGCCGCACAGGGTATTCAGGCACAAACCATTTCAAACCTGTATCTAGCCTTAGGCAATGATTTGGAGATCATTCCTGTTCTCAATAAAATTGATCTTCCTAGCGCTATGCCCGAGGAAGTAAAAGATCAAATAGTTGATTTAATTGGCTGTAAACGTGAAGATATTATTCCGGCATCTGGTAAAACCGGATTAGGAGTAATGGATATTTTGGCTGCTATTATTCAACGTGTTCCTGCTCCTGTAGGTGATCCGCAAGCTCCATTTCAAGCATTGATTTTCGATTCATTGTACAATTCTTTTCGCGGTATTGAAGCTTATTTCAAAGTGGTGAATGGTGAAATTCGCAAGGGAGACCCGGTAAAATTTGTAAACACAGGTAAAGAATATTTTGCTGATGAAATAGGTGTATTAAGATTAAATCAAGAAGCTCGCGATGTTATTAAAACGGGTGATGTGGGTTATATTATTTCAGGTATTAAAGTGGCGAAAGATGTAAAAGTGGGTGATACTATTACCAACAAAGATCGTCCGTGTGAAAAAGCAATCGATGGTTTTGAAGATGTAAAACCAATGGTATTTGCAGGTATTTATCCTGTAGACACTGAAGATTACGAAGAACTTCGTGCCTCTATGGAAAGGCTACAGTTGAACGATGCTTCTTTAACTTTTGAATTAGAATCTTCTGCCGCATTAGGTTTTGGTTTTCGTTGCGGATTCCTGGGTATGTTGCACATGGAAATTATTCAGGAGCGCTTGGAACGCGAGTTCAATATGACGGTTATCACTACCGTTCCCAACGTATCATACTATGCTTACACCACAAAAGGCGAAAAAATAATTGTAAATAACCCAACCGAATTACCCTCTCCTAATCATCTCGATTATGTAGAAGAACCTATCATTAACGCTCAGGTAATTACCAAATCTGAATTCGTGGGTGCTATCATGAACTTAGCGGTAGAAAAAAGAGGTTTTTTAAAAAATCAGGTTTACTTAACTACCGACCGTGTAGAACTTAGCTTTGAAATGCCTTTGGCCGAAATCGTTTTCGATTTCTACGATAGATTGAAATCTATTTCAAAAGGCTATGCCTCTTTCGATTATAACCCTGCTGGCTACAAACGCAGTAATTTGGTGAAGATGGATATCTTGATGAACAGTGAAATAGTGGATGCGCTTTCCTCCTTAATTCATGCAGATAATGCTTACAATTTTGGTAAAAAAATATGTGCTAAACTGAAAGAATTAATTCCTCGTCAACAATTCGAAATACCTATTCAAGCCGCTATTGGTGCTAAAATTATCTCTCGTGAAACAATAAAAGCTTTACGCAAAGATGTTACTGCAAAATGTTATGGTGGTGATATCTCACGTAAACGTAAATTGCTTGAAAAACAAAAAGAAGGAAAGAAAAGAATGCGTCAGTTCGCTAATGTAGAAATTCCGCAATCGGCATTCATGGCGGTTTTAAAACTAAATGATTAATAAAGATGTTTTTTAACTCTTTAGAATATGCTCTTTTTCTTCCTATTGTTTTCTTTCTTTTTTGGTTGGTTTTTTATCGATCATTTCGTGCTCAAAATATATTGCTACTAGTTGCCTCTTACGTTTTTTATTCATGGTGGGATTGGCGATTTCTCTTTCTTTTAGTATTCTCCACTGGTCTGGATTTTTATACCGGAATTAAAATAAGTGATTCGAAAAACCCCAAAGAAAGACGGTTTTGGTTTTGGCTGAGTATTATCGTTAACCTCGGGTTTTTAGGAGTATTTAAGTACTACAATTTCTTTATCGAATCATTTGCCAGCGGACTATCTTTAATGGGGGTTCAAAGTAATTTTTGGTCGCTAAAAATAATTTTACCTGTTGGTATTTCCTTTTACACTTTTCATGGTTTATCATACGTAATTGATATCTACAACAACAAAATTAAATCGGAAAGAAATTTTGTTGACTATTCACTTTTTGTAAGCTTCTTTCCTCTATTAGTTGCTGGCCCTATTGAAAGAGCTACCCACCTCTTACCACAAATAAAAGAAAAAAGAATTTTTAATTATGATAAAGCTAAAGACGGTTTACGTCAGATTCTTTGGGGATTATTCAAAAAGATTGTAATTGCCGATAATTGTGCTGGAATAGTAAACGAAATTTTCGCTAATTCAGAAACTGCCTCAGGAAGCACATTGGCTCTGGGTACCGTTTATTTTGCATTTCAAATTTATGGTGACTTTTCAGGATATTCAGATATCGCATTAGGAACCGCCCGACTCTTTGGCTACGAACTCCTACAAAATTTTAAATTCCCTTATTTTTCCCGAAGCATTGCTGAATTCTGGAGAAGATGGCATATCTCTCTGTCATCATGGTTTAAAGATTACTTATATATTCCTTTAGGTGGCAGTAAAGGTTCTTTACAACTAAGTATCCGCAACACATTTATTATCTTCTTGGTGAGTGGTTTCTGGCATGGTGCGAGCTGGAATTTTATTATATGGGGATTTTTACATGCCTTGTTTTTTCTACCCTTATTGCTTCTGAAGAAAACGCGACAAAAAACTGAAATTGCAGGAGAAAATACTATCCTACCTTCTATAGTTGAAACCATTCAAATTTTATTCACATTTAGCTTAGTGTGTTTAGCATGGATATTCTTCAGAGCAAAAAATTTAACCGAAGCGATAATCTACGTTAAAAACATTTTCGGCCCTTCACTTTTAAGTAAACCCAATGCCAGTATTTTACCCTTAGGATTGATTATGATGCTGATAATTCCTGAGTGGATTCAACGTAAAAAAAATCATCCTCTACAAATTGATTTCATTAGATTTTCATTTGTGAGATGGGGCATTTATATCATGCTATGCTTTAGCATTTTATTTTTATCTAAATCAGAAACCTTCGAATTTATTTATTTTCAATTTTAAAAATGACTTTAAAAAAATTCATCATACGATTCTCCATTTTTGTAGCGCTAATTTTCGCTCTTGATTTTACATTAGCAGAAGTACTCTCTCACTTTGTTAACAAATGGCAGCACGATAACCGATTGGGTAAAATATTAACCCACAATGAAAAATCCAACATTATTATTCTAGGCTCATCGAGATCCTTCAATACTGTTAAAGGGAAAGAAATCCACGACATCACTAAAGCATCCGTCTACAATTATGGCTACCAAGGAACCGATGTTTTTTTTCATGAATTTATGCTGAAGCTATTATTGAAAAATGATTGCCACCCTAAAATGATTATTCTTCCTTTAGACGAACACCAAGAATTTTTCATAGATACATTTATCACTTTCCGTTTAGACTTTCTTTATCCATGGGCCAAATACAGCGATATAAGAGATGAAATCAATGAAAAAGAAGGGTATAAATATTATTCTTTATCCCGTTCCTTCTTTTATAAAAAATGTGATCTAGGACGAAAATATGCCGAAAGAAATCAAAAACTTTATCCCCACTTCGACGAATTTGGCCCTCTACCTAGAGAAGATATTTCTTTAACTTATGATACACTGACGTTGAAGCCTTTTAAAAAATATATGGTGCAAAATGAAAACAAAAAATATGTCAATAAATTTCTATCAATTGTAAAAATCTGCCAACAAAACAATATCCAATTGTTGTTGGTGAGTCCTCCAAATTACTATATAACCGATGATACTTTTAATAATAGAATCCTCGAACTTATTAAACCTTACAAAAATGCAGTTCTATATGTAAATAGGGATACGAAGTATTTAGACAAGAAATGGTTTTTTGACAGATTCCACTTAAACACAAGCGGTGCCGTAATGTACTCTAAAGAATTGGCCCAGTTTATTGTGAATCAAAAATTATTGAAATAAAACTACTACCAAATATTCTCCAAATCCTTTTTTTTAAATTCGTGGTTTCTTTCCACATAATAAGAATTTCCGGAACGATTTAATTTCAAATGATTTTTATTAAAAAGACGAAACACAATCGAAAGAGGTGATACCAAAACATAAAACACCGAACCCAATACCAACTTCGACATTATAAACCCCATGCCTTCTCCTAATTTCAACCACAAATAAGAAATCAGTTGATCCAATTTAATGGGGAAAAATGAAAATATTATCAGCACACCACCAATAATAGCAAGAAACCAATTGGGAGCAAAATCCTTAAAAATAAAATTCGCTACTAACAAAGCAAAGCCCACTACTCCAGAAGAAAATAATGTTATCGCCAAAAAAACTCCCGCAATCAAGGCAAACATATAGTTATGCGCCCATTCACTTTTTATTAATTGATCAGAAAAAGCAATCTGTAAAACAATACATGCCAACGATAAAACACCTATGGTTTCATTCACTTTACTTTTTTCAACAGCTATTTTCATCTTAAAATAAGGTATAAATAAACGGCGCTACAGCACTCGATCCACCAAAAACCAACAATGCACCAATCAGTAATAACACAAGAATCATTGGCACAAGCCAGAATTTTTTTCTCTCTTTTAAGAACAACCAAAAATCTTTTAAAAACTCCATAAATTATTTTTTAATCTAAAACATATTCTAGTTTCCACTCTGCGCCCTCTTTCCATGCTGGCTGATCCTTTTTATTGAAAACATAATTTCCAACCACTAAAAAATCCATTTCTGTTCTCATCAAGCATTTATATGAATCTTCAGGAGTACAAACAATAGGTTCCCCTCTAACATTAAAACTGGTATTAACAATCAAACCATATCCCGTTTTCTCTTTAAACGCCTGTATTAATTTCCAATATCTTTCGTTGGTTTCTTTATGTACGGTCTGTATTCTAGCTGAATAATCGATATGAGTAATAGATGGAATATCGGATCTGTTGTGATATAGTTTTTCTTTTAAACCAAATTTTTCATATCCCGCTGGATAAGGAATTCTTCTTGATTCCTTCACGGGATGAACTAAAAGCATGTATGGTGAGTTTCCTTTATGTTCAAAATATTCCTCACAATCACTTGCCAAAACCGACGGTGCAAAGGGTCTGAAACTTTCTCTGTATTTTATCTTTAAATTCAATTTCTTCTGCATTTCTGAATTTCTTGCATCTCCTATTATACTTCTATTGCCTAATGCTCTAGGACCAAACTCCATCCTCCCCTGATGCCAGCCAATTACATTTCCTTCAGCTAAATAACCCGCAACGTCTTCTGTTAGTTCATCAAACGAATCGTACTTTTTGTAGCTAGCCTTATGCTTCTTAATGGCCAATTCAATTTCTCGTTCAGAAGACTCCGGACCTAAATAACTTCCCTTCATGGAATCCAAAAGGTTCTTATCTACTTTTCTTTCCTCACCAAAATAAATATAATAAGCAGCTAAAGCACATCCCAAAGCTCCGCCAGCATCACCAGCTGCAGGTTGAATAAAATAATTTTTAAATATATTTTCATTCTGAATTTTTCCATTTGCTACGCAATTCAAAGCTACTCCTCCCGCCATACACAGATTCTCTGAGCCAGTTAATCTTTTTGCTTCCTGCGCCATTTTAATTACAATTTCTTCAGTAACAATCTGAATGGCCACACCTAAATCGCAATGATGCTGTTCTAAAGCAGCTTCTCCTTGGCGACGAGGAAAACCAAATAATTTTTCCCAACGTTGATCAGGAACCATTCTCAAACCTGTTGCATAAGTGAAGTACTTTTGATTCAACCACACTGATCCATCCTCTTTTAAATCAATCAAAACATCCTTAATTTTTTTCACATAACTTTTCACTGCTTCCGAATCAGCATTTCCATACGGAGCCAACCCCATCAACTTATATTCACCTGAATTAACTCGAAATCCAAGAAAATAGGTAAACGCAGAATATAACAAACCAACTGAATGTGGAAATTGTAATTCTTTTAATACAGAGATTTTGCCACCTTTACCATGACAAATAGAAGCCGTTGCCCATTCTCCTACTCCGTCAATAGTTAAAATTGCCGCATCATCAAAAGATGAGGGGTAGTAGGCACTTGCCGCATGAGATAAATGGTGTTCTGGAAAAATTAATTTCAATTTTTTCACATCGTATTCCCCTACTCCTTTCAATTCATCTTTAATTAATTTTTTTAAGAACATCTTTTCCTTTATCCATGTTGGAATAGATGTAACAAAAGAACTCACCCCAACAGGTGCAAAACCATAATAAGTCTCTAAAAGTCTTTCAAATTTAAGAAGAGGTTTATCATAAAACACAACAGCATCAAGTTCATCAATCGTAACACCTGCTTCTTCTAAACAATATTTAATTGCATTTGCAGGGAAACCCGGATCATGCTTTTTTCTGGTAAATCTTTCTTCCTGCGCAGCTGCAATAACTTCTCCGTTTCCAATAATAGCTGCTGCAGAATCATGATAAAAAGCTGAGATTCCTAATATTTTCATGGATAATAATTCAATTTCATACTACAATAATAGCATTTTTTCAACACTTTAATAATTCATAAAATGCATTATAATTTTATCTTTGCACCGTATTTAACAAAATAACAATAATGGTTACTACACCTTTTCCGAAGAGTACAAATAATTCTGCAAAGAAAAAAAAAATAACTTTTTACACTATCCTTATATTGTTTTGGTCTTTCTTAATTTTCGGAATTTACTACGGCTACTATAAATATTCTTTAAGAGGGTTACAATTCTATACAGAAACTGAACTTCCCAATCCTCCAAAACTTTCGAACCAGGATATATTGAATCTTGGTTGGGCACAAATTCCAAAAGACAAACCCGTTGCATCTTATTTAGATTTTTCAGAAAAAAAGTCCCGAAAAAACATCTATCGAATTGGCTTTTTTGGTTGCTCCACCGTAAGAGGCTCAGAAGTCTCCGATTCGCTTAATTTTGTTGAACTTGTTAACAGACAACTTAGGGCATTAAAAATAGATAGCATCGAATGTATTAATTTTGGTGTGGGAGGATACGGAATGCATCAATCATATCTTCTATATAAAACACTAGGGGTAAAATACAATCTAGATATGGTTGTTTTTAATCCTTATAAATTCCACGATGAGAGAGATCTTTCTTTTAGATTATATAATTGCTATCCCTACATACATTCAAGATATATCATAGAAAATAATTCTCTTAAATTGATTTCACCTTACGGAGAAACAAAAAAAGAAATAGTCGAAAATTACTATGATTTTATTCCCAATAACATATACTTAAACTATGATTTAAAAGCTCCCAATTACCTAAAACCATTTTATGGAACCAAAATAAATCCAAGATATTACAGAGAAAATAAAGAAAATTCAACACAAGATGAAATAACTGAAATTTATTGCCTAATGATAAAAGATATGATCAAAGATGGTAAAAAAGTTATTTTCATCAACAATGATAGTCATACCGATAGTTTGAAAATTAAAATGAAAGATAAAAAATTCGAATTATGGAATAATTACCCGAAGAACAGATTTGTTCTTAACTGTTTCTATATAGCTCCTATGCAACATTTATCAGGAGTAGCTAATGATTTAAAGGCAAAAATAATAACGCAAAATATTCTTCATCAAAAAAGTGAAGTGAAAACAATTCGTTTAAAGACCATAAATGATAATTCGATTGAAAAAATTAATGATGACTCGAAAATCACAGATAAATATCTAACTTTTGGAAACCATGGTGGAATATATCATCTATTTCTAAAAAATGATTACACTTGGGAAAACACACAGCCCATTGATCTTAAAAACACTAAAGAAATCACTCATTTAATTTTAATCAGCGGAAAAGACTCCTTTCCCGAGTTCCTTCTATTAAAAAATAAACCCAATAAAATTTCTCTTCAATTTCAATTTGAGGATGAATCTATGGAATCTATTGATCTTGAAATAAGCGGAAATAGATTTATCACTAAAATACTTGGAATAAAGCCCTCCCCCTCTATTCAGTACTTTAAAAAAGAGGGAATAGGTTTAAATAATTTCAATTTTAAAACTTCAAAAAAAATGAGTAATGTGAAATTAGTTGTAGATGAATATTCTTATGATTTGGAAGTACGAATTGATAAAAAAAATGAGTTTTTCACCTTATATGGGGCCGAATTTTGCATCATAAATTCAGCACATGAACAATATGTGAATGTTGAAAATCTTCAGCAACAAGGAGCATTAAATTTCTACGTTGAAACACAAAACAAAAAGTATTTTCTACCAATATTAAATTACGAAATTGTTACAACGATCGTGAAATAAGCCATATCCCACACTTTGAGCGTTTTCGTAAATCATCTTATCTAATGAAAACCCTTACCACCCTCCACCTTCATTTATCCCCAACTTCTTTAGAAAAGAACAAGTGAATTGTTTATTTTCGCACAAATTCCATTTCAATGAAGGTTTTAAAATTTGGAGGCACTTCGGTTGCCACAGCAGATGCGATAAAAAAAACAACTGCTATTGTTAAAGACAAAAGCTCTAGACACGACATTATTTGTGTGGTTTCGGCGCTGGGTGGTGTTACCAACAAATTAATTGAAGCGAGCAAACTTGCTGAAAAAGGCGACGAGTCTTACCAAGAAATTGTGCGTCAGTTAGAAGACCGTCACTTTATTGCCATTCGCGAATTGTTGTCGATCGACAAACAAAGCAGCCTTATCGCTAACGTTAAAGTGATGTTCAACCAATTGGAAGATATCTTAAATGGTGTTTTCTTAATTCGTGAATTGACTAATAAAACCAGCGATTTTATTGTTGGGTTTGGCGAACAACTTTCTTCTGTAATCATTGCTACCTTTATGGAAGCTGAATTATTGGATTCAAAAGAACTGATTAAAACCAACCGCAATTTCGGCAACGCTGCTGTAAATTTTGAGTTGACAAATGAAAACATCAAAAAGGCTTTCAAAAAAGAAAAATTATATGTCGCTCCGGGCTTTGTAGCTTCTACAGAAACAAACGAAGCTACTACTTTAGGTCGTGGAGGATCTGATTATACCGCTGCAATTTATGCTGCAGCTTTAGATGCTGAAATGCTGGAAATATGGACCGATGTAAGTGGTATGATGACTGCCGATCCTCGCAAAGTAACTTCTGCTTTCCCTATCGAAAGAATCTCGTATTTGGAAGCAATGGAGCTTTCTCACTTTGGTGCCAAAGTGATCTATCCTCCTACAATTCAGCCGGTATTGAAGAAAAATATCTCGGTGTTGATTAAGAATACTTTTGCTCCACAGGACAAAGGAACATTGATTTGTCCGACTGCCGATACCGATCAACCAATCAAAGGAATTACTTCAATTGAAAACATTTCATTGGTGAGCTTAAGTGGTTCGGGAATGATCGGTATTCCTGGTATTGCTTCACGTTTGTTTGGCGCTTTGGCGAAAGAAGCGGTGAATGTTATTTTGATCACGCAATCTTCATCCGAACATTCTATAACTCTGGCTATTGATGATGCAAGCGTTGAAGAAGCACAAAAAGCAGTGTCGAAAGAATTTGAATATGAAATTTCTTTAGGTAGAATCGATGAGTTGAAAGTGGAAAAAGACATGGCGATCGTAGCTTTGGTGGGCGAGAAAATGAGCGGACAAGTAGGTGTGTCAGGAAAAATGATGAGTGCTCTGGGTAGCAACGGTGTGAGCATTCGCGCTATCGCTCAAGGTTCTTCAGAAAGAAATATATCTGTAGTGATCGAGAAAAAACATGTGAAGAAAGCTTTGAACGTGTTACACGAACGTCACTTCGAATCGGAAAACAGAAAATTAAATATCTTCCTCGTTGGCGTTGGTAACGTGGGTGGAACATTGGTTGAGCAAATCAAAAAACAAAAAGCTGTTTTATTGAAAAATGCACACATCGATGTGAATGTAGTTGGATTGGCGAACAGCAAAAAAATGTTGTTGAGCGACGAAAACGGATTGAGCCTCGATTCATGGAAAGAAGATATTGCGGCTAAAGGTGAAACTTTCGATATGAAAAAATTCATCACTACAATCAAAGATCTGGATCTAAGAAACTCTGTATTTGTTGATGTTACTGCCAATTACGATGTAGCAAATGTATATGCAGAGTTGTTATCAAATAGCGTTTCTGTAGTAACAGCCAACAAAGTAGCTTGTTCATCTGAATACGATAACTACAAAAAATTAAAATCTCTGGCACTTAAAAATCGTGCTCTGTTCTTGTTCGAAACCAACGTAGGCGCAGGCTTACCTGTAATTGGAACCTTGAACGACATGATTGCAAGTGGCGATAGAATCAATAAAATTGAAGGTGTTGTTTCAGGCTCATTAAACTTTATTTTCAATAGCTTTAACGACAAAGTGAAATTTCACGACATTGTGAAAATCGCGCAGAAAGAAGGCTACACCGAACCCGATCCACGTATCGATTTAAGTGGTACCGATGTGAAACGCAAAATCGTGATCTTGATTCGTGAAAGCGGATACCGCATGGAAATGGACGAAATTAAAGTAGAAAGTTTCTTGCCTCAAAGCTGTTTCGATGCGAAGTCGGTAGACGACTTCTTCGTTGAACTGCAAAAGCACGAAACTACTTTCCAAAAGATGTATGCCGATGCCAATGCAGCCGGTAAAAAATTACGCGTGATTGGTGGCTACGATGGCAAAACTGCTTTCGTGAAATTAGAAGCGGTAGATAGCACACATCCTTTTTACAACTTACAAGGAAAAGACAATATTGTATCTTTCTACACCGACCGATATGCGCAGCAACCATTGGTAATTCAAGGTGCCGGTGCCGGTGCCGAAGTTACCGCAGCCGGAGTTTTCGCAGATATTATTCGTGTAGCAAATAGAGATTAATACCATTGTCATTCTGAGGTACTCCGAAGAAACTATCGTCCTACACATTAGTTCCTTCCTTCGTCAGGATGACAAGCACACAAAAAAGAGACATGACAAAAGAAAGTGATTGTATTACCGTTTTCGCTCCGGCAACTGTTGCCAACGTGGGCTGCGGATTTGATGTTTTGGGTTTTGCTTTGGAACAACCGGGCGACGAAGTCACACTAAAAAAAATAGCAGGTACAGAGATCATCATCAACAAAATGATCGGTGCCGAAGATCTTCCTACTCATCCCGATAAAAATGTTGCAGGTGTTGCCATCAAAGCGATGTTGCAAGATATGGGCATTGAGCAAGGATTGGAAATCACCATCAAAAAAGGAATTAAAGCAGGAAGCGGAATTGGTTCCAGCGCAGCAAGTTCTGCAGGTGCCGTAGCCGCTTTAAATAAATTATTGAATGCAGGTTACAGCGATGTGGAATTGGTGAAATTCGCGATGGAAGGTGAACGTTTGGCTTCGGGCACAGCACACGCCGATAACGTTGCTCCTGCTCTTTGTGGAGGATTCACATTGGTACGTTCTTACTCTCCGCTGGATATCATTAAATTGAATACTCCCGACGATCTATACGCTACCGTAGTTCATCCTCAAATTGAAGTAAAAACTTCTGATGCACGTAAAGTTTTGCGCATTAGTGTTCCGCTAAAAAAAGCAGTAATGCAATGGGGAAATGTAGGCGGATTGGTAGCAGGATTGTATCGTGAAGATTATGAATTGATCGGACGCTCACTGCAAGATGTGATCGTTGAACCTATTCGTTCGATGTTGATTCCTGGCTTCGATCAGGTGAAAGCAGAAAGCTTAAAAGCAGGTGCTTTAGGTTGTTCTATATCAGGTTCTGGTCCAAGTATTTTTGCACTAAGCAAAGGAAAAGCAACAGCAGAAAAAGTAAAGAAAGCAATGGGTGATGTATATAAAAACTTTGGAATTGATTATAATATTCACTTGTCGAAAGTGAATCCAAATGGAGCACAGTAAACACAGTACGTCATTGCGAGGTACCCCGAAGCAACCTCCTAATTATAAGTTTGCTTCGGGGTACCTCGCAATGACGTACTAAACAAAATAAAAAAGTTAGTAAAATGAAATACTACTCTACCAACAAAATCTCTCCCGCAGTATCTTACGAACATGCAGTAGTTCGCGGATTAGCACCGGATAAAGGTTTATACTTTCCTGAAAGAATAGAAGCATTACCTTCAGGCTTAATCGGCAACGGAAAACCATTACACGAAATCGCTTTCGAAGTAGCAAAGCGTTTTGTCGATGGTGAAATTCCCAACGCCAAATTGCAGGAGATTGTAGAAGAAACTTTAAACTTTCCGCTTCCCATTGTTGAAGTAGAAAAAGACGTTTATTCTTTGGAATTATGGCACGGTCCAACCTGCGCGTTCAAAGATGTTGGCGCAAGATATTTATCTAGAAATTTAAGCTATTTCGTTAGAAATGAAAATAAAGAAGTTACGATTTTAGTAGCTACATCAGGTGATACAGGAAGTGCAGTGGCGAGCGGATTTTTAGGTGTGGAAGGAATTAAAGTGGTGATCTTGTATCCTAAAGGAAAAGTAAGTGAGATTCAAGAAAAGCAACTGACTACTATGGGCCAAAACATCAGAGCCCTTGAAGTGAATGGTACTTTCGATGATTGTCAGGCTATGGTGAAATTGGCTTTCAACGATGCTGAACTTCGTTCTAAAATGAATTTATCTTCTGCCAATTCTATCAACGTTGCGAGATTTTTACCACAATCTTTTTATTATTTCTGGGCTTACGAGCAATTACAAGACAAAAAGAAAGCTTTGGCGTTCTCTATTCCCAGCGGAAACTTCGGAAACTTAACCGCAGGTATGTTCGCGAAAAGAATGGGCTTACCGGTAAATAAATTTGTGGCTTCTACCAATGCGAACGATGTTGTTCCCGAGTTTTTACAAACCGGAGTATATCGCCCGAGACCTAGCGTGAGTACTATTTCCAACGCAATGGATATTGGCGACCCAAGTAACTTTGCTCGTATTCAAGAATTGTACAACAACAATCTAGAAGCCATTAAAAATGATATGGCGGGTTATGCTTTCAGCGACGAAGATTCTCGTGTAAATATGAAAACTGTTTACAATAATTTCAAATATTTGATGGATCCTCATGGAGCTATTGGTTATGCAGGTTTAAAAAAATGGATGAATGAAAATGGCGGACAAGGTATCTTCTTAGAAACCGCACACCCAGCCAAATTCCTCGATGTAGTTGAACCAGCAATCAGCGCCAAAGTAGAAATTCCTCAACGCTTACAAGACTATTTAAAACGCGAGAAAAAAGCGATTTTGATTGGGAATAGTTTTGAGGAGTTGAAGGGGGTGTTGTTGGGGTAAATCATAAAATAATGATAAGCTATGGATTTTACAGAAAGAATGGCAAATAATTCGAATGAACAATTAATTAAGATTGTTACTGAATTGCGGAACGATTATCAACCAAACGCAGTTTTAGCAGCCGAAGAAGAATTGAAAAAAAGATCGCTTACCTCTGAACAACTTGAGAAAATTCAGAATAGCATTAGTGAAGAAAAACTGAAAGCCAAAATAGTTAGTGATGAACCTCTATCTCTTTTAGAAATTCTATTTATACTAGCATCATTTGGAATATTTACATTTTTAATCTATTTACGACTTAAATCGGAAGATAAAACTGTAAAAGCTCAACAAATAAAAAAAATCATTAAATACATCCTAATTTTTTACGCATTAATAATCACTATCGCAATTATAAGTAAGTAAATTCCCCCTCCCCTGCTAAGTTTAGCGAAACGAACTTTGCTGAATCTTTTCCCGAAGCTTTCAGCTTCCATAAATCAAGTAAGATAAAATTTTAAAGAAAAGATTCCGCTAAGCTGAAAGCTTAGCTGAGCTGGATGTGCTAAGCGGAGCGCATCACTATATCGTTGCAATATTATCTTCTTTAAATGGATTGCGCATTTCAAAACTACTTGGTTGAATCAATTTAATTAAAGGTTTGATAAGCTTATTGCTTAAGGTATTTCTGTGGCGCATAAAAATTTTCATATTCACTGGAGTAGCACCAATAGACGATTTTATTTCACTAGCTGTTCTTCCATAACATAACTCTTTGCATTGTTTTGCAATAGCCACTTCTACGAAATCATAGAGCATTCTATGATACACTCCAAAATCTCTATTCTTGTCGTAATCGAGTCCAACATAATTGGCATCTAAAATACTTCCATTCACAAACATTGCAGCAAATCCAACCATTAAATTATCTAAATAGTAAGCACGGAAAATAAATTCTTTCTTCAAATTTTTCTTCATAAAATAAAAGCCGGAAGCATCAAAATGTCCGAATTTAAAATCGGCTTTTTCATGAACTGCATCGAATAAAAATTTAATTCTTTCTTTTTGATTGATGATTTCCTCAGCATTCAATTCATTAATGACTAATGTCGATGATTTCTTCATCACCTCTTTATATTTTTTCTTGTATTTAGAGGTTAAATCGTTGAGATAACCAGTGATAGATTCCCATTTATCTTTCACTTTCAAAACCAAATTGGGTTCAATTTCAAAATCGCGATAATCGAAACGTTTTATAATCGCCAGTTTATCATAACTCTTTTCCCAAAATTCTTTTACAATTACAGAAGAAACTTCTCCGAGAATTTTCTCTGATCGTCGCAATCGATACAAACCATTCATTAAGGCCTGATATGCTTCTTCAACGCTTAAATCACTGGTGTGTGCAAAACCATTTTCACCCGATGAAAACACATTACCGCAAACCAAAAATTTAGAAGATTTATCACCTAATAAATTCTTTCCCACTTTTAGGGGATGACAATCTTGATCTTTTATACTATCCGACCATTTCACTTGTAACACCTGTACGTAGGCAATAGCTACTGGCTTTTTTTCTTTATAAAAAACCATGTAACGAAACGACAAATTATCTTGAGATTCCTCTACTGCTTTCAAATATTCATATTTCAAATACAAATTATTACTTCCTTTTTGTACTTCATTCCAATGTTTTTCATTTAGGTGAAAAACAGAATCGTGGAAAGACATAGGAAAATCAACTGGTTCACGACGCAAACAAAAATTACTGTGTTTGCTTTTTAAATAATCGGTGATTTTTTTCATAGGTCAGAAAGATAATAAGAAGCGACTAAAATCAGCTCTTAAAAAAACAAAAAAAGTCCCTTGTTTTCACAAGGGACTTTTCATTTATTTGAAATCAGTTTATTTCTTTTTATTGATAAACTTCATTGATTTTCCTAAGAAGTTAGCATTAACTCCTAATTGCTCCTCAATACGCAACAATTGGTTGTATTTAGCTATCCTATCAGAACGAGATGCTGAACCGGTTTTAATTTGTCCGCAGTTTAAAGCTACAGCCAAGTCAGCAATTGTATTATCTTCAGTTTCACCAGAACGATGGCTCATTACAGAAGTATAAGATGCTCTGTGTGCCATATCAACCGCTTTGATAGTTTCAGATAAAGAACCAATTTGGTTTACTTTAACCAAGATAGAGTTAGCAGTATCTTTTTTGATACCTTCAGCCAAACGTTTAACGTTAGTAACGAATAAATCATCACCTACCAATTGCGTTTTAGCACCAATTTCCTGAGTTAATTCAGCCCACCCTTTCCAGTCGTCTTCAAACAAACCATCTTCAATAGAAACAATTGGATATTTTTTGCTCCAGTCTTTCCAAAAGGCAACCATTTCAGATGAAGTTAATTTTTCACCAGATGATTTTTTAAAGTGGTATTTTTTCTCTTTCTCAATATAAAATTCAGAAGCAGCAGCATCCATACATAGGAAAATATCTTCTCCCGGACGGTATCCAGCTTTTTCAATCGCTTGAAGAATTACTTTAATTCCTTCCTCGTTTGATTTTAAGTTTGGAGCAAAACCACCTTCATCACCTACGTTAGTAGATAATCCTTTATCGTGTAACACTTTTTTCAAGTTATGGAATACCTCAACACCCATTCTTAAAGATTCGCTGAATGAAGAAGCCCCAGCAGGGAAAATCATAAACTCCTGAAAGTCGATGCTGTTATCAGCATGTGATCCACCATTGATGATGTTCATCATTGGAATTGGCAAAGTGTTAGCGTTAACACCTCCAACATAACGGTACAAAGGCATTCCGGCGCTTTCTGCAGCAGCTTTAGCAGCGGCTAAAGAAACTCCCAAAATTGCGTTGGCTCCCAAACTAGATTTATTTGCAGTACCATCTAATTCAATCATTGCACGATCAATTTCCTCTTGATCATAAACATATTTACCAGCTAAAAGGTCATTCAAAGCTCCGTTCACATTTTGAACTGCTTTCAACACTCCTTTACCCATGTATCTTTTTTTATCATTGTCTCTCAATTCACATGCTTCGTGAGCACCTGTTGAGGCTCCTGATGGAACAGCTGCGCGACCTAACACGCCTTGTTCAGTGATTACGTCCACTTCAACGGTTGGATTCCCACGGGAATCCAGGATTTGTCTTGCGACAACTTTTGCGATGTAACTCATAAATTACCTAGATTATACTAATTGTTGTTGTTTTACTAAACTTAAATTTTTCACAAACTGATCGAATAAATATCTTGAATCATGTGGGCCCGGACTAGATTCCGGATGATACTGAACAGAAAAGACTTTCTTGCTTTTCATCCTCAATCCGGCAAGTGTTTTATCATTTAAATGTCGATGCGTAACTACTACATCATCATGTTTTAAAGCTTCCTCCATATTCACACAGAAACCATGATTTTGAGAAGTAATTTCTCCTTTTCCTGTTTCTAAATTGATGATAGGGTGATTGATTCCTCTATGGCCATTGTGCATTTTAAAAGTTGATAAGCCTAATGATAAGCCAATCATTTGATGCCCCAAACATATTCCAAATACTGGTAAACTACCAGCAATAATTTTCTTCACTTCCTTAATTACTTCTGGCATAGCTGCAGGATCACCAGGGCCATTCGACAAGAAAATTCCATCAGGATTCCAATCCAGCATTTCCTCATGTGAAGTATTGTGAGGGAAAACTTTCAAATAACAATCTCTTTCATCAAAACAGCGAAGAATATTTGTTTTAATACCTAAATCTAAAACAGCAATTCTAAATTTCGCATCTTCCCTACCGTAGAAATAAGCTTCTTTTGTAGATACTTTCGATGCCAATTCCAAACCATCCATAGAAGGAACTTCTGCTAATCTTTTCTTCAATACTTCAGCATCTAATATCTCAGAAGAAATAATAGCGTTCATTGCTCCTTTACTTCTGATATGACGAACCAATGCTCTGGTATCAACATCACAAATACCCACTATATTTTCATCTTCAAAATATTTTTGAATTGAGCGATCAGCAGATGTTCTTGAATAAGGAATGCTAAAATTTTTGCAAACCAAAGCAGAAATTTTGATACTCGATGAATCTGTTTCATCTTTATGAACCCCGTAATTACCAATATGTGCATTGGTAGTAAGCATAATCTGACCAAAATACGACGGGTCAGTAAAAATCTCCTGATACCCTGTCATCCCTGTATTAAAAGCCAATTCACCGGTTGCAGTTCCAATTTTTCCGGCAGCATTACCATAGTATACTGTTCCGTCTTGAAGTACTAAAAGTGCTTTTTGTTTTTGAACGTATTTCATGTTTATTTTTTTCTGTAGGTTGCGGACACAAAAAAAGGATAAAGTATTGAGACTTTATCCTTTTTATTTAAAAAACTTTTCAACTATTAATCTTCTTTTTTGTCTTTAGTTGATTTTTTTGCCTTTGGTGCTTTTTCTTCAGTAGAAGAATCTTCAACTATAGTAGCATCAGAAGCGCTATCAGCTTTCTTTTTAGAAGAACCTCTTCTGCTTTTCTTTTTAGCTGGAGCAGCTGTTCCATTGTAGTTTTGGTTGTAATCAACCAACTCAATTAAACACATTTCTGCATTATCACCTAAACGATTTCCTGTTTTCAAGATACGAGTGTATCCACCCGGACGATCCATGATTTTAGAAGCTACATCACCAAACAATTCTTTAACCGCTTCTTTATCTTGCAAATATCCAAATACAATTCTTCTTGAATGTGTAGAATCTGTTTTTGATTTTGTAATCAAAGGTTCTACATATTTTTTAAGGGCTTTTGCTTTCGCAACAGTTGTATTGATTTTTTTGCTTTTAATCAATGACGCAGCCATATTAGCTAACATTAGCTTTCTGTGACCAGCCTGACGGCCCAAATGGTTTACTTTTTTTGAATGTCTCATCTCTCAATTATATAAATCTGTTCTTCTTCTCTTATTCTTTATCTAAGTACTTCGCAACGTTCATTCCGAATGATAAGCCTTTAGTTAATACTAACTCATCTAACTCAGTCAATGATTTTTTACCGAAGTTTCTAAATTTCAATAGATCGTTTTTGTTGAATGACACTAAGTCACCCAAAGTTTCAACATCAGCAGCTTTCAAGCAGTTCAATGCTCTAACAGAAAGATCCATGTCAACTAATTTCGTTTTCAACAATTGACGCATGTGTAATGAAGTCTCATCAAATTCTTCAGCAGCTGATTTTTCTTCAGTATCCAAAGTAATTTTCTCATCAGAGAACAACATGAAATGGTGAATCAAAATTTTAGCAGCTTCTTTCAAAGCATCTTTAGGATGAATAGATCCATCAGTTTTAATATTTAAAACTAATTTCTCATAGTCAGTTTTTTGCTCAACCCTGTAATTTTCAATGCTGTATTGAACATTTTTGATTGGAGTAAAAATAGAGTCGATTGCAATTGCACCCGCAGCTGTATTAGCAGCTTTATTTTCATCAGCAGCAACATATCCTCTTCCTTTCTCAATAGTAACTTCCATTTGGAATTTTACTGAGCTCTCCATAGTACAAATCACTAGATCAGGATTCAATACTTGGAAACCAGAAGCAAAACTTCCTATGTCACCCGCGTTAACTTGTTTTTTTCCAGTTAAAGAGATAGTTACTTTTTCAGTATCAGCATCCTCAATTTGTTTTTTGAAACGAACTTGTTTCAATTTCAAAATGATTTCTGTTACATCTTCAACAACTCCTTTGATGGTAGAAAATTCATGACTAACACCTTCAATTCTCACTGATGTAATAGCATATCCTTCTAAAGAAGAAAGTAAAATTCTTCTCAATGCATTTCCTACAGTTAGACCAAAACCCGGTTCTAGTGGACGAAATTCGAAGCTTCCTTCAAATTCATCAGATTGAATCATTACTACGTTATCAGGCTTTTGGAATGCTAAAATTGCCATAGGTTAAATATTTTAAGGTTTAAATTATTTATTATTTAGAGTACAACTCAACGATCAATTGTTCTTTAATGTTTTCAGGTATTTCTTCTCTTGGAGGAAGTTGTAAATATCTTCCTTCTAATTGATGTTTATTGAAATCAACCCAAGAATAAGCAGAAGATGCACCACCTACGGAGTTAACAATAACTTCCAAAGATTTAGATTTCTCACGAACACCTACTACATCACCAGGTTTAACTTGGTAAGATGCAATGTTAATCACTTCTCCATTTACAATAATGTGTCTGTGTCCAACCAACTGACGAGCAGCTCTTCTTGTTGGAGCAATTCCCATTCTGTAAACTACGTTGTCTAATCTAGACTCACAAAGTTGAAGTAATAACTCACCTGTAATCCCGCTTCTTCTTGCAGCCTCTTTAAAAAGGTTAGCAAACTGACGCTCCAAAATACCATAAGTATATTTCGCTTTTTGTTTTTCTTGTAACTGAACAGCGTAATCCGACTTCTTAGCTTTTGCTTTTGAAGCACCATGCATCCCTGGAGGATAAGGTTTTTTCTCTAACACTTTATCAGGACCAAAAATTGGCTCTTTAAATTTTCTTGCAATTTTGGATTTAGGACCTCTATATCTTGCCATGACTAATTATTTCTTTTTTTGTTTATAATTCAGAACTCGCATTCAGAATTAATTATACTCTTCTTCTTTTTGGTGGACGGCAACCATTGTGTGGTTGTGGTGTTATATCGATGATCTCAGTAACTTCAATTCCTGAGTTGTGTACACTTCTAATAGCACTTTCTCTACCAGCACCAGGACCTTTAACATACACTTTCACTCTTCTCAATCCTTTTTCGAAAGCCACCTTTGCACAATCCTCACCGCAAACCTGAGCTGCGTATGGAGTGTTTTTCTTTGAACCTCTAAAGCCCATCTTTCCAGATGATGACCAAGAGATAACTTGTCCTTGAGCATTAGTCAAAGAAACAATGATGTTGTTAAACGATGCATAAATGTGACACTGACCTGCAGCCTCAACCTTTACACCGGCTTTTTTTGACGTTTTCGTAGCTTTTGCCATAAAATCTTTCTTTACTTATCTTACTTAGTTACCATTTTCTTGTTGGCAACAGTTTTTCTCTTACCTTTTCTTGTTCTACTATTATTCTTAGTTCTTTGACCTCTCAAAGGTAATCCTGATCTGTGACGGATTCCTCTGTAGCATCCAATGTCCATCAAACGTTTGATGCTCAATTGGAATTCAGATCTCAAAGCACCTTCAACAGTGAACTCCTGAGTAATAATTTCACGAATTTTAGATGTTTGATCATCCGACCATTCACCTGCAGTAGTATCTATATCTACACCTGCTTTTTCCAAAATCTTTCTCGCTGAAGATTTCCCAATCCCATAAACGTAAGTTAAAGCGATTTCGCCTCTCTTACTATCTGGGATATCTATACC
This sequence comes from Flavobacteriales bacterium, assembly GCA_023251075.1. Classification (GTDB taxonomy): domain Bacteria; phylum Bacteroidota; class Bacteroidia; order Flavobacteriales_C; genus JAHEZL01. The sequence continues at coordinate 143,969 of JAHEZM010000002.1, read as the reverse complement.
TGCAATCCTTGCCATACTTAGTATATTATAACTTTTATTTTTACCTCAATTTAAAATCGGGACGCAAAATTAATAAAAATTTATTAATTATTCTACCCTTGTCTTTGTTTATGCTTAGGATTCTTTTTATTAATCACATAAACCCTTCCCTTTCTTTTGATAATCTTATCTTCCGGGCTTCTTTTCTTAACTGACGCTTTTACTTTCATCTTACTTATTATTTATATCTAAACGTTATTCTTCCTTTTGTTAAATCATAAGGAGACATCTCCACTTTGATTTTATCTCCAGGTAATATTTTGATGTAATGCATCCTCATCTTACCTGAAATATGAGCTGTTATAATATGTCCGTTTTCTAATTCAACTCTAAACATTGCATTAGAAAGTGCTTCTACAATTGTTCCGTCTTGCTCTATCGATGCTTGTTTCGCCATTTATTTATATTACTTCAATATTCTGTTTCAATAATTCTTTTTCTACAAATTCAAAAGAAGATAAAATATCCACTTTCTCCTTTCCTACAGCAATCGTATGTTCGAAATGTGCAGAAGGTAAACCATCGATTGTTTTGATTGTCCATCCATCTGCCAAAGACTTTACTTCCTTTCTTCCCATATTAATCATAGGCTCTACAGCAAGTACTAATCCTTCTTTCAACAAAAGTCCTGATCCTTTTTTACCGTAATTCGGAACTTCCGGATCCTCATGTAGATTTTTTCCTACACCATGACCTACCAATTCCCTAACCACGCCATAACCATTTCTTTCTGCACACAACTGGATTTCAAAACTGATGTCTCCCAATCTCTTTCCTTCCACAGCATGTTCAATACCTTTTAAAAGCGACTCTTTGGTAATTCTCAAAAGTTTCTTCTTTGCCTCAGATATTTCACCTACCGCAAAAGTATATGCAGAATCGCCATAAAATCCATTCATCAATACGCCACAATCTACACTGAGAATTGTACCTTCCTTAACTTCATCGGAGTTTGGCATTCCATGCACTACTTGATCCTCAGGAGAAACACACAAGGTAAAAGGAAAACCTCTATATCCTTTAAAAGCGGGAACACCACCATTGTCTCTAATGAACTCCTCGGCTACCTGATCAAGTTTCTTGGATGTTATTCCAGGTCTGATCAGCTTCGCGAGTTCAGCATGCGTTTTTGCAACAAGTAAAGAACTTCTTCTTATTAATTCAATCTCTTCTTTCGTCTTATAGTAAACCATCTCCAATCAGAATCACACACCCGCAGGAGAATTCACCCCCGTAGATCTTCCTCTTAATTTACCTGATTCCATCAAACCATCGTAATGACTCATCAATAAATGGCTTTCTATTTGTTGTAAAGTATCGATAATTACACCTACCATAATCAACAACGACGTACCTCCAAAGAAATACGCAAATGCAGTTTTGATTCCGGCCATCATTGCAAATGCTGGTAAAACAGCTATTGCAGCCAAGAACAAAGAACCAGGGAAAGTAATTTTAGATAAAATGTTGTCTATATAGTCAGCTGTATCAGCTCCAGGTTTAATACCAGGAACAAAAGCACCTTGTTTCTTAAAGTCATCTGCCCATTGTCTTGGGTTGATCACCATTGCAGTATAGAAAAAAGTAAATAAGATGATCATTGTTGCATCGGCAAAGTTATACCAGAACCCTTGTGGCTCACTTAATTTTAAAAATACAGTACCTAAAATTCCTTCTTTATCAACAAAGTCCATAGAAAGTAAAGTTTGGGGCACAAACATAATCGCCTGAGCAAAAATAATTGGCATTACTCCAGCAATATTTACCTTAATGGGAATGTATTGACGAGCGCCACTTTGGTTGATTGCTCCCACTGCCATTTGTTTTGCATATTGAAGAGGAATTTTTCGCACGCCTTGAATAAGCATAATGGTTAGTGCGATAATAAAGAACCAAACCACTAATTCAATCATGAACATCAAGAAACGACCTCCTCCTGCTTCAGTAGTTCCACGAAGAAACTCTTCTGAAATAGCCTCAGGAAATCTAGCAACAATACCTACCATGATTAATAAAGAAACACCGTTTCCTAATCCTTTATCTGTAATTTTATCTCCCAACCACATTAAAAACATAGTAGAAGCAACGATAACAGATATAGCTGGTAATTGAAAGGTTAAAAAATCATTATTAGAAATACCTCTTCCTGCATAACTTGCTAAATAAGCCGGAGCTTGCATCAAGGTAATAACAATCGTTAAAAATTTAGTATAAGTTTGAATCTTTTTTCTCCCACTCTCACCATCTTTCTGAATTTTTTGAATCTGAGGTACCGCTACACCTAACAACTGCATCACAATAGAGGCAGAAATATAAGGCATGATACCCAAAGCAAAAATAGAAGCTCTACTAAACGCACCACCTGTAAAGGTAGAAATAAGGCCAACAAGACCTCCATCGTTACCTTGATGTGCATCCAATAATGCTTTTGAATCGATTCCTGGAATAATAATGAATGACCCTAATCTATAGATTAGAATCATACCTAGAGTAAAAAGGATCCTGTCAGACAGTTCCTTAATCTTTGAAATATTCCTTATGGTTTGAATGAGCTTTTTCATTACTTAACTGTAGTAGCAGATCCTCCTTTAGCTTCAATTGCAGCTACAGCAGTTTTTGAAAATGCGTGAGCTGAAACACTTAATTTTGTTTTTACCTCACCTCTACCTAAAATCTTCACTAATTTATTTTTTGCAACCAAACCATTCTCTACCAAAATAGCTACAGTGATTTCTGCAATTTCTTTTTTAGTTGCCAATTCTTCAATTACATCCAAGTTGATTCCTTTGTATTCAACTCTGTTTGGATTTGTAAATCCAAATTTAGGAACCCTTCTTTGCAATGGATTTTGACCACCCTCAAATGCTGGTTTAGAAGAATAACCGGTTCTTGCTTTCGCTCCTTTATGGCCTTTAGTGGAAGTTCCACCTAAGCCAGACCCTTCTCCTCTTCCGATTCTTTTTCTTGTTTTAACCGAACCTTTAGCCGGTCTCAATGATTCTAGATTCATAATCTATAGTATTAATCTACTTTTACTAAATGCTTAATTTTGTTTACCATACCCAAAATCTGAGGAGTAGCTTCGTGCTCAACAGTTTGGTTTAATTTTCTAAATCCCAATGCAATAAGAGTAGCTTTTTGATCTTTCGGACGATCAATTGCACTTTTAACTTGGGTAATTTTAATCTTTGCCATTTCTATAACTATTAACCGTTAAATACTTTATCTAAAGTGATTCCTCTATTGAAAGCAATAGTTCTAGGATCTCTCAAGTTTTCCAATGCCTTGATAGTAGCTTTCACCACGTTATGAGGATTAGAAGAACCTTTTGATTTCGCCAATACGTCTTTCACTCCAACACTTTCCAAAACAGCACGCATCGCACCACCAGCAATTACTCCGGTACCGTGAGCAGCAGGTTTCATGAATACTCTAGAGCCACCAAATTTAGCTTCCATTTCGTGAGGAATTGTTCCTTTATAAATTGGCACTTTAATTAAGTTCTTTTTAGCATCATCTATACCTTTAGAAATAGCATCTGTAACCTCATTTGCTTTTCCTAAACCATAACCTACCACACCATTTTCATTTCCAACTACAACTATTGCTGAAAAGCTGAAAGTTCTACCACCTTTGGTAACTTTAGTAACCCTTTGGATACCAACTAGGCGATCCTTCAATTCCATCTCTGATGAACGTACTTTTTTCGCGTTTGATTTTCGCATAATACTCTATTGATTAAAAATTTAAACCACCTTCTCTTGCAGCATCTGCCAAAGATTTTACTCTCCCATGGTACAGATAACCGTTTCTATCAAATCGTACAGAAGTTATTCCTGCAGATTTCGCTTTTTCAGCTATTTTCAAGCCCACTAATCTAGCTTGCTCTACTCCTTTTACATCCTTCAACTCTTTCTCAGTAGAAGCAGCAGAAGCAATAGTTACTCCTTTAAGATCGTCTACCAATTGAGCATAAATTTCTTTATTGCTTCTGTAAACAGTCAATCTTGGACTTTCAGCAGTACCAGTAACCACTTTACGGATTCTGTACTTAATTTTTTGTCGTCTCAAATCTTTCTTAGACATAACTCACTTTTTTATTTACCTGCAGCTTTTCCTGCTTTTCTTCTTAATTCTTCACCTGTGAACTTGATACCTTTTCCTTTATATGGTTCAGGTTTTCTCAATGATCTGATTTTAGCAGCAACCTGTCCGATCAACTGTTTATCAGCAGAAGTCATTGTGATTTTAGGGTTCTGACCTTTTAAAGTTTCAGTTTTAAGAGTGATCTCTTTAGGTAATTCGAAAACTACGTTATGAGAATATCCTAAGCTTAACTCTAAGATCTGACCTTTATTGGTAGCTCTGTAACCAACCCCAACCAATTCTTGTTCGATAGTATATCCTTTAGATACACCCTCAACCATGTTATTGATCAAAGCTCTATATAATCCGTGCATTGCACGAGATTGTTTTTCTTCATTAGCTCTTTTCACAAGAACTTCTTTTCCTTCCAACACTGGAGTAACACGTTTATCTAGTTTTTCACTAAGTGTACCCAATTTACCTTTAACGGTAACAACATTTTCGTTGCTATCGATCGTAACTGTTACCCCTTCAGGGATTGCTACTGGTGCGTTTCCTATTCTTGACATGTTCTAAATATTAATAAACGTAACACAATACTTCACCACCTACATTTTCTTTTTTCGCTTCTTTATCAGTCATTACACCTTTAGAAGTAGAAATGATAGCTACACCTAATCCGCTTAATACTTTTGGTACTTTAGCAGCATGAGAATATTTTCTCAAACCTGGACGGCTCACTCTTTCTAACGATTGAATAGCAGGCACTCTGGTTTTTGTATCATATTTCAAAGCTATCTTGATAGTACCTTGAGCGGTATCATCTAAAAATTTGTAGCTCAAAATATATCCCTTATCAAACAAAATCTTAGTGATTTCTTTTTTGATGTTTGATGCGGGCACATCCACCACACGGTGATTTGCTTTTATCGCATTTCTTACTCTCGTAAGGTAATCTGAAATTGGATCAGTTATCATATATCAACCTATTTATCTAAATCTTATTATTAATTACCAGCTGGCTTTTTTTACACCTGGGATCAAACCATTATTCGCCATTTCGCGGAAACAAATCCTTGAAATTCCAAATTGTCTCATATAACCTCTTGGTCTACCAGTCAATTTGCAACGATTACGTACTCTGATTGGATTTGAATTTCTTGGCAATTTTTGAAGACCCTCATAGTCACCAGCCTCTTTCAATTCTTTTCTTTTTTTAGCATATTTTAAAGCTAATGCAGCACGTTTAACGTCTCTGGCTTTCATCGATTCCTTAGCCATATCTTACTTTTTTAAATTTTTAAATGGTAAACCAAATTCTTTCAATAATGCAAACCCTTCCTTATCTGTATCAGCAGTAGTTACGAAGGTAATATCCATACCCAAAATCTTGTCGATTTTCTCGATGTTGATCTCAGGAAAGATGATTTGTTCTTTAACACCCAGAGTGTAATTTCCTCTTCCGTCTAACTTAGAGTTAATTCCACGGAAGTCTCTTACCCTTGGCAAAGCAACAGCTACCAATCTTTCCAAGAACTCATACATTTTATCACCTCTTAAAGTAACTTTAACTCCGATCGGCATACCCTTTCTAAGTTTGAAGTTAGAGATATCTTTTTTAGAATAAGCAGGTATCGCTTTTTGCCCAGTAATCATAGTTACTTGTTGCACAGCGCTATCTATTAATCTTTTATCGGCAACGCTATCACCAATACCTTGGTTGATGCATATTTTTTCCAATTTCGGCACTTGCATTACCGATTTATAACCGAACTCGTTTTTAAGAGCGGGAGCTATTTGCTCCTTATATCTCTTTTTTAATGCTGGTACGTATTCCATTAGTCTACAATCTTATCAGTTTTCTTTGCAAATCTTTTCAATTTTCCATCTACTTCTTTTCTTCCTACTCTAGTTGCCGTTTTACCGTCAACCAACAACATTACATTCGAAATGTTGATTGGAGCTTCAAAAGAAACGATACCACCTTGAGGATTTTTAGCCGAAGGTTTAGTGTGTTTTTTCACCATATTGATACCCTCAACAATAACTTTGTTCTCTTTAACAAGAACTTCTTTCACTACTCCGGTATTCTTTTCAAGGTGTCTTGCATCACCAGCAATAACCTTAACAGTGTCTCCCTTTTTAATTTTCAATTTTGACATATCACTATTATTAAAGCACCTCAGGTGCTAATGAAACAATTTTCATGTAATCTTTTTCACGAAGCTCTCTAGCAACTGGTCCGAAAATACGAGTTCCTACTAACTCACCAGAAGCGTTCAACAATACTACTGCATTGTCATCGAAACGGATATAAGATCCATCAGCTCTTCTAACCTCTTTTCTTGTTCTTACTACTACAGCTTTAGAAACAGAACCTTTTTTCGCGTTTCCAGAAGGCAATGCCTGTTTTACAGACACTACGATTTGATCGCCAATCGAAGCATATCTTTTTGCTGTTCCGCCTAATACACGAATGCAAAGAACTTCTTTAGCACCGCTGTTATCAGCTACTCTTAATCTTGATTCCTGTTGTATCATGGTTCAAAAATATTATATCAATTACTTAGCTTTTTCAACAACTTCAACCACTCTCCATCTTTTTGTTTTGCTCAAAGGACGGGTTTCCATGATTTTTACAGTATCTCCCACACCACACTCATTCTTCTCATCATGAGCAACAAATTTCTTTGATTGCTTAAGAAACTTACCGTATTTGGCATGCTTGATTTTGCTTTCAATTGTTACCACCACAGATTTTTCCATCTTGTTGCTGGTTACAACGCCAACTCTTTCTTTTCTCAAATTTCTATCTTCCATTGCTTATGCTTTACTCTATTTTTGTCTCTTGTTCAATTCAGTTTGCAATCTTGCAATAGTTTTTCTTGTAGATCTGATCACAAGTGGACTCTCCAAAGGAGAAATTGCATGATTTACTTTGTATTTATTCAGACTAGAAACCTCTGCTTCAACACGAGCTTTAATTTCTTCAGTAGTCATTTCTTTTATAACAGATGCTTTCATATAATTATTCTTGAACGTAATCTCTTCTTACTACAAACTTAGTGGTTACAGGAAGTTTTTGAGCAGCTAATCTCATTGCTTCTTTAGCTAATTCCAAAGGTACTCCTTCCGCTTCGAAAAGGATTCTTCCCGGTTTTACTACAGCAACCCAAAGTTCAGGAGAACCTTTACCTTTACCCATCCTAACCTCTGCTGGTTTTTTAGTAACCGGTTTGTCAGGAAAGATTCTGATCCAAAGTTGACCTTCTCTCTTCATGTGACGCGTAACGGCAACACGAGCAGCTTCTAATTGGCGGCTGGTAATCCAGCACTCTTCCATTGATTTAATTCCAAACGACCCGAAAGCAAGCTCACTACCTCTCTTGGCATTTCCCTTCATCTTGCCTTTCTGCATCTTTCTGTATTTCGTTCTCTTTGGCTGTAACATTTTATATCAATTTAAAATGGACTTATTGACTATTTTTCGTTTCTTCTATTTTTGCTTTTGAACTTACCTTTGTTCTTAACACCACCTACATTTGGCGAAAGATCAGGTTTTCCATAAATTTCACCTTTGCAAATCCACACTTTTACACCAATTCTACCGTAAGTTGTGTGAGCTTCACTGTGTGCATAATCAATGTCAGCACGGAAAGTATGTAATGGAGTTCTTCCTTCTTTTTTACCCTCACTTCTCGCCATCTCAGCGCCGTTCAAACGACCAGCGATCAAGATTTTAATTCCTTCTGCACCCATTCTCATTGTTGAAGCAATCGCCATTTTCATAGCTCTTCTGAACGAGATTCTTCCTTCAATTTGACGAGCGATGCTATCTCCTACCAATTTAGCATCCAACTCAGGTCTCTTAATTTCAAAGATATTGATCTGAACTTCTTTGCTCGTTACTTTTTTCAACTCTTCTTTAAGTTTGTCAACTTCCTGACCACCTTTCCCGATAATGATACCCGGACGAGCAGTATGAATAGTGATGCTGATTAACTTAAGAGTTCTTTCAATAACAATTTTAGAAACAGAAGCCTTTACTAAACGAGCTCTAATGTAATTTCTGATTTTATGATCTTCAGCTAATTTGTCTGAATAGTCATTTCCACCATACCAATTAGAATCCCATCCTCTGATAACTCCTAATCTGTTCCCTATAGGGTTTGCCTTATTTCCCATGATCAATAATTAATTTGCAATTTTATCTATAAATAAAGTAACGTGATTCGATCTTTTTCTAACTCTGTGTGCTCTTCCTTGCGGAGCAGGTTGAACTCTTTTTAACATTCTTCCCGAATCAACATTGATAGAAGATACTTTCAATTCCCCTTCGTTAACAGCAGAACCAGTTTTTGCCTCGAAATTGTGCATTGCTGATTGTAACAATAACTCTAATCTTGTAGCAGCTTCTTTCTGAGAGAACTGAAGAATTCCTAATGCTTTATGAACTTCAATACCTCTAATTAAATCAGCAACTAATCTCATTTTTCTTGGAGAAGTTGGACAGTTGTTCAACTTCGCAAAGTATTGCGCTTTATTTGCTTCTTTTCTAGCGTCTGCCGCTTCTCTTTTTCTTTTGCCCATGACTTACTTAATTTCAGTTCTTATTATTTTTTATTTCCTCCGTGACCTCTGAAGTTTCTAGTTGGAGCAAATTCACCGAACTTGTGTCCTACCATATTTTCAGTTACATAAACCGGAATGAATTTATTTCCGTTGTGTACTGCCACTGTTAAACCAATAGCATCAGGAGTAATCATTGAAGCTCTTGACCACGTTTTGATAACAGCCTTGCTGTTTCCTTTTTCTGTCGCAGCACCAATTCGTTTATTCAACTTGTTTTCTACGAAAGGTGGTTTTTTTAACGATCTTGCCATATTACCTTATTATTTCTTTCTTCTTTCAATGATGTACTTATTTGTAGCTTTTTTCTTAGAGCGGGTTTTGAAACCTTTAGCAGGTAAACCTTTTCTAGAACGTGGGTGACCTCCTGAAGATCTTCCTTCACCACCACCCATAGGGTGATCAACTGGGTTCATCGCAACACCTCTGGTTCTTGGACGAACACCTAACCATCTGCTACGTCCGGCTTTACCAGAGATAACCAATGAGTGATCAGTATTTGAAGCGGCACCAATGGTAGCCATACAATTAACCAAAACTTTTCTTGTCTCCCCTGAAGGCATTTTCAAAACTGCAAATTTCTCATCCCTACCTAACAATTGAGCAGAAGCTCCAGCACCTCTTGCAAATTTACCACCCTGACCAGGATTCAATTCAATATTATGAATAACAGTACCTAATGGAACTTCAGAAAGAGGAAGTGTATTTCCAACTTCTGGGGCAGAACCTTTACCAGAAACTACAGTTTGCCCAACTTGTAAACCATCCGGAGCAAGAATATATCTTTTTTCACCATCAGCGTAATTCAATAAAGCAATACGGGCAGTTCTATTTGGATCATACTCAATCCCTACAACTTTAGCAGTGATTCCAAATTTTTCTCTTTTGAAATCTACCATTCTGTATTTTTGTTTGTGCCCACCACCGGTGTATCTCATAGTCAATCTACCATTGCTATTTCTACCACCTGAACTGCTTTTCTTAGCGATCAAACTCTTCTCAGGAGTCGACTTTGTGATTTCCTCAAATGTAGGAACCACACGTTGACGTTGAGTCGGAGTAATCGGTCTTAACTTCTTTAATCCCATAACCTATTAAATATTGCTATATAAATCAATAACTTGTCCCTCAGCTAAAGTCACAATTGCTCTTTTTTGGATTGGAGATGAACCAGTCATCATTCCTTTCTTAGTGTACTTTTGCTTTACTTTTCTTGGAGTTCTCAAAGTGTTAATTGAAAGAACTTTTACTCCATACATTTTTTCAATGTCTTTTTTAATCTCCACTTTATTGGCTTTGTCGTCTACAACAAATCCATATCTATTGAGTTTCTCTTGTAGAGAAGACATCTTTTCCGTAATCACCGGCTTCTTAATCGTGCTCATTTCTCTTAGCTTAAAGTGTTTTCTAATTCCTTAACAGAGCTTTCAACAAAAACAACTCTATTGGTATTCAATATGTCGTATGTATTCAACTCATTTACTGTAAGAACTTTTACCCCCTCTAAATTTCGGGACGACAAATATATGTTTTTATTCTGTTCAGCTAACACCAACAACACTTTTTTGTCATTTAATTCAAGACTTTTCACGATAGCAGTAAAAGATTTTGTCTTAGGTGCCTCAAAGTTGAAGTCTTCAATTACAGTAATATTTTGATTTTTAGCTTGTGAAGAAAGCACTGACTTTCTAGCTAATTCTTTTAGTTTCTTATTCAATTTGAAACCATACTCATGCGGACGAGGACCAAATACTCTACCTCCGCCTTTGTATAATGGATTTCTTAAAGAACCCGCTCTGGCACCACCGCCACCTTTTTGTTTTCTTAATTTACGGGTACTTCCGCTCACTTCGCCTCTTTCTTTAGCTTTGTGAGTACCTTGTCTTCTATTGGCAAGGTGTTGTTTAACATCAAGATAAACAGCGTGTTCATTCGGTTCTATACCGAATACTGCGTCAGACAACTGAACTTTTCTGCCAGTAGCTTTACCTTGTGTATTTAATACTGCTAATTCCATGTTATTTCTCAATTATTACGTAAGACCCTTTTGCACCTGGAACTGAACCAGAAAGAACCAATACATTTTTTTCTTTTAATACTTTAAGAACTTGAAGATTTTCAACAGAAACACGAGCACCGCCCATTCTTCCTGCCATTCTCATTCCTTTAAAAACTCTTGAAGGTGTAGAACAAGCTCCAATTGAACCTGGTGCTCTACCTCTATTATGTTGACCGTGAGTTTGTCCTCCAACACCACCAAATCCGTGACGTTTAACAACCCCTTGAAAACCTTTACCTTTTGAGGTACCTACTACAGAGATAACATCTCCTTCTGCAAAAATATCGATAGATACGGCATCTCCTAATTGCACATTCTCAAGATCTTTAAATTCAACCAACTTTCTTTTAGGAGTTGTGTTGGCTTTTTTAAAGTGACCTTGTAAAGCCTTATTAGTTTGTTTTTCTTTCTTCTCTTCGTACCCTAACTGAACAGCTGAATAACCATCTTTCTCAACAGTTTTCACTTGTGTAACGATACATGGTCCAACTTCAACAACGGTACACGGAATGTTCTTTCCGTTCGCGTCGAAAATGCTGGTCATTCCTATTTTTTTTCCTATCAATCCTGACATGGCTATTGATTTTAAAATTTCTTATTTTCTCTTATTAACTCGCCGACTCTACTAAACTTTGATTTCAACTTCAACACCACTTGGAAGTTCAAGTTTCATCAAAGCGTCTACCGTTTTAGATGTAGAGCTATAGATATCTAACAATCTTTTATAAGAAGACAATTCGAACTGCTCTCTTGCCTTTTTATTTACGTGTGGTGATTTCAACACAGTAAAAATTCTTTTGTGAGTAGGAAGAGGTATTGGACCACTTACTACCGCGCCTGTTGCTTTTACGGTTTTTACAATCTTCTCAGCAGATTTATCTACTAAGTTGTGATCGTAAGACTTCAGCTTTATTCTAATCTTTTGGCTCATTTGCTTAACTTATATTTTTATTATGCAGTTACTTTTCCTTTTGATTTTGCGATTACTTCATCAGCTACGTTTTGTGGAGCTGGTTCGTAGTGAGAGAACTCCATTGTTGAAGTAGCTCTACCAGAAGTAATCGTTCTTAAATCAGTTACATATCCGAACATTTGAGAAAGAGGTACTTTCGCGCTAACTACTTTAGCTCCTCTTCTGTCATCCATACCTGAGATCTGACCTCTTCTTTTATTTAAGTCACCAATTACATCACCCATGTTTTGTTCAGGAGTAATCACTTCTAATTTCATGATTGGCTCTAACAATACCGGTTTAGCTTTTGGTAATGCTTCTCTGTACGCAATTTTAGCACAGATTTCAAAAGACAATGCATCTGAATCGACCGCGTGGAAAGATCCGTCTAACAATGTTACTTTTAGCGCTTCGATTGGATAACCTGCCAATACCCCATTTTGCATTGAAGCGGCAAATCCTTTTTCAATTGAAGGAACAAATTCTCTTGGAATGTTACCACCTTTAACAGCGTTAACAAATTCCAATCCTGTTTTTCCTTGCTCAGCCGGCTCAACAGTAAATACGATATCCGCAAATTTACCACGACCACCTGATTGTTTCTTATATACTTCTCTGTGTTGAACAGCAGCGTTAATTGTCTCTCTGTAAGTTACCTGAGGAGCACCTTGATTCACTTCAACTTTAAACTCACGCTTCAAACGGTCGATCAAAATCTCTAAGTGAAGCTCACCCATACCGCTGATGATGGTTTGTCCTGATTCCTCGTCGGTTTTAACTCGGAAAGTAGGATCCTCTTCAGCCAATTTACCTAACGCAACACCTAATTTATCAACGTCAGCTTGAGTTTTAGGCTCAATAGCTAAACCGATAACAGGTTCAGGGAATTTCATTGCTTCCAAAACGATTGGATGTTTCTCATCACACAAAGTATCTCCGGTACGGATATCTTTGAAACCAACAGCAGCACCAATATCACCAGCTTCGATAAACTCAACCGGATTTTGTTTGTTTGCGTGCATTTGGAAGATACGAGAAATACGTTCTTTATTTCCACTTCTAGTATTCAACACATAAGAACCTGCATCCAATCTACCTGCATAAGCACGGAAGAAGCAAAGACGACCTACGAAAGGATCGGTTGCAATTTTAAATGCAAGAGCTGTGAATGGTTCTTTAGCATCAGGTTTACGAGTTACCGTAGCACCTGTATCAGGGTTAATTCCTGTAACATGTTCTTTGTCCATTGGACTAGGCATCAACTCCATTACTAAGTCAAGCATAGTTTGTACACCTTTGTTTTTGAAAGATGAACCACAAACCATTGGAACAATTTTATTTGCGATACAAGCTTTACGAAGAGCAGCTAGAACTTCAGCTTCAGTGATAGTTTCAGGAGCTTCAAAAAACTTCTCCATGATTTTATCATCAAATTCAGCAACAGCTTCCAACATCTTCTCTCTCCACTCTAAAGCTTCTGCCATCATATCTTCGGGGATAGGAACAACTTGATAAGTCATACCTTTATCGTGCTCATTCCAAATCATTCCACGGAAGTTGATCAAGTCAACCACACCTGTGAATGTTTCTTCAGCACCAATTGGCAATTGCAATGGAACTGCATTACCACCCAACATCTCTCTAACTTGTTTAACTACCGTTAAGAACTCAGCACCCTGACGGTCCATTTTGTTCACGAACCCAATACGAGTTACATTGTAGTTATCAGCCAAACGCCAGTTTGTTTCAGATTGAGGCTCAACACCATCAACTGCTGAAAACAGGAATACCAATCCATCCAGGATACGCAATGAACGGTTTACCTCAACGGTAAAATCCACGTGACCAGGAGTATCGATAATATTTACTTTGTATTTGTTATTTCTGTAATTCCAGAAGCAAGTAGTTGCTGCAGACGTGATTGTTATACCGCGCTCTTGCTCTTGCACCATCCAGTCCATTGTTGCAGCACCATCGTGAACTTCACCAATCTTGTGATTCACACCAGTGTAATAAAGAATACGCTCGGTAGTGGTAGTTTTACCAGCATCGATGTGGGCTGCAATCCCGATATTTCTTGTATATAATAAGTCGCTCATTGTCGTAATTAATTAGAATCTGAAATGAGAGAAAGCTTTATTCGCTTCAGCCATTCTGTGAGTATCTTCTTTCTTTTTGAAAGCAGCGCCTTCTTCTTTAGAAGCGGCAATGATTTCAGAAGCTAATTTCTCAGCCATCGATTTCTCATTTCTTTTTCTTGAGTAACCAATTAACCACTTCATAGCCAAAGATGCTTTTCTAGAATCTCTAACTGGTTGTGGAATTTGGAAAGTAGCACCACCTACTCTACGGCTTCTAACCTCAACATTTGGTGTTACATTCTCTAATGCTTTTTTGAATATCTCTAATCCGTCAGCTTCCGTTTTTTTACCAACGATATCAATAGCACCATAAAAAACATCTAATGCTGTTGATTTTTTACCATCAAACATTAAGTTGTTTACAAACTTGCTTACCAATACATCACTAAATTTAGGATCTGGTAAAATGAGTCTTTTTTTTGCTTTAGCCTTTCTCATTGCTATCTATTATTTCTTAGGTTTCTTAGTTCCGTATTTTGATCTTCTTTGTCCTCTTCCTTCAACACCCGCAGTATCCAACGCTCCTCTAACAATATGGTATCTTACACCAGGTAAATCTTTTACTCTTCCTCCTCTTACCAAAACAATTGAGTGTTCTTGTAAGTTGTGTCCTTCTCCAGGAATGTAGGCATTCACCTCATTTCCGTTTGTCAACCTTACCCTTGCTACTTTTCTCATCGCTGAGTTTGGTTTCTTTGGAGTAGTAGTATATACTCTCACACAAACCCCTCTTCTTTGAGGGCAAGAATTAAGAGCAGCTGACTTGCTTCTCTTGATTTGACTGGTTCTTCCAGTGTGTACTAACTGTTGAATTGTTGGCATATTATTCTATTTCTTTTCTTCAAAAATGTACTTTTCCCACAAAAAATGGGACGGCAAAGCTACGAGATTAATTCGATATATCAATATTTCTTCACAAATTATTTTTAAAAAATATTTTATTTTCTTCGGAACAGCCTTTACTTAAAGAGATACAGCTTCAAAAAAAAGGTAAAAAAAGCACTTAAAAAGTGCATTTCAGCATCTCTTATTTTTATAATAAAAGTGCTTATTGTTTAAAAAGCTCGAAAACCAAAGTAAAGTCTATTGTTTATAAGTAGAAAACTACTATTTATCTACTTTTTACTACTTTTACCACTCAATATTTCAAAGTGCAAAACTACCTCCAACAACTTAACCCAGAACAATCGGAAGCAGTGCTCGGTTGTGAAGGACCTTCAATGGTACTAGCCGGAGCAGGCTCAGGAAAAACAAGAGTTTTAACCTACAGAATCGCCCATTTAATAGATAGAGGAATTAGTCCTTTCAACATACTTGCACTAACCTTTACCAATAAGGCTGCTAAAGAAATGAGAGAAAGGATTGAGAAAATTGTAGGTAGTAATGCCAAAAATATTTGGATGGGAACCTTCCACTCTGTTTTTTCAAGAATATTACGTACTGAACATACCCGAATAAATTATCCTTCAAACTTCACTATATATGATAGTGCGGATTCAAAAAGCCTAATAAAAACAATTATCAAGGAACTGGAACTTGATGACAAAATTTACAAACCCAGTGTAGTATTACATAGAATTTCAGCTGCGAAAAACAATTTGATTTCGGCGGAAAAATACAACCAGGACGAACAAATAAAGCAGGAAGATAAAATGACTGCGAAGCCGAGATTGGGTGAGGTTTATAGCCTTTATCAAAATAGAATGATGAAATCTTCAGCGATGGATTTCGATGATTTACTTTTTAAAACCAACATCCTGTTAAAAGATCAACCAGATATACTTCTCAAATACCAACATATATTTAAATATATATTGGTAGATGAGTACCAGGACACCAATTACTCACAGTACATTATTATAAAAAAATTAGCTGCTGCAAATAGAAACTTATGTGTAGTAGGAGATGATGCCCAAAGCATTTATTCCTTTAGAGGTGCAGATATTGGGAACATTTTATCTTTTCAAAAAGATTACCCAGAAGCCCAGCTTTTTAAGTTAGAACAAAACTACCGTAGTTCTCAAAACATAGTGAATGCAGCCAATAGTATTATTGGTAACAATCAGGATCAGATAAAAAAAACAGTTTGGACCAGCAATGGTGAAGGGGAGAAAATAAAAATCGCCAAAACAAGCACTGATAATGAAGAAGGAAGTTTTGTTGCTAAAAACATCTTTGAGCAAAAAATGAATTTCCAAGCGAACAATAGTGATTTCGCTATTTTGTACAGAACCAATGCACAATCCAGATCTATTGAAGAAGCTTTAAGAAAACACAATATTCCTTATAAAATATATGGTGGACTCTCTTTCTATCAAAGAAAGGAAATTAAGGATCTCCTCGCCTATTTTCGCTTGGTACTGAATCCTGATGATGAAGAAGCATTAAAAAGAGTAATTAATTTTCCAGGAAGAGGAATAGGAAAAACAACTATTGATAAAATTGCTATTGCGGCAAACATCCACCAAACAAGTTTTTGGGAGATCATTAGTTCTCCCAATAAATATCCGGGAATTGGCGATGCAACCATCACCAAACTTTCGAATTTTGTAGATATGATCAATGGGTTTAACCGCGTTTCAAAAACGATGAATGCTTACGAAATTGGTCAGCAAATTTCTTCTATTTCTGGAATTTCGAAAGAATATTTTTCCGACAAAACACCTGAAGGTATTAGTAAATATGAAAATATTCAAGAGTTGTTAAATGGTTTAAAACAATTTAGTGCATTAGAAGAAGAGCACGATGGTGAAGTTCGCCAGACACTTGAGAAATACATGAGTGAAATTGCTTTATTAACCGATCACGACAATGAAAAAGAAGAAGATAAAGACAAAGTTTCTTTGATGACAATTCACGCTGCGAAAGGATTAGAATTTAATCACGTTTATATTGTAGGATTGGAAGAAAACTTATTTCCTTCTCAATTATCCATACATTCAAGAACAGATTTGGAAGAAGAAAGACGCTTATTTTATGTTGCGTTAACCAGAGCGAAAAACACCATACACTTAAGCTATGCACAAAATAGATTTCGATACGGAAATTTAATCTATTCTGAACCCAGCAGATTTTTAGAAGAATTACAGGAAGAATTGACAGAGAAAATTGGTAAAAAACCAATACCAAAAATCGATTACAACAGAGAGGAATTTAATCGTCCGAAACCCGTCATCAAAAGTAGTTTTGTAAAGTTAGGATCTGTAATGCAAGCCAAAAGCTCAGGCACTTCAAACGCCGAAGGAATTGAAGAAGGAAATGAAGTAGAGCATTTGCGATTTGGAAGAGGGAAAATTCTCAGCATTGAGGGCAATGATTCGAATAGAAAAGCGCTGATTGATTTTGAAAAACATGGAAAAAAACAACTTCTTCTGAAGTTTGCTCAATTAAAAGTAATAAATTAGTGCCTCAAACAAATAATTCATGGAATATAATACTCAGAGAGAAAAGATGGTCATTCCAGAATATGGAAGAAATGTTCAAAACATGATTCGTTTTGCAATGACCGTAAACGATAGAGATTTAAGAAATACAGTAGCTCGTTCGATCATAAAAGTAATGAGTCAATTGAGCCCCCACACCAGAGAAGTAACCGATTTCAACCATAAATTATGGGATCAGTTAATCATCATGTCGGATTTCAAATTAGAAGTAGATTCTCCTTATCCTTATCCCGACAAAGAAGTATTGTTTGAAAAACCTAAAAGAATGCTTTATCCCAATAAAGTAATCAAGAACA
Organism: Flavobacteriales bacterium; assembly: GCA_023251075.1. GTDB lineage: Bacteria > Bacteroidota > Bacteroidia > Flavobacteriales_C > JAHEZL01. The sequence continues at coordinate 126,324 of JAHEZM010000002.1, read as the reverse complement.
AACACTACGGTTTTGTGATTGAGGATTTAGTGGAAAAAGCTGCGGTAATGGAAGATCCAAAAGAGAAAGCTGCGCTTACTCACACGATTGCAAACATGATGAAAAAAGCTTACATCAGCTGGAACAAAGAATCGGTAAGCGATAGAATAATATTAGAACATCTTACTCAAATTTCAGGTGGTAGACTTACTCTACCAATGGAAACCAAACTAGAGGTTATTGTAACTAACACCGCACCTGTGAATAAAAACAGCAATCAGAAAAGTCATCAGCAAAAGAAAACCAATAACTTTCACCAAAAGAAAGGCGGTTTCTTTGGCAAGAGTAACAACAATAACAAAAGAAGATTTAAATAGTCAATGAGCAAATTCATTATTCAGGGAGGAACAAAACTTAAAGGTGAAATCATTCCTCAAGGGGCAAAAAACGAAGCATTACAAATTCTATGTGCAGTATTACTAACTAAGGAAAAAGTTAGAATCAAAAATGTTCCCGATATCATTGATGTTAATAAGCTAATTGACTTACTAAAAAGTTTAGGAGTTAAAGTTGATAAAATAGCAGAAGACACTTACGATTTCCAGGCCGACGATGTAAATCTTGATTATTTAGAATCAGACGAATTCATGAAGAAGGGCGCTGCATTGCGTGGTTCTATCATGATTGTTGGACCTATGTTAGGGAGATTTGGAAAAGGATATATTCCTGCACCAGGAGGTGATAAAATAGGTAGAAGAAGAGTAGATACTCACTTCGATGGTTTTCAAATGCTGGGTGCAAAATTCGAATATCAGGCTGCAAGTAAATTTTATAAAGTACAGGGGAAAAGTTTGAAAGGATGTTCCATGCTTTTGGATGAAGCTTCAGTAACAGGAACTGCAAACATTTTAATGGCTGCCGTTTTTGCAAAAGGTAAAACCATTATTTACAACGCAGCCTGTGAACCTTACTTACAACAATTGTGTAAGATGCTGAACCGCATGGGAGCAAAAATTTCTGGAATTGGTTCGAATTTACTAAGCATTGAAGGCATCACAGAATTAGGAGGAACAGAACATACTATTCTTCCAGACATGATTGAAATAGGCAGTTTTATTGGACTTGCCGCAATGACAAAATCAGAAATTCGCATTAAAGATGTTTCTTATGAAAACCTTGGAATAATTCCAAGAACCTTTCAAAGATTGGGCATTCAAATGGAATTGAAAGGTGATGATTTGATTATTCCATCTCAAGAAAATTATACTGTAGATTCTTTTATCGACGGCTCCATCCTTTCCATTTCTGATGCACCCTGGCCTGGTTTTACGCCCGATTTATTAAGCATAATACTAGTTGTAGCCACTCAAGCAAAAGGAACTGTTTTGATTCATCAAAAAATGTTTGAAAGCCGATTGTTTTTTGTTGATAAATTGATCGACATGGGTGCACAAATCATTCTTTGTGATCCTCACCGAGCAACAGTTATAGGATTAAACCGACAAACAAAATTGAAAGGAATTTCCATGACTTCTCCAGATATCCGCGCAGGAGTTTCCTTATTGATAGCAGCTCTTTCTGCTGAAGGGAAAAGCACTATTTACAATATTGATCAAATCGATAGAGGTTACCAAAATATCGACAAACGATTGAATGCAATTGGTGCAAAAATTGAAAGAGTAGATTAAAAAAATCATGAAAAAATCGGCTCTTATTTTCTTTGTGCTATTGATCACTGTAAGCATAGCAACCAGTTCATTTATTTACAGGCAAAATATTGGTCAAACAGCGCCTGATATTAGTGTTGTTAGCAAATCAGGAACTACTATCCGATTATCATCCTTAAGAGGTAAATATGTTTTAGTAGATTTTTGGGCGTCGCATTGTGGACCCTGCAGAAAAGAAAATCCCAATTTACTCTCAGTATATAAAAAATATAAAAACACTCAATTCAAGGATGGTAAAGGCTTTGAAGTATTTCAAGTATCTATCGATAAATCAAGATCTGCTTGGATTTCAGCCATTCAAAAAGATGGACTCACTTTCGCATTCCAAGGATTAGATTCATTAGGCTATGATTCTCCTTCTGCAAAAAAATATGGAATACACAGTATTCCTTCTAATTTCCTGATTGATCCAAAAGGAAAAATCATTAAGAAAGATTTAAAAGGCAATTTTCTTTCCTCCTATTTGGAAGATCTTACCCATTAACCCCATGTCAATTTGTCTAAAATTTCGCGATGGCATTATCTATGCAAAACGCGGTCATAAAAATTACCTAAAATGAGCGAAAATATTGAAGAAAAGGAAGCTGGTGAGGTTCAAAATGAAGTAACACCGGAACAAAACAATACTACACCTGTCACAGATGAAGCAAAAGTGGCAGAGTTAAATGACAAATATCTGCGTCTGTATTCGGATTTCGATAACTTCAGAAAACGAACACAAAAAGAAAAGAATGATATTTATAAATCGGCAACAGGAGATGTTTTTAAAACATTCTTACCTGTTTTAGATGACTTCGATAGAGCGCTGAAATCAATAGAAACAGCAGCAGATGTGCAAAGCTTGAAAGAAGGAGTTGATTTAATTCATGGAAAATTATTGAACACTTTGAAACAAAAAGGCTTGTTGGAAATGGAAGCATTGAACAAGGATTTTGATGCCGACTACCACGAAGCAATTACTGAAATACCTGCACCAACTGAAGAATTGAAAGGCAAAGTGGTTGATGTTGTAGAAAAAGGATACACTCTGGATGGTAAAATCATTCGTTACGCGAAAGTGATTGTAGGAAAGTAGAAACAAGTAGGCTTAAGTTTTATGGCAAAAAGAGATTATTACGAAGTATTAGGAGTTAGCAAAGGAGCTTCGGAAGAAGAAATAAAAAAAGCTTATCGCAAGATGGCTATTCAGTTCCATCCCGATAAAAATCCAGGCAATAAGGAAGCTGAAGACAAGTTTAAAGAAGCTGCTGAAGCATATGATGTTTTAAGCAACAAAGAAAAAAAACAGAAATACGATCAGTTTGGTCATGCAGGCATGGGCGGAGCTGCGGGTGGCGGACAAGGATTCGGTGGTGGGATGAATATGGAAGATATTTTCTCCCATTTCGGAGATATTTTTGGTGGTGGATTTGGTGGACAACAACGAGGTGGAAGAAGAGTAAATCGTGGCTCAAACATCAGAATCAAAGTAGCTTTAACACTAGAAGAAATTGCCAATGGCGTAGAAAAAAAATTAAAAGTAAATAAGTTTGTAGCTTGCGAAGGATGTCATGGAAGTGGTGCGGAAGCGGGCAGTGCTCATGATAACTGTACTACTTGTAGAGGAACAGGAACAGTGACTCGAATAACACAAACCATTTTAGGACAAATGCAATCCAGCAGTACTTGTCCTACCTGTAACGGAGAAGGTAAAATCATCAAAAATAAATGTAAGAAATGTAGCGGTGAAGGAATTGTAAGAGGGGAATCTGTATTGCCGGTAAACATACCTGCAGGAGTACAAGATGGAATGCAATTGCAAGTAAGCGGAATGGGTAATGCCGGTGCACGTGGCGGAGTAAATGGAGATTTATTGGTGGTGATTGAAGAAAAAGAACACGAACAATTTACCAGAGATGGTAATGATTTACATTATGATTTGTTTATCAATTTTGCAGATGCTGCGTTAGGATCTGAAACAGTTGTTCCAACCTTAGGAGGAAAAGTAAAAATCAAAATTGAAGCTGGAACACAAGCTGGAAAAATTCTGCGATTAAAACAAAAAGGATTACCTGATATCAACCGTTATGAAACGGGAGATCAATTGGTAAATATCAATATTTGGACTCCTCAAAAATTAAGTTCAGAGGAGAAAAAAATAATTGAAAAATTGAGAGAATCGGAAAACTTCAAGCCGAATCCTACTAAAAAAGACAAAGGTTTTTTTGGGAGAATGAAAGAAATGTTTGAATAAAACCCTTCTAATTTTTTACATTAGCATTAATGCTTAGCATTGAAAACATAAACAAGTATTACGGCGATTACCAAGCATTGAGCGATGTTAGTTTGTATGTACCCGAAAAATGTATTTTCGGTTTATTGGGTCCGAACGGTGCCGGTAAAACTTCTTTAATCCGTATCATCAATCAAATCACTGCTCCTGATTCAGGAAAAATTCTTTTTAATGATCAGCCTTTAGAAAGAAGGCATGTTGAAATGATTGGTTATTTACCTGAAGAGCGAGGTTTGTACCGCAAAATGAAAGTAGGCGAACAAGTTATGTACCTGGCGCAATTAAAAGGTTTAGATAAACACGAAGCGAAAAGGAGAATAAATCAATGGTTTGAAAAATTTGAGATTAGTGCGTGGTGGAATAGAAAAGTAGAAGACCTTTCCAAAGGGATGCAGCAGAAAGTACAATTTATTGTAACAGTTATTCACGAACCTAAATTATTGATATTGGATGAGCCATTTAGTGGCTTCGATCCTATCAATGCGGAGCTAATTAAAAATGAAATTTTACAATTGAGAAAAAATGGAGCAACCATCATTTTTTCTACACACAATATGAAATCGGTGGAAGAAATGTGTGATAAAATTGCATTGATCAACCGATCGAAAAAAATATTGGAAGGAAGAGTTGAAACCATCAAAAACAAACACAAAACAAATCACTACGAAATCAATTTTGAAGGCAATATGATTTCCTTTTCAACTGCATTATGGGCTGGTTATAAATTGATTAAACACGAAGGAGACAAAGACAACATGAAGGCAATTGTGAGTTGTGTTGAAAATCAATCTATCAATGATTTATTAGCGGCTTTAATTCCTGCTGTTAAAATTAAAAGCGTGAGTGAAGTAATACCTAGCATCAACGATATTTTCATTCAAAAAGTACGAGAAATAAATGGGTAAAACTCAATTGATCATATGGCGTGAATACTGGACAAGAGTGAGAAAACCATCGTTCATTATCATGTCAATTTTAGGCCCTTTATTAATTGCGTCAACTTTTATTATTCCACTATTGATCAAACAAAATAATTTCAAAACTATTTATGTTGAAGTAGTGGATTATACGCATAGCATTGGACAACATTTAGATTACTACAATTCAGATCATGTAGTTTATTTACATCATTATCAGGATAAAAATCACAACGAAGCCATTGATAAATTCAGGCATTCAGACGACACTGTGGTTGTTTTATTAAAAGCAAATTTCATGGAAATTGGAGGAGTTGATCTATTTCACAAAAATCATCCCGGACTAAATACCGTTACAAAACTTAAAAAAGACTTACAGGATATTCGCATCAAATGGGCAGTGCATGATGTATCGAATTTAAATCTTGTTGCCTTAGATAAATTTTTAAAAGAAATAAAAGTCAATTTTCACACCGAAGATCTTTCATTGGAAGTAAAAATATTTTCGGGTATAGTGGCGGGTATGCTGATGTATATTTTAATTATGCTCTATGGTGTACAGGTAATGCGCGGCATCATGGAAGAAAAAACAAATCGCATTGTAGAAATCATCATTTCATCGGTAAAACCACTACAATTACTGTATGGTAAAATCATTGGTGTAGCAATGGCTGGCTTAACGCAATTTATAATCTTAATAATAGTAATGTTTACGCTTTTTGTAAGTGCTAAAAATTATTTTGTTACGGCCACTATACAAAAAGCTCATGAGCAAGTAGCAACACTACAAAGTCAGGGACAAAAGAATATGGACAACGAAGTTGTAATGACTCAGCAAGTGGAAGAAAAATCAGTTTCAGATCAAGAGATTATAGAGTTTTTAGAAGAATTAAAAAATTTAGTACCGAAAATGATTTTATTCTTTCCTCTTTTCTTTTTGGGAGGATATTTATTGTATTCGGCATTTTACGCTATCATAGGTTCGGCGGTTGATGCAGAAACAGAAACACAGCAATTTGCGCTACCCGTAACATTGCCCATTATTGCCGGAATCATCATTGCCACCAATATTTACGAAAACCCTAATGGTGATTTAGCATTTTGGTCGAGTTTAATTCCACTCACCTCCCCTATTGTTATGTTGGCCAGATTGCCGTTTATGGATTTAAGTACACAATGGTGGGAAGTTCTAACAGCCTTGATTTTACTATACGTTTCTTTTGTTTTTGCAACAAAAATGGCTGCAAAAATTTATAGAACGGGAATATTAATGTATGGTCAGAAAGCAAGTTATAAAACCATTTTTAAATGGTTGAAGTATAAGAGCTGATGAATAAAAAAATAGCAGTCATAGATTTAGGAACGAACACATTTAATCTACTGATTGCTGAATTTTTTCCGAATAATACCCATCAAATTATTTATACCACACAGGTCCCTTCTAAAATTGGGGAAAAATCAATCAATGATAATACTATTATTCCATCGGCCTTTGAACGAGGGATTCAGTGTTTGCGAGACATGAAAGAACTGATTGAGGAGCGCGGAGCAGATAAAATTCATGCCTTTGGAACCTCCGCATTACGTGGTGCTGCCAATGGAAAAGAATTTGTTGAAGTAGCTAAAAAAGAAACAGGAATTCAAATTTCAATCATTGATGGAGATCAGGAAGCCGAATTAATATACAATGGTGTGCAATTAGCCTATCCACTGGAACAAGATTTAAAACTGATCATGGATATTGGCGGTGGAAGCAATGAATTCATTATTGCCAATAAAGAAAAAATATTCTGGAGAAAAAGTTTCAATTTGGGGATGGCTCGTATTTTATACAAGTTCAATCCTTCAAATCCAATGAAAAAAGAAGAAGCTGAAGCCATTGATCACTATTTAGATTCGGAAATGCAGCCATTATGGCAAGCGTTAAGAAATTTTCCGACTTCAGATTTAATAGGATGTGCGGGAGCTTTCAGTTCTATTTACGAAATGATTTGCGCGAAAAACAGTATAACACCTAATGAGCGATCTACCTTTGAAAATATTGAAATTGCTGAATTTGAAAATATCCACAACACACTTTTACCTTCTACTTTCGAAGAAAGAATGGAAATGCCCGGACTCTCCTTCATGAGAACTGACATGATTGTAATTGGAACAATTCTTGTGCAACTGGTACTCACTAAGGCGAAGATTAAAAAACTCTATTTATCTAAATACGCATTGAAAGAAGGAGTACTTAATCGAATAGCTCATAACAAACTGTAAATTTTAATTCTTAATCAAGTACCACATGGCTGCAAAAATTTTAGTGATCGACGACGAGAAACCAATCAGAAGTACATTAAGAGAAATATTAGAGTACGAAAAATTTCAAGTAGATGAAGCGCCAGATGGAGCAGCCGGTTTAGAGATGGCGCAAAAAGAAAAATACGATGTGGTATTATGCGATATTAAAATGCCTAAGATGGATGGCATGGAAGTACTCGATAATATCATGAAGTTGGAACACGAGCCCTCTGTAATTATGATTTCCGGACACGGAACTATTGATGTTGCTGTTGATGCATTGAAAAAAGGTGCATTTGATTATATCGCAAAACCACTCGACTTAAACCGACTATTGATCACCATTCGCAATGCAATGGATAGAACGGAATTGGTGAAAGAAGCTAAAGTGCTGAAGAAAAAATTAAGCAAATCAAAAACTGCAGATATCATTGGCGAATCGGAAGCGATTCAAAAAGTATTAGAGATGATCAATAAAGTTGCTCCTACTGATGCACGTGTATTGGTAACTGGAGGCAATGGTTCAGGAAAAGAGTTAGTGGCCCGTCAAATCCACGGCAAAAGCAACAGAGCCAACGCTGAATTGATTGAAGTAAATTGTGCAGCTATTCCTTCAGAGTTAATAGAAAGCGAATTATTCGGTCATGAAAAAGGAGCATTTACTTCTGCTATTAAACAAAGAATTGGAAAATTTGAACAAGCTATTGGTGGAACTTTATTCTTGGATGAAATAGGTGACATGAGTTTGTCGGCACAAGCCAAAGTATTGCGTGCATTACAAGAAAATAAAATTACAAGGGTAGGTGGTGAAAAAGAAATAAGCGTTGATGTTCGTATTATTGCTGCTACCAACAAAGATTTGAAAAAAGAAATTGAAGCAGGTAATTTCCGTGAAGATTTATATCATCGATTGAGTGTAATTGTAATTCAAAACCCATCTTTAAACGATAGAATAGAAGACGTTCCATTGTTAGCAGAGCATTTTGTAAGCAGCATTTGTGAAGAATACGGAACAGTAAAAAAGACCATTCATAAAGATGCCATGAAGGAATTGCAAAAAATAAATTGGACAGGTAATATTCGTGAATTCAGAAACGTAATGGAGAGATTAATTATCTTATGTGGCAATACTATTTCAGCAGCCGACGTTGTAAGTTATGCTCAGCCATTAAGTAAGTAATTCAGAACCTTTAAAGCGCTGATTCGTACTGATAAAAATGATAAAGCCATTTATACAAGAGTTTGTTTTTTCAGATCTGGATAAAAATGTGAATTTTATTCATGTTACCGATCGTCATTCTGCGATGAGCATCATTGAAAGCGGTTTCTTTTTTGAAAATCCTTTGTATAAAACAGCCGATCAGGTTTCGGGTCAGGATGTTTGGTTAGATTTCTGGTGGCATCAAAGAAAATTTTACGGAAATCAAATTATCGTTTTAAGCATGTCGAAACTACTCCTCGACCACTGTTCTCTCCTTTGTAAAACAGAATTAAATTCAAAAATAAATTCCTTTCAACTTCTTAATGCCAATAAAATTGAGCGGTTTGTAGACGGGGAAATACAACTCAATATTGCCAATATTTTTGTGAAAGGATATATTGATTTAGTAGAAGGTATTATTTACAAAAACGAAAAATTTGATCCCAACTACTACAAACAAATTGAATTGAATTTGAAGAAATATAAGGAACTGATCAACTCAGAAAAAAAGGAAAAAACTCGCTAACATTTTGTTATTCGCCCACTCACAAAACAAATTGAGCACGAAAAAATTCAGTGGAATATTTGCCTCAATAACACCTCCCCGTTAACAACTTTCCTTCTCCCCGCCTCTCTATTATTATTTTACTTTCTATTTTTCATTCATGGCATTAAACGTAGTATTTATTGGTTTCTTTTTGGTAGCATTCATTATTGCTGCTGTACGTTTTTCTGTTTATCACGATTACGAAATCTTCAACAATATTATAGGAGCCGTATTTAAAAATACAGAATTAGGTTTCACCATCTCATTAGGATTAGCGGGAGCTTTAACCCTTTGGATGGGCATCATGAAGATTGGAGAGAATGGAGGAGCAATTAAAATTATCACACGTTTATTTAGTCCTTTCTTTGCGAAATTATTTCCCGAAATACCTAAAAATCATCCTGCTGTAGGCTCTATCATGATGAACTTTTCAGCAAACATGTTAGGACTTGATAACGCGGCAACCCCAATGGGATTAAAAGCAATGAAGGAATTACAAGAATTAAATACAGAAAAAGAAACGGCCAGTAAATCGATGTTGATGTTTACGGTGATTAATGCCGGGGGAATGACTTTGATTCCAGTTTCCATTTTAGCATTGAGGGCAACCACTTTTAAAACACAGAGTGCGGCCTTCCCCGGAGCCACGATTGACGCATCGGCTACTGATGTATTTCTTCCTATATTAATTGCAACATTTTGTTCGTGTTTAGCATCCATCATCATCGTATCGTTAATTCAAAAGATAAATATTTTCGACAAAGTTATTTTAGCCTATCTATTGGGGAGTATTCTACTAGTGGGAGGATTTACCATGTATATGATGAAGCTAGATAGTGATCAGATGGAATTTCAATCAAAAATCATTGCCAACGTTTTTATTTTCGGAATTATTATATTTTTTATCGGATTAGGGATGCTCAATAAGAGCAATGTATATGAATCGTTTATTGATGGTGCGAAGGGCGGATTTCAAACCGCTGTTGGCATTATACCTTACTTAATTGGATTATTAGTAGCCATTGGTGTTTTTAGGGAATGTGGCGCCTTGGGATTCATTAATGATGGCATTAGGGAAGTTGTTCTTCTGTTTGGAGGCGATACGCAATTTGTTGAAGCCATGCCCACTGCTTTGATGAAACCTTTAAGTGGTGGTGGTGCAAGAGGATTAATGGTTGAAACGATGAAACAAAATCCTTTGACCTTAAATAGTGTAGGGGAATTGATTGAATCTTTTCCCTCCTACTGTGTTTCTACCATCCAGGGAGGAACAGAAACTACCTTTTATGTTTTAGCACTTTACTACGGATCTGTAGGAATTAAAAAAACTCGTTATGCATTGGGTGCTGGCCTTGCAGTTGATCTTATCGGAACAATTGTAGCTATTTTACTGGCTTACATTTTTTATCCCAACTTCTAAGCTTCAACGTAAAATCAATGCTGCCATTTTATTCGCGATATAATGATTTGCTTCTTTGGTGAAATGACAATAATCTACAAAAACCCAAAAATTAAGTTCGTGCATTTCATTTAAGTTCATGATGGTGGGTGAAGAGGGTTTCCATTCACTAATTATTTTCATGAAAGAATTGGCTGTATCTTTTTGCACTTTATAGAAATTACCCAGCACTGCAATCTCCAGAGAATCTGCTTTCAGTTTGTTTCGCAAACTTAAATGAGGTTGAATAAAGTGCAAATGTTTTATTTTCTTATTGGTAAAGTGTTGATCCTCCTCCTCTATTGTTTTGAAAAAAGATAAAGCTGCATATTGACTGTTTTGATTATCTTTTAAATATTTCGTTTCACCTCTTGTATTGATACATTTTTGAATAAAAGAATTGCGATGATTTGCTTCTGTTTCTTTTAACTCCTCTTCATTCTTTTCATATTTCCATTTAAAAGCAGAATAAACCAAAGCAGAATTTTTCATCCATGAAATCTGTGTAGCAAGAGGTGGATTTTGAGTAATGTGTTGCGACCATTCTTCTTTGGTGAAAGACTTCACACTTTGCCGAGAACTCAAAATTTTAGGTTCATTCATTCCGTCCATTGAAATCACCCAATCGAAAGAATATTTATTCATCAATCGTTTTGCTTTTTCAAAAGCTTGCCATGCTTTATAACCAGCCACAGCAGCATTGAAAACACGGTACTTTCCTTTTTCTTTTTTATTGAGTATTTGTTCGAGATAGCCATCAATAGAAGTAGATTTTCCATGATCTTCTTGTTGAGAAATAGTTCTCCAATTGTTATCGCGATTTGCACCGTTGCCTAACATAGAAGAACCTCCTATCAATAAAATCCAAGTCTCACCTTTTTGTTTTACAGGTATTTCAATTTCATTCAAATCAACACGCAAAGCATCTTCATTGAATCGCGCAAGTTCATTGTAAAAAAGATAATTCGGACGGGAATCGTAAATCAATTCATCATCGTTAATCCACATTCCCTGGGCCTGTATAGAGAAAGAAGTATGACAAGGAGAATAAATAAAATAGGCACCTATCCTGCATGCTGTTTCCAGCAACAAAATAAAAAGTAAAGTAGAGAGAGAGATAAAGAGAACCTTTTTCTTCATAAAGAAAAATTACTCATTTGAATTGATATACCAATTATGCAAAAGTACAATAGCCCATATTCTATTGTATAAAAAATCTTTACCTCCGAAGTATTGCTTTTTCAACTCTTCAACCTTTTTATAATCGAGCATTCCGGCTGACTCAATAACTTCTTTGCTGGTGTATTGATCTACTAAATCGCGCAATTCTTTTTTCAACCATTGATTCAGTGGAATACTGAATCCCCATTTCGGACGGTTGAATAATTCTTTAGGAACATAATCGTACAACACCTCTTTCAACAAATATTTTTGTACACCATCTTTTACTTTTAATTGCTCATCGATATTCAAAGAATATTCTACAATAGTATGGTCCAACAATGGAGTTCTGGCTTCCAACCCATATTTCATAGAAGCCTTATCTACCTTCACCAATAAATCATCTGGCAAATAATAATTCAAATCAAAGTATGCTTGATCTTCAGCAGGAGATAAAATTCTATTTAATTTAAAATTTTCATTAAATCGAAGATTACTTTTTAATGAAGGGAGAATTAATTGATCAATTTCGGAAGTAGAAAAGTAGTATTGTTCTTGCGAAAAAATATGACTTTTCTTTCTGTCAGCAGGATAATTGAATAAGTAAGATGCGCGTTCAAAACGATTGCCCATTATTTTTAAAGTGGGAGAAATCGCAGCTCTAAAAGTTTTAATCAATGGATTATTCAAACGATTGGCCCAAGTATAAAAACCATAACCTAAAAACTGCTCATCACCACCATCACCAGAGAGTGCCATTTTCACATGATCTCTCGCTAACTTCGACACCAACATACTGGGAATACTGGAACAATCAGCAAAAGGCTCATCATAAGTTTTTATAATCTGCGGAAATAAATCGATGGCATCTTTTTCAGAAACAATAAACTCATGGTGATTGGTTCCTAAATGATTGGCAACAGCTTTAGCATGTTCTGCTTCGTTAAATTTTGCTTCTTTAAAGCCGATGGAAAAAGTATTTACTTTCTCCGATCTTAAACTTTGGGCAACAGCAGTAACTATAGTTGAATCGGTACCACCGCTTAAAAAAGTACCAAAAGGAACATCGGCAATCAATCGCCGCTTTACCGATGATTCAATCAAGTGTTTTAAGTTCTTTTTTGCTTCAGTTTTATTAGTAATGGTGCGGGGTTTAATGTGATCCTCCATTTTCCAATACCTGTTAAAACGCATTCCATTTTTATTAATTTCAAGATGAGTTCCTGTTTCAAACTTGAAAATATTTTGGTAAATAGTATGTGGATGTGGAATATAACCCAAGTGTAGAAACTCTTGAACAGAAGCAAAATCAGTAGTCTTTTGTTGCGCAACAAATTTAAGCGACAGCAGTGCTTTTATATCAGAAGCAAAAGCGAAATTTGATTTATCCCAAAAATAATAAATTGGTTTAATTCCAATTCTATCGCGATAAATATGCAATGTTTCTTTTTGAATATCATAGAGGGCAATAGCGAACATTCCATTGAATTCATTCACACAAGAAGGGCCAATTTTTGCAAACAATTCAAGTATTACTTCAGTATCAGAATGAGTACGAAGAGTGAGATGGTGTTTAAGTGCCAATTCCTGAAAATTATATACCTCACCATTATAGCAAATCACGAAATTTCCATCCTGGGAAGTCATGGGTTGATTGGAGCGCACATTCAAATCAACGATGCTTAATCGTCGGTGAGCCAATCCAACATTTCCATGAGAATATGTACCTTCTGCGTCAGGACCACGATGGGCGATAGCAGCAGCCATTGCTGATAATTCATCCCTTGAAAAAACGTTATTAACCGAGAAATATCCTGCAATTCCGCACATAATTATTTATTCATTTTAAATAGGGCAATTTGCAATACTCTCAAAAATCTTTTGGTAAACAATACACTAAACTCCGCCTTAACAGCTAGCAATAAAAGTTGGCGGGCCTTTGAATACATCTTTGATTGATTCGCCAATATTGCAGCATAAATTAAAATTGAGGCTTCAAAACGAGGAATGTATTTTTCAAATTTTTCTTTTACCGAAGAATGTCGGCGAATAACATTAACAATATAATCTTTATTGCGCAATAAAATTTCAAAAGTATGAGAACCAACAGAGCGATTATCATGTTGTAAAACGCCATGATTTACTTTGTCAACTCTCCCTACCTTATATTTTGCCAAAACTCTAAACCAAATTTCATAGTCTTCTGAGCCAATTAACGCAGGATTAGCATCGAATTGAATTTTTTGATACACTTCACGATGTAAAAATCCACCCACACAAGCCATAAAATTTCCTGAACAAAGCGCTTTATATTGATTGTCTAATGAAGGAAAAGGATAAGCATAAACCAATTCACGCTTTTGATTCACCAGTTCATATTTATTTTGAAAAACTTTAAACTCAGGGTGATTACCTGCAAACTCCGCAGCATCTTTCAAGCAATCGGGATACATAAAATCATCGGAATCGAGTAGCGTAACAAAATCGCCTTTGGCATTTTGCATTCCTGTATTTCTTGCCACTGAACGTTCACTATTGCGAGCCAAACGAATGTAACGTATAACGCCTTTTTCCACGAAAGATTTAAGAATAGCTTCTGTATTATCGGTAGAACAATCATCAACCACAATAATTTCAAACTGTCTATACGATTGATTGAATACCGTTTCCAGAGTATTCAAAATCATTTCACCTCGATTATAAGTGGGAATTACTACACTAAAAAACAAATCGTTCTTCATCATTTAAACAGATTGATCATTTTTCTCACTCCTAAATTGTTCTTCAGCATAAATCGTCGGGCCTGCCGTTTGTAAGAAGTAGTTAAACAGTAATTCAATATTTTATTTGCCGCTTTTATATTTCCAAAAGAATATTCTTGCACACCGCAATTGAAAATATAGTGATCAATAATTTCTTGTTTTGCCTTTTCTGTAAACTGATGTTTTACAGAATACAGACTTTTATCGGAAGAATTATAAATTTTGAGTGCTCTTAAAACTGGAATATGCTTATCAAAACCTGCTGATCTAAAAAAGCGAGAGATACAAGTCCTATAATCAGCATAAATTCCTTTAGGATTGTTACTGGTTTTTGCTTCTACATGGCAACGAAATCTACTTAAAATAGAATCTGTTCTATACGATTTGTAAGTATAAAATATCCTTAGCCACAAGTCATAATCCATAGTGTAGTAAAGATCTTGATCTAAAAAGCCAATTTCATCGTGAATTTTTCTTCTCCAAAAAACAGAAGGTTGATGAAGATTAACACCTGTTAAAAATCCTTTTGGGTTAAATTTAGGATTGATATGTTTTACTGTTTTACTGGGATAAACCTGCCATACATTTCCGTAAACAATATCAACATCAGGATGATTTTCAAAAATGCTTGCCACTCTTACAAGTGCATTTTCAGCGTACATATCATCGCTGTTCAGCCAAGCCACAATGTCTCCTGTTGCTTTTTTCAACCCTTTATTAATCGCATCTGATTGTCCTTTATCTTTTTTACTCTCCCAAAAAGAAATTTTGTCCTCATATTTTTTGATGAGCTCCACCGAATCATCTTTGCTACCACCATCCATAATGATATACTCCAGATTGCTATATTCTTGATTCAAAACGGAGAGAATAGTTTCTTCAATGTATTGCCCTTGGTTGTAAGAAGGAGTAATGATTGAAATTTTCAAGGGCTCTTTCATTCGACTAAGTTATCAATTTTAGGAAAAAAGGAGAAAATATTAATTCCAGATTGAATAGATAAAATTCTTTCTCAAAATTAATATTCAATAGCAAGTTAAGTGCATTTTGAAAATGTTTTAACGAAATACTAATTACTTTTTGAAATAGGTACGTTTGATAAGTTTTAATTTATCAATTACTTTTTCTTTAAAACCAGGTTGTTGCTTAAAAAAATAAGCTCTAAGGTATTTCCGTGCTAATTCATTTTCTTCTATTATTTGTTTTTCAAGAAGAACAGGTTTTTTACTTAGAATAGTTTCATGGCCTTTATTTCCATTCTTAAAATGCATACCAGTACCATCAAACCC
This sequence comes from Flavobacteriales bacterium, assembly GCA_023251075.1. Lineage (GTDB taxonomy): Bacteria > Bacteroidota > Bacteroidia > Flavobacteriales_C > JAHEZL01. The sequence continues at coordinate 110,745 of JAHEZM010000002.1, read as the reverse complement.
TATATTAACCACCAAGCTTTCTTTGGGATACAAACACAATCCATTCTCTAAAACAAAAGAAGAGAACCATTTTATATCCCAGTCATTATGTATACCGGTAGCATTTGATTCCAATTGCTTCCAATAATCAGGGTATGATTTATCTATGGTTAATCTATCGTACAGATTTTTTTGCTTGATTTTATCAAAAACAATTTTTGGATCTCTTATTAATTTTTGCCATCTGTTATTCCAAGTTGCCCAACCCCATCCGTTAGCAACACCCATTAAAAAACTGCTTGGCAAATTTCTAGTTTTCATTTTAAAATTGAAACCCGTAATTTGCATAACCCTTTTATCCTCTTGGTACAATTCTAAATTTTCATTCATAAACTTCAGAAAATAAGGAGAAGTACAGAGATCATCTTCAAGAACAATAAGGCGTCCGTATTTTTCAAGTAGAGAAGTAATATGAAAGAAAAAATTATCGTTCATCCCGAGATTTTTTTCATTACAAATTAAATGCACCTTAGCACACCAATTATTGCTTTTAACAAGTTCCCTAACACTTTCCACTTCATCTTTATCGGCTGGATTTCTTGGTGCATCAGAAACTACAAATAATTCTGACTCATTGGCAAGGAAGTTATTCTTTAGTGCTTCCAAAGTCAATCGGGTATGAACGGGTCTTTTGTATACAAATAATAAGATGGGTGCTAAATTCATAATCAATTCATACTTTTTGATTCAAAACCAACAATGATGAGTATTTTCAGAAAATAAAACATTAAATCCGAACTATGGAGAAGTAAAAAACATTAATCAATAGCAATAAAATTCAACTTTTCCAGCATCTCAAATAAAGCTCATATTCAGCAAATATCTCCTCCATTTTAAGCTGATAGTTGTGTAGAGAATAGAATTCAGAAAGGACTTTACCTTTTGTTATTAAACTATCTCGAAGCAATTTATTTTCAATAAGTTCTTTTATTTTACTTGCTAAATCCACCTCATTAAACCTTTCAAAATACAATACAGCATCCTGATATTGTTCTGTTGAGCCAGGAACATCTGAAACGATTGCCGGACAACCAAAAGCAAACGCCTCCAGAGGGGGTAAGTTTTCAGGACCAAACAAAGAGGAATAAATAAGTGCTGTGGCATTTTTATACAAGCCTACTAATTGAGCATTTGAAACAAACCCAAGAAAGACAACCTTTTCCGACAAGCCAAATTCCATGACTTTATCTTGAATATAATTTTTTGTATTTTTTTCAGATCCAACAAAATAAACCTTTGGCACAAAAGAAGCTCCATAAGTATCTGCCAAATATTTTAAAGCGAGCAGTATAACGATATGATTTTTATGCGACCAAAATTGAGCAGGGTAAAATAAAAATGGTTCTTTATAATTTACCTTTTCAATGATAGCATCGGAAGTTCTGTATACGTAAAAAGGCGTTGGATGAGGCAGCAATTTTATTCTGTCAGGATGAACATTGTAAAAACCGATAATTTCACTTTTACCTCTTTCGGTACCCGTTAATACATAGGATGCTTTCAATAAAATATTCTTGAGATACAAATCACGGGAGATAACTTTATTGTTTTCCAGTAACTCAGGAAACAAGGGCTGCAAACGGTGCTGTAAATCCCAAATAGTATAGATAAACGGAAAAGAAATATTTTCGAAATAATACGAAGGAAACCAAACCAAATCAATATCAAAAGCTTTACATTGAATCTCCAACGGAGTTTCAATTAAAAATGGACGACGAAAACTTTTTAGTTTTTGAAACGCTTTAGAAAAAAAAGAATTTCTTTTTAATTCGTGATATTTTATGTTGGGAGTTGTAATTCTATTTTTTACAGCACCATAGTGAAAAACAACAAAGTGTCGATTGGGAGAAGAATTCATGTAAATAGAATTGACGATGCTTTCCTGAAATGTGAATCCACCACCTTCTTCCTGCGGAATATCGCCTATAAAAACCCCTATATTCATTATTTCAATTGCTTTTTTACCACACTTACTGTATGCCAGGAATTCAAATCAATATCAGAACTAAAATTATAACCATTATAAAACTCCATTGGAATCAAACCAGCTTGACTCAACAATGCTTTCATTTCCTGAATAAAAAAGAAGCGATTAACCTGTAGTTCTTCTATTACCTCAATAGGCTTATTTTGTTCAGCCAGATAAATAGAATATTTCACCTTGCCTAATTGTTTTACATAATCAATCTCTGTTTCCGAAATACGAACAATTTTCAGAGCCTCATTTTCAATTCTTCTTACCCTATAAGGCTCATACTGCTTCATAAAAGCACCGCCATTCCAAAATTCAAAAATAAAAATCCCGTTATCCGACAAATGATCATATATGTTTTGGAATACCTTAATGATATTTTCATTACTTTGAACATAACCGATAGAATCAAAAAGACAAAGAATGACATCAAATTTGTCACCTTTTTCAATCGTGAAATTAGTCATGTCCATCCACTCAAATCGAACATTATCCGCTATCACTTTTTTCTTCGCAACAGCAAGCATATCCTTAGAATAATCCGTACTTAAAATATTGTAAGAATATTCTTTCAATTGATGAACATGATTTCCGGTTCCGCACGCCAATTCAAGAATATTTTTTGAATTTACCGAATAGCGCGAAATACATTGGTGAATAAATTCAGCTTCTGATTTATAATCTTTTCCTGTATAAAAAAGATCATAGAGTTCAGCGTGTTTATCTAGATATGAGCTCATTTCTAATAATATTATTACACTAAAAGCTTAATAATTACTTGAGAAATAAATTTAACTTGCTCATGAGTAAGTATTGTTGAAGAAGGAAGATACAAACCATTTTCCCACAAATCGTCGGCTACAGGTGTTGTTCCTCGAAAATCTTTTTGTTCGTATAAAAATGGTTGTTGACTCATTGGACAGAAAAAGGTACGAGTATCAATGCCTTCTTTCAGCAAATCTTGCATGAATCTGTCTCTATCGAAACCAAATTCTTTTTTGAGCTTAATGCCATACATCCAATACACGTTCTTCGCCCACTCTTTTTCTGCAGGAAGTTGAATGGCCTTTACACCTTTTAATTCAGCATTATACCAAGCCGCTAATTCTCTTTTTTTATCAATTATTTTTTCGATTTTATCCATTTGGCCCACCCCAAAAGCAGCTTGATATCCCGTCATTCTGAAGTTATAAGCAGGTACCTTATGAAAGAAGCGGGGTTTACCAAAACCTAAGTTTCGCAGTAATCTTAATTTTTCAGCGAGTTCTAAATTATTAGTGGTAATCATTCCGCCCTCACCTGTAGTAATAATTTTATTTGCATAAAAACTAAAACAAGCCATATCTCCAAAACTTCCCACTTTTTGTCCATCACACAATGCCCCATGAGCTTCCGCTGCATCTTCAATAACAATAAGGTTATGCTTTTTAGCAATTTTCATCAACTCGTTCATGTGAACGGGATGTCCAAATAAATGCACAGGAATGATTGCCTTTGTTTTTGGGTTTATTAATTTTTCAATCAGAGATAAATCTAAATTCCATGTTTCCGCTTCAGAATCAACAGGAACAGTTATGCCTTGATTATGGTACACACCCAAAGCAGTTGCAATATTAGTGCTAGCACTAACCAATATTTCGTCTCCACTTTTAATTCCTATTGCATCAACCGCCATTTGCAAAGCGGTTGTACCACTTGTCACAGCTACACCATATTTACATCCTGAATACGCTGCAAATTTATTTTCAAATTCCTCAATATATTTTCCAAAAGTTCCGGAAATCTCTCCTCTCTTCAGAGCATCAACAACTAGGTTGATTTCATTTTCATCATATTCTGGTTCAAAAACAGGTATCATATCACTTAAGAGATTAAAAACTATTTTATATCCACAAAAATCTTATCATTTGCATCACCTAAAAAAGGGCCTTGTTTTACACTCAAACATTGCATATCCTCAATAACATTAATTGCGTGAATACCATCAATCAATACAATTGCATCACCTTGTTTTAGTCGCACAACTTTAATCAATTTCAAATCATTACTGTACAACTCTACATCAACTACACCTTTTTGCACTACAAACATCTGTTGTAAATCGGCAATCACTCTTTTTTCTGATTTATGAAAATGTGCAGCTTCTTTAAATCCTGCTTTGTGCGCGAGTAAACCAAACTGAAAAGAAGAACTTGCCGGAGAAAAAAACCTCGTTGTTTCTACCTGTGTATCAGCCCAAATTACCTCTGCGTAACGAATATTATCGAATTGAATTTCTTCAATATTTAATTTTTCCATTTTATAAAATTATTGGTTGCTGCTAATGTACATAAAAGATTAATAAAAATTATTTGAAAATAATTGATCATCCTCATACTTCTGGTTGCTTCAATAAAGATTTCCACCCGCACTAGAACAGGCTATTTTTAAATTACTTAGTTCAATTTTATTTTGATTCAATTGGGAGAGATAGTGATTGTGATCAGGATAAAACTTTAATTCTTCAAGCTCATCAAACTCGCTAACTTTTAGCCATTTATTACTTCTAAAAGAATATCGTTTTATTATTTTACCGGGTATTCCAGCCAGCATTACAAAAGAGGGAAAAATATTGTTGACTAAGCTTTTGGAAGCTACTACACAACCATTTCCCAAAGACGAACCTGGTAAAACAACAACTTCTGAACCCAACCAACAATTTGCCCCAATAACGATTTCTTTATCCACATCTGCCTCAGAAATATATGGCTTGTAAGGGTTAGAAATTTTATGATTTGCTCCGATTATTTCGCAGTTTAACCCCGAAAGAAAAAAAGGGCCTATGGTAATATTTTTTCCCACATCAATTAAATTTCTTCTTCCAATAAAGGAGTTTTCACCTATAAACAAACATTTGTGGCCTTCAAACCCCATATTAACATTTATCCAGGTTCCTTCACCTATACATGAATTGGATCCTATTTCGATATACCTGGCCCCAAGAATTTGTACTGTTCTATCGATGAAAATATTCTTTTTTCTAAGATTATATAGAAATGCTCTGTATTGAAACCAATTTCTTGACCTCCGTATATGAAAATAAATTTTCGAGGATATTGCTTTCAACATTTGAAAAAATTATAACAATTCGGAAATCTTTTTTTTCTGATTCAGCTCTACTTCAACAACGGTAAGGTCCTTTATAATTTGTAGTCTTTGACTTCCCGTTATGAATGTCAGATTACCCTGCTCATCTCTCGATTCTCTGAATTTACTTTCAACATAGGCATCCTCAACAGATACCGCCTTCACCTTTCCATTCAGCAAGGATTTTTTAACAAAAAAACAATTGTTGCCGTTATTATTACAGCCAACCAAAGCATATCCCTTCTTCTCGGCTAAAAAATTTAAAGCTTTTAAAGAACACCCCCAGTATAAATTTGAAGTATGGTGATCTGTTCTGTAGAAATCAGCTTGATATGGAACAGAAACAGCAAGTTTACTTCCATAAACACTATTGTATTCGGCCACTACAATATCAGCATCAACCGTATTTATATTTTCCCAAACCCAGTAATCATTCCCATCAATATCAATGCTTAAAATTCCAATTTTACCTTCAAAACCATTCTCAGTAAAAATAGAATTTATGTTTTCTTTGGTAATAAACTTAGCTACCGCAGTTAAATCATATCTCCACGAAATATCTTGATTTCTAACAAAATCCATATGCTCTTTTGAGCCATCGATGATTAACCCTTTCCAATTATCGTTAATCAGCAAAAACCTAGTATTTGCCTCCGAATAATGTTCCACTCCAAACTCAATGAAGATTTTGTTACTAATTGGTAAATTTTTTACTAGAAATTGTAAGATGCCATCTTCACCAAATTGCGAATACACTTTAAATTCGCTAGATCTCAAATCATCATGCACACAAATGTCGGCAGCAATTCTCCCAACAAGATTTTTGATCCCTCTTAATTCTTCTTTTAAATTTTCCACCTCTGATTGCAGCTGTTTCCTTTGTGGGGAAAATCGATTTAAAATTCTGTCTATCATTACAATTAATATTAGATATGCTCGCGAAAGTAATTAATTAACAAAGAGATTCAAATTAATAGCCTGAATAAATACGCTTTGTCTGTTTCATTAACTGCTAAAAAATAGCAATTTTTCGTTAATGATCGATTCAACCCTAGTTTTATTTAAACGAGAAAACATATTTTATTCCCCTTATTTTTCATTTACCTTTACCAAAATTTACAAAATGGCCAACATCGGATATCTCCCAAAGATAAAATACAGTAATTCAGGAAACTTCTTTTTAATCGCTGGCCCCTGTGCTATTGAAGGAGAAGAAATAGCAATGAAAATTGCCGAAAGATTAGTAAAAATAACCGATAAACATCAAATTCCTTTTATTTTTAAAGGATCTTTTAAAAAGGCCAACCGCTCCAGAGTTGATTCCTTTACAGGAATAGGCGACGAAAAAGCCCTGAAAATACTAAGAAAAGTATCTGAAACATTCAATATTCCCACCATCACCGATATTCATGAATCGAAAGACGCTGCCATAGCAGCAGAATACGTAGATGTATTGCAAATTCCAGCATTTCTTTGTCGACAAACAGATTTATTAATTGCCGCAGCACAAACCGGAAAAGTGGTAAATATTAAAAAAGGGCAGTTTGTTAATTCAGGAGCCATGAAATTTGCCGCTCAAAAGGTAATCGATAGTGGTAATCCACATGTTTGGTTTACTGAAAGAGGAAATTCATTTGGTTATCAGGATTTGATTGTAGATTACCGCAACATTCCTGAAATGCAAGAATTCGGACATCCTGTAGTTCTTGATATCACACATTCGTTGCAACAACCCAATCAAAATTCAGGAGTTACCGGAGGTAAACCTCAATTGATAGAAACTATCGCTAAAGCTGGTATTTCGGTGGGAGTAGATGGTTTATTTATTGAAACCCATCCTAACCCATCAGAAGCTAAATCGGATGGAGCCAATATGCTTCAATTGGATTTGCTAGAAGGATTGATTGAAAAACTAGTGAGAATTAGAAAAGCGATTCAATAACTTAATACACTAAACCAAAGCTCGCATTAAATGTTACGATAAACATGGTTTGCGTAATATTAAACAAACGTTGATCGTATTTAAATCCGTTCACGATATCTTGCTGATCATAAACTTTAAAGGTTAAATCGAAATCCCAACCATAATCCACCCAAAGTTTATCATAAAATATTCTTGAACTTCCTAAGCCCAATCCGGCTCCTATGGTGCGAATCTTTCCCAATTGCAGTCTATCCTGTGCAGTATGAATAGCATATTCTGAATACAAAATATTATATCTCATATGCTTTCCTAAAGGAGCTAAACTTCCTCTGTTTCTAAAGCTATAAGAACGAAAATCAAGCTTAAAATCCAATCCGCTATAATTACACGATACAAATTCGGGAGTTCCATCAGAAAAAACAGTTCCTTGTGCATAACCTGCCGACAAGCCAACCGTTCCCGATTTACCGATTACCCTTTTAACACCTGCATTCCACAATAATATATTGGATTTAAAAAAAGAAGTACCGTAATCTACCACAAAATAATTGTAAAGAGGTAAAGCACAAATTTTTCCAGAAGCGAATAGAATATTTTTTTTACCTAAATAACCAGGAATTATTCTTTCTTGTGCACTGCCTTGAAAATGAAAAAATACAATAAAGGCGAAAACAGAAGCAAGAATTTTATGGATTTTAACGTTCATTGGCACTATTGCAGGTTTTATGTACCTTCGGTAAAGATAAATTTAATGAGCAAATATTCTATTATATATTCAAGTAAATACGCTGCGTTGTTGTTTTTTATTATTACAACCTTTTCTGTTCATGCTCAATCCATTGATCTCAATAACTACCAAGGAATTCAATCGAAAGGAGAGATTCCCAAAGTGATTATTAAAAACATAGAAAAAAGAATAGCAGAAGGAGAAAAAAAGAATATTAAAAAAGAGGATTCCTGGTTTGAAAAAAAAGCCAAACAGCGAAACATTATAGAAAGTAGTTTCATTGTTTCTGAATTAATGCTAAGTGGTGAAGTTGTTTTTAACGACACATTGAGCAACTACTTACAAAACATTGCAAAAGACTTATTAAAAAACGATATTGAAACATTCAATAAGCTACATTTTTTTATTGTAAAATCTTCTTTTACCAATTCCTTTTGCACGAGCGACGGTGCCATTATAGTAACGCTAGGATTAATCGCAAGATTGCAAAACGAAGCGGAAGTGGCATTTGTTTTAGCAAGAGAAATTGCTCATTTTAAATCGAAGCATTCTCTTAATTTATATCTCGATGGAAGTAAAATTTTAAACACCGGCGGATATAATTTAAAGGTTATTCAAAATCAATTGCTTCAAAAATCGAACTATACTTTAGAATATGAATTGGCAGCCGACTCTATGGCATTAAGTATTTTAGCCAATAGCCCCTACAGTAGCGAAACCAGCGATAATTTATTTTCTTGCTATGCCAATGCAGAAGCTCCGTTAGAACAAAAAAACTTCGATAAAAAATTTTTTAATACCAGTAATTTCATAGTTCCTGAAAATTACTTTTTTGCTTCTGTAAATCCTTTAGAAGATGGGGGCAATTATGATTTCACTCATTTTGATTTAAAAACCAGAAAAACTAGTTTGCAAAATAATTTTTACTACTTAAATACCCGTGGAAGAAATACTTTTGTAAACCCACCCCAAGCATTTTTTTTCATGCGAAATATTTGTCGCTTTGAAATGAGTTCCCTCTATCTCTCTAATAGAAGATACGCTGAAGCTATATACAATTCTTATTTACTACTTTCGGAATTTCCAAACAATGAATTCTTATCTACCAATATTTCCAACAGTTTATATTACCTGGCCAAATACAATAATATTCATCGCATTGCTGATGTAAACTCCCGATTTGAAAATGTAAAAGGTGAAACACAACAACTACACCTGCTTTTCACTGTAATGAAAGATGATGAAATAAATGCCTTAGCTATTTCCTCTCTTTGGAAAAATTATCAGATGTTTCCTTCAAGAAAAGATTTGAAGAAAAAAGCAGAAGAATTATTGATAGAAAATTTCCGTTTGTATGGAAAAAACAATGATTCTTATAGTCGCCAACAACTACCTATTGATTCCATTATTGCTGATCAGAACAGAAGAAATTTCAAACCCCGACCAATGATGATCAATACTTACTATGGCTATGGTAAAAGACCAGCCGACAGTACTTTTATAAATACCAAACATGCTTTTGCTTCTTTCTTTTCTGATCCAGAATTTGCAATAGCTTACGATAAGGCTGTTCAACTCAAAGACAAACCTCTCCTGAATAATATAACCTATCATTCAGCAGAGTTAATTAATTACAATTCACCCGTAGATCAACATCTTCATCTCCCTAAAATTGTGATGGTTGATCCAAGTTATTTTAAAATAAACAATACTTTTTTTAACGAGAAATTTAATGCGCAATCATCGGAAGCCGCAAGAAAAGAGTACAGTAAAATGATAAAAGATATTTCTAAAAAAGCGCATCTGAATGTTGAACTGCTCGATTCAAAATTTATTAATGCCAAACAGGTAAACACATTTAATGATATTGCCCGATTAAATGCTTTTATTGATGAGTTGTACAAACACAAAGATTTAGATAGTGTTCAGTCGGTAGATTACGAATTGGTAAACATGCTAATGCAACATCATCAAACAAAATACTTAGCGTGGAACAATGTTTTTGCTATTACTGAACCCGATGCAATGAGTGATCCTGTTGCTTTAGCTTTCAATCTGGTGTATTATTTTTACCTAGCCCCTATTTTTATTTACGATGCTGCAACACCCGATTATTATACCTATCACTACATGATGGTAGCTGATATTGAAAAAGGCAAGTTGATTTACAATAAAGCTTACATGATTAACGGAAAAGATAGTCAGGACAGAATTAAATCAATTCTATACTATAACTTTTTACAGTTGGGAAATACCAAAGCGAAGAAAAATTAAATTTTAATTCCTGCAAGCATTCTTTTATGCCAGCTGTCTTTTACAGGAAGTAACCACGAATTTAAAAGCTGTTCTTTATTCTCCACCAGATTATTAAATACCAAAGTATTTTCATTTAACTCACCCGATTTCAATTTAGCCTGAAAATCGAACATTTTAGTCAATAAAATTTTATCATTGGCAACGTAAGAAACCAGCATTCTATCGAAAAAATCAATATTTAAAACGCTTTGAATTTCTTTTATCAACTTCACCGACGAATCTATTGAACACCCCGTTGGAGCTTCAATTCCTTCATCGGCCATCACCACCACAAATAAATTATGCACAACTTCTATGGAAGCAGCCAACTCTTTACCATGCGATTTCCATTGTGGGAGAAAAGCCTGAATCATATCGTTTGCTTTTGCAACTTCATCACTACTAAGAATGCGATTAGCCTGATAAATCCAAACACGTGAATGAAGTGCTAATGAATTTGAATTTAATATTTTGAATGAGCTCATAACGTGCTACTTTAATAATTTGAATACTGCAAACAGAATTACTCCTAAAGGTAGTAAGATGGATAGATACAATGTTCTTTTTCCTTGCTTATCTACATTTTTACTTTTTAAAATCACGGTGATTACCCATACTATATAAACCAATAAAAGAACTATAGCCCCCAACAAAATCCAAACATCTTCTGCCGTGGCTACAATAAACATCGTAGCAATTAACCCAACAGAAATAATCAATCGAAGAATCTGATATTTAAGCAAAGTATTTTTACCGCTAATGGGTTTAATAGCAACCAACTTTTGTTCAAGCTCTTCAAAATTTTGTAGTTGAGCGGGAACAGAAATAATATCGTGAACAGTAGTTTTTGAACGAATAAGCAAAGCACCGTCTTTACTTTTCATAATATCTCTTATATCAGCAAACATGATAGTGATAGACGGATAACCGGTAATTACACGGCTTATGCTATCGGTAGTAACAAACAGCTCATATCCTGCAAAAATGCTTTTCTGTTTTTCTATTAATTTTTTGGTAGTGCGTCTTGAACTAACAAACAAAAAGACCGATAGAATTGGAATATAAACAGCGATGAATTGAAAATCAAAATCATCTTTAAGGTAAAACTGATAAACTAATAAAATGGCTATTGAAACTGCAGCTCCTATAATAGTGGCCTTATTTTTTTTTGAAGTTATTCTTTTTTTTACTTCCTCAAAACCATCCTCTCTGATGATGTAATTCTGAACATTTTCATCATTTTTATCTACCGGCCGGGATTCAAAAATAGAATCATCTAAGGCATCCATACTACAAATCGCTTGCTTGCGCTATTAATTCAGCTAAGTCGAAAACTTTAATGCTACCTTCTTTCTCTTTATTTTTCACACCATCGGTAAGCATGGTATTACAAAACGGACAACCAGTTGCAATAATATCGGGAGATGTTTCCAAAGCATCTTCGGTTCTTTCTATGTTTACATCCTTATTTCCTTTTTCGGGTTCTTTAAACATTTGAGCTCCGCCGGCACCACAACATAAACCTTTTGCTTTCGAGCGTTTCATTTCCACAAATTCAGAATCTAAACGTTCAATCAAATCACGCGGAGCTTCATACACATCATTCGCTCTGCCTAAATAACAAGCATCATGATAAGTAATTCTTTTGCCTTTAAATTTTCCACCTTCAATAGATAGTTTCCCTTCGTTCAATAATTGTTGCAGCAATTGAGTATGATGCATTACTTCATAATTACCACCTAGTTCAGGATATTCATTTTTAAGTGTGTTGAAACAATGCGGACAAGTGGTTACTATTTTTTTTACCTGATAGGCATTCATCACCTGAATATTGGTAAAGGCCTGCATTTGAAACAAAAATTCATTTCCGGCACGTTTTGCCGGATCTCCTGTACACGATTCCTCGGTACCTAAAACAGCAAATTTCACGTTGGCTTTTTGTAATAATTTAGCCATCGAACGTGTTATTTTTTTTGCTCTATCATCAAAACTTCCTGCGCAACCTACCCAAAACAATACTTCAGGGGTTTCGCCTTTAGCAGTCATTTCAGCTAACGAGGGTACAATTAATTCCGACATACACTTCTGTTTTTATTTATCTGATTCTGATGCCCACTTCAACCTATCGGCCATAGAAAATTGCCATGGCGCACCGTTATTTTCAATGTTGGTGAATACATTATTTAATTCTTGTGGAGCTTCTGATTTCTCCATCACTAAAAATCTTCTCATTTCTATAATGGCAGCCAATGGATCATTGTTTACCGGACAAGCTTCTGTACAAGCATTACAAGAAGTACAAGCCCATAATTCTTCAGGTGTAACATAATCGTAAACCAAAGATTTTCCATCACTGAAATCCTTTCCATTTTTATCAATTCCTTTACCTACTTCTTCTGCTCTATCTCTAACATCCATCATGATTTTACGAGGAGAAAGTAATTTACCGGTTTGGTTGGCCGGACAAGCGGCGGTGCATCTTCCACACTCTGTACAAGTGTAACCATCCATAATCGATTTCCAACTTAAATCACTTACATCTTTAGCGCCAAAAGTTTTAGGGGCACCTTCTATAGCTGGCGGTGGAGTTGCCGATGGATCCATCATTAATTTCACTTCATTGCTAACCTCAACAATATTGGTGAATTCACCTTTAGGTTTTAAGTTAGAATAGTAAACATTAGGGAAAGCCAAAATAATATGGAAATGCTTTGAAATAGGTAAATAACAAATGAAAGCAAAAATACCAATGATGTGAAACCACCAGCAAAAACGTTCAATCATCACCAATGCTTTAGGTGTAAATCCTTCAAACAAAGGAGCAATGATACTTGAGATAGGAAAAGATCCAGCTTTAATATAATCATCCTGATAAATCACTAAGTTCTGAAGTGAAGCATCGGTAGCATTCATAATCAGGAAAGCACTCATCAATAAAATCTCAGTACATAAAATAATATTCGCATCGGAACGAGGCCAGGAAGTCATTTCTTTATTCCAAAACCTTTTTACTTTCAACACATTTCTTCGAATAAGAAAAATAGCACAGGCGAAAATTACACCCAGCGCTAAAAACTCAAATGATCCAATCAAAAAATCATAAAAAGCACCCATAAAAGAAAGGAAGCGATGTTGTGCAAACAAACCATCAATCACAATCTCTATGACTTCAATATTGATGATAATAAAACCCACATAAACCAAAATATGAAGAAAAGAAACCAAAGGATTGGCCATCATTTTCGATTGTCCGATAGCCACCAAAAACATGGTTTTCCATCGCAACGCAGAATTATCGCTGCGATCCAATTCCCGACCTAAAAGAATATTTCTTCTGATTTTACCCACTTGTTTTACAAAGAAAACCGAAGTGGCAATAAGTAGTAATGCAAATACAATGTTGGGTATAAATTGCATAGGTAAACTTTTAATAAATTAATGAAACCCCTTCTTAATCCTTCATGATCAAAGAATCCTGCTTAATTTGCTCCTTAACAGTACCTGAATCAGGATCAAAATTACCAGTGTTTCTTCTAAAATCAAGCAACGACATATTGATATATTTTTGCGGATTGGTGTTAATGTCGCGAATCAATATATTCAAACGGGCAGCCGTTGTAGTAAGCTCATTGTATAGTTTTTTATCATTCAACAACAAGCCCATCGTTCCTTCACCTTTATTTATTTTTTCTAAAATCACATTCGTGTTAGATAGAGTAGTTGAAACATCTAAAATAGTTTGTTTCAAATTCGACTTAGCCAATGAATCTGTAACCCCATTTAAATTGGAAAGAATAGCTGAAATTTTTGAATTGTTATTTTTGAAATTTTCTGAAATAGATTCAACATTGGCAAGAATAATTCTGATTTTCGATTGAGACTCACCAATAGTGGTATCGATAGTTTGAGTGGCTTTTTCCAAATTTCTAATAGCATGAGGAATTCTTTCGAAAGCATCGAGCAAGCTGTTTTTAGTATCGTCGTTCATTACTGTACCAAAAGAACCTACCAATTGCTCTGCACTTTCAATCAATTTGGCAACACTATTTTTCAAAGGTTGAAGTTCAGCATTAATCATTTCTGTTAATTCTTGTTGCACCGATCCTTGAACGAGAGAGCCATTTGGCAATTCTTTCCCCTTATTGTTCTGTTCAATATTAATGGCCCTTGCACCCAATAAATCAGAACTAATAATTCTGGCGATGGTACTATCCGTAATTTTAATATTTTCATCGGTAATCATGAATGAAACATCAACATAACTCTCCCCCGTAGCCGTATCTGTTACAATTTTAATAGTGCTCACCTGCCCTACTTTAAACCCTTGAAATTGCACAGGGTTAGCTTCCACCAAACCTTGAATGTGCTTGTATCTGGCATGATACACCAAATCATCTTTTAAAAGATTATATCCTTTCAAATATTGCATCCCCCAAATAGCGGCAGCTACTGTTAGCAGCACAACTATTCCTAATTTTAATTGTTTATTCACTCTATATTCTTTTAGGCATTTGCCTTATTAAATTCTTATTTCTTTTGAGCCAATAATTCTTTAGCTCTTTTCATTGAAATCGCTTCACCATTGTAATACGCCACAACATAAGCACTTTTGAATCCTTTTTCTACCGCACTTTGCTGAACCTTTGCAGCCTCTTCTAATGTTTTCGACTTACCGGTAGTATATTTAAATTGTTCACCATTTTCAAAAACCTTTATATCGGTAAGCCCTTTAAACTTGGGTGAAGTTAATTCAATTTTCTTACTTAAGGAAGTGAACTGAACCCTAAATATTAAACCGGAAGAATCTGCTACATTTTTTTTCTCTTCCTTGTTTACAGGGGGCACTTTAACTACTTCTTTTATAACTTCTAAAGTTTCGGCAGGAGACTTATTCACAACACTACCCGTCTCGGGCATTTCACCAATTTCGGCAGTATGTTTTTTGAAATCCTCTTCCTCAGCGGCTTTAATTTCAGCAGCACCAAAACCCTCTACTTGCATTTTATACATTCTAAAAGCCCTAAAAACACTGGCTGCCACATAGGCTTGTCCTTTATCCGAACTCAAATATTTTTCATCTTCCGTATTGGTTAAAAAACCGGTTTCCACCAAAATACTAGGCATTACCGTTCGATACATCACATACAATACACGCTGCTTTACCCCTCTGTTCAAAAGTTTCATGCGCGTTTCAAACTGGTTTTGAACCTTAGCAGCGAGGTAAAGACTTTGATCTTGTTTTTCTTTTTGCCCCAACTGAATTAGAATTTCTGTTTCTGGATTATTAGGATCCAAACCATCATAGTTTTTCTTGTAATCTTGTTCCATAAAAATCACAGAATTCTCTCTGGTTTTAGCAATATCCGCATTTCTATCCATATCGGTACCCACCCCCATCACATAGGTTTCTGTACCATAGGGTTCTTTTTTAGGATTGGCATTGGCGTGAATACTGATAAATAAATCGGCTTTGGCATCATTGGCAATTTTAGCTCTATCGGCCAAAGTAATAAACACATCCGTATCGCGGGTATAAATCACTTTAACCCCAGGAAAATTATCGGTAATGTATTTACCCAACCTTGTTGCAATACCTAAAGCAACAGCTTTTTCGTTGATCTTTGATCCTATACAGCCAGGATCGGTACCACCATGACCTGCATCAATCACTACCGTTTTTAACTTGTAGCCAGTGCCCTGAGGTGCTGGTCTGCTTTTACCGCTTGTTAAAAAAACGAAAATAACCATTGCCGAGAGCCACCCGAAGAAAATAGACCGTCTATATTTCCGTAAAAACTTCATTTTTCGTTAGCTTTGAGCGTTTTCTAATTTATAAACGTTAATTAGCAAATTTAATATTGTAGCGGTGCCAAGTAAATATTTACATACTTTTCTTTCATTGTGCCTCAGCACACTTATGCCCCTATCGATATGGGCATATAAACCAGTGACTGAAAAGGATTCCGTTAAAACCGACACACTCACTATTAACAATGTTGGTTTGAAAAAATCAAAGTCGGGACTCGATAAAGAGATCAAATATTCTGCCGAAGACTCTCTCGACGTCGACAATACCACCAAAATAATTCATTTGTACGGCGATGCGAAAGTAGATTATGGCACTATTAAATTAGAGGCCGACTACATTTGGATAGATATGGAAAAAAATGAAATTCATGCTTATGGCAAAAGAAATTCCGATGGTTCTTATGCTGAAAAAGCATCCTTTACCGATAAAGATCAAAATTTCAAATCGAACGAAATAAGCTACAATTTCAAAACCCAAAAAGGACGAGTACTAGAGGTAATTACACAGCAAGACGGAAGTTATATTCATGGAGAAGTAATTAAGAGAGTACCTGAAAACACTGTTTTTGTGGGTGGAGGAAAATACACTACCTGCGATGCCGAACACCCTCACTTTCATTTTGCCACCAAAAAAATAAAAATGATTCAAAACGACAAAATCGTAACCGGTCCGCTCAACCTGGTAATTGCTAATGTTCCTACTCCCCTCATTTTACCTTTTGGTATTTTTCCAAACAACCCTAAAAGAGCAAGTGGTATTTTAATTCCTGGCTATGGTGAAGATAAATCGCGAGGGTTTTATTTAACCAACGGTGGATTTCATTGGGCCATTAATGACAGAATCAATTACACCGTTTACGGTGATATATACTCACAAGGAAGTTGGGCACTGAGAAATACCGTTAACTATAAGGTGAGATATAAATACAGCGGATCACTTGCATTCAACTATACCAATTCTTTTAATGGTGATAAAGATTTATTGAACTATAGCGTTACTAAAGATTATCGGGTTAGCTGGACACATACACAAGATGTAAAAGCAAATCCTAACATCACCTTTAGCGCTAACGTAAATTTTGGTACCAGTACCGCTTTTCAAAATTCTTTGGCAGCAAATAACAACATCAATAATGTACTCAATAACAACTACAACTCGGCTATAAACCTCACCAGCAAATTAAATAAGCGCTTCACCTTGGTAACCAATTTACGCCACAATCAAAATATTATTACTCACGCAATGACAGTGGAAGCTCCTACTCTTCGCTTGCAAATGAACCCATGGGTGGTAAAAAAATTCAACATTCAATTTAGCTCAGATTTTGGAAATACCATTAGTGGAAAAGATTACAATTTCTTTAAAAACAGCGATTCACTGATGATACAAAACGGAATAAAAAACACTTTCAGTTTTTCTTACAGCGGAAGTTTTAAACCGGTTAAGTTTCTGAACTTTTCTTTTCCATCTATTGGCGTAGTTAATTACAATTATTTTAAAAGAAACGACAAGCGATACGAATACAATGGCGATACTTTAATTGAAAGAGTTGTAGATGCATTTAACACCGGAACCTCAATAAACATTAGCGGAATAGGAGTTAATACACAACTATTTATGACCTATCGTCCGGTGAAAAAAAATGCTCGCCTGAGATATATCAAACACATTATAAAACCCAATATGACATGGGTTCAAAATGTAAAACCCGTTGAAGATATTATTAATAAAGACAGAGCTTTTAGAACCTATGAAAAAGCCGGAGAGATTACACGATATAGTACGATGCAAAACACAACACAACAGTCTTACTTATACGGTGGTCCAAGCTCAAGCAATTCCTCAAGATTGGTTTTTAGCCTAGACAATAGTGTTGACATGAAATACAGAAAAAAAATCAATGATCGAGATACCAACATCAAAGTACGTTTAATAAAATCTTTAAGTTTTTCAGGTTCATACGATCTTGCCGCATCCAAAAATAATTGGAGTGATATCAATGGCGTTTTCACCACCGATGCCTTTAACAATTTAATCAACATAAACATGAACGGAACTATGAGTCCGTATACTTTAGATGCAAAAGGCTTAAAAACAAATACCGTTATGTTTAACGAAAATTCTCGAATAACTACTGCCGCTGCATTAGCTACTTTGCGTTTGGGTAACCTTTCAAAATACACTAAAAAATCGGCAATTAAATTTCCTAGCGACATGAACCTAACCTATGCCTTACGTTACAGTAAACCTCTATTTACTTCAACCATTACACAAACCATTCAATTGAGCGGATCATTAAAAATCACCAACAAATGGAGTCTTACTTACAGCACCGGTTATGATATTCAAAACAAACAAATTACTTTAACTTCTCTTGATCTTAAAAGGGATTTACACTGCTGGGAATTGTTGTTCCACTGGGTACCTTTTGGGCCCCTACAAAGTTATTCTTTGATTATTCAGCCTAAAGCTACAATGTTAAAAGACATGAAATACAGAAAACAAAATAGCTGGCCTAATACCCATTAAAATATTTTTGGTGACATTGCTTCACTATCTCAAAATGAGAAGGCCAGGGCAATAACCCATCTTTCAAAACCACAGAATTACCTATATATACTACACAATTAACCATTTTTCCACCCAACAATTCAACCACTAATTCTTCTTTTAAATAATCATCGGGGAAACCCTCATACTGATCTAAAATAGTCCAAGATGAATCACTAATTTCCATCAGCAATCCTTTCACAATTCCTCCTTCATTTTTTTTGATGTTGGCAAAACCAAATTCTGTTTTCACTAAATCGGGAATATCAAAAACCAAAACATAATTTTGCAAAATGGCGGGTTGAACATTTTTATATTTCACACCCATAACCTGCAATGCTTCTATACTCATATTTGAACCGTAGGCAAAATATTTTTGATATTTATCTTCCATTTTAATTTATAAATTCGCTCAACAAAATTTTCGTTATGACTAATAAAATCATCATCAATACCCAAAACGCACCTGCTCCTATCGGACCTTACAATCAGGCTGTGAAAATAAATAATCTTTTATTTGTAAGTGGACAAATTGCTATCAACCCTGCTGATTCAAGTTTAAAAATAGCCAACATTACGGATGAAACACATCAGGTGATGAAAAACCTGGAAGCTATTTTAAAAGAAGCAGGAATGGGTTTTGAAAACATCCTGAAAACATCCATTTTCTTAAGCGATATGAATAATTTTTCTAAAGTGAATGAAGTTTACGGATCGTATTTCAAAGATAATTTTCCAGCAAGAGAAACCGTAGAAGTATCTCGCTTGCCCAAAGATGTAAATGTTGAAATTTCTGTAATAGCATCGTTGTAAATTTTATCTGTAACGTGAAAATTATACATCACACAAAACATTAGCAGGTCATGATGTTGTGATTACAAATCCTCACCTAAATAGTAATTTTTACTCATTTTTATTTTTCGTAATCAGTATTGTTTTATTACATTGGAACCCAGCTTAAAACTGTCCTGAATGAAAACTAAACTTACTTTACTCTCCTTATCACTATGTGGTATGGTGAGTGCTCAAAATTTAATCACCAATGGTGATTTTGAATCTGGAAGCACTGGATTCACTTCGCAATATACTGCTAACTGTACCTCTTTAGCAACATGGTTTCCCTATAACCCTGTGATAAATGAAAAAAACTATTGCGTATGCGATAGCACGGGAAATTTTACCGGATTTGCAGGTTGGCAAAATTGTAAAGACCACACACCCGGAAGCGGTAAAAAGATGATGGTGATTAATGGTTCAACTGATGCAAATGTTTCCATATGGTGTGAGCACATCAGTGGAATAAAACCTGGTACCAATTATAAATTTTCTACTTACATCACTTCAATAATTACTAATAATCCAGCGAAACTCCAATTTTCTATCAATGGAAATTTGTTAGGTAGTGCTTTCAATGCCACGAGTAATACCTGTGACTGGAATCAATTTTATGAAATCTGGAATTCAGGCACCGCAACAAGTGCTGATATATGTATTGTGAATCAAAATACAATTAGTAATGGTAATGACTTTGCTCTCGATGATATTTCATTTATAGAGACAGGGTTAGTGATGCCCAACGTGTTTACTCCTAACGGAGACGGTATGAATGAAACTTTTCATCCTATAACCTACAAAGAAATCGATGGATTTAATTTTAAAATTTACGATAGATGGGGCCGATTAATGTACGAAAACAAAGATGCAACAGGTGCAATAGAACCTGAATGGAATGGAAAAATGGGAGGTGATGGCAGTGATGCTGTCGCAGGAACCTATTTCTGGGTATTAGATTACTACACTGTAATTGAGGCAAAAACATTAACCGAAACCTTAACAGGTACGGCTACTTTAATCAGGTAAATATTTGCTGCAGAGATATTATATCCACTCCGTAAAAGCTTCTTCCTGTTGTTTGGAAGGAGCTTTTACTCTTTCTATACGTGCCGTCTGATAGTATTTAAATTGACTTTTTTTCAATACTACTTCCTCCACTCTATTGTCTTTGCGAATGGTAAGCAAAACGTTGTCATCGAAATAAGCAATCCAATCACTTACTTTGTTTTTATCTATTGCCAATCCGTTCACTGCAACAACTTCATCACCTCTATGCATTCCCACTTCATAAGCAGGAGAGCATGGGGCAACTTCGGTAACAATATTATTTTCAATTCTAAATCCGAAATAAGTGGCTTGGTGATGTGGGTGATCGGTTTTCTTTAACTGACAGCCCACATATTTCAACGACTCATTAATGGAAGGGAAATAATCAGCTGTTCCATAAACATGATCGTTGAAAATCCACGATAAATCTTCACCAGCGGCTTCATTAACTAAATTCTTAAAATCATCTTCACTATACCCTTTATCTTCTAAAGCAAAATCATTATACAATTTTTTCATCACCCAATCCAAACTTCTTCTTCCCCCGCTTGCTTTGCAAATTTCTAAATCGTAAAGTAAAGCAGCCAAACTGCCTTCGGTGTAAATAGAAACTTTTCTGTTGGGAATTCCTTTAACGTATCCATCTAGCCAGGTATCGAAAGAAGCTTCAGCTACCGACTGGTTAAAGCGCCCGTAATTGTAAAAATGTTTATCAAAAGTTTCATTCAACAAATTGAAATACTGATCTTGTGAAATCACTTCTGAACGCACCAGCATTAAATCTCCGTAGTAAGTGGTAACCCCTTCGGCAACATAACCCAAACGCGAATAATTTTCGCGTTGAAAATCGTAAGGATACATTTCTACCGGACGAATTGCTTTGATATTCCAGGCATGAAATAATTCGTGAGAAGTAATGCCCAAAAAGTTTTCGTACAACTTACCTTTCATCAGGCTATAGCCTGGTCCGAGTGCAATCACTGTAGATGTACAATGCTCTACACCATGATAAAAATTCACTGGTAAAATTTGAAACAAGAAATGATATTCTTCCACTGGAAATCCACCAAAAACCTTCACTTGCTCGGTAGTAAAATCTTTACAATCGCTTAATACTTTATCCCAATCGGGTTTACACTCACCATTGAACCAAACATGAAAAGTGCTGTCTTTAACCTTATAACTTTTTGTTTGCAATTGATTGCTGGCAATGAAAGGACTATCGGCTAATTCATCGAAATTTTTTGCCGACAAAATATTTTTTTTGATTTTTTTTAATCCTGTAGCAATCACAAAATCATTAGGCACCTGAACAGTTAATTCTATTTCGTTATAGAAATGCTCTTGAGTGTAGAAAAAACAATTGCAGGGATTAATATACAACTGATTGGCATCGACAAAAGAAGCACCGGCATCCAACTGATTGGCGTAATAAGTATACTGTACAATCACTTCCCCTAAACCATCGGTTTCTACTTCCCAGCAACTTTTATCTTTTTTCTCAAACTTCAACTCGGTTCCTTTGGCACCACTGAATTTTACATGCTGAATATTTTTTGCGTAATCGGCCAGCTCATATCTTCCGGGTCTCCAAATAGGCAAATAAAATTGCATTAAATCTCTCCCCTCCTTATTCACTACCCGCATTTCTATTTCTACCAAATGGCTTCCCAGTTGTGCTCTTTTGATAGAATATTGTGTTTTGTTATCTTGATTCTTCATAGAACCAAAATAAAGAAAAATGTTGAGTCGGCTGTTTTCAAAATATCATCAAAGTAATTTCATAACTTAATCCTCTTATTCAATAATCATGAGAGCATGGTATTTTATTTCACTCTTTTTTCTTTGCTTTAATAGCTTTGCTCAACTCAGCATTAGTAACGGTGTAAGTGTACCCACCAAAGGAACTTTATACACCTTAGTGGTTTATGCAGAAATTGATTTTTCGAAAGGAACTTGTCCGCAAAACTTAGCCGACAACCTAAACGGGCAATGGCCAAAAGACAGCAATGGAGTAACACAAATTCCGAACAATGCCGATTATTTTTTTGATCATGAAATTACCCGCTCCCCCAAAGGAGCTATTACTAAATATTACCACACTGCATCATTTGGTGCTTATGAAATGTTAGGAGATTATTTTCCCTATGTTATTAGTTTACCTTGTTCGGAAGTGAAAATGGGAAGCTCAGGAATTGCCGAAATCACTAAAAAAATAAATGAATTGTACGAAAACGAAATATTGACTTCTGCCAATGGAATTCCTTTGGAGAAATTTGATCAGTGGACGCCCACTCCACCCGGACAAGCAAAACTCAACCAGCCCGATGGTAAAATAGATTTGTTGTACATCGTATGGCGAAACAATCGTTTTATTGTGAATCAAAACACCATCGATTATTCGGGTTATGGTGTTCATCCCAACGATAGTGGAAATTTTTTAAGCTTCAAAGGAGTAAATAATTTATCTTCCTTCAATTGCACCATCATCAATAAATCGGCAGAGATGATCACTATAGCCGAACATCTTCATGGAATTTTCGGAGGCAACCATTGGCATTCATCGGGCGGTAGAGGAAATCATACTTTTATGAATCAACCTGCTACATGGGGTGTTACCGGTCAGTTTCACGCTGCCACCCAAACTCCCTGCGCCTGGGATAGAGATATGATGAATTGGAAAAACCCCGAAAAATCTATGTTGATCAGCGCACTAGATGAAAACCAAAAAGAGATCAATGGTGATATAAAACTGAATGATTCCATTGCCTCACAAACTTTTATTTTACGCGATTTTATCACTAGCGGAGATGCTCTCAGAATACATCTGCCACATATCTTATGGCAAAAAGAAGGTGATGTGAAAAATCAATATTTATGGTTAGAAAATCACCAGATGAGACATGAATTAGATCAATGGTGTGAAACTGAATGCAACAACACCAACCATGGAAAATATCCTAAAGGAACACCCGGAATTTACGCTTACATTCAGGTGGGTAAAGATCAAAAAGAAGGAAATAATGAAATTTATTCTTCCGATACCAAAAGTAGAAATGGATTAGCCGGATGGATGTATCCGCTGAGTGCGGAAGGAAATTACGATTTTAAAATTGCTGAAGACAGCACGCAAAAAGGTCAGTGGATTGAGTGCAATTGGAACAATGCCAATATTCCGGTAGATAAGAAAAATAGTATTACAAATTCATTCACCGGACTCAATGATTTAACCATCATTTTTGATAGCAATCACGATTCTATTATTCAACCCAACGAAATACCCAAATGCACTTTAAGCGAAATTGAAAACGGAAAAGTAGTGCACTATTACCAACACAATGGAGATTGGAAAGATGCTTTTTGCAAGGCCACCGGAAATACAGAAATTTCTATTTCTACCAACCCCTCTCCCATTACAATATACACCTATACTTCTAATTACGAATACAATCAGAATTTTCAAAAAAATGGAGTTTTTCCTTCTTACGAAAACAGAACCATTCACCTTAACGGACTCCAAATAAAAATACTGGAAGAGCTGAGTGATGGAGGTATTAAAGCACAAGTGATTTGGAACAATTACAACGTTGATAAAGACGTGAGGTGGTGTGGGAATATTGAATTACATGAAAATGATTTTGATGTTAAAAAACCTTCTTTGATAGTAAACAAAAAAGTAAATATTACACTTAGTAAAGCAAGTACTCCTGTATTACATACACCAGCCCACAACAATGAAAAATATATTGGCTGGACAGAAAAAACCATTTTAACATCTAACAAAGGAATTATTGAAATGAAGCCCTTTTCAAAAATAATTATAGAAGAAAATTGCTCACTTATTTTAGATCAAAATAGTAAACTAAGAATGGGATTGGGTGCCAAAATAATAATCAAAAAAGGAGGAGAATTTATTTACGGAAACAAGAAGAGTATTCTAAAAAAAATAGGTGCTAAAATAAAAGAGGAAAAGTAAATTATTTAATTTCTTATCTTCGCCACTTAACTTTCAAAAACAAAAAACATGAGCTTTGATCTTATCGTTATAGGTAGCGGCCCTGGTGGATATGTTGCTGCCATTCGCGCATCACAATTAGGTTTAAAAACAGCTATCGTTGAACGCTCTGAGCTGGGCGGTATTTGCTTAAACTGGGGATGTATTCCTACCAAAGCCTTGTTAAAAAGCGCTAATGTTTTCGAATATATTAAACATGCTGCCGATTACGGTATCACTGTAAAAGATGCAGAAGCAGATTTTAAGGGTATCGTGAAAAGAAGCAGAGACGTTGCTGATGGAATGAGCAAGGGAATTCAGTTCCTGATGAAAAAAAATAAAATTGAAGTAATTACCGGTACAGGTAAAGTGAAAGCAGGTAAAGTAGTGGAAGTGACTGGTGCTGATGGGAAAAAACAAGAAATTTCTGCGAAAAGCATCATGATAGCAACAGGCGCACGTTCTCGAGTATTGCCTAACTTGCCTCAGGATGGTAAAAAAATTATAGGATACCGTGAAGCTTTGGTTTTACCTAAAGCACCAAAATCAATGGTTATTGTAGGTTCAGGAGCAATAGGCGTTGAGTTCGCTTATTTCTACAATACAATGGGTACGCAAGTAACAATAGTTGAATTCTTGCCTAATATCGTTCCTATTGAGGATACCGATGTTTCTCAAGCTTTAGAAAAATCATTTAAAAAACAAGGCATTACCGTAATGACGAATGCTTCTGTAGAGAAAGTGGATACTTCAGGTAAAGAGTGCAAAGTAACCATCAAAACAAAAGATGGCGAAAAAGTAATCGATGCTGAAATCGTTTTATCGGCAGTAGGTATTGAAGCAAACATTCAAAACTTAGGATTGGAAGAAGTAGGTATCGTTACAGATAAAGGAAGAATTAAAGTAGATGAATTCTATCAAACCAATATCCCTGGTTATTATGCTATTGGTGATGTTATTCCAACAGCTGCTTTAGCACACGTTGCTTCTGCTGAAGGAATCATTGCAGTAGAAAAAATTGCGGGTCACCATCCAGAACCATTAGATTATTCAAATATCCCAGGCTGTACTTATTGCTCACCTGAAATTGCCTCTGTAGGTATGACAGAAGCTAAAGCAAAAGAAGCAGGTCATACATTGAAAATAGGTAAATTCCCTTTCAGCGCATCGGGTAAAGCATCTGCTGCCGGTGCGAAAGACGGATTCATCAAAGTTATTTACGATGCTAAATACGGTGAATTACTAGGTGCTCACATGGTAGGCGCTAACGTTACTGAAATGATTGCTGAAATTGTAGTGGCTAAAAAATTAGAAACAACAGGACATGAAATGTTGAAAGCGGTACATCCACATCCAACGATGAGCGAAGCGGTGATGGAAGCTACAGCAATGGCTTATGGAGAAGTGATACACTTATAAGAAGTTTCGAGAACGGAGATTGAGATTGAGGGCGTTGGTGAAAACTGATGCCCTTTTTTATTATTCTAATTCATTGAAATCCTCACTACCAGACTTATCTTTTCTAAAAAAAGAAATCATGCGTTCAATAAATAAGGCACCAGTTAAAAAATTTAAAAAAATCAAAAAGAATAAATTGTCTATAAAAGAAAATACGCCTAGCTTATACGCCGTGAGATACGGAAAATATATCACTTGTGCTAAATAATAAAATGCATTAGAAAACAATCCATTTCCAAGCGTTCCTTCGTCTTCGGCAGCTATAGCTATAAAACATGGAATACCGAATAAGAAAAGCAAAGCGAATGACAACACATATCTATTCCAACTAAAATTTTTCATCTTAACAAGATTAAATTCTATCTAATAAAATAAAACCAAAGAACTGAAAAAATTATGATTTTATTGCCCCCGCTTCGCTTAGGCTGCATTTTCTTTTGCCTAAGCGATTCTACGACTCACCAAGCCTTTGGCTTTTTTTATTTTAAGACACGAGGCGAAGCCTCTAAAGTCAGAAGACCTCTTAGGCAAAAGAAAATGCAGCCTAAGCGGAGCTGTGTACGTGAAAAATAAATTCAAATATCACTTGCCTATCTATTAGTAGGTAGTTATATTTGTATCATTAAAACAAAAGATAAAATATTACAACTTAGCGATGAGCTCATTAGAGAAAGAGGTTTTAATGCCTTTAGCTTTTATGATCTATCTAAATCTTTGGGGATCAAAACAGCATCTATCCATTATCACTTTGCAACAAAAACAGCATTAGGAGTGGCACTTTTAAAGCAACACACCGAAAAAGTAAAAGCATTAAAAGAAAAAATAAAAGACAAATCTCCCGAGAAAAAACTAGAGGCTTTTTTATCTATTTACAGTAAAATAAAAGCGGACGACAAAGTGTGCATTGTAGGTTCTTTGGCTACCGACCTCCACTCTATCGATAAAAAATTAGCGAAGGAAGTAAAAGTTTTGGCAGCAGAAATTTTAGAATGGGTAACGGCTATTTTAGAAGAAGGAAAAAAGAAAAAAGTATTTTATTTCAATATACCTTCGCGCACCAAGGCCTTAATGATTATAGGCAATATGCTGGCTGCCGTACAACTATGCAGATTAACCAATGTGAAAGATTTTGATACCATTAAACGAACAGTGATTAACGATTTAAAAAAATAAATATGGATGTCTTGAAAATGCTACAAATGGGGATTGGGCACGAAGTAAAAGGCTCTCCTTCGGCTTTTATGAATTGGTTGAAGCCAACTATATTAAAAGCAGAAAAAGGGAAAATTACTTTAAAATATACTATACGTGATGAGATGACTAATGCGATGGGAAACCTTCATGGTGGAGTAACTTCGGGTATTGTAGATGATATTTTAGGAGCAACGGTTTTCTCTTTAGGCGAAAATCATTTTTATGCCACCATCAATTTATCTATTGATTATTTGTCTGCCGTAAAAAATGGTGAAACCGTAATTGCCCACAGCAAAATTATTAAGCATGGAAAACAATTGATTCATGCCGAATGCGAGATATGGAATGCTGATGAAACACGATTGGTGGCTCGCGGACAAAGCAATTTATTAAGAACAGAATTTTCTAAACCAGAAAATAAAATATAATATGAAAAGAGTTGTAGTTACAGGTATTGGTGCGTTAACTCCTATTGGAAATAACGCTCAAGATTTTTGGCAGAATTTAAAAAATGGAGTGAGTGGCGCTGGCAATATCACGAAGTTTGATGCGTCGAAATTCAAAACACGTTTTGCTTGCGAAGTGAAAAATTTCAATGTGTTAGATTATATTGATAAGGGAGAAGCGCGTCGTTATGATCCCTTCACGCAATACGCATTGGTAGCGGTGGATGAGGCTGTTCGTCACGCCAATATCGATTTTGAAAAATTAAATAAAAACAGAATCGGCGTTATCTGGGGAAGTGGAAATGGCGGAATTTCTTTCTTCGAAGAACAAGTGAAAGAATACGCTAAAGGCGACGGAACACCAAGGTTTAGTCCGTTCTTGATCCCTAAAATGATTGTAGATATCGCATCGGGAATCATCTCTATAAAATATGGTTTACGCGGAGTGAATTTCACATCAGTTTCTGCTTGTGCTACATCAAACACTGCCATTATAGAATCGTTCAACCACATTCATTGGGGTAAGGCCGATATGATCATTACAGGAGGTTCTGAGGCTCCTATTTGCGAAAGTGCGATTGGCGGATTTAGCGCTGCAAAAGCATTGTCATCTTTAAACGAAAATCCACAGGGAGCTTGTAGGCCATTTGACATCAAACGCGACGGATTTGTAATGGGCGAAGGTGGTGGTGCATTAATTTTAGAAAGCTATGAACACGCTGTAAAACGTGGTGCACCTATCTTAGCAGAGATTGTGGGTGGTGGACAAACAGCTGATGCTTATCACTTAACAGGAACACATCCCGAAGGGGAAGGTGCATTTTTAGGAATGACAGAAGCCTTAAATGAAGCAGGAATTACACCTGATGAAATCGATTACATCAACTTACATGCTACCTCCACTCCACAAGGAGATGTGAGTGAATTACGCGCTGTAGAAAGATTATTTGGTGCATCGAAAAAATTCAATATTAGTGCTACCAAATCGATGACCGGACATTTACTAGGCGCTGCCGGAGCGGTAGAAGCCATTGCTTGTATTATGGCGACGAAGGAAAATATTATTCCTCCTACCATTAATACCGATGAGCCTGAACCAGAATATGCAGAAAAGTTTAATTTAACCCTGGGTAAAGCACAAAACAGAACAGTAAATTATGCGATGAGTAATACCTTTGGATTTGGCGGACATATTGCGACATCATTATTTAAAAAGTGTAGCGCATAAATTTTATCTTTGCTCCTCATGTGCGGAATCAGCGGAATAATAAATAAAACAGATTTGTCGGCAAACGACATCACCCAACTCAAAGCATCGGTAAGTGCAATGAGCAAAAGAGGTCCGGATAGTGCCGGTGTTTTAACACATCAAAATATTGGTTTAGGCCATGCCCGACTTTCTATCATGGATACAAGTTTGGCGGCAAGTCAGCCCTTTATCCATGAAGATGGAAATTATGTTTTGGTTTTCAACGGGGAGATTTACAACTTTAAAGAACTGCGCAAACCACTGGAAAAAGAAGGTATTAAATTTCGCACTCATTCCGACACTGAAGTTTTACTGGAACTTTATAAAAAGGAAAAAGAAAAGTGTATAGATCAATTTGTTGGATTTTTTGCCTTTGCCATTTTAGACAAAAGAGATAATTCGGTATTCATTGCCAGAGACAGATATGGAATAAAACCTTTGTACATCTATCAGGATGAAAACAAAATTCTTTTTGGAAGCGAGTTGAAATCCATTATGGCTTTTGATATTAAGAAAGATATCAATTTCACTACACTTTACCAATATCTGCAATTCAATTATATTCCAGGAAACCAAAGCATATTTAAAAATTGCAAACAACTACAACAAGGGCATTACGCAATAGTAAAAAATCAGGAAATTGAAATTTCACAATACTATAAAATTCCATTCAACAGAGGAGAATACAGTTCTCTCTCCTACCCTGAAGCACAAAAAAAATTAATGGAATTATTGGAGAAATCGGTGGAGAGAAGAATGATAGCCGATGTTCCTTTGGGTGCTTTTTTAAGTGGCGGAACCGATTCATCGATTGTTACTGCTTTAGCGAGCAAACAGACTTCGAAACTAAATACTTTTTCTATAGGCTATCAGGATGAGCCCTTGTTCGACGAAACAGCTTACGCGCAAGAAGTAGCAAAAAAATTCGATACCAATCATACCGTATTCAAACTCACCAATAAAGATTTGTACAATGTGCTTTTCGAAGTATTAGATTACACCGATGAGCCCTTTGCCGATTCTTCAGCTTTAGCAGTTTATATTCTCAGCAGAGAAACCCGAAAAAAAGTAACGGTAGCTTTATCGGGTGATGGTGCCGACGAACTTTTTTCGGGCTACAACAAGCACAAAGCAGAATTCATGATGCGACATCCTTCTTTCACAAGTTCGGTGATTGGGAATTTAGGATTTGCATGGAAAAAACTCCCCAAATCAAGAAACAGTGCCTTAGGAAATAAAGTTCGGCAATTCGATAAATTCGCTTCTGCTTCAAAATTATCAGCCGCAGATCGATATTGGCAATGGGCAGGTTTAATGAATGAAAGTGTTGCTAAAGAGTATTTGAAAGTAGAATTCGAAGAAAGTCTGTACCAAAAAGAAAAAGGAAACTTGCTTAGTGGGTTTACTCCAAACGGAGATTTCAATGAAGTTCTATGGAGTGATATGAATATGGTACTTCCGGGTGACATGCTAACCAAAGTTGATCGCATGTCGATGGCCAACAGTTTAGAAGTTCGGGTTCCATTTCTAGATCATGAACTGGTGAATTTTGTTTTCTCTCTTCCCGAAGAGTATAAAATATGCAGCACTCATAGAAAGAGAATATTACAAGACACCTTCAAAGATATTTTACCGGAAAGATTGTACAAACGTCCGAAACACGGTTTTGAAGTACCTTTATTGTCGTGGTTTAGAAACGACTTAAAGTCACTAATACACAACGACTTATTATCTAAAATCTTTGTGGAAAAACAAGGAATTTTTAATTCTCAAAAAATCGAAGAATTAAAAGCTAAACTAGAAAGTTCGAATCCTCAAGACGCCACGGCGAACATTTGGGGATTAATTGTATTCCAATATTGGTGGAAAAAGTGGATAAATTGATTACTTTCGCGTAACAATTGACCATTAGATGCCAAAAATTTTAAGGATAATAAACCGTTTTAATTTAGGAGGACCAACCTTCAATGCGGCTTATTTAACCAAGCATCTACCCTCGAAATACGAAACACTTTTAATTGGCGGCGAGAAGGAAGATCATGAGGAAAGCTCTATGCATATTTTGAACGATTTGGGTTTAAAACCCTTGATTATTCCTGAAATGCGAAGATCTATCAACCCCTTCAATGATTATTTTGTATATCGAAAAATCAAAAATATCATCGACGAGTACAAACCGGATATAGTACATACTCATGCTGCTAAAGCGGGAACCATTGGTAGATTAGCCGCTTATAATGCAAAGGTTCCTGTCATTTTACATACCTTTCACGGACACGTTTTTCATTCCTATTTTAATAAAACAAAGACTTCTGTTTTCAAAAATATTGAAAGAAATTTGGCCGCTAAAAGCACTAAAATAATTGCTATCAGTGAGCGTCAGAAATATGAATTGGGAACCATTCACAGAATTTGTCCCCCTGAAAAAATAGAAGTCATTCCTTTAGGCTTTGATTTAAGTAGATTTCAAGAAAATTACGATGAAAAAAGAAAAGCTTTCCGTAAAAAGTACAATATTGATGACGATGAAATAGCGGTAGGAATTATAGGAAGAATTGTTCCCATCAAAAATCATGAACTATTTGTGAGAGCCTGGAAAAAAGTGAGTGATAACACGAATAAGAAAATCAGAGCAATAATCGTGGGAGATGGAGAAGATAGACTGAAGATCGAATCTTTAGCTAAAGAGCTGGGAATGAGCATATGTACCGAAAATTTTGAAAAGTCCAAATGTAGTCTTACGTTTACATCATGGCTTAAGGAGATCGATGTTGTTAATGCCGGTGTAGATATAGTAGCTTTAAGTTCTTTAAACGAGGGGACCCCTGTAAGTTTAATTGAAGCACAAGCTGCTAATAATCCAGTAATTAGCACAAAGGTGGGAGGAGTTGAAAATATAGTGGTAGAAGGGAAAACAGGATTATTGAGTGAGGTGGGAGATTTAGAGAAGTACAGTAGCAATTTATTACGATTGATTGAAGACGACCAATTGAGAACAGAAATGCAGGCATCGGGCTGGGAAAGTGTTAAGGAAAAATTTCACTATACCCGATTGGTAAATGATATTGATAAACTTTATAGCTCTTTATTGAAGTGAAATATAAAATTTTAAAACTTTTTGTGGTGGTGGTAATGGTGATAAGTGGATTATCATCGTGTATCACAATGAATCCTGGAAGGATGCTAAAAACACCAAAAGATTATCCATTTGCAAAGTTTCCTGATTCGGTAAAAATAGAACCTTACAAAATTGCTGTAAACGACGTTATAGAATTTTCATTATATACCAATGAAGGGTTTAAATCAATTAGTTTAACTAATGATAATGATAACGAAGGTACTTATAACTCAGCCAATAGATGTAAAGTAAGATCAAATGGCAAAATCAAGTTACCCGTTCTGGGTGAAATTGATGTTTTAGGACTAACCGTAAAAGAAATAGAGATTTTATTAGAAGGGAAATTTCAAACATACTTTGTAAATCCCTTTGTTATTGTGGAGATCTCAAACAAGAGGGTATTTATGTTTAAAGGAGGATCTATCGGTTCAGAAATTACTCTTGAAAATGAAAACACAACTCTCTTTGAAGTACTTGCTAAAGCGGGAAACATTGGCGGTACTACGGGCAATACTAACTCGAATATGAGCGGAATGGGATACGCCAACAAGATTAAAATAATCAGAGGTAACCTAAAAAATCCAACTATTTATTTAATTGATCTTTCGAAAATCGATGGATTAAAAAACGCAGATATCATTATGCAAGCCAATGACATCATTTATATTGACCCAGTAATAAATTATAGTACAAGTATTTCACAGGACATATCGTCAGTAACGGGATTAGTTTCTAGTATTTTGAGTATATTTCTTATTTACAACCTATTAACGAAATCAAAATAAGATAATAATGAGTGCAAAGAAGAAAATATCCATATTAAATGATGATTTCGACTTATCATTAGTTTTAAAAATTTCCAAAAAATCTTTCCCTATAGTTGCACTGATCCTTACTCTTTTTTTTACTTCCGCATTCATTTACATAAGATATACTCAACCAATATATCAGGCTCATACTGTAGTAAAATTAGGAAGCAATGATAATAACGTAAACAAAATTTTAAATTTTGAAAACATTTACGAAATGTCTATTGCCGGGGAAATTGAACTTTTGAGATCTAAAACCTTATTCAAAAGAGCTCTGAAAAATTTACCATTAAAAGTAAATTATTTCTCACAAGGTTCTTTTTTGAACACAGAACAATACAGAACTAGTTTCTATGATGTTTATTTTCAAGTGAAAAATGAAACCATGTATTTTACGCCAATTAGTGTGAAATTTCTGGATGATGAAAAAGTTAAAATAAATTACAACCTCGATGAAACGCATTATGAATTTATTTTTCCTATTAATTCATGGGCAAGTTTACCTGGAGTGGAACTAAAAATAACTACCACTCAATTTCATTATTACCAATTATTAAACGTTCAAGATCAATTATTCTTTACTCTGAATAGTGAAGAAGGAATAATCAATCAACATTTGTCGGAATTAAATATTACTGTTGTTAATGAACAGGCAAAAACCATTGAAATCATCTTCACTTCAAACAATGCTCTTAAATGTGCCGACTTAGCTAATAGTATCGCCAATGAGTTTTTGAATTATAATGTGGAAAAAAAATCAGAGAGTGCAAACCAAATGATTAACTACATCAACAACCAATTATTCTCCATTAATGAAAAAATAACCAACTTATATGAGCAACTAGAACCATACGGTATTTTAAAAGAAGAAAGAACTGCTGAGGCAAATCCTCTTTTCTATCAGAATATGCAAAATAAAAATGAGGATGCATTAGAAAATGAAATTGCATTACTCGACTTTGAATATGGTGCGTTAAGGGATTATAAAAACAAATTTCTTAAACAATCTAATAATTATGTATACGCACCTATTTTAACATCCCCCATTGTTACTCCACTTATACAAAATATTCAACAATTACAGTTGCTACTCTCCAAACGATTAGAACTACAATATCAATTTAAAGAAAATAGTGGTCCGATTAAAGAACTTGACTACAGAGTAGAATTAGAAAAAAAAGGGTTAATAGAAAACATCGATATTACTTTAAATAAAATGCAGGAAGAGATTTCTGTTCTAAAATTACGACAAAGTAAAATCCCGAATCTTAACATTGCACTTGATACACAAAAAAATAAAAGTTCGGATTTCTTTCAAACGAAAAGACTTTATGAAATTAGTCAGGATTATTATTCGCGCTTGCTTCAAAAGAAATCAGAATACGAAATGGTAGTTGCTGGTTTTGTTGCCAATACGGATATCCTGGAAGCTGCTTATGAAAACAAAGTACCTATTGAACCAAGAACTAGAATAGTATATATCTCCTTTATGGTAGCAGGACTCTTAATAGGCCTGTCGATTATTGTTGTTAGATATTTATTTCACAACATTGTTTCTACTCTTTCAGACATATTAAAATACACGGAAAATTTAATCATCTTAGGAATGATTCCAGAATACAAAGAATCAGTACCTGTTTCTCAATTATTAGTAGATAAAAATCCAAAATCATTAATGACGGAAGCATTCCGTTCTGTTCGTTCTAATTTACAATTTTTAAATAGTGCAGAATCCTCAAAAGTAATTGCTGTAACGTCAACGATTAGTGGTGAAGGAAAAACTTTCATTGCTATTAACTTAGGTGGTATTATAGCCTTCTCAGGAAAAAAAGTAATCATCATAGACTTAGATATGAGGAAACCAAAAACCCATATTGGTTTCAATACACACAATATAATTGGAATGAGTACAATTCTTATTGGTAAATCTACCATTGAAGAATCGATACAAAAGAGCACCCTAGAGAATTTAGATTTTATTACTGCAGGACCAATTCCTCCAAACCCTTCAGAGTTAGTAATTAGCCCTAAAATGGATGAGGTATTGGAAGAATTAAAATCTAAATATGATATCATTGTAATAGATAACCCCCCTATCGGTATAGTAACAGATGCCTTACCAATGATTTCCAAAGCAGATTATCCTTTATACATATTAAGAGCAAATGTTTCTAAGAAAATTTTCTTGCAAAATATTAATCGCCTCAAAGATGAAAACAAAGTGAAAAATCTTTCGGTAATATTAAATGGCGCTGGCGACAAAGCACAAAAAGACAGTTATGGAAATGGGTATGGATATGGATACGGATACGGATATGGGTACGGATATGGATATGGTGGTTACGGATACGGTTATGGATACGGTTATTATGAAGAGAAATCACCGAAACCAAAGAAGAAAAGAAATATATTTCAAAAGATTTTCGGACTAAATAAAGGTAAATAGATGCTAATTCACACCTGTTCGATTTCTGATTTATTGGTGGTTGAGCCAAAAGTTTTTCCTGATCAACGCGGTTATTTTTTTGAATCGTATAACAAAAAAGTATTCAATGAATTGAATCTCAATGTTGAATTTGTTCAGGATAATCTTTCAAAATCATCTAAAGGAGCACTAAGAGGTCTTCATTTTCAAACACCACCCCACACCCAAGGAAAACTTATTTCTGTAATTAAAGGATCAATTATGGATGTGGTAGTGGATTTAAGAAGCAATTCGGGTACTTTTGGTCAGTACTTCTCTATCGAAATAAGTGAGGGAAATCATAAAATGCTTTGGATTCCTAAAGGATTTGCACATGGCTTTTTGACTTTGGAAGATGACACTATATTTTCCTACAAATGCACTGATTTTTACAATAAAGAATCCGAGCAATGCTTATTGTGGAATGATCCCACTTTAAATATTCAATGGGGAATAGAAAACCCAATCTTATCGGAAAAAGATAAATTCGGTAAAGCACTAAACGATTTTGTAGGTTTGTTTTAAATTACTTTATTTTAATTTCACATTCATTAAAAAATAGATGCCACATATTAATGAAATACTTTTCCAGCTGAGTCTTTTCATAGTGATGATTGGATTTTCTATTTTGATCAATGGTTTGTTTTTGAATTTTTCTAAAACTTTAGGAGTACGTAGTAATACCATTGATGATGGAACGATTATCAGATGGGGAAGCACCTCTAAACCTGCCTTTGGCGGAATTTCATTTTACATTCTTTTTTTGGTATCTTTTGTAATTGCCGCTTTCAAACATTACGAAATAGCTACCGCCACTACCATTGGAATTTTAATTGCTTCCTCTCTTGGTTTTATGATTGGTTTGGCCGATGATGCATACAATACTAAACCTCTTTTAAAATTTTTAGGTCAGTTACTTTGTGCAATAATTCTAGTATTAACAGGAACCACTATAGATCTCTTCGACAATCAAATATTAAATATTGCTCTTACTATTTTTTGGGTGGTTGGGATGATGAATTCCATTAACATGTTAGACAATATGGATGCGATTACCACCTCGGTATCTATCTTTATATGCTTAACCGCTGCTGTCTTAATTTTAATCGACGGAAATTTATTCGCTAGTCAGAAAACACTTTTCATCATTTGTATTGTTCAGGTAGCCGCTTTAATTGGATTCTTGTATTTTAACTGGAACCCCTCCAGAATGTATATGGGAGATACCGGCAGTCAGTTCTTGGGTGTGCTTTTGGCTGCTATAGGCATTATTTTATTTTGGAATGGTACCGATCAAAACTGGAATGGCGTAGACCAACATTATGAAATAGCATTTTCCAAAAAAGTATTGGCTGCTTTACTGGTGTTTATTCTTCCTATCATTGATACTACCACAGTAACAATAAACCGTTTGATGAGAGGGCAAAGTCCTTTCGTTGGCGGCAAAGACCACACCACCCATCATCTCTCTTATGCCGGACTAACCGATCGTCATGTAGCTATTGTTTTCTGTATTATTTCAGCCATATCACTTGTAATGGCCATTGCTATTTTGCACTTTATTAACAATTGGAACTATATAACAATCGCACTTTTTAGCACCTATTGTATTTTATTATTTTCTATTCTTTTCTACCTTACCAAACGAAAAAAGAAAGACGAAAAAAAATAAGATGAAGAAAGCTATTGCCGCCATAGTTATTGTTATTGGATTGTTTGGGGTATTTGAATTGTTTACGTTTTCCACCGACAGCGATAAATCTCCATTTTATATGATGTTTAGAGATTTTAAAATCTCTCCCGACATCAATTTTTGCGGTGAACCCGTTCCCTTCCAGAGTGATGATATCAGAGAACGCTACGATAGAGAACTTCTAAAAACGGCCTACTGGCAATCAGAAACCATCATGTATTTTAAAAGAGCAAAAAGATGGTTCCCTTTAATCGAAAAAATACTACGCGAACAAGGCCTTCCTGAAGACCTAAAGTATGTATCTGTTATTGAAAGTGGTTTAACCAATGTGGTAAGCCCGGTAGGCGCTACTGGTTTTTGGCAATTAATGCCCAATACTGCGAAAGAATTCGATATGGAAATTCGTGAGGAAGTAGACGATAGATATGACGTTGAAAAATCAACTTATGCGGCTTGCAAATATTTCAAAGCGGCTTATAAAAGATTTAAAAACTGGACTGCTGTTGCTGCCTCTTACAATATGGGGATGGGCGGATTGAATAGTAGAATGCGTGAACAACAAGTGAGAAATTATTATGACTTGTTGTTGAATACTGAAACCTCGAGATACGTATTTAGAATTTTAGCCTACAAAGCAATTTTCAGCAATCCTAAATACTACGGTTACGACCCTGATGAAATTGATGCTTATTCTCCTTACGATTCTTACGAAGTAAAAATTGACAGCACTATTCCAAATTTAATGGAATACGCCATTAAAATGAACTCGAATTATAAGATAGTAAAGTTGATGAATCCCTGGTTAAGAGAAAACAGATTAACCGTAAAGACAGGTAAATTTTATACTATTAGGTTTCCTAAAAGTGGTATTTACCAGTATTCGGAATTAATCCCCACTAAAGAAGATTCTAATGCTTCAGTAGGCGACACTATTTTACCGGATATATCTGATCCAGGAACAGCAACTGATCCTAAATAAAATGAAATCGGACAACAAAGAATACATCAAAGTATTTGGAGCTCGCGAACATAACCTTAAAAATATTTCTGTTGATATTCCAAGAAATGAATTGGTAGTAATTACCGGTTTGAGTGGTAGTGGAAAATCATCTTTAGCCTTTGATACTATTTATGCTGAAGGACAAAGAAGATACATAGAAAGTTTTTCTGTTTATGCCCGACAATATCTTGGAAACCTTGAAAAACCTGATGTGGATAGCATCGAAGGGTTGAGCCCTGTTGTTTCTATCGAACAAAAAACAAGCGGTAAAAGTCCACGATCTACAGTAGGTACCATTACCGAAATTTATGATTTACTAAGATTGTTTTTTGCACGGGTGGGTATCGCCTATTCTTATGAAAGTGGGGAGGAAATGGTAAGATTTACCACAGCACAAATCATCACCAAAATTGGCAAAGATTTTAAGGGAAAAAAAACTATTTTATACGCTCCATTAATCAAAGGAAGAAAAGGTCATTACAGAGAACTTTTCGAGAAACTAAGTAAGCAAGGTTACTTAAAAGTAAGAGTTGATGGATCTATCGTAGAACTTACAAAAGGTTAT
Source organism: Flavobacteriales bacterium (assembly GCA_023251075.1). Classification (GTDB taxonomy): domain Bacteria; phylum Bacteroidota; class Bacteroidia; order Flavobacteriales_C; genus JAHEZL01. The sequence continues at coordinate 72,432 of JAHEZM010000002.1, read as the reverse complement.
CAAGTAGATCGCTATAAAATTCATGATATAGAAGTGGTAGTAGATCGTTTGGATTTAAGTAAACCACAAGACGACAGAATTAAAAGTTCTATCGAAACCGCTTTAAAATTGGGTAATGGCGTAATCATGGCCGGAGAACACGAATCAAAAAAATCGCAATATTATAGTCGTAATTTGATGTGTCCTTCCACCGGCATTTCATATCCCGAACCCGAACCCAACTTATTTTCATTCAACTCACCTTACGGTGCCTGTCCACATTGTAAAGGGCTAGGAACTATCCCTGAAATAGATATCAAAAAAGTAATTCCTAATAATAATTTATCGCTAAAAAATGGTGCTATTGTTCCTTTAGGAAAATACAAAGAAAATTGGATTTTTAAACAATTAGAAACTCTTTGTAAAAAGCATCAGTGCAACATCTCCACCCCTATTTCCGAATATCCGGAGGATTTAATTAATGAAATGTTTTATGGTGAACCAGAAGGGTTTTCCGGCATCATTAATTTACTGGAGCAATTGGCCGATGAGCAGGAAGGAGCTGAAAGATGGTTGGGAAGTTTTTCGAATTATATTACCTGTAAAGTTTGCAATGGCGCAAGACTAAATAAGATTGCTTTACATTTCAAAATTGATCAAAAAAATATTTTTCATTTAGTAAATATCGACATCATTGATTTTGCAGATTGGATATTTTCTGTAGAAAAAAAATTGAATAAAAATCAGCTTCAAATCGGTTTTGAAATTATCAAAGAAATTAAAAGAAAAACACAGTTTTTGGTAGATGTTGGATTGCATTATTTAACCCTCAACAGAAGTGCTAAAAGTTTATCAGGCGGTGAAAGTCAGAGAATAAGACTAGCCAGCCAAATTGGTTCTGACCTAGTGGGTGTACTGTATATTTTAGATGAACCAAGTATTGGATTGCATCAAAAAGACAATATCAAATTAATTAATGCGCTGAAGAAATTACGTGATTCAGGAAACTCAGTTATTGTAGTAGAGCACGACAAAGAAATGATAGAGGCAGCTGATTTCGTAATTGATATCGGTCCGGGTGCTGGCGTTAATGGAGGCGAAGTGATTGATGCCGCTCCTCCCCATAAATTGAGTAACAAAAATTCCACTACTTACCAATATTTAAAAGGAATTAAAAAGATTGAAATTCCTAAAAAAAGAAGAACAGAAAAAGGAGATGTTTTAATTTTGAAAGAAGCCACTGGTAACAATCTCAAAAAAGTTAATTTAAAAATTCCTCTTGGAAAACTAGTAACCATTTGCGGATTGAGTGGGAGTGGGAAATCAACTCTGATTAATGAAACATTGTTTCCCGCGCTCAATCAAATTATAAACAAAGGCACCAATTTGGCACTTCCCCACAAATCAATAGAGGGATATAAAAACATCGATAAAATTATTCAAATCGATCAAGCCCCCATTGGAAGAACTCCGCGATCGAACCCAGCAACCTATACCGATGTTTACACAGAAATAAGAAATCTCTTTGCCATCTTACCCGAATCAAAAATAAGAGGATACAAAGCCAATCGTTTTTCATTTAATGTAACTGGAGGACGCTGTGAAGAGTGCAAAGGGGCCGGAGTAAAAAAAATAGAAATGAATTTCCTTCCCGATGTTCTGGCCGTATGTGAAGTATGCAACGGAAAAAGATTCAATCAAGAAACTTTGCGTGTAAAATTTAAAGGAAAAAACATCAACGATATTTTAAACATGAGTATCAAAGATGCTTGCGTGTTTTTTGAAAGTCACCCTAAAATTTATCAGAAACTAAAAACACTTTCTGATGTTGGTTTAGGGTACATTCATTTAGGACAACCTTCTACTACTCTTTCGGGTGGTGAAGCACAACGAATTAAACTAGCCGCTGAATTATCAAAGAGAGATACCGGTAAAACCCTATATATTTTAGATGAACCTACTACGGGTTTACATTTTGAAGATATACGCATTTTGATGGATATTCTTCAAAAATTGGTGAGTAAAGGCAATACGGTAATAGTGATTGAGCACAACATGGACGTTATTAAGTTAGCCGATCACGTAATTGATATGGGGCCGGAAGGCGGAAAAAATGGCGGATATATTGTGGCCGAAGGAACTCCTGAAGAAATTGCTAAAAACAAAAAGAGTGTAACAGGCCTCTATTTACTAGAAGAATTGTAAAATTTCAATCCACAATTAACAATCACATCTTAATACTTGTAGCCATTTACCTTCAATCCGTATTCTTTAGCGACTTACTTTTAAGAAAACTAATTCCAATTTATGGCTAGTAAAGAAAATCAAGAGGAAAAAAAACTGAGAGAAGCATTCAAAAAAAAGAAATGGAATGAAATTAAAACCAACGATTCATGGGCTATTTTTAAAATCATGTCTGAATTCGTTGAAGCCTTTGATAAGCTAGCTGTAATTGGGCCCTGCGTTTCTATTTTCGGTTCGGCGAGAACACCTCAAGACAATAACTACTATATATTGGCGGAAGAAATTGCTTACAAATTAACTCAACACGGTTACGGAGTAATCACTGGTGGCGGACCGGGAATTATGGAAGCAGCCAACAAAGGAGCAAAAAGAGGAGGTGGAAAATCGGTAGGATTAAATATCGATTTGCCATTTGAACAATCTTCAAATCCATACATTGATAAAGATAAAAATCTCGACTTCGAATATTTCTTCGTTAGAAAAGTAATGTTCGTGAAATATGCACAAGGATTCATTGTATTACCGGGAGGATTTGGAACATTAGATGAATTGTTTGAAGCAATCACTTTAATTCAAACTCAAAAGATAGGACACTTCCCTATTGTACTGGTTGGGAAAGATTATTGGAAAGGATTAATCGATTGGTTCAAAAATACCATGCTTGCACAAAAAAATATTAGTGCTGAAGATTTAGACCTGTACATCTTGGTAGACAATGCCGACGAAGCCGTTACTGAGATCGACAAGTTCTATAGTAAGTACTTATTAAAGCCAAACTTTTAAGGAAAATTTCTTTATTTTAAAAATTGTCCTAATTTAGGGACTCGTCAAAAAAAAAGACATGAACTTACGCTACGTATTTACACTCATTTTACTGATTAATCTTTCTTTAGGCCATGCCCAGGATTCGGTTAACTACAATCAATTTAAAATTGGCGTTAGTGCGGGAGCCTTTAACTACAATGGCGATATAGGTACATTTAAAAACTTAGGATCAGTTCACGACCTGCGTTTAGGGTACACTGCTTCCATCAGCCAACGCTTCCTTAGTATGTTTAGCGCTGAATTGTCGGGCTTTTACGGACAATTAGCAAGTAACGAAAGATCTGGAACCAGAAATTTAAATTTCGAATCAACCATCATGGGAGGCCAATTTACTTTAGGCTTTCATCTCGACAATAAATACATGTTGAAAGACGGAAAATTCGGTCCGTACTTTTTTGGAGGAGTGGGCTATTTTCAATTCGACTCTTACGGTGATATTAAAAATGACGCTGGCGAACACTACTACTATTGGAGCGACGGAAGCGTGAGAGATATTGCTGAAAGTCAGACCAACATTCCTATTTCCAAAAAAATTGAAAGAGACTATAAATACGAAACAAAATTAAGTGACCCTAATAACAACTATGCTCACAACTCATTGATATTTCCTATAGGATTAGGTATCAAAGAAAAATTGCATAGGAATGTTGATTTCACTATTCAAGCAACCTATTATATTACCCAAACCGACTATCTTGAAAACTTCAAAGCAGGAACATCAAATGATGGTTTTTGGAGCGGGACTTTAGGTTTACAATTCAATTTCCAAAAGAAACCTGAAAAAACAGAAGACCCAGCTTCCGGGGTAGATTTCAACGCCTTAGTAATCAATGCCGATCATGATGGTGATGGGGTAAAAGATCCTCAAGATAAATGCCCAACAACACCTGTTGGAGAAAAAGTAGATATCAACGGTTGTTCACTAGATAAAGATGGTGATGGAATTTCTGATCCTACCGATGCTGAACCAGAAACCAAGAAAAATTCATTCGTAAATGATAGCGGAGTAACTATTACCGATAGTATGTTTATGGCTGCTTACAATGATTCTATTTCAATGGATCATGATGTGATTTGTAAAGTTTATCCAAGCTTATGCAAACAAGGAAATGACGAGGAAGTAAAAGTTGATCCAAACGCAAAACTATCACCTCCTTATTCTATTGCCGATAATGATAACGATGGAAAAATTACGATCAAAGAAATATATTCTGTAATCGATAGATTCTTTGATAAAACAGTAGATGTTAAAATTCAGGATATTCATAAAATCATAGATTTCTTCTTCGATCAGAATTAGGTACTCCCCCCATTTTTTAAAAAGAAATTAAAATCAATTAAAACCCGAAAATCAAAAACTTGATTTTCGGGTTTTCCACATCTTCGTGTTTGTAATAAACAATCGCTCCATCTCTTTACACTTTTGAATTAAGATAGATTTGTTTAAAGTGTAAATTTTTCTTCATGATTAAAGGACTGCTCGTTTACCTCAGCATTTTATTTCTATCCGCAATTGGTTTTTTTGCCGTAGGAAATATCACAGTGAGCTCAAATACTCCTAACACTGCAAAACCAGGAGAAACTTTTGAAGTAGCATTAACTGTTAATAAAGGAGAATTAAAAGATTTTGCCAAATTACAATATTCAATTCCTACCGGAGCAACCGCTGTGGGTGTTGACTTGAAAGGTGGGGATTTCAAAGTATTGAACGACATGGTGAAAATCACATGGATGGGAATGCCTTCTGAACATTCTTTTACGGTAAAATTTAAAGTAACTACCACTAAAGAAACTTCTGGTGCTTTTACCATGACCGGGAAATTCTCTTACATCGAAAACGGAGAACCTAAAGACGTATTCTTTACTCAACACAATATTACTATTGGATCACCAAATACTGTAGCAACTACAAATGCACCAAGTACACCTACAACTGTAACAAACACTACAACAAACCCAACCACCACCGTTGCTACACCAACTACTACAACGACTACTACTACCAATACAAATCCTGTTGTAAATAATACTCCTGCAACAGCTAGCACTAATACAACAACTACCACCACTGCGCCCACCACCGCTGCCGTTACAACAAAACCAAGCACTACAGGTGTAAGTGGAAAAGTAAGCGCTACAAGAACTTTATCAACCTCACAAGTAGCAAACGGAGGAAGTTTTGAAGTAGAAATTACTGTGAATAAATCTGATGTAACGGGCTATGCTAAAATTCAGGATAACTTACCTATTGGATTTACTGCAACAGAAATCGAATCGTTTGGTGGTTCGTTTTCTTCTGAAGACAACAAAGCAAAAATTCTTTGGATGACTATTCCGAGTGCTGCTACTTTTAAAATAAAATACAAAGTAACAGTGAGTGCTAATATCAGTGGTAAACAAAAAATCACTGGATTCTTTTCTTACTTGCCTGATCAAAATTCAGATACAAAAATTGAAATTCCGGCGGTAGAAATTACTGTAGGTAATGCACCTGTTGCTGCTACTAACAATACTCCAACAACTACCACTCCAACTACTGCTACTGTAGCAACAAAAGAACCTGCAACTACTGCAACAACTCCTAATACTACAACCACTACTCCTAATACTGCTTCAACGACCAACACCGGAAGCGAAAATAAAGCAACTAATACCTCTACTAAAAATCAAAACACCACTGCTGATGCCTCTACTCCTGCATCAGTAAAAGTAATTGAAAAGGAAAAACCTGTTAAAATCAAAAACAACACTCCTACTTCTGATAACACTTCAAGTGCTGCAGTGAGCAATCCTGGTGAAACAAATAGCAATCAGGTATTATATTATAGCGTACAAATTTGCGCTACAAAGAAAGCGGTAGATGTTTCTTACTTCCAAAAAAATAATACTGTATCAGAAAAAATATATGTGCAAATGCATGAAGGATGGCATAAATATACAGTAGGTGAATTCAAGGTATACAAAGAAGCACGTGACCATAGAGAGAATGTGAAAACGAATAATAAAATTGTTGGTCCGTTTGTTACTGCCTACAACAAAGGAACTAGAATTACAGTGCAGGAAGCATTGATGATTTCTGGTCAGCAGTGGGTTCAATAATTCCATAGTACGTCATTGCGAGGAGTGTACCCACGACGAAACAATCTCATCATGTTTTATTAGTTAGTATTTTATATAAGTGTGCTTCGTTGTGAGTACACTCCTCGCAATGACGCATTGTTAAATCCCAAACTATTTAGATACGGCTTATTTAAACCTTTGCTTTCTCCGAAGCAATAAACATTAGAGCAAAAGTAATAAGCGAATTGTAAACGATCAATTCGCTACCAATATTAAAAGTACCCAACAATTGATTTTTTGAAAGAAGATGAAGAGTTAAAGAAATCAAGAATGCTGAAATAGCAATATACATTGATGACTTTTCTTTCACTAAGGATCTTTTGGTAAAAATACCAAAGGCAAATATGCCAATTAGAGGTCCGTAAGTAAAAGATGCAAAGGTTAGTATTTGTTGTATTGCACTATCTGAAACAAAAACATTTAATGCTAAAATAGTGATTAATAAAACGAAGGACATTCCTATATGCACTCTGTCTTTCCATTTCTTCTGCTGAGCTTCTTCCATCTTTCTCACACCAATAAAATCAACGCAAAATGAAGTGGTTAAACTCGCTAAAGCAGAATCAGCAGAAGCATAAGTTGCGGCAAATAATCCTAGAATAAACAACACTCCTACTACTTCAGAAAAATGGCTACTTAAAGCAATAGTAGGAAATAATAAATCGGTTTTCGCTGGTATTGCCATGCCACTTTTATTAGCATACATGAATAAGGTGGCACCTAACACTAAGAAAGCTAAATTCACCACTGCCAACACAAATGCAAACGAAACCATATTCTTTTGTGCATCCTTAATATTTTTACAACTCAAATTCTTTTGCATTAAATCCTGATCCAAACCAGTCATCCCAATAGTAATAAACATACCGGCAATAAACTGTTTCCAGAAATAATTATTTTGGTGCCAATCATCGAAAAAAAACATTTTTGAATATGAACTTTCCGATATCACATTAATTAATCCTCCTTGGTCACTAAAACCTAAATGATCTGAAATAAGATAGATAGTAATACCCAGCGACAACAACATGAAAAGAGTTTGTAAAGTATCCGTCCACACTATTGTTTTTATACCTCCTTTAAAAGTACACAGCCAAATAAACAGTATAGAAAAAGTAACGGTTACCGGGAAAGGAATTCCCCATTTTGCAAAAATAAAATCGTGAAAAACAGTAGCCGCTAAAAGCAAGCGAATAGAGGCACCAAAAATTCTGGAAATTAAAAATAAAGAGGCACCGGTTTTATAAGTCCAAAACCCAAATCTATTTTCCAAATAACCATAAATAGAAATTAAATTCATGCGGTAATATATGGGCAATAAAACATAAGCCACCACCAAATAGCCTACTAAGTAACCCAATACGATTTGCATGTAAGCAAATTGCTTTCCATCTACCCAACCAGGCACCGAAATAAAAGTAACACCGGAAAGGGAAGCGCCTATCATTCCAAAGGCTACTACGTACCATTTAGATTCTTTATTCCCTACAAAAAAGCTATCGGTATTGGCTCCTCTGCTGGTGATGTACGACATCAAAATCAACACTGCGAAATATGCAACAATGATGGTAAGAATTAGGGTTTCACTCATATTTTCACTTTATGCAGTTAAATTACGCAATAATGATCCCACTATTTTTTTGCTTTAAAATAGAAATCAAATAGTGTTTGTTAATTGCAAAGATTCCCACTAAAAATGCTTTTTGTATTTTCGAAGCAAAATTAAAGTTGAATGAAAATTGAAGATGCTATTTATTTCGGTGTAATTACCAAACCCAAAGGATTCAAAGGCGAATTGCACTTTAAGGCCGAATTTTTCAATGAAGACGTACTCGATCAGAAATTCGTTTACATTATGATAGGCAAGCATCTCACCGAATATCAACTAGAAAAAATTAGTGTCTTAGGTGAAAAAGGAACGCTTAAATTCAAGGGAATCGACACCGAAAAAGATGCATTATCACTACTCAAATTTAAAATGTATTTACCCCTTGCCGATTTTGAAAACATTGAAGAAGAAGATGTGAATGCTTTAATAGGTTATAAAGCCTTCGAGGGCAAAAAAGGATTGATTGGCACCATCATCAATATCAATGATGAATCACCTCAAATTCTACTGATTATAAAAAAAGAAAAAAGAGAAATTTATATTCCACTGGTAGAAGATTTTGTTCTTTCTGTTGATCCCGAAAAAAAAGAAATTCATTTCGATCTTCCTGAAGGATTGTTAGAGTTGAATGAGTAAACTAACCAGAACATACGAACCCTTTAGATTTAAGCAATTTCAGGTTGACCATAATCTATGCTCGATGAAAGTAGGAGTTGATGGCACTTTACTGGGGGCTTGGGTAAATTGTCATCATAGAAAAAGAATTTTAGATGTGGGCACCGGTAGTGGCTTAATCGCACTAATGCTTGCGCAAAGAAATTCAGAAGCACATATCACTGCAATTGAAATTGAAAAAAATGCTTTCGACCAGGCCAAAGTAAACTTCAATCAATCACCCTGGAAGAATAGATTAGTATTGATTCATGAAGATTATAGGCAATGGTTATCTTCTGAAAAATTTGATTTGATTGTGAGCAATCCTCCTTATTTCATCAATAGTTTAAAAGGCGATATTGAAAGCAGAAATACTGCCCGACATGCAGATTCACTAAGTTTGGTATCTTTTCTTACACAAGCTGAAAAGCATCTTGCTCACAATGGATCTATAGCTATTATATACCCTTTCGAGAATCTGAAAATTATTGAAGAGACAATAAAAATTTGCAGCCTATCGATAAAATGCCTTACATTAGTAAAACCTAATAGAAAGAAACCACCTCGGAGAGTACTGGTAGAAATAACCAGAGAAGTTAGTTTGGAATGTTTAATTAATGAAATAGTAATTCACGAAGAAAACGGTGATTTTACTACTCAATATAAAAACATGACAAAAGATTTTTACTTGAATTTTTGATGCGGTGGAATTAATAAAAAAAATAGTTTTTGTTTTGCTTTTACTGACGGGAAATATCTTGTTTAGTCAAATCAATTGTTCTATCAATATCACTACTGATACTTTAAAAATCTGTGCTGGGGAATCAATACAAATCAACACTTCTGGAAATCCCTACAAAATCGACTGGACCCCAACCAACAACTTAAGTGATGCTACTATTAAAAACCCTATCGCTTCTCCTCCCTCCACTACAAAATATAAGTTGCGAAACAGATATACTTATCCCGACGAAAGAATTACCAATGGCGATTTTGAATTAGGAAATATTGGGTTTACCAGTCAGTACGCTGTAGATTGCTCTTATGGTAGCATTGAAGAAGGGTATTACTGTGTAAACAATGACTCTAAAGTATATTACGCAACATGGAGCGATTGTCCGGACCACACCTCTGGCAGTGGAAATATGATGCTATTAAATGCTTCAACGGCAGCAAATGTAGATCTATGGTGTCAAAATATCACCGTCAATCCTAATACAGAATATGCATTTTCTACCTGGATAACTTCCGTATATACACCTAATCCCGCTGCACTTCAATTCACTATTAACGGCAATTTGTTTGGAAATGTATTCAATGCTAATCCTACAACTTGTAAATGGACTGAATTTTATTCTATTTGGAATTCAGGAGCAAACACTACTGCTCAAATATGTATTGTGAATCAAAACACCATTGGGGAAGGAAACGACTTTGCAATGGACGACATTTCATTTAAACCCGTTTGTTATAGTGAAGATAGTGTGGTAGTAGCAGTATATCCTAACGTAAATGTACAATTAGGGGCAGATCAGAAAATATGTAATGGCGATAGTGTTTTACTTAAATCCAATCAACCTTCCAATTACATTTTTCAATGGTCAACTGGAGCTAATTCTCCCAATATTTATGTTACCAATGCCGGAAAATACAGTGTAACTATAGATAACGGATTGGGTTGCGCCGGTTCCGATACCATTTCATTTAGCGCCTTGCCTATTCCTTCTGTTCAAATAGAACCAGATACCACACTGTGCTTTCAATTTCTACCGCAATATACTTTACACAGTGGAACTTCGGCCCTACAATATACTTGGTCAACAGGAGAAAACACTGCCTACATCAACGTTTCTGGAGAAGGAACTTTCGCCGTTACTGCCTCCAACGGAAAACATTGCATCAGTACCGATAGTGTACATATCAAAAACTATTGTCCACCTACCTATTTCAACCTCCCCAATGCTTTCACACCCAATGGAGATGGGCTCAATGAAATTTTTATTCCGGTGGGAGAATCAATTTATGAATTTCAAATGCTGATATTCAATCGCTGGGGAGAATTAATTTTTGAAAGTAAAGATGCTTCAAAAGGATGGGATGGAAAATATAAAAATGAAATAGTGGAAAACGACGTGTATGTAGTTTACTACAATTACCAGGAAATTTCACCTAAAGATGGCTCTAAAAAAGAAATTAAAAAACATGCTAGAGTTACTCTAGTTCGTTAATCTTTTCTCCGAAAAATGGATTCCGTATTTTTCTAATTCTTTCAAAACCGGAGAGTAAATTTCTTTCTGAACCGGCAACAAAATTCCACGTTGTTTTATTTTCCCTTGTACAATCATCAAAGCTATTATTCCTACTGGTAATCCTACTGTTTTCGCCATAGCTGTTCTGTGCTGATCACTCCCCTCTACTACCAAATGAGAATGCAACTCCAACATATTTTCTTTCTCTTTATAGTAATGAAATTTATGAAACATAACGATCATATCTTTATCGTTCTTGTTGAGTTTCCATTTCTTCTCTAAAATATGCTGAAGGATTTGTGCCGGGGTGGCATTTTTTAATCCAATTTTTTCCTGACTAAATATTCCCGTGTACTCCAATTTCTCCCACATATCAACATCATCTTGTTCCAGTTTTAAATAGTGTTTTAATTTCAGCTCTACAGAATCATGACGATTATAAGCCAAAAACAAATTGATAAACTGTCGGTGAGTCATTTTATCTGAATCAGGAATAGTATAACTATCATCCGTCATTCCCAATTGAACAAACAAATCCCAGGCTCTGCAAAAACCCAAACGACGCAAAGTTCCTCTAAACATGGTTTTAATTCCTGTTAAACCATAAGCGTCAATATAACTTAAGGAATCACGATTGGCATAACCTTCAAATTTTCCATAGCCTTCAATAGAAATAACCTCTGTTCTTCTGAATAATTTGTGATAAGGAATATACTTATAAGTTCCTTCCTGTAAAAACTTGGCAGCACCCCCTTGTCCGGCTACCACCACATTTCTAGGATTCCACGTAAACTTATATTTCCAGGGATTATCGTCACAAGCCGGAGCTACCAATCCACCACAAAATGATTCAAAACCGTGAATAATCATTCCCTCTTGATGTAACTCATCAATAATTTTCATTGCCGACATGTGATCTAAACCGGGATCTAAACCCGCTTCATTCATAAAAATCAAATCATTTTCCAGCACTTCCTTTTCCATTTCCCGCATTTCTTTGGAGATATAAGAAGCAGTAACCAAATGCTTTTTATGTTTAACACAATAACGAGCTACTTCTAAGTGCATAGCTGCCGGAAGCATTGAAATCACTACATCTGCAGATTGAACCAAAATCTCTTTATCAACTTGGGTACTCAAATCAACAAAGCTAAAAGCACCGTGGTTTTGTACTATTTCTTTGGCATGATTTAGGCTAATATCAGCCACAGTAATTTGAAGATTCATTTCAGCAGCATGTTCTTTCAAATAATCCAGCAAAACAGAACTACTTCTACCAGCACCTAACATTACAATTTTATGCATGAAAACAATTTTTAATAAATCTATAAAAATAACGTTTACCTGTATCACGCTTTAACAAAAGGTTTATACACTATTGTTAATAAAAGAAAACAAAATGATTGAAACTAAAAACTACTCCCCCTCGTTTCGATAGACAGGGAAAACAATACGATAAATTAAATTTAATTTAATACAAAATACATCATGAGGCAACTAAAAATAACTAAACAGGTAACCAACAGGGAAACCATTTCTTTAGACAAATATCTTCATGAAATCAGCAAAGAGGGATTGATTACCGCGGATCAGGAAGTTGAACTGGCACAAAAAATTAAACAAGGCGATGCAAAAGCTTTAGAAAAGCTCACCCGAGCGAACTTGCGTTTCGTGGTTTCTGTATCTAAACAATATCAAAATCAGGGCTTATCTCTTCCCGATTTAATTAACGAAGGAAACTTAGGACTCATTAAAGCTGCACAACGTTTTGATGAAACCCGTGGATTCAAATTTATCTCTTATGCAGTATGGTGGATTCGTCAGTCGATTCTTCAGGCTTTAGCTGAACAAGCACGTATTGTGCGTTTGCCTTTAAATAAAATTGGTTCTATCAATAAGATCAATAAAACTTTCTCTCTCTTAGAACAAGAATTTGAAAGAGAACCATCGGCCGATGAAATTGCAGAAGCCCTTGACTTACCATTAGATGAAGTACAGGAATCATTGAAAAGCAATTCACGTCATGTTTCTATGGATGCTCCATTGCAAGATGAAGATGACTCTGGAAACATGTACGATTTATTGAAAAACGATAGTCCTCGTCCCGATTTCCAATTGTTAGATCAATCTTTAAAAGACGAGATAAAAAGAACCTTAGATACTCTAACTCCTCGTGAAGCAGATGTAATATCACTTTACTTTGGATTAGGTATGGAAAACCAATCGTTGACTTTAGAAGAGATTGGTGAGAAATTCGATTTAACTCGAGAGAGAGTTCGACAAATAAAAGAAAAAGCATTGCGCAGATTGAAGCATTCTTCTAGAAGTGCCTTGCTCTCCAAATATCTTGGTTAATCTACTTTTCAATTTTAACCAAAAAAGCTGTCCGCTCAACTTACGGACAGCTTTTTTTGTTTTACCTTTAAGCCATAATTGAATTCTATGACACATTTAATTGCACCCTCTATTTTAGCGGCCGATTTCGCAAACCTTCAGAGAGATATCGAGATGGTTAACAATAGCCAGGCCGACTGGTTTCACATCGATGTGATGGATGGTGAATTTGTTCCCAATATTTCTTTTGGAATGCCGGTGATTGAAGCCATAAAAAGACATTCTAAAAAACCTTTAGATGTGCATTTAATGATTATTCAACCAGAAAGATATATCTCTACTTTCAAAAAAATTGGTGCCGATGTTTTAACTGTTCACTATGAAGCTTGCTCCCATTTACACAGAACCATTCAGGAAATAAAAGCAGAAGGCATGAAAGCGGGTGTGGCTTTGAATCCGCACACTCCAGTAAGTGTATTGGAAGACATCATTGCTGAACTGGATTTAGTTTTAATTATGTCGGTAAACCCGGGCTTTGGCGGACAAAAATTTATTGAAAACACCTACAATAAAGTCAAAAAACTAAAACAGTTGATTACCGAAAAAGGAAGTTCCGCTTTGATTGAAGTCGATGGCGGCGTAGGCTTAAACAACTACAAAAAACTGGTAGAAGCTGGTGTAAATGCTATGGTGGCAGGAAATGCTGTGTTTGCTTCCAAAGACCCTGTGGCAACTATTGCTGAGTTGAAGAAATAAAAACTTTGGAAGGGTGAGTGTGGACTTGTCCGTCAGCTGACGGATGAAAAAAATCAGAGCGGTCGCTCTCGCTCCTCACTCTGATTTTTGTGCCCAGGAAGAGACTCGAACTCTCATGCCCTTACGAGCGCCACCCCCTCAAGATGGTACGTCTGCCAATTTCGCCACCTGGGCATAAGGAACAAAGGTAAGTACTGGGGAGGATAAATCAAAGACTTGTTATAAGTGGAAAGAATGCGCTTTATTCTGCAAATAATAGCGTTCATTTAAAACTGCTCCATTCAAGTAAGTTGTTCCATCTTTCACTTCACTACCGTATGATTCATGAATGTGTCCGAAAAGAAAATAGCGAGGCTTCAGCTCTTTCACTTTGTTTATTAAAGTGGAACAACCTACCGACGGGCCTGTATGCAATTGATCCAAAATACCGTGGGCCGGTCCGTGCGTAATTAAAATATCCAAGTTCTTTGGGATATTTCGCCAAACTTCCTCTATCACTTTAGGATCTTTCATAAATGCCCAATTCATGAATTTTGGGGTCCACGGACTACCATAAATCTTAAACCCTTCTATCTCCACCATCTCATCTTGCAGATAGATACAATTAGATGGAAGTATTTTTTTGAATTCATTGGGAGAAAGCTGAATAAAAAAATCGTGATTCCCTGCAATAAAAATTTTGTGAGTGTGTGGTTGAGCGGAAAACCATTGTAAAAAATCTTCAATTTCTCTTCTGGTTCCTCTTCCTGAAACATCACCTGCGTGAATAAGTACATCGCCTGTAGGAACAGATAAACTGTGATGTTGATTATGAGTATCGGATATAAAAACTACTTTCATTAAGAGAAAGTAATTTAAGAATAAAAATAATGTCCCTCTAATCGAATCACCAATTTTTTAGCCACTTCAATACATTGAGAGAACTCTTTTAATTTCTCTTTAATGGCTTTTACTTTTTTCTTGTTATAACTCCAACGATAAGGAATTACTAAATAATACAATGCTTTTTTCCACACAGGAAAAGAAAGTAAATCGTGAGAAGGCAAAGTTGGTTTTTCAAATTTTACGGCATGTAAAGTCACTACCAATTCCATAATTTCGGGATCGTAACTTTGTTCCCAAATATGCTTGTGTAATTTCAAATAATTACTTACCCATTTTTCAATATTAAGATAGATAGGAGCATCGGTTGGAATTCCCGACCAATAATTTTTTGAACTAAAATAATCGTTGCATTCCTCGGTCACTTTTTTGGCAAAATTCTCCAAATAAAGCACCTGCGTTTTAATGTACTCTAAATCTTTAGCTATGTCGAGTTTCGCTTCCATTATTTGATTGCTAACAATTCTATTTCAAACAATAATGTTGCACCACCTGGTATAGGACCTTGTCCTCTTTCTCCGTAAGCCAAATTGGATGGAATAGCAAATTCAAATTTAGATCCAACGGGCATCAAGCGCATTCCTTCCAACCACCCTTGAATTACACCACCTTCCATAGAACATTCAAAAGGTTTTCCGGTTTTAAATGAGCTATCGAATTCTCGTCCGTCGGGAAAAGTACCACGGTAAGTAACGGAAACTTTATCTGTTGGTCCTGGTTTTTTACCAGTTCCCATTTTAATCACACGATATTGCAACCCACTCGCAGTAGTTACTACACCTGGTTTCTTTTTATTTTCTTCCAAAAAATTAGCAAATAAACTTGTTTTGTAATTGCTCATGAACTGATCTCCTTTTCTTGGATCAATTTGCAATCCGGTTTCAAAAAAGCCATGTTGCATTCCTTTTTTGTAAATCACCAAATTCAATTTACTCATATCACCAAAACCAGCGTAGCTGCTTCCTAAATTATATCCATAAGCATAAGCAACATCAGCTTTGTTAGCAAGGGCTGAAGTATCCTTGTTAACAAAGGAATTGATTAGAGCATTCGCTTTCACTTTATCCATTCTATCCACGGCACCATCAATTCCACCTTTAACTCCTTTCATTACTTCATCTAAATTGGCATCTTTAAAATTAGCATCCAGCAAGCCCATTCCAAGATTTGATCCTAATACATAAGAAAGCTTATCGGCTGGAGTAACCAAAGGGATAGTATCGGTAGGTACTTTAACAATTCCCTGAACCGTATTTTGTGAATTCTCTTCAATACATGATGCCATACAGGCAGCAATAGCAACTATAGAAAATAATTTCTTCATAATTTATTTTTAGCGAAGTTAATTAGAATGCTAAAATCTTAAAATTTAAGATATTCACACTATAGGTCTGACAAAACTTTTAAACAAGAATTGAACGGATTAGAACTTAAAAAAAGCTGCTCAAAATACTGTTCATTGTAATGGACGTAAAACTCCATGAAATTTACTTTTCTTTCC
Source organism: Flavobacteriales bacterium (assembly GCA_023251075.1). Classification (GTDB taxonomy): domain Bacteria; phylum Bacteroidota; class Bacteroidia; order Flavobacteriales_C; genus JAHEZL01. Next base: position 56,279 of record JAHEZM010000002.1, on the reverse strand, counting down.
TGAAAAACACCTCCGGAAAAGAGCTGGTTTTTCAGTTTTTCAATTTTATTCAAATCGATTTCGTAACGCAATTTTTGCGCCTTCATTATTTTAGAAGAAAGATTTTCCAATTGTTTGAAAAGCCTTGCTTTTTCAGCATCAACCATACCTTCCAGCGAAGCATCAATTTTATTTACTTCCTCTTTCAAAGAAGAAAATACATTTGAGAAATCGTTAGAATACTGAGCCATATTCCATTCTTCCTTACCCGAAATATATTGCGCTTTTAACTGATCTGTGCTTTTAAAAATATCTTCAACAGAAAGTGATAAAGCGTTCATCAACTTTTGTTGTTGAGCATTGATCAGCAAAAACGAATCTCGTAAAACCAATTGTGGAAAAACAAGATCATTCGCTGTAAAAACTCCCTTCAACTGAAACCAATAAGCCAATTCATTGGGCCCGCCCACATAAGCCACATTGGGTAAAATATATTCCTGGTAAAGCGGACGATAAATCACATTCGGACTAAATTTCTCGGGATGTTCCTGCAATATTTTTTGCCAATCGGTATTTGCTTCAGTGAATCTTTCGCGCTTTCCATCTTCCATCAAAAAGAAATTAATATCACGCGGATTTACCTGCAATTTATATTTCTCTCCTAAAATAGCATTCGTTTTTTCCACCTCTGACTTCCCTACTTTTTCTTTGAATTCCTTTTCAATAACAGAAGAAAAACTTCTTTTCAAATCTTTGTCATCTGCATCGATGATCACCAAACCATATTTTCCAAAAAGTGCATTTACCCAATAGCGGGTCATTGCTGATAACGAAGTAGCAGCTAACGATTCTTCAAATATTTTGGTCACCTCACTTTCGCCTACCAAAGCTTTCACCTCATTCAATACTTCTGCCAATCCTTCAGTATTTAAGCGTCCTACAGCACCTTTCCCCTCTTTATTCCATTGTATTTTTTTGTTGAATAAATACAAATGATTCACCTCTTCAAAATCATGATCTTCTGAAGCCAGCCAAAAAACAGGGACAAACTTTTTATCGGGATTGTGCAGCGCGTATAACTCGCATGCTTTAATGGCAGAAACAATTTTATAAATGAAATAAGCCGGCCCCCCGAACAAACACAATTGATGTCCGGTGGTTACCGTAAAAGTTTTTTCATCTCCCAAAGAAGAAATATTTGTTTTTACTTTTTCATCTACCTGAAGAGATTGATATTGCTCCTGAAGCTTCGATACCAATAATTTTCTGTCGGTATTTTTATTGAAATTCAACTCTCCGGCTTCCAACAAATCGCTAACGATTAAAGGAAGAAGATTCGTTTGAGAGAATGATATTTGAGAGGAGTTGAACATTAAGATTATTTTTTGATTAAGGTATCACCCATTGCAACAATATAGCATTTGCCTGAAAAAAAAGTCAATTCCTTAATTTCAATGGAGTAAACTTGTCCATTATATTCAATATTCAACTTCGCACCTTTAATCCCGTAGGCCCCCACTTCATATTTACCTACACGATATTCAAAGGAAACCATTTTTATTTCGCTCCAGTTTATTTCTTCTTGATTAAGGATTTCTTTAAATATCTTATTGTTCCTCTTATAGAATTGCTTTTTTAATGCTTTCAAAACTTTCGGACGAGTTAAATTACTTGCCAATTCTTTGTCTCGAATCGTTGGTGCATATTCTTCCTTAATTGCCTTAGTTGAAAAAAGACAGGATGAAAATTGGGATATATTTTTGTTTTTAAACGATTCAAAAATCTGTTTTCCTACTTTTTCAACAATTAATGAATCTTCTTTGTTAAAAACGGGTGCTGGAGGGAAAGTCGTTAAGGAATAGGCCAAATCATGCAGAAACTCTTCCTTTAATTTTGCTTCTTCCTTTGAAGCCTCAACCTGAAGAATAAATACCACCTCTGTGCCTTCGTAAGAAAACAAGTTCAACTTAATTATTGAATCCCTTTCGGTAAAGAATTTGCTTATTATTACTTTATTCTTAACATTTTGCTTAGAGATTAATTTGCGGGAAGGATTCGAAATCAGTGAATCTTCATAAGAACGTTTCCAAACGGTTTCAATAATAGGTAAACTATCAGAGTAAAATGCTGCACATTCTTCAGGATAAACTGTAAATGGCTGTAAATTATATACCCCATTTGAAGTTTTAATTCTAATGGACTTTTTTTCTTTTGAGATTTCCCAATTCTTTTCATTGCAAATATGTATCCCGGTAAAATAATTAACATAAAGATTCGGGCAATCTTGTGCTTTGCCTTGGAAAAACAAAAAAATAAAGAATATAAAAATTAATCTCATGTCTTATTTTACCACAGTTCCTGTAAGATCAAAGAAATCTGCACTTTCAATTTTCACATTCGCGAAATCACCAATACGAACATAATTTTCTTTAGCATCTACAATCACTTCATTGTCTACTTCAGGAGAATCGAACTCAGTTCTACCGAAATAATTCCCACCTTCTTTTCTATCAAAAATAACCTTCATCGTTTGACCGATCTTAGTCTGGTTTTTTTCGTGAGAAATATAAGATTGAATATCCATGATTTCTTCTGCGCGCTCAGATTTAACCTCCGCAGGAACATCATCTACCAATTTATGTGCGTGTGTATTTTCTTCGTGAGAATAAGTGAAGGCGCCCAATCTGTCAAACTTCTGTTCAGCCACCCACTCTTTCATCACTTCGAAATCTTTTTGCGTCTCTCCGGGGTAACCAACAATTAAAGTCGTTCTCAAAGAAACTCCCGGAACTTTAGCACGGATATCTTCCAGCAAAGCATCTGTTTTTGCCTTAGTAGTACCACGACGCATCGATTTTAAAACCGGATCGGAAATATGCTGCAGAGGCATATCTAAGTACTTACAAATATTATCGCGTTCATTCATCACCTCCAGTACATCCATTGAAAAACCATGTGGGAATGCATAATGCAAACGAATCCAATCAATACCTTCCACATCGGAAATATGCTTCAGTAATTCCGATAAATTTCTTTTTTTATAAATATCTAAACCGTAGTAAGTCAAATCCTGAGCAATCAGCATAATTTCTTTTACCCCTTTAGCAGCCAGGGTTTTGGTTTGAGCCACCAATTCTTCAATAGGTGTAGATTTGTGTACGCCACGCATCAAAGGAATAGCACAAAAAGAACAGGGGCGATCGCAACCTTCTGATATTTTCAGATAAGCATAATGATTAGGAGTAGTAAGCAAACGTTCTCCTACCAATTCATGTTTATAGTCGGCTTTTAAAGTTTTAAGTAAACGAGGTAAATCGCGAGTACCAAAGTATTCATCTACGTTAGGAATTTCTTTTTCTAAATCAGGTTTATACCGCTCGCTTAAGCAACCTGTAACGTATACTTTCTCCACCAATCCTTTTTCTTTAGCGGCCACTGCTTCTAAAATAGTATCAATGGATTGTTGTTTGGCATTATCGATAAATCCACAGGTATTGATAATTAAAATAGCAGCATCTTTTTTAGTTGATTCGTGTTCAACTTCAAAATTGTTCGCCTTCAGTTGCCCCATCAATACTTCTGAATCGTAAATGTTTTTTGAGCAACCTAAGGTCACTACATTCACTTTATTTTTTTTGAGCGTTTTTGTTTTCATGAGTAATTTTTATCCGAACAAAGAATCAACGAATTCTTTGCGGTGAAACACTTGTAAATCTTCCATCCCTTCGCCAACACCTATATATTTTACCGGAATTTTAAACTGATCAGAAATACCGATAACCACACCACCTTTAGCAGTACCATCGAGTTTGGTAAGCGCTAACGCTGTAACATCGGTAGCCAAAGTAAATTGTTTGGCTTGTTCAATGGCATTTTGCCCGGTGGATCCATCCAACACCAATAGTACTTCATGTGGAGCATCGGGCACTACTTTTTCCATCACCTTTTTGATTTTGGTAAGTTCATTCATCAAACCAATTTTATTGTGTAATCGTCCGGCGGTATCAATAATTACCACATCAATATCTTTGGCTTTAGCCGATTGTAAAGTATCGTAGGCCACCGAAGCCGGATCGGCATTCATGCCCTGTTCAACAATAGGTACATCAACACGGGAAGCCCATATTTTCAATTGATCAACAGCAGCAGCACGAAAAGTATCCGCAGCACCCAACATTACTTTTTTACCTGCTTTTTTAAACTGATAAGCTATTTTTCCAATAGAAGTAGTTTTACCCACACCATTCACTCCTACCACCATAATGACATAGGGTTTAGCAGGAAGAACAATATCGAAATCTTTACCATCTCCGGAATTGCTCTCTTCTAAAAGAGCAGCAATTTCTTCACGCAAAATACCATTGAGTTCGGAAGTGCCCATGTATTTGTCTTTCGATACTCTATTTTCAATTCTTTTAATGATTTTAAGGGTAGTTTCTACTCCTACATCGGAAGTAATTAAAACCTCTTCTAAATTATCGAGAACTTCGTCATCAACAGCTGATTTACCTACTACAGCACGAGCCAACTTAGAAAAAACGCTTTCTTTGGTTTTAGCTAAACCCTGATCTAGTTTTTCTTTTTTTTCTTTACCGAAGAGTCCGAAAAAAGCCATAGTAATTTGTTCAATGTTTAAAGTTCAATGTTTAAAGCTTAGTTTGACCTGCACTAAAAAACATCAACAAAGGTAACTAAAAAAGCTCCTATCTTTCGACAGAAGCTTCTTTTAAGATTTTAGAATCAAGCTTATTTCGCAGATAAAACCGCGCTTACTTGTTCGTTAGGAACCATTTCTTCTCTGAAAGAATAAGCTCCTGTTTTTGGAGATTTAACCACTTTAATCACTTTGGTATATGATTTACCAGCTGATTTGTCTTTAAAGCTCGCTACCGTTTTCTTAGCCATGACTTACTTATTTAATTTCTTTATGAATAGTATATTTCTTTAGGATTGCGTTGTATTTTTTCAACTCAATTCTATCAGGAGTATTTTTCCTGTTTTTAGTAGTGATATAACGTGATGTACCTGGTTGTCCAGTTGTTTTGTGTTCTGTACATTCCAAAATCACTTGTATCCTGTTACCTTTCTTTGCCATTTTCTTAACTTTTTAAGGACGGCAAATGTAATAAGAAAGATTTTACTACACAAGAAACTTTTAAAATAATTCTATTGAATGGTATCTCCCAGAGATAAATTGAGGGTGCATTTGTATTGCGTACCGCCATTGGCATCGTTGGTAGCCTGATCCCAAACAGCTGGGTTTTTTAATGGAATCTTTCTTTTTACTGTAGTGTAAGCAAAAGCAGAATCAAGCTGATTGCTACAATTAAACACAGCTCCAGTTCCATCTTCCGCACTATAATACAACTCGTATTGCTGATTTACATTCAGTACAATAGAATCTTTTTGAAGGGCTAAGGGAGAATAAACTTTAAGTTTTACCTGCTCTGCGGTGTCATTATAAACCAATAGTTGATAAGTGGTGCTTTCTTTGCAAGAGAATAGAAAGGCAGAAAATGCGATGATGAAGTATTTTAGCTTACTCATATCGATGTATTTAATTTTTAGAAGTCAAATACCTTCTTCCATTTTCAATAACTTCATCAACCCCTTTATTAAGATCATAATCGAAGTGGAAATACTTCGTATTGAACTGTGGATCGATATGATTGTTATACCCTTTGGTAGTTCCCACAGATAATGTTGCCTGTAATTTACCGGCGATTAATTCACCTAAATTTTTAATAGAAATCCAATTACCATTCGATAAATCGAATTCATTTTCTTTCAAACTCTTAATTAAATAGAGGTTTTTCACGCAATCGGCACCATAAATAAATTGTCGCTCTTCCTCACCTGTGGTCATCAATTGAATATGTTTATGGGTAAGGGCGTTCAACACCATATCAGTAACCACGTGTGATCTTTCACTAGGATCTTCCCAGCCATATACATTCCAAAATCTAACAATTTTGCCGCCTAAAGCTTTAGTCCAGTTTTCACCCAACAACTTAGTAACACCATAAACATTATCGGGAGCTGCTAATTGAGTGCTCGCAAAAACAAAAGGGATCTTGGTTTCTTCCAAAAAAGCAAAAACCCGTTCACAAATTTTTGTGTTATTTTTAAGGATAGTTAAGTAGTTATTTTTATCGGTAAGGAATTTTGATCCACCTACTTCCCAGGCTAAAAACCACACAAAATCAACGTTTTTGTAAGTCGACAAATCATCTTTACGTAAATCAAAGCCATTCAATAAATCGAGATTAATTACCTCTTCACCTTTCTCCAATAGGTATTTACACAAATGAGAGCCAATCATCCCCGAACCACCTAGTACTAAATTTCTTGTTTGCGCCATTTTATTTATTGTGGGTCAAAAATAGAAGAATAATGGGAATAATAAAGGATATATTACTTTTTTGCTGCTTTGGAAAACTTCACATCGTATAAGAACAGATGATTGTTGAAACGAAGGTTTTTAAATTGTTTTTTGGTGAGAGTAATTTCATTCTTCCATTCAATTTTCTTGGTAAACAGACCTCGATCACACATTGGAACCAGCACATTAAAATCTACATTATTCCATATTTTTCCATTATCGATAGAATAGGCTACAGAAAAAAACTCTCTATACTTTGGGTCAAAAGAAAAATACACTTTGTTTTTCAAAAAACCTTTATCAACAATAACATTCAACAAAGGGATTTCACTATTGTGGAGATATGCTTGAAAAAAATTGCCTAATCTGATTTTCAAAACTTTTTCCATATAAACCCTAATTTCATCAGTAGTCACATTCTTCATTTTAAACTCCTCCTGTATCCCTTTCAAACAAGCAAACCACAACGAGTCATTATTCATCACATTTCTAATAGTATATAACATCCACGCACCTTTTGGGTACATATCACTACTTCCTTCATTATTCACCCCGTAAGTTCCTATGATGGCTTTATCATTATCTATCCCCCTTTTCATTACCTCCATGTATTTTAAAGCCGCATCATAGCCGTACATTTTTTCCACATACAAGGCCTCAGTATAAGTACAAAACCCTTCGTGAATCCACATATCGGCAATATCATTGATACTTACAGAATTACCCCAGTATTCGTGTCCGCTTTCATGAATAATGATATAATCGAAGTTCACTCCCAAACTCGCTAAAGCTGAATCAACATGCCCATTATAACCCGGTCGGTATTTGTTACCGTAAGCAATAGCCCCCTGGTGTTCCATACCTAAATAGGGAGTTTCCACTAAAGCGTAACCATCATTCCAAAAAGGATATCGACCAAATAAATCTTCGTAGATTTTAAGCATAGGTTTAACTTGCTTAAACTGAACTTTTGCTTTTTCTAAATTGTAGGGTAACACATAATAATCACAGGACATACTATCTTTTCCTGACACATAATATTCCTGAAAATGTACATAATCACCAATGTTTAAAGTGACGTTGTAATTATTGATAGGGTAAGATACTTTCCAATGAAAAGTTTGAGTGGAGTTATTCACTCCTTGACCTTTATTCACAGATTTTTGTCCTTCCTCTTTTTCTAAATTACCATTACTGATACATTGCAATCCTTCCGGAACAGTACATGTAATCCGCATACTATCGGGCTCATCAGAAAGATGATCTTTATTGGGCCACCACAAACTAGCCCCTATTCCTTCGCAGGCCACCCCCATCCACAGTTTTCCATTTTTATCTCTTCTCCAAACAAACCCCCCATCCCACGGTGCTTTCTTCGCCTGAATAGGTTTTCCGTGATAGTAAACTTTTATTTTCTCCACGTTGTCTTTTAATATAGTTCCCGGAAAATCAACAAATACCGCGTTGAACTCGCGTTTAAAATCCAGATGCATTCTTCTAAAAACAATAGAATCAATAATCATATTGGCAAACAAATCGATTTGAATTCTTTCGGTGTTTTCAAGAGTTAGAAACAAAATCTCATTGTAGCCCAAAATACTCTGATTTAAGGTATCAACATCAATGTTTAAATGATAATACTTAACATCAAAACAAGTTCTTTCTTCACGCAGAGAACCACGAAGAGTATCAGCTTGAGTAAATTGAGAAAACGAAGAATGGCTAAAAACAAGGAGGGTAAATATGAAGAGTATTCTTCTCAAGGCTTAGGTTTAAAAAAGATTGTCCCGCCTAAAAGGCAGGACAATCATATAATTCATTCAGAAATTTATTACTTAACCAAGAAGCCTTTTTCTTTAGCTTCTTTCATTGCAACAAAAATTCCTTTTTTATCGATCAATTTCAATCCTGCAGAAGAAACTTTAAGGCTAACCCATTTATTTTCCTCAGGAATAAAGAATTTTTTCTCGAAAAGGTTCGGATAAAACTTTCTCTTAGTCTTGTTGTGAGCGTGAGAAACGTTGTTTCCTGACATCACTTTCTTTCCTGTAATCTGACAAACTTTAGACATGACTCATTTTTTTAAGGACGGCAAATATCTGATATTTTTTTTAAACATCAAAACTTTAATAAAAGTTATTCTCCCTTTATTTTTTGATTCTTTTCCATTTTAAGGTTTACAAGTTCAACCAACAAAGCGAAAACCACAGCCGAGTATATATATTCTTTTTCTAAAGGATGATGAATAGCCTCGGTAAAAAGCATAACACCTATCAATACTAAAAACGACAAAGCCAGAATTTGAAGTGAAGGTCGTTTATTAATATAATCGGCAATAGGGCCCGAAAACAACATCATAATAATCATAGATACAACTACAGCCGCAATCATTATTTCTACCTCTTTTACCAAAGCCACCGCAGCTAAGATGGAATCAAAAGAAAAAACAATATCGATCAGTACAATCTGCATAATGATAGCTGACATAGCATTTTTAGCATTTAATACCTTCTCTTTTTCGTGGGTTGACAATTTCTCCAATATTTCCATCAAACTTTTGATCACCAAAAATATTCCACCCCCCATTAGAATTAAATCTTTACCACTTAATGGAATATCAAAAACAGTAAACAAAGGATCTTTAAACTTAATGAGGGTAGTAATGCCTAATAGAAATGCCACCCGCACAACCAAAGCTAAAGTCAAGCCTATTCTTCTTGCCTTTGGTTGTTGGTGTTTAGGAAGTTTATTCGCAATAATTGCTATGAAAATGATATTATCAATTCCCAAAACAATCTCCATTACCGTTAAGGTTAAAACACCTAGTAAAGCTTCCACTGAAAACAAATCCATTTTCTTACTTTTTAATTAATTCCTTTCTTAAAAAACTCAACGCCGTTAGCGCGGCTCTTTCAATATTTCTTTCTCGATTATCGCCAAATTTAAAATCTTTTGAGAATATTCCCTCTTTTGATGCGATAGCGATCCAAACCAAACCTACTGGTTTTTCAATTGATCCGCCATCTGGTCCGGCTACACCCGATGTAGCAATAGCATAATCACTATCCATTTTTTTCAGTACACCTATTGCCATTTGCTCCACTACTTCTTTACTCACTGCCCCTTCGGCATATATAGAGTTGGCACTTACGCCTAAAGAATTCACTTTTACTTCATTGGCATAAGAAACCACTCCTCCCTTATAATAGGAAGAAGATCCGGGAATGGAAGTAATTAAATGACTAATATATCCACCCGTACAACTTTCGGCCACAGCCAAAGTTTTTGATTTTTCTTTTAAAAGTTTGCCCACAACATAAGGCAAGGTGTCATTATTAAAACCATAAACATGAACACCTACTCTTTCCACAATTTTATCTACCCATTCTCCTAATTCTTTATCGCTGGTATGATTATAACACGACAAGCGCAAACGCACCAAACCGGGAGCTGGTAAATACGCCAACTTGATGTAAGAAGGTAAAGCACTTTCAATATCAGCAATTTTTTCGGCCAGCCATGATTCACCAATTCCTTGAGTACAAATGGTTTTATGATAAATAGTAATATTATTTAACTGCTGAATTTCGGGAAGAATGAACTCTGTCATCATTCCCTTCATTTCAAAAGGAACTCCGGGCATGGAAATAATTGATTTTCCATTTTTTTGAAACCACATACCGGCAGCAGTTCCATTATTATTGGCAACAATTTTAGCTCGCGAAGGAAGCATTGCCTGCTGAGCATTGATGTTATTTACATCTTTACCAAACAATTTGAATAAGCGAGTAATATTTTCTAAAGTGGGTTGATGCATTACCAACTCATCTTCAAAATAACTGCACAAAGTATGTTTGGTAATATCATCCTTCGTGGGACCCAAACCACCCGTTATAAAAATATAATCTACTGATTTTAGTAAACGTGTTATCGTATTTTCAATCGCCGCTTTATCGTCGGCTACACTTACCCTTTCTTCTACTTTTACTCCAATAAGATTTAACTGCTGAGCAATCCATGCTGAATTGGTATCAATTACTTGCCCGATCAACAATTCATCACCAATAGTTATAATAGCTGAAACCATGATACAAGATTAGGAATTTGCATCATGATCTCAAACTTACCAGGTAGAACTTATTTAAAAGATTTCCTTTTATTGTCTACCAATACTTTAATTGCATTCGATAAAGCGAATACGGAAAGTACCAGAATGAAAGCGATAATACCCAATGTATAATATTCTGCAACCATAAAGATGTTATAAATTTATTCAACTATTTGTCGGATCTCAATGCAAAAAACAAAGAAAGAAACACACCTCCCATAGTGCTCAAAAAGCAAATCATTGTTAGCATTGGATTTTTAATATCTATTTCCAAAAAAGCAAAACGGAAAGGAACTAATAACACCAATATAATTATTGCTGTGGCGATGATTGAATTCTTGCTCATAAAATTTATTTTACCCAAAGCTCCTACCTTAACCTTAAAGAAAGAATGAAGTAGGTCAGTTTAAAACCTGATATTTATCAATTCATTTTACATGCCATCCCATACTTTTACCACATGAATAATTCTATAAGAGTGCATTTCCTGGGCGCTGCCGGAACAGTTACCGGATCAAAATATTTGGTGGAAACCGAAAAGAAAAAAATAATGATTGATTGCGGACTCTTTCAGGGAGTTAAGAAAATACGACAATTAAACTGGGAATATTTACCAGTGAATGCAAATGAAATTGATTGTATTTTACTCACGCACGGACATATGGATCATACCGGATTTCTTCCTCGATTGGTAGATATGGGTTTCAAAAAAAGTATTTACGGTACAGCCCCCACTTTAGAAATTGCAGAAATTATTTTACGCGATAGTGCTAAAATTCAAGAGGAAGATGCCGAACGTGCCAACCAACAAAAATTCACCAAACATCATCCTGCAAAAGCACTTTATACTGTTGCCGATGTAGAAAAAACTATACCTCATTTCAAAGCAGTTGAAATCGATAAAATCATTGAATTAGGAGATGGAATCAGCGCAAGATTCACGTATGTTGGACATATTTTAGGAGCTACCTGCATAGAACTTTTTGTGAACGGAAAAACATTGGTTTTTTCCGGTGATATTGGCCGCGAAGAAGATTTCATAATGTTTCCCCCACAAGCTCCCGCACTAGCCGATGTGCTTTTTATAGAAAGTACATACGGAGATCGTTTACACCAAGCAGAAAATATTGAAGAACATTTACAAAAAACGGTAAACGATACTATTACTGCAGGAGGCACTTTGATCATTCCTAGTTTTGCGGTAGAACGCACTCAGTTGCTCATGTATTTATTGTGGAAATTAAAAGAGAAAAAACTCATTCCGGAGGTGATGATGGTAATGGATAGTCCGATGGGAGGAAATGTACTTAAGGTATTTCAGCACCATTTAAAATGGCAAAAACTAAGTGCGGAAGAATGCAGAGAAATGTGCAACTGTTTTACTTACACCGAAGACTTCAAAGAATCATTGAATATTATTCACAATCCTGCACCCAAAATAATTATTGCCGGAGCAGGTATGCTCACGGGTGGTAGAGTCTTGAGTTATTTACAACATTATATCTGCAATCCCAGCACTACTGTTTTAATGGCCGGATATATGGCCGAAGGAACAAGGGGAAGACAATTGTTACGTGGGGCATCGGAAATAAAATTATTTGGAAAATATTATGAAGTTAAAGCTCACATCGATGAAATTCGGGGATTGAGTGGTCATGCCGATCAAAAAGGATTAATCGACTGGATGTCGAATATTAAAAATACCCCCCAAAAAGTTTTTATCATACATGGAGAAGCACAAGCCGCTGATGTCTTGAGAACAAAAATAGAAAGTACTTATGGCTGGAATTGCGAAATACCTGCTTTGTGGGATATTGTGGAAGTTTAGTTTCGGTAGATTAATTCTATATTCGAAATAAAAAACAATGCCCACCTTCACCGCCATAGATTTTGAAACTGCCAACCAAAAAGGTTCCAGTATTTGTCAGATTGGATTGGTAAGGATGGAAGGTGGTGAAATCATCCAAACAATCAATCAATTGGTTTGTCCACCTAATAATTTTTACTCTTACCACAACACAAGAGTACATGGAATTACAGCAGAAGATACTGCCGATGCTCCAACATTTGAAGAAGTTTGGGGAACAATAAAACCTTTTATTGAAGATGAAATATTAGTAGCACACAATGCTACTTTCGATTGCTCGTGCTTAAAACAAGTTTTAGCGTTTTACGATTTAGCTCCAGTGAAATACCGAAAAGAATGCACCTATAAAATCTACAAAAAAGGATTGGCGGCTATTTGTGAAATCGAAGAAATAAAATTAAAACATCACGATGCTTTGAGTGATGCAATGGCTTGTGCAGAATTGTTTCGACGACATTTGGTGAAAGGGAAATTGTTTTAACAAAAGATCTTTCATAATTATTTAGCAATCCTATTAGCTAAGAAGTAGAATCAACTATTTTTGAAAACAACGCACAAATCATTTTCATGAAAAAAATATTTCTATCCATCGCTATTCTTTTGGTATTAGCATTTGCTTTTATTCCTGCAGCTATTTCAAATAGTGTTGAAGAAGTTAAAACTATCGATAGCTTAGACATCAAAATCGGACAAATGATTATGATGGGAATTCACGACAGAAAAACGCTGGATGAAAAAGATTCCCTCTTAGAAGAATTAAAAAATAAAATGGGTGGCATCATTCTATTCGAAAAAAATATTGCTGCAGAAAAATCATATGAACAAATAAAAAAACTAATCAGCGATTTACAAGCTTCTGCTTCCACTCCATTGTTTATGGCCATTGATGAAGAAGGGGGAAGAGTGCACCGACTAAAAGAAAAGTATGGTTTTGTTGCAATGCCCTCGGCGGCTTATTTGGGTAAAAAAGAAAATACCGATTCAACTTTTTTCTTTGCCGATAGATTGGCCCAACAATTGGCCGATTTAGGATTTAATCTCAACTTTGCACCCACCGTTGATGTTGCCATAAATCCCAATAATCCAATCATTGCAAAAGCCAACAGAAGTTATTCTGCCGATGCGCAGGCAGTGAGCAATCATGCATTAGCATTTATTAAAGCACATCATCAATACAATATAAAAACTTCACTGAAACATTTCCCTGGTCATGGTTCTTCTGCCGGCGATACACACAAAGGAATGGTAGATGTTACTAAAACATGGCAGGAGATAGAACTACTTCCTTACCAACAAATTATTGCTGCCGGACAGTGCGATGCATTAATGTCGTGCCATGTAATCAACTGTAATTTAGACACCGGCTGTGTTCCTTCCACTCTTTCAAAAGCAATCACCACCCATTTATTAAGAGGCTCATTAGGGTTTAAAGGAGTTGTTTTTTCTGATGATATGCAAATGGATGCTATCGCAAAAATGTATGGTTTAGAAAACTCTATTAAAATGGCCATTGATGCCGGAATTGATGTTTTGGTTTTTGGAAATAATGTAATCTTAAGCAAACAAAATTCAGCTAAAGAAATTCACGCCATCATAAAAAAAATGGTGCTGAACGGACAAATTAGTGAAGCCCGAATCGATGAATCGTATCGAAGAATAATGACAATGAAAAACAAAAAATATTAATGAGTTTCAACCCTCAAATATTAATCGACATTGTTAAAACACCCATGCCCTACGGCAAATACAAAGACCGAAAAATTTGCGATCTGCCTATTCATTATTTAGAGTGGTTTTCCCGACAAGGATTTCCAAAAAGTAAGCTGGGCGTAATACTGGAAACCATTTATGAAATCAAGCTGAATGGTTTGGAGGATTTATTAAAACCTTTGAAGTAATACCCATCACACTGCCTTACTAAAAGTATCTTTCTCTGGAATTTTTCTCCAGTAACGCAAATCCATCGCCAAACAAATATTACGCAAAAATATTTTTCCTTTTTTGGTTACAGAAAAAGAATAATGATGTAATTCTATTAATTCATCTTGTGCTAATTCGTGCAAACGTTTAATTATTCCATCTTGTCGCATTTGCACCAAATCTTCATGCATCCATTCCGTACGATACTTGCACATGATATTTAAAATATGTCGGCGAATCATTAGATCTTCTTCATTGAGATGATGACCGTACGCTATAGGTAATTTACCTTCACGAACTATTTTTTGATAAGTTTCCACATCCTTAATATTTTGCGCGAAGGAAGTCCAGGTATCACCAATTGATGAAACCCCCAAACCAATCAACAATTTATTTTGTCCTTCAGTATAGCCCATAAAATTTCGGTGCAACCTTCCCTCCTTTTCTGCCACAAACAATTCATCATGTGGAAGTGCAAAATGATCCATTCCAATTTCCAAATAACCATTGGCACTCAAAATCGCTTTGCCTGTTTCATACAGCGAACGCTTTGCTTCTTTTGACGGTAAGTTACTTTCATCGTAACGACGTTGCCCCGGGCGTTTCCAAGGCACGTGTGCATAACTGTAAAATGAAATTCTATCGGGATGCAAATACAATACTTTTCTAAAAGTTTCTTGCACGCTGTGTGAAGATTGAAATGGCAAACCATAAATCACATCATACGAAATAGATGTATAGCCCATCTCACGCGCTCTTGTGGTTACGCGCTCCACCCCTCCCACTGTTTGCTTCCTATTTATGGCTTCCTGCACCACCACATCAAAATCCTGAATACCCAAACTCAATCTTCTAAATCCTAAATCAAATAATGTTTGTAAATGCTCATCAGTAGTATTTGCCGGATGTGCTTCAAAAGAAAATTTAGGATCTTCAACTTTTTCTGTTCCTTCTAAAATCCCATTGACTAATTGCGCTAAATTTTTAGCAGAAAAGAAAGTGGGAGTTCCCCCACCTAAATGCAACTCTTTAATTTTTGGTGCCACTTTAAAAACCTGTTTGTATAAATTCCATTCACTTAAAACATCATCGATATAAGGAGATTCCACTTTATGATTTACCGTAATTCTGGTATTGCAGCCACAGTAAGTACACAAACTTTCACAAAATGGAAGATGGATATACAAACTGATTCCGGAAGAATCATTGGTTTCATCAAAAGTAATTTTTACTTGTTTTTTGTACTCTTCTATAGTGATATTATTTTCCCAATAAGGAACTGTTGGGTAAGAAGTATATCGCGGACAAGCGATGTCGTATTTTTGTATTAAGTTTTTCATGCTATTTTTTTTTATGACAACACTCCATCCTTTTTGTTTTCTCTTCAAAGTGCGGACTCACATAAGGAATGCCTAAATTCAATCCGCGCAGCACAAACAAAATTCCAATGATTAAAGTACCGTAAGGCGCAATTTTTCTAAAACGATTTCTAAATGAATTTCCTAAAAAAGAAATACCAACAGAACAACTAAGTAATAGCGGTAAAGTACCCAATCCGAAAAACACCATGTACAACATCGAACCTCCTACAGAACCTGCCGCCGTTGACGCTATCAAAGCAGCATACACCATTCCGCAAGGTAAAATTCCGTTTACCAATCCCATTAACGCCACCGATGAAAAAGTAGGTTTAAACAAATATTCACCCACAGAGGAATAAATTTTATTCACGGGAGAATTCAATTTTTTCTCTAAGATATTTTTGATTTTAGGAATTAAGAAAAGTAACAATAAAAATGCTCCGGCTATTATCGATAGCCACTGCTGAAAACCTGCGATCGATATAGCAGCACCAATACTTCCAGAAAATATTCCCAATAAGAAATAAATTAAAATTCTACTGAAATGATAAGTAGCCATTGCCCAATATTTGCTTCGCTCAAAATGTAAAAAAGGAACATTCATAATAATGGGACCACACATACCCACGCAATGCAAAGAAGAAACTAAACCTAATAATATGGCAGTAAAATAAATCACCATTTTAAATTGTTATTTTTTCTTCCCAATAATATTCTTTGTTGTTATTCTTCCACTCCACCTGTATTTCATAGCTTCCTGGTTTGAATAATTCTTTGGCAAATTTTTGTTTTCCGTTCACCAATTTCAACTCAAATTTTTTGTCGTTATTAATATCGGCAGCACGAACAAAATAAATTTTTCCTTGCGCCTCTTTAACAGGAATATTTAACTCTATACTATCATTTAAAACATTCACTTTAAACACCACCGAATCATTAATTGCATTTTGTTTCTGATCAATTTCTTTTTGAAAGGCAACTTCCTTATCGTAATAATTTTCTTCTACTAAATTTACATCTAACGTAGTGCTAAAGATCACTGCACTTACCATGGCAATCACAAAAAGTGAATACACAATTGTTATTTTCCATCCCCAATTCATACGCATAATTTTATTTTTTATCACTTGCTTTATGATGACGTGGCGCCATAAATACAGAAGAAACCTCTTCTAATTTATGATCACCACTCATCACATTAATTATTATTCCGTTGGTTCTTGACGACAATTGAGTGGAATCAATTTTTATCATCATTATTCCTTCTAATTTCTGTTCGGGTTTTAACATTATACTATCCCCCACCCCAATTATTTCCACTTGTCCTTTTATATTTACCAATTGCAATTTTATAGGCATTTCATCATTCGATTTATTGATAATTTTATACTTGTATAAATTACTAATTCGTCCGTCTTCCATGATCGTGAAATTTTGTCCGCGTGCGCGCAACACAGTAGTTTCAATACTTCCACGCAATAACATCAACACATTAAATATCACAATGATTAAACATAATACCACGGTATAGGCTTTCATTCTATTGGTAAAAACAAATTTTTCATTGTTAGAAATTTGTTTTTCGGAAGCATACTTTATCAATCCTTTAGGGGCATGAATTTTCTCCATTACATCATCACAAGCATCGATACATGCTGTACAATTCACACACTCTAATTGAGTTCCATTTCTAATATCGATTCCCGTAGGACAAACTAAAACGCATTGATGACAATCAATACAACTTCCGGC
Organism: Flavobacteriales bacterium; assembly: GCA_023251075.1. GTDB lineage: Bacteria > Bacteroidota > Bacteroidia > Flavobacteriales_C > JAHEZL01. The sequence continues at coordinate 38,910 of JAHEZM010000002.1, read as the reverse complement.
AGAAGAAGATCTCTCTTTCACATTTTTCTCTCGAGGTTCTCCACGTTTATGATCGTAGGCAACCACCACGGTATTGCTATCTAAAAGAACACCTTGAAACCTTCCATAAGGACAAACATTGGTACAAACCTGCTCGCGAAAAAAAGCAAATACGCCATAGAATGCCAAACTAAATAAAGTGATTGCCACTAAGCCACCGATATGTGATAAAGGATTATCAGTTTGAATTTCAAATAAAGCTTTGGAACCAATAATATAGGCTAAAAAAGTATTGGCAACAACATAAGAAACACCAAAGAAAATAATATGCTTGGATACTTTTTTCAGAAGTTTATTCTCTTCATTCCAATTTGCTTTATGGAGTTTTTTTTGCTCTATATAATCCCCTTCAATCCATCTTTCTATTCTTCTGAAAACCATTTCCAGAAAAATAGTTTGCGGACAAATCCAACCACAAAAAACTCTACCAAAAACCACAGTAAAAAGAACAATAAATAAGATGAAAGCAATCATTCCAAATACGAACAAATGAAAATCTTGTGGAAAAAAAACTTGTCCGAATAAAATAAACTTACGGTGGATTATATCAAACAAAAAGAAAGGTTCACCATGCAAATAAATATGCGGCATTCCGAATAGGAAAGCCAGTAAAACATAACTTACAATCTTTCGGTATTTGTAGAATTTTCCGCTAACTGCCTTGGGATAAATCCATATTCTTTTTCCCTTCTCATCCACCGTAGAGAGATGCCCTCTAAAATCATCGGAATATGTTTCTTTTGGTTCCATAAGTTTTAAGTAAAGGACAATAGTTCCTTCGTTCCTCAGGATGACAAACTAAGCTCATCTGTACTGTGGTTGTCATCCTGAGGAACGAAGGAACTATTGTCCTACTCGTTATTTCACTGTATCTGTTTTTAAAGTGTCTGTAAACTCCACATATTTTTCTCCTTGCGGAGCTTTTCCTCCTTCAGCTGGTTTCAATGATTTGATATAACTAATAATTGATTGAATTTTATTTCCACCCAAAGTGCTCCAACCCGGCATACCTTTTTCAATTTTACCTTGATTAATCGTGTTAAAAATATTTTTTACACTTCCTCCATACAACCAATATTCATCGGTTAAATTCGGACCATTTAAACCTTTACCTCCGGCACCATGACAAGTTTGGCAATTTCCTTCAAACAAAGATTTACCTTGTGAAACAGAACCTGCATCACTTAAAAGAGTTACTGAATTTTCATCGACTACTTTCACATCAGCAGTTTTAATTTCCGCCTCTTTTTGCGCTTTAAATTCAGCCAGTTCATTTTTGTATTCTTGTTCAGATCCCGGTCCATCCATCATGTGGAAATACACCATATAAACTACAGCAAAAACAACACAAACGTAGAACATATAAACCCACCAAGGTGGTAAGTTGTTATCCAGCTCACGAATTCCATCGTACTCATGATCCATTAAAATGGTGTGCTCTTCTTCAACAGGAACATAGGCAGTTAGAGAAGCGATCACCGATTTTTCTTTCACTGTTTTTTCCTTAATTGCTTCGGGATACAAACTTCTGGTTATTCCCTTATAGGTATTCCATAAAATCACCATACAAATTAGCAGTACAGAAATTACAGAAAGTAAAGCCAGCAAAAGTGGATCTTTAAAAATAGGATGAGTTAATAAATCAGTAGAAACAGCCACTGGTTCTACCGGATTTGCTTGTAAAAATATTGTTGTTATCATAGCATATCGTTTTTATTATCGAAAGGCATTTCACTCATTTCTTCTAAATATTTTTTATCTGATTTCATTACCCAAACAAACATCACCGTAAAAAAAGTGAAGAATATAAGTAGTGAAATAATGGGATAGATTTCAATCCCAGAAATCGAATCCAAATGACCTTTTATAAACTTCAACATAAATTATTTTTTAGCTTGTTTTGGATAAATATCAGTTCCCAATCGTTGCAAGTATGCAATCAACGCAACCATTTCTGTTTCTTCAAATTTCATTTCTCCCGACTTTACTTTATCATATGTTTCATCAGAAATCACTAAAGCGTCAATATTGTCGTACAAAGGTTTTGCAACTTCTTTAGCTTGTATTTGCAAATCAGCCAATGCTTTATTTTCATATCCTTCAGAATAAGGAACACCCAACACCCTCATCGCAGATATTTTTTTATCTAAATCGCCCGTACTCAATTTCGCTAACAACCAAGGATAACGAGGCATGATAGATCCGTTCGATACTGAATCGGGTAGCAACAAGTGATTAAAATGCCAATCGTTGGATTTATACAACCTACCTGTTTTTACACCTTCACGTGCTAAATCTGGCCCCGTTCTTTTCGATCCCCATTGATGTGGATGATCGTACACAAATTCACCTGCTTTGGAATAGTCGCCATATCTTTCTGTTTCCCAACGGAAGGGGCGAATCATTTGCGAATGGCAGTTGTAACATCCTTCACGAATATAGATATCCCTACCTTCTAGTTCCAGCGGAGTGTAAGGATGAACACTCGTAATTGTTGGAACATTTGATTTCACCAGAAAGGTTGGAACCATTTCTAAAGCACCACCAATCAACACCATAATTAAACTCAAAACCAACATTTGAACCGGACGTTTTTCAATCCAACGATGCCAGTGTTCTTTCTCATGCTTAACATTTGTTTTGGCTAATGAATAAGCTTCTGCTTCTTCATTTTCAATTAATTTTCCACTCTTAATGGTTTTAATTAAGTTGTAAAACATCAACACTACACCAGCAATAAAAATGAAACCACCAATGGCACGCAACTCATACATTGGAATAATTTGCGTTACGGTATCTAAAAAATTTTGATTGGTTAAAGTACCATCTGCATTGAATTCTCTCCACATTTGATTTTGTACAATACCGGCCCAATACATTGGAACAGCATAAAACAAAATACCTAAAGTAGCCAACCAAAAATGCCAGTTGGCTAATTTTTGAGAATACAATTTTGCACTAAACATTTTAGGAATTAAGAAATAGAAAATGGCAAAAGTCAAACAACCATTCCACCCTAAAGCACCAATGTGCACGTGTGCAATAGTCCAGTCGGTATAGTGACTCAATGCGTTCAAAGATTTCAACGACAACATCGGACCTTCGAAAGTAGCCATACCGTAAGCAGTTAAAGCAACCACCATAAATTTCAAGGTAACATCATCACGCACTTTATCCCAAGCACCACGTAAAGTGAGTAAGCCATTCAACATACCACCCCACGACGGAGCAATCAACATAATGGAAAATACAGTACCGAGAGATTGTGCCCAATCGGGCAAGGCAGTATATAGCAAGTGATGAGGGCCGGCCCAAATATAGATGAAGATAAGCGCCCAAAAGTGAATGATAGATAATCTATAAGAGAACACGGGCCGGCCTGAAGCTTTGGGTATAAAGTAGTACATCAATCCCAGGTATGTTGTGGTAAGAAAAAATGCAACGGCATTGTGCCCGTACCACCATTGTACCAATGCATCTTGCACACCCGCATACCATGAATATGATTTTAAAAAAGTAACCGGCATGGCAAATGAATTCACCAAATGCAACATCGTTACTGTAATCCACGAAGCGATATAAAACCAAATAGCAACATACAAATGTTTCACTCTTCTTTTTAAAATAGTACCAATCATGTTCCATCCAAACACTACCCAAATTAAGGCAATGGCAATATCTATCGGCCATTCTAATTCGGCATATTCTTTACCGCTGGTGTAACCAAATGGGATGGTAACAGCAGCAGAAACGATGATGAGTTGCCATCCCCAAAAATGAATTTTACCTAAAACATCACTAAACATTCTTGTTTTACACAAACGTTGGAGCGAATAATAAACACCGGCAAAAATGCCGTTACCCACGAATGCAAAAATCACGGCATTGGTATGCAGCGGTCGCAATCGGCCAAAAGATAAAAATGGAAGTTCACCTGAAATAGCAGGCCAAAACATTTCAATGGCCAAAATAAGGCCCACTAAAAATCCTACTAGTCCCCAGATTGCTGTAGCATACAAAAAGTTGCGTACAATCTTGTTGTCGTAGGAAAATTTTTCTAATTGCATTTCCATTACTCGGATTGTTTTTTGATTAGTTCATCATCGAAGAGTATTCGAACAGAGGGAGTATAATCATCTTCAAACTGATCGGTTTTAATTGCCCAATAATAAAACCCTACGAATAGAGCGGCAATCGATAAACTCAACAGAATTAAAATAATTAAAACACTCATATCAATACTTTGTGTGGTAAAAGTATAGGGATGGGTTTAAATCAGTTTTGATGGGAGTCAAAGAGGAATATGATAAAAATCAGGTTGGAGATTTTCCGAACTATTTTACAACACTGCTAAAAAATAAATGGTATCACAATTTGTGATACCATTTAAAATTCGAGGTAATAAATTGAGCCTCTAATTTATTTCATTCTATGCAGGAATTTCCTTTTTTTCGTTTTGCAAACTCTCCAAACTCATTGATGGTCCGCCAATGCTATGATAAAAATACAAACGGGCGAACTCTGGAGAGAATTTGTATAAATCGCCCCAGCCACGAACAAAATCAATTAAATTTTTTGGTTTTTTATCTTGAATCACTTTAATGATTTGTGTAAACGAACCGCTTACCTGATCTCCACTATCATCATTGTAATCGTACAAATCCCATAAAAAAGCAGCTACTACTCCTTCAATTAAATAACCTTTATCGTTGTTTGCCTCTGATCCATCTCCATTAAAACCTTTCAACCATTTTCTGTTGTATGCTTCCGGAGTTTCAATATCTGTTGACATTGGTTTACCTGCCGAATCGAGATATTTTTTCCAATTGATTGCCGGGCGACAATCCTGTACATTTCCGCCGGTAAGCATAACCTGCATAAACTCAGCATATCCCTCTACCCATGCATGACTACCATCAGAAACATTGTCGTAAGTATCCACATCATGATCTTTAATTACCGAATACATTGGCATTGCCGATAAAGCATGATCCATAATTCCGTGTCCGAATTCATGGGCCACCACCCAATAACTATGAAACACTTTTCCTAAAACCATTTCATTCCACAATCCATCCCAATGCGCCATATTGTCTTTCACATCGGTACTTGGATATTTGGTTTTAATTCTTGGCATCCAAACTGCGCATGTGTCGCCAATATTTTTTCTGAACAAATAAATTTGATCGAGGGTAAAAAAAGCACGATTCCATAAATCACCACCTGCCGAATAAAACATTCCGTAATCACTTAGGCCAGGTTGATAAAAATCGGCCATTTTAATTACCGTTGATCGTTGCGGATCAATAAATGTTGCATTGTTTTCTGCAACAAAATAAATAACGATATCTCTTAAATCTAAAGAGGAAGATTGTAAGTTTAATCTCTCCGAATCGCTCAACTCCATCACCTTATCGATAATCAGCGAACCTTTATTGTAAACCATTACTTTAAACGAATGCATTTTTTCAATCTTTCCGGTAAAGGGATGTGTATTTCCAAAATCAAATAAAATATTGAATCCTTTACTATCTCCTTTTACAGTGTCTAAATCAATAACACATTTTGTTTCTTTTGCTTTATCGAATAAAACAATGTCAGATCGATTAGCCGGTGATTCCGGAGCATCAGGCGCAGTTACCAAAGCCAAAGTTCCATCCACTGCATAACCAATAGTAAACGCAAATGAATCATTAAAACTCGCTCCGTTCTCCATTTCTCCCTGCAAGTAAACAATGGTTTCAAATGGAAATTTAAGCGGAGAACTTTCCAGCGCCATTACATTTTTACTATGCTGAAGAGTAGTAATTTTTTCAGAAAAATGAATTTCATTTCTGGTGCTGGAATCAATCACCTTCATTGATACATTTTTCATATCTCTACATGAAGTAGCAGATAAATCAAAGCTTACAGATTTACTAGAATCTTTTAAAACAATGTTTGAAACTAAAAAAGAAAATCTTTGCTCAGGAACACGAGAAGTAAATAACATAAAGTAAAGTTTAAGTTTAGAACTTAAATATAAACATTAAAAGATTCAATAGTTACCTTTTTATTTTTTTCCATTAAAGAAGGAAATGTAACGAATTAGAAAAACCAGATTATACTTCAAAATTGAGCGCTATGAAAAAACTACTTCTATCTTTAATCCTTATCAACAGCAGTATTTACGCACAAAAAAGCAGTTTCCATTTAAACCCTATAGACAAGATAAACAACAATGAAAACAGCAGTATTGTAGCCGATGCTGCCAGCAATAGCGTAAATATTACCAGCACTATTATTTACAATGCTATACCCGATGGTTACCATATTACCTATTCAAAATCATACATCAATAAAACGGTAGAAGAAGTAGAAAAAACCATGAATACAGAAACTGATAAACTAGTGGCAGATGTTAAAAAATCAGGAATTACTTCTGAAAATGCATTGGTAGATATTGTTGCACTCGATCCGGTTTTTGATTTTAACTTAAGCGATTCTGTGGCACAAAAACCCATAGGCTACAAAATCACAGAAAACATAACCTTTAATGTGAAAAAGATTTCTCTGCTGCGCGAACTCGCTAAAAAATGTTTAGAATACAATTTATATGACATGGTTTCGGCTGAAGCGTATCTAAACAATTCCACTCCCATTTACGATAGCCTAGCAATGAAAGCACTGGAATACACCAATAAAAAGAAAAAACTATGTACCGATTTAGGTTGGGTTTTCGATGATGGAAAACCAAGCTTCAGCAAAAACTCAGAAGTATTATATCCCAGCGATAGATATTTAAAATCGTTCATCAACAACCAAAGTATTTACAAACATCATTTAGCAGAAAATTCAAATATTACTTATTCCAGAACAGTGAATGCCGATAAATATTTCAACCTTAATTTAAAAGATGCCGATTATGTTTTCAACGCTAAAGAAACCAATCCGGTAATACAATTTCAATATCAGATAAATTACGGTTATGTGAAACGCGATCGTGAAAAAGAGAAAGAAGAAAAAGAAAAACGTGAAGAAGAAAAAAGCAAAGAAAAAACATTTTACATTCTTGGTAAAAGTGGTGAGTTGAAGAAAATAGATATGGGGAAATAACCTTGCAAGATTGCCCCTTACAAGTTAAGGGGCAACTCTACAAGAAAATTCTACGGTAAGCCAAATACGTTCCTCCCACCGCCAATGAAACAACTGTAATAGAACTTATTGGCATTAATACTGCTGCAAACAAAGGTGTTACCTGTAAACTACAAGCAAAATACATTCCTACAATATTGTATAAAAACGACAAACTTAAACAGACATAAATCACTCGTAAAACTCTTTTAGAATACAACAACATTTGCGGCAATTCATTGAACATTTTTCCATCTAAAATCACCTGTGCCGATGGATAAAATGAATTTACATTATCGGAAACCGCAATGCCCACATCACTTACTTTTAAAGCAACTCCATCATTAACTCCATCACCTACCATCATTGTTGGTGCGCTGTTATGCAAAGATTGAACAAAATATTTTTTATCGGCCGGGCTCTGATTAAACACCATATGAGACCCAAAAACTTCTTCTAGTTTCGGATTCTCATCCCTGTGATCACCACTCAGTAAATAAATATTTGAATTTCTTTTTAGGGCATTCAACATTTCCCATAAACCATCCCGATATTTACTTTCTATAAAATAATATCCTTTATATTTTTTATTAATCATTACATGTACCCATGATCCGTATCCATCCACCTTCGTTTCAATTTCAGCAGAAGTAAATTTTGCAGAACCCACCTTCACTTCTGCATCACCCACCAAAGCTTTGATACCACTCCCTTTTAGTTCCTCATAAAAATCAACAAGCAAGAGATCTGAAGTGCTTTTTAATTTTTCGGAAAGTATTCTGCTTAAGGGATGATTGCTGGAATTCACAGCAGAAAAAATGAAAGACTCTTCTTTCTGATTCAATGTTTCACCATGATAGGAAACCTCTACTTTTTCGGCAACAGTGATTGTTCCTGTTTTATCTAAAACCACATTTTTGATCCGAGCAATTTTCTCTACCACAAAAGCATTTTTTAAATAAAATCCTTTACGCGCCAACAAACGAATGGCATTACCTAAAGCCATAGGAGCAGATAATGCAGAGGCACACGGACAAGTAATTAACAACACCGCAGTAAGTGCATTAAAAGCCCCCGAAACATTATCGTTAAAATAATAAAATGAAAAAGCAGCAGTACCCACCAACAAAACCAAAGTGGTAAAATAGCCACTCAAAGATCCTGTTAGAGATTCCAGTACATCCACCCCACCACTCGATTTTACTTCATCCCACAAACGGGCTAAATAACTTTTATCTGTTTTTTGTAAAACCATAAATTCACCAGGTTTTCCCACCACTTTACTTCCCGCATAAATCCTACTTCCTCTTGCAAATACTTTGGGCAAAGCTTCACCCGTTATGAAGCTCAAATCAGCCGTGATACTTTCGGAAATTAGTTGCGCATCACACGGAATAATTTCTTCATTTTTAATGGTGATATGATCTCCTGGTTGCAAATCTTCAATCAATACTCTTTGTTCATTGTGGTTGTGTTTTTTCACCACCGACAAAGGAAAATACGAGTACAATTCACGCTCAAAAGAAAATTCATCGAATACTTTATTTTGAAAATACCTCCCTGTTAAAAGCAAAAATATTAAACCCGCCAATGTATCAAAATAGCCCGAACCTGTGGCGCTCAACACTTCATAAATACTTCTTCCAAAAAGTGCAACTATGCCTATTGCCAAAGGAACGTCAATACTTATTTTTCGAATTTTTAAAGCATTGATGCTGTTCACAAAATATTCTGTACCCGAATAAAAAAGAACAGGAATAATCAGTAACATATTCAAATAACGAAATAGCAATTTAAAATTTTCAGATATTTCAGAAATCGCTAAATATTCAGGAAAACTCAACAACATAATATTTCCAAAACAAAAACCAGCCACCCCAATTTTCCACAATTGCTTTTTGTATTTGTTGTTAGGTGTAGCATCTGCCGATTTCCTTTTAAAAGTAGGTTCATATCCAATTTTAGTAAGCAACAAGGCCATCTCTTTCAATGAAACTTTTGAAGGATCATAAGTAACAGAAGCTTCCTTTAAAGAGTAATTTACATGCACCGTTAAAACACCCTCCTTAATTTTACTTAAATTCTCTAGCAAATAAATACAAGAGCTACAGTGTATTTTAGGCAATACCAAACGAACTTTTTCTATCTCCTCACTTTTGAAATCCAATAATTTATCTACCGCCGCTGGTAAATCTAAAAACGCAAAAGCATCTTCTTTAAGCAGAGGAGAAAAACCGGGATTTTTCTCTAAAGAGTAGTAATTATTTAAACCTGATTGGGTGAGTAGAACATATACATTTTCACACCCAATGCAACAAAATGATTTGCTTTCAGCAACAAAAGAATTATCCTTTACCACATCTCCACAATGAAAACATAAAACAGGTGTCATATAGCAAAGGTGCTCAACGGAGAAAAAGAAGGATATGACAAAAATCAGTTTTTGATGTATCAATTGTCATTATCAATAAAAATATTAGTAGTACATTTAAGACAAACAGGACAATAGTTCCTTCGTTCCTCAGGATGACAGACAATGCTCATCCAAGCTCTGGTTGTCATCCTGAGGAACGAAGGAACTATTGCCCCCACTTCAAAAAATATTTATGAAAAAAATACTAGTCCCTACCGATTTTTCCACCTTCTCTTTAAATGCACTTGGAGTAGCCGCGGCTATAGCCAGAAAAGCCAATGCTGAAGTACATTTATTGCATATCGTTGATTATCCTATAGCGGCACACCACTTAGAGGATTTTTTAAAAACTGAAACAGGAATTGAAGCCACTAAAAAAATAAATCAGCAATTTCTTGAAATACTTCAACTTAAAAATTTAGAGGGAGTTAAAATCATTGATCATGTTCATTATAACTCTACCATCAAAGGAATTCACCATTACGCTGATTTACAAAAAGTGGATTTAATTGTAATGGGGAGTCATGGCCATAACAAATTAAATGATTTCGTTTTTGGAAGCAATACAGAAAAATTACTGCGATTAACCGATTACCCCGTAATCATAGTAAAACAAGCTACTCCTGATTTTGCATTAAACACATTAGTGTTCTGCAGCAATTTTGAAGGAGAAAGTAAAAATGCCTTCCAAAAAATAAAATCATTGATGGATGTTTTTCATCCTGAACTTCATTTTGTAAAAATAATTACCAGGGCACATTTTGAAACTACGAAGAATGTAAAAACAGCTATGGCTGAATTCGCAAAAAGTACTGGATTTAAAAACTTCGTTTGCGATATCATCACGGCAGAAAATGTGGAAGAAGGAATTCAGCATTACTGTGAAGAATTAAATCCTGAATTATTAGTAATGGAAACTCATGGAAGAACAGGATTGGCTCATATCATTTCAGGAAGTATAGCAGAAGAAATCATTAAGAAAAGAAATCAACCTGTATTGAGTTTACGAATTGGATATCCCGAAAATTCGTGAAATCGGATAAAAAACTCACCCCAAGCTAAATACCGGAACTTTAGAATGAAAATTTATTTTTCGGGAAATACTTTTTTTGCCAAATAATTTTTGAAGTAAGGACATTTTTCTGGGAAAAATAACCAACATATCTATATCATTATTCCAAACAAATTCATTGATTTCTTTCTCTACATCAGCTCCCTTCAACGCCACACATTCAATATCCATTCTACCGAAATATTTTCTCAATCTATTTTGTTGCTGAACATTAAAACAAAAAGGTTCTTCATCGTTTTTTAAAACATTAAGCAGAACGATATTCGCAGCATTCAATTCTGCAATTTCTTTTACCCTATCTAAAATATGCTCATTAGCTAAACCTTCATTGTCAATAGCTATAGCAATAACATCTAAAGATATATTTTCATTAAATTTAGGCACTGCAATAACAGGAACATCAATCTTTGAAATTACATGAACGGTGTTAGTACCCACCAAAATTTCCTTCACCCCACTCGCCCCCTTTGTACCCATTACTACCACATCAATATTTTGTGTTTTAAGCGCCTTTTGAATTGCTTCTTCCACTGAACCCAACACACTTATTAAATGCAATTTTTCTTCTTTGATATGTAAAGTTTTTTTGCAAAATTCCACTTCTTCTTTCAAAGCTTTTTCCGACTCCTCCTTCAAAATATCTACAATAGAAATCAACATATCTGTATTCGAAGGCTGATCGTAAGCATTTAATAAATAAAAATCAGCCGTGCCACTATCAATATATTTAGCCGCATAACGCAATGCATCTCTTGCAGCATCTGAAAAATCGGTTGGGATGAGTATCTTTTGCATGACTACGAAAATATTCATTTAGGGAATAGTTGTTTATGACACTTCGCAAAGCTATTTTTGATTTATATCAGTATTTTAAATGTATGAATAAAGCAACTTTGTATGAATCTAATGCAAGAAAATAGCGAAATATATAGATACCTTTTCGACAGTGCCGTGGAAGGTCTCATTGTAACCAATCAAAAAGGTGAGATCATACTGGTAAACCCTCGTTTAGAACAACTCTTTGGTTATAACAAAGAAGAATTACTGGGAAAAACCATCGAAATTCTTCTGCCCAAAAAACTAAGAACTAGTCATGTTACACAAAGAGATGGATATATTCATAAACCCAAACAAAGATCGATGGGACAAGGAATTGATCTTAAAGGATGCAAAAAAAATGGAGAAGAATTTCCTGTTGAAATTAGTTTGAACTATTTCAAAAGAGATAATGAAACTTTTGTGATGGGTTTAATTACGGACATTACTGAAAGAAAAAAATTAGAAACAGAATTAAAAACACTCAATCAAAATCTTGAAGAAACTGTAAAAAAAAGAACAGAAGAATTACGTGTTAGTGAAAGACTGCATAGCGCTATTGCTCAAAATTTTCCTGATGGTATTATTAGTGTTTTCGACAAAGAATTACGCTACATTTTAGCTGAAGGAAAAGAACTTCGGAAATTGGGCATCAGCGGCAATAAATTAATTGGAACCAAATACATCGACCGACTTCCCAACGAAATAAAAGAAGAGGTTGAAGCCTTATTACATAATGTTCTAAAAGGTCAAAAAGGAAGTGTTGAATTTGAACTTAGAAAAAATTTCTATGTGGTTGATGCTGTACCTTTAATAGAAGAAAATGGAAGCGTTGAAAACATATTGGTGGTAGAAAGAAATATCACCAAACAGAAAAAAACAGAGCAAGAAATGCTCAACGCTCTCGAAAAAGAAAAGCAATTGAATGAATTAAAATCTCGATTTGTTTCAATGGCCTCTCATGAATTCAGAACACCCCTCAGCACTGTTCTTTCTTCAGTATCGCTTATTGATAAATATAAAGAGGAAAAAGATCATGAAAAACGACAAAAACATGTGAACAGAATAAAAAGCTCTGTACACCATTTAACCAGTATTTTAAATGACTTCCTGTCGTTAGACAAGTTAGAAGAAGGAAAAACGGAATGTAACCCTGAAGCTTTGAATTTAAAAGATTTACTTAAAATTTCTGTAGAGGAAATTCAACAAGTCACCAAAGAAAATCAAAAAATTAAATTCGAATACAAAGGACAAGAAGAAGTTATTCTCGATAAAAACATGTTGCGCAATATTGTAAACAATTTACTTTCGAATGCCATTAAATATTCCAACGCAAACTCAAGTATTTTTTTACGCTGTAGTTGTGAATCTGAACTAATTAAAATAGAAGTAAAAGATCAGGGAATTGGAATACCTGCCGAAGACCAAAAACATATGTTCGAGCGATTGTTCAGAGCGAAAAACTCTACTAACATTGAGGGAACAGGATTAGGACTAAACATCGTGAAAAAATATGTGGATTTAATGGGCGGTGAAATTCATTTCGCCAGTACCGAAGGAGAAGGAAGCACGTTCTTAATTCATTTACCCAATCAAAAATTATAAGCTATGAATAATAAAATATTAATCATTGAAGACAACACCGAAGTACGTGAAAACATTCAGGAAATTTTAGAATTGTCTAACTACACTGTAGTAAGCGCCGAAAATGGAAAACGAGGTGTTGAAAAAGCAAAAAGCGAAAAACCCGATCTAATTATTTGCGATATTATGATGCCAGAATTAGATGGCTACGGCGTTTTATATATGTTGGGAAAAGATATAGAAACCGCTGGTATTCCTTTTATTTTCTTAACTGCTAAAACAGAAAAAAGCGATTTCAGAAAAGGGATGAATTTAGGTGCTGATGATTATTTAACTAAACCATTTGAAGAAATGGATTTGCTAAATACTATCGAACGAAGATTAAATAAAAGCAAATTAATTTCTAGTAAATCCTCCAACATTAATCAATTTATTGATGCGGCAAGAGGAATGGAAGAACTCAATAAATTATCAGAAAACAAAAAAATAAAACCTCTCAAAAAGAAAGATACTTTGTTTACCCAGGGTGATTACCCTAGTGGTGTTTATTTCGTGAGTAAAGGAAAAATAAAAACTTCTGTAATGAATAACGATGGTAAAGAATTCATTACCGGATTGTACAAAGAAGGTGATTTTATTGGCTATCTCTCAATACTTGAAGACAAAGATTATATCGATACAGCAACGGCTATGGAAGATTCTGAAGTACTGAAAATTCCACGTGAAGATTTTTTAAATCTCCTCAGAAAAAACAGAGATGTTGCACATCAATTCATTAAAATGCTTTCTGGAAATATTCTGGATAAAGAAAAGCAATTGCTCAATATGGCCTACAACACCGTTCGCAAAAGAATTGCAGATGCCTTAATCGAATTGCACGATAAATACAAAAAAGAAAACGAAAAAAGTTTCTCTATTTCTATTCCTCGAAACGACTTAGCCAGTATGGTAGGAACCTCTACAGAAACCGTAACACGAACACTTACAGAATTTAAAGAAGATGGCTTTTTAAATATTAAAGGAAGTGAAGTTACCGTAATAAATTACGAAGCATTGAAAAAAATAAAATGGTAGAGGAATCAGAGTGAGAGTGAGGTTAGAGAGTGCTCAAATCTCACTCCCACTCTGATTTTTACATGCTTCTTCTATACTGCCCACCCACTTCAAACAACGCATCCGTAAGTTGTCCGAGAGAACAAACCTTAGCTGCTTCCATCAAAGCTTGAAAAATATTTTCGCCTTTTATCACGGCTTCCTTTACATTTTCAATTGCTTTTTCTGCTTGTATTTTTTTTGCTTTATGTAATTTATTTACGGTTTTAATTTGTTGTTCTTTTTCTAATTTAGTAGCACGAATAATTTCTTTGGGTAAAATAGTGGGTGAACCTTTAGAGGACAAAAAAGTATTTACACCCACCACAGGATATTCTCCGCTGTGTTTGAGTCCTTCGTAATACATTGATTCCTCTTGAATTTTTGAGCGTTGATACATTGTCTCCATTGCGCCCAACACGCCTCCCCTTTCTGTGATTCTATCGAATTCCTGCATCACTGCTTCTTCCACTAAATCGGTTAATTCTTCAATAATGAAAGAACCTTGCATTGGATTTTCATTCACCGTCATTCCAAACTCTTTATTGATAATCATTTGAATAGCTAAAGCTCTGCGTACCGAATCTTCTGTGGGCGTTGTAATGGCTTCGTCGTAAGCGTTAGTATGTAAAGAATTACAATTGTCGTAAATAGCAGTTAATGCTTGTAATGTTGTTCTTATATCATTGAAATCTATTTCTTGCGCATGCAAAGATCTACCCGAAGTTTGAATATGGTATTTCAACATTTGAGAACGTTCATCGGCGCCATATTTATGCTTCATCGCCTTCGCCCAAATTCTTCTTGCAACACGTCCCAAAACTGCATACTCGGGATCTAATCCGTTAGAAAAAAAGAAACTTAAATTCGGACCAAAATCATTAATATTCATCCCTCTGCTCAAGTAATATTCCACGTAAGTAAATCCGTTCGCTAAAGTGAAAGCCAATTGCGTTACAGGATTGGCACCAGCTTCGGCAATATGATAACCTGAAATAGAAACAGAATAAAAATTGCGCACTTTATTTTCAATGAAATATTCTTGCACATCACCCATCATTTTAAGCGCGAAATCGGTAGAAAAAATGCAAGTGTTTTGTGCCTGATCTTCTTTTAAAATATCGGCTTGTACAGTACCGCGAACTTGCTGTAAAGTTTCTCTTTTTATTTTTTCGTAAACTTCTTTTGGTAAAACCTCGTCACCTGATTTACCTAGTAATTTCAAGCCTAATCCATTATTGCCTTCGGGAAGTTTACCATTGTATTTAGAGGCTATAGTAATCTTTTTATTTTTAAGATAAAGTTCGCATTGCTGATCGATTGCAGCATTTAAAAAGTAAGCTAAAATAATAGGTGCGGGACCGTTAATTGTCATGCTCACAGAAGTAAGCGGACTACACAAATCAAAACCTGAATACAATTTTTTTATGTCATCCAAACAACAAACCGACACACCTGAATTACCTACTTTACCATAAATATCCAAACGATGTTCGGGATCTCTTCCATACAAGGTTACCGAATCGAAAGCTGTTGACAAACGCTTGGCAGGCATAGCTGCGCTCACATAATGAAAGCGTTTGTTTGTGCGCTCGGGAGAACCTTCACCCGCAAACATTCTGGTAGGATCTTCACCACTTCTTTTGAATGGAAATAAACCGGAAGTATAGGGAAATTCACCTGGCACATTTTCTTGTAGAGTCCAACGCAAAATATCTCCCCAGGCTTCATAGCGCGGCAAAGAAATTTTGGGAATTTTATTGTGCGATAAGGATTCGGTAAAAAGAGAAACTTTAATTTCTTTTCCTCTCACTGAATATTTGAATTCATCTTTTTGATAGCTTTCTTTCTTGTTTTTCCACCGCTCAATAATTTTAAAACTCTCTTCACTCAATGATTTTTTAAGTGCTGAGAATTTATCTGAAAGTTCTTTGTTTTTCACCAATTTTGAAGCGCTATCTAAAGCATATAACTGATTAGCAATTTTCACTTGTTGTTCTACCGAAACATTATAATTTTTAATAATATCAGCTATTTCGGAAAGATAGCGAACACGGGAAGAAGGAATAATATTACCGGTATCTACAGAATGAACTGCTAAATTTTTAGCAGAGAATTTTGCTCCTTTGATATTAAGAAGCGATATTATTTTGGTATACAATGCATTGGTTCCTTCATCGTTGAACCGTGAAGCAACAGAACCAATCACCGGCATTTCTTCCAACTTGATATTCCATAATTGTCGGCTGCGCTGATATTGTTTTCTTACATCACGCAAAGCATCTAATCCGCCTTTTTTATCGAATTTATTGAGTGCAATTACATCGGAAAAATCAATCATATCAATTTTCTCCAGCTGAGTAGGTGCGCCAAATTCGGGTGTCATTACATACAAACTCACATCGGCATATTGGGTGATTTCTGTATCCGATTGTCCGATACCCGAAGTCTCCAAAATAATTAAATCGAAATCAAAAGATTTTAAAACATGCAGCGCCTCTTTCACAAAAGGAGAAACAGAAAGGTTTGCTTGTCGGGTAGCGAGCGAACGCATATACACTCTATCATTCACCACCGCATTCATACGAATTCTATCACCCAGTAAAGCCCCACCTGTTTTACGCTTCGAGGGATCGATAGAAATAACAGCAAATTTTTGTTTCGGATTTTGTTGTAAAAATCTACGCAGTAATTCGTCGGTTAAAGTAGATTTCCCTGCACCACCTGTTCCTGTAATTCCAAGCACTGGAATATTTTTCGCTTTTAATTTTTTGAGTTCTTCTCTAGCTTCTTTTGGAGAGTTTTCGCAGAGGGAAATCAATTGAGCGATTTTGCCATTTTCTGTTTTTGGCTTTTGACTTTTAACTTTTGACTTTACAATTTGCTCCAGCATATCATCCACCATTCCTTGCAATCCCATTTCTCTTCCATGATCAGGATGATAAATTTTGGCGATGCCGTATTTTTGCAACTCTTTAATTTCAGAAGGAAGAATTGTTCCTCCACCCCCACCAAAAATTAAAATATCAGAAGCTCCTTTCTCTTTCAAGAGATCAAACATGAATTTAAAAAACTCTATATGTCCGCCCTGATAAGAAGTAATAGCAATAGCATTCGCATCTTCCTGAATCGCACAATTCACAATTTCTTCCACCGAACGGTCGTGGCCTAAATGGATCACCTCCACACCCGAAGATTGAATAATTCTTCGAAAAATATTGATAGAAGCATCATGTCCATCGAATAAAGATGCGGCGGTTACAATTCTTATTTTATTTTTGGGAGTAGATTTCGACATAAACCAAAAATAGCAGAATGTTTTTCATTATCTCTAAAATACTCGGATTTTTAGTTTCGCCCTTCACTTGGGTGGCTGCTGGAATCATTTATTCATTATTCAGCAGAGTGCCTGAAAGGAAAAGAAAATCGTTAATTGCCTCTTGTATTATTTTCCTGATCTTCTCTAATGAATTCTTGGCTGAAGAAGCATTAAGAAGTATGGAAGTTGAAAATGTTCAACTAAAAGAAAATGAAAAATTCGACGTTGGAATTGTATTGGGTGGTATGATTAGATACGATGCACAGAATGATCATCTAATTTTCAATCAAAATATTGATCGCTTATTACAACCTGTTTTGCTCTTGAAAAAAAAACAACTCAATAAAATACTAATCTCGGGAGGATCAGGAGACATCAATCACCCTGAGATAATAGAAAGTAAATTATTGAAACGCTTTCTTATTGAATTGGGTGTAGATTCGAACGATATTTGGGTAGAAACCCAATCGAAAAACACTCGTCAGAATGCAGAGTACAGTGCCGCATTACTCAAAACAAAGTTTAAAAATCTCAACGATAAAAAAATACTTTTAATCACCTCTTCCACACATATGGAAAGATCAGTAGGGTGTTTCAAAAAAGTAGGATTAAATGTTATTCCTTATGGCACAGGAAAATTAAGCGGGCCCAGAGACATTACCTTTCAAAGATTATTGGTTCCCAACATTTGGGCAGTACATATGTGGGAAATTTATTTTCATGAAACTATTGGGTACTGGACTTATAGAATTGCTGGGTATATTGATTAAACCTAATTGCGCTTTACTTACAAAAACGTTGGAAATAACTATCAAATAGTTTGGATTTGATGATTAGAAATCATTCATCTTATTAAGGTTAAATATCCTCGATAAAAATGTGTCTTTTTAGTTTTATTTTCCCGTAAATCAAGAGAATAATAATAAGTTCCGGCACTGGCTTCATTTCCGGTTTGGGACAAATTTCCATTCCAAAATAAATTATTTTCATTGGTTTGAAACATTTTCACCCCCCAACGATCATAAATGCTAAGTTTAAATTCGTCATAGCCCTTATTTACTATTTCAAATAAATCATTCTGTCCGTCTCCATTAGGTGTGAATACATTGGGAATAAATAGTACGGGAAATTCTTCAACTTTTTCGGGGTTGATTTTGGTTGTATCTTTTTCGGTAACACAACTCATACATTCCTTGTCGGGAATAAATTTCCATAAGGTATTATACTGCCAACCACCAAACATCCAAAAATTACCTTCATCATCTAACCAAGCATTGCCTCCATTTTTACCTGCCGGGTAATTGGAAGAAGAAGGAACTCCCTTGGTTCCACAATTTTGAGTTAGCATTTGAGATCCTGAACCACTTACCCATTCAAAAGAATTTGTTTTAAAAGAATAATGCCATAAATCATTTAGTTCTGTTGCTGAATTACTTGATCCTCCAAAAATCCACAAACCACAACTATTGCCACAACTTGTTCTGGATTCCATTCTGTTAGCAGGCAAATTAATGTCATTATCATCACAATAAGCAGTATATGACCCATTGTCATTTAAGCCATTGGGTCCTCCTACCCAAGTCCACATTCCACTTGTAAGATTGTACTTCCAAATATCAGAGTGATTGCCGTTGATACCCGTACCTCCAAAAATATATAAGTTATTTCCCCCATCAAAATATCTTGAATACACACATCTACTTCCTGGATCATTTGAAGGACTTTCCACTCCGATTATACCATAGACAGGGTAAACAAGTCCGCCGTTTGCACCAAATTCCCATGACCATTCATTTGTGGAAATATTGTACTTCCAAACATCATTCAAATTATCAAAAGGTCCTGATCCGCCAAATAACCATAAATTATTTTTACTGTCGGTCCATGAACAGGCTGACTCACCTCTTGGTGGTGGATAATTAGATGCTGAAGGAACTCCTTTGATACCATTTTTCCCAAACGCACTTGGACTTGATTCTCCACTTATCCAAGTCCATTGATTAGTTGCAATATTATATCTCCACAAATCTGGAATAACTGTTAAAATAGTACAAGCACTAAAGAACCATAAATCACCATTTAAATCAGTCCATGTTGTACCACCAAATGTTCTTTCCCCAGGAGTATTAGTTGGAGAAGGAACTCCTTTAACTCCATAAACTGGCGCCACTCCAAATGCAGTATCCCCATGCACCCAAGTCCATTCGTTAATAGCTATTTCATATTTCCATAAAACAGCATTAGCAGGAGTACCTGGCAATGATCGTAATCTTCCACCATATACCCAAAAATTACCTGCCAAATCTTTCCATTCAATAGCTTCATACAACATTCCGGGCTGATTTAAAGGAGAACTCACTCCCTTTTGGCCGTATATGGCGTTTGGTTTTGGTAAATCCGAACCATGCATCCATACCCACGTACCTCCTTGACCATATATATTTAATGATAATAATAGTGAACAGAAGACTATAACTATTTTTTTTAAATTGGTTATTTTATTCATTTTCCCAAGGTTCTTTTTTTCTTTCATTTTTCTTAATTTTTCTGTTTTGCAGATCAATTGTCCATTGTTCATTATTTATTAGTACCGTTGCTATTTTTCCTTCAAACGGAAATGCTCTTTGGTATTGAAAGTCAATGATTATTTTTCCTGCGGCATCTATATAGCCCCATTTATTATTTTTTACTGCCGCACAATTTTCTGAAAAATTGAGTGCGTCTTCATAAATTGGCTCTATTACCCATTCCGCATTTTTATTAATGAACCCATATTTTCCGTTGAATTTCACTCTACATTTTTTTTGATGAAAATCATCAGCAAAATCATATAAAAATGGAATTACAGTTTTTTCATCTTGATCAATAAATCCGTATTTTCCATTCAATGAAACACACGCTATTCCATCATTAAATTGTCCGGCATCATCGTACTTCAGAGGAATAACTATTTTTCCGGTAGTATCAATAAAACCTCTCTTGTTTTGTAATACAATAATAGCAGCACCTTCTTTAAAATCGCTTCCGAAATCATAGATTGCATTCACAACAATTTGTTTAGTGACCGAATTTCTATACCCGCATTTTCCTTCGGCATAATATCTTTCTACATTTTGGGCGAGCGTGCTATTTACAAGAAAAAAAACAATTAGAATGCATATTAAGCTGGGGAGAGTATTTTTAGTTTTCATGTGTAAGTAATTTATTTTTTATAAGCATAATTTAAAATCATCCTTTTCATAATGATGCTAAAAAAAATAATCAGTTGCATCTCACCAACAAGCAAAATGTCTCGCTTCATTATAATAATTGAATTTTATTTTCCCCTGTGGATGAATCTCCTGTAGTTTTATTTTTCCAAGCCGGTACTAACACTTTGGAAAATGAAAATAATTGCCTCTATCTTACTCTTTATTTTTTACAGCATTTCTGTAATAAACGCCCAGTTTACAACTGACGTAAGTAAGAATACACTTGTTTGTAATGAAAGTGATGTGTCGATCGCTGATTGTGTAAGTAGCACTACAACATGTGGAAAAACTTATGTGGCTTATATTGAATATGACAATTCTGGTACATGGATTTTAAAATTACAACTACTCGATGAACAAGGCAATAAAGTTTTTCAGACAGGAAGTATTGTACTTGAAAATGTGGGTACAATGAACTTTACAGCCGAACGACAAATAGCAATTACGCATGATGAAAAAGAAAACGCAATTGTTGCTTTTTCAAACTGGGGTGCAGGAGTCCAGTTATCTGTTTATAAAGTAAATAACCAAGGTATAGTAATCGCTTCTCACAATAATATTAGTGGAGGATATGGGATTTGTCCGAATTTGGCAAAACTGCCAAATAATGAAACTTTAATCTCATGGTATAATTCAGGTACAGTAGCCACCAGTTCTTTACAAAAATTAGAAGCCGACGGAAAATTGGCGTGGATTTCTGCCAAAACAATAGAATATGAATGCGAAAAATTAGTGCCTTTAAACAACGGTGATTGCTACCTTATATCCAGCGATCCTATAATTGGAACGGCGGGTTATGGATATGGATTTGCGCAGCTTATTGACAATGACGGCAATAAAAAATGGTCTAAATGGACAGCCATAAGCACTCTGAGTCACTCTACAGTATATACTGCTGAATTCTCGTGCTTAGTGGGCGCCAATCAGGAATTAATTGTAGCGAACACCTATTTTTATGGAGGGTTTGGACGAGCTGCATACATTCAAAATATTGATCAAAATGGAAATATTTTATGGGGGGTTGATGGCAAATTACTATGTGCCGACCCTGCTTTAAATTATCAGTTGTATGTACGTATAACAGAAAATCCATCTTCTGGAGAATTTTGTGCAGTATTTGGCGCAAAGGATTACAATGATCCCAAACAAAAACTTTACTTACAAAAGATATCTTCATCGGGAAACCTCTTACTTGGAAGTGGGGGATTGATGTTAATAGATGATAGTTACGATCCTAATTTATGTGATTTACAGCGCTGTGGCGAAAACTATTCCTTACTCTATTTAGCAACTGCAAGTAATGGTAGTAATCCTAAAAACAACAACCTATTACTATTGAAATTTGATGATCAGGGAAGTGTATTGAAGGAAGAGGAAATAAACTCAAACAACGGAGATAAAGCTCCACTGGCCACCATTTCAAATCAACCCACAAACGGCCAAACAGTAATTGTTTTTCCTGAATTAAGAAACAATAAAGTTCAGCTTTTTGCACAAAATAGCACTTGCGAAAGTGCTATTGGCTGTAATGCTGCAAAAAAATTATTTATCCCAAACGTGTTTACACCCAACAACGATGGTTTTAACGACGAGTTTGAAATTATTTTAGAAGGATACAAGATTAATCAATTTCAAATTTTTAATCGATGGGGTGAATTGGTTTTTTCAAAAACCGACAATAGTAAAAGCTGGAATGGAAAAAAACAAAACACAAAGGAAGATGCAGTTTCTGGAACATATTTTTTTGTGCTTGACATAGAAGAACTTGATTCAAAAGAGAACTCTCACCATACTGGAAATGTTTCCTTATTCAGATAAGTAAAATGATTGAACCACCCATACACCAATCCAAATCAATAAAACAGAAATAGCACACCACCATTAAAAATAAATTAATGAATATGAAAACTAAAATTCTACTCTTATCATTGCTTCTTGCTGGCACTTTAAAATCTCAATCATGGATCATTTCACAATGTATTTCCGACCAACATCAATTCAATTCAATATTATTGCCCTACAACATGTCGGGAAATTACACCATCGATTCCATAACGTTTAAAACCACCAAACCCGCATTCACATTAGAACCAACATATTTATTGGGTGGCACTGATTTTTCAGGGTATATGGTTACTTTTTATGAAGGGATTTTTAAAAACGGAATAATAGATTTTTCATTTTCATCAAGCAGCCCTCCCTCCAATTTCATCACCAATTATTTTTCCAACACAAATAATCTAAGCAACATCATTACACTAAACTATTTCAACAACCAAACTTTAGTAAAAGAATCATCGAGTATTGACATTGATGGAAATAAAATTTCCAAAGAATACTCACAACCGTTGGCGAAACAAAACACCAATGATGTTGGAAAAATGGATATTTCCCGAACAGAAAACAATGTTACCACTACAATGGAAACTGATTTTACTTTCGATGCTAATGGTAACCCAACAAGTTTTAACGTAACCAATGCTAGCCAGAGCGCTCAATATTTTTACAACAGCAACAACCTCATTGAAAAAATAGTTTATTCAAATGGTAATGAAGTGAATTATAAGTGGTCGAAAAAAGATAAATCAGCTGTAGGTGATATAGTCAATTCGAAAATTGATATCTACCCAAATCCTGCTCAAAATTCTTTCGATATACGCTGTGAAAAAGAAAGCACTGTTTCCATCTATGATATGAATGGTAATTTAATTTCAACTTTTAGTCCAAGCTTAACACACCATATTAATATTGAACTTGAACAGGCTATTTACACCCTCAAAATTGTAGATTCTTCAGGTCATGAGCAAGTAAAAAAACTATCTATAATTAACTAAAACTCAAATTAACTCTAAAAACAATTTTATGACTAACTATTTTCGACAAATTAAAAATGTATTTACGTTTTTAATTATACTTCAAAGTACCACAGCAATTGCTCAACAAGGTTCTATTGATGCCAGTTTCAATGTTATGGATCAGGGAGGAACAGGAGAAGGAGCTTCGGATATGATTTTCAGCACTACTCCACAAGCCGATAAAAAAATATTGATTGGGGGTGACTTTACTTCATTTAATGGCAATCCAGCCTCACATATTGCCCGTTTAAATACTGACGGAAGTTTCGACAATACCTTTAACACTGGACTGGGCGCAAATAATACCGTAATGTCTATTGCTGTGCAAACGGATGGAAAAATATTAATTGCCGGAGACTTCACCTCATTCAACGGCAATCTTAAAAACTATATTTTAAGATTAAATAGTAATGGTTCTATCGATAATACTTTTAATTCAGGAATAGGGCCCGATGACAGAATAAATTGCATTAGCTTACAAAATGATGGGAAAATTCTTATTGGAGGAGACTTTAATAAATACAATAATATTGCAGCTTACTATATCGCTCGCCTAAATACCGACGGAACTATAGATAACAGTTTTAATACCAATATGGGCACGAACGGATCTGTAAATTGTATTGCGCAACAGAGTGATGGAAAAATATTGTTAGGTGGTTTTTTTGACACCTACAAAGGAAATATTGTAAATATGATTTGTAGAATTAATAGTAATGCTACAATCGACAACAGCTTTAATGTAGGTGATGGTGCCGATAATGATGTTAATACAATAGCAGTACAATCCAATGGAAAAATTATTGTTGGCGGAGAATTCACTACTTTCAATAAAGTTGCTACTCAAAATATTGTTCGATTGAATACTAATGGTTCCGTTGACAATACTTATCTCACTGGCAATGGTACAGATTTATCTGTATTTCGAATATTGATTCAATATGATGACAAAGCTATTATCAATGGATATTTTTCGAATTACAATGGAAACCCTGCAAAAAATATCGCCCGACTCAACACCGATGGAACACTAGATAATTCTTTTGATTCAGGGTTTGGTTGTGAAGATAATTTTATGATCGGCTACATATTCTCTGCCTTCATTCAAGCAGATGGTAACATTGTAATTGCAGGTAACTTCAACCATTATGACAACAATGGTAAAAATCATATTGCGCGGGTAATGGGTGATATTAAAACTTCCACTGAAAACATTGCCAACTCCATACAACTAGGTAATGTATTTCCAAATCCTTCCAATGGAGTTATTACATTAAACTCGCCTACTATACTAAGTAATATCAGCGTCTTCGATGAAGTTGGAAAAGAGATATTAAACGCTATTCCCAACAGCAACAGTATTACAATAAACCTAAATAATTATGCCGAGGGAATATATTTTATACAATTAAAATCAAAAGATGAATTACAAAACATTAAAGTAGTAATTGAAAAATAAAAATGACTTTTAACTAAAATCACAGGCATGTTTTTGACATGCCTGTTCTATACTTTACATAGTTATTTCAACGCTGCCAAGCTCTCTTCCAACATTTTAATTTTTGCTTCTGCATCGGCTTTTTTCTTTCGTTCAGCATCGATTACATCGGGTTTTGCATTTTGAACAAAACGCTCGTTCGATAATTTTTTATCTACTGAAATCAAAAAACCTTTGTTGTATTCCAACTCCTTTTGCATACGCTCTAATTCATCGGCAGCATTCACTGCTAACGGAATAAAAACCTCATCGCGTTGAACGATAAATGATTTGGCATCACTTACTTTTGCATTCACATATTCTATAGAAGTAAGATTCGCTAATTTGATTACCATGGCTTCAAAAGAAGTATAGTTTTCTTTGTTCGCAGTATTGATCTTCACTTCTAATTTTTCTTTCGGAGAAAGATTATTCTGATTACGAACATTACGCACTCCCGAGATTAATTCTTTCGCTAAATCGCCTTGTTTCATTAATCTAATTTGTTTTTCTTTAGGATGATTAGCCAAATCATTAGGATCTACCCACTGCTTTATAGGCCAAGTCTTTAGCATAATGGTTTCACCATCGGGTCTATCATCAACTAATTTTTGCCATACATGCTCAGTAATGAAAGGCATGAAAGGATGAAGAATAATTAGAAGCTTTTCAAAATATTCTACTGTTTTATTATACACATTTCTAGAGATCGGTTGTCCAAATTCAGGTTTTACCATTTCTAAATACCAAGCACAAAACTCATCCCAGATTAAACGATAGGTCTCCAACAAAGCATCGGAAATACGATATTTTGAAAAGGCATCATTGATTTTATCCAAACTTTCTTCCATCTTATTTTCGAACCAGGTAAATATGGCATCACTTTCATCCTCAATCTCATCATTTATTGTCCATCCCTTCAATAAACGGAAAACATTCCATATTTTATTTCCGAAATTTCTTCCTTGCTCACATTGTTTTTCATCGAACATTAGATCGCCACCTGCAGGAGAAGAAAACAATACACCTACGCGAACACCATCTACAGAATACTTATCGAAGATCTCGAATAGATCAGGAGAGTTTCCTAAAGATTTCGACATCTTTCTTCCTTGTTTATCTCGCACCATTCCGGTGAAATAAACATCTTTGAAAGGAATTTCTTTTTCGTATTCCAAGCCCGCCATTATCATTCTGGCCACCCAGAAGAAAATAATATCTTGTCCGGTTACCAATACATTGGTAGGATAATAATATTTGATATCAGTATTGCCGGGATCGGTAATTCCATTGAAAACAGAAGTAGGCCACAACCAGGAAGAGAACCAGGTATCGACAGTATCGTCATCTTGTTTTAAGTCGTCGATAGTCAAATTTTTTCCTGTTTTTTCTTTCGCAATTTCCAATGCTTTTTCAACCGTATCGGCTACCACAAAATCATTCACGCCGTTACCATAATAGTAAGCCGGAATTTGTTGTCCCCAGTACAACTGACGAGAGATGCACCAATCGTTGATATTCTCCATCCAATGCTTATAAGTGTTCACGGCATTCTTAGGATGAAATATTAACTTTTCATCTACAACAACGCTTAACGCCTCACTTGCTAAGTGTTTCATTTTACAGAACCATTGCAACGACAATTTAGGTTCTACCACAGCGCCCGAACGTTCGGAAACAGATACCTTATTTTTTATTTCTTCCACTTTTACCAGCTGACCTTCCTCTTCCATTTGTTTGGCAATAGCCTTACGCGCGTGGAAGCGATCTTGTCCGATAAAGAACAAACCTTTCTCGCTTATTGTTCCATCGGAATTTAAAATATCGATGATTTCTAAATTGTGTTTGATCCCCAATTTGTAGTCATTCTCATCGTGTGCAGGTGTTACTTTCAAAGCACCTGTACCAAATTCTTTATCTACATATTCATCGAAAATGATAGGAATAGAACGGTTCACTAAAGGAACAATGGCTTTCTTTCCTTTCAAATGAGCATATCTTTCATCGGTAGGATTAACGCAAATAGCGGTATCGCCTAAAATGGTTTCCGGACGAGTAGTAGCAATGGTAATAAATTCAGAACTTCCTTCTATCGCATACTGCACATAATACAATTTCGACTGAACCTCTTTGTAATTAACCTCTTCATCAGAAAGAGCAGTTTGGCGCATAGGGTCCCAATTCACCATTCTAACACCTCTATATATGTATCCTTTGTTATATAAATCAACGAAAACTTTAATGACAGAATCGTATAGATTTTTGTCCATGGTGAAAGCCGTGCGATCCCAATCGCAAGATGCACCTAATCTTTTCAATTGACTCAAAATGATACCACCGTATTTGTCGGTCCAATCCCAAGCATGTTTCAAAAACTCTTCCCTGCTCAAATCTTTTTTGTTAATGCCTTGCGCAGCCAACATTTCAATCACTTTATTTTCGGTAGCGATAGAAGCATGATCGGTACCTGGAACCCAGCACGCATTTTTGCCTTGCAAACGGGCGCGACGAATTAAAATATCCTGAATGGTATTGTTTAAGGTATGTCCCAAGTGCAATTGTCCGGTAACATTAGGCGGAGGCATCACAATAGTAAATGGTTCACGGGCATCGGGAATAGATTTAAAGAAGCCTTTATCTAACCAGTATTGATACCATTTGTTTTCAATTCCCGAAGGATCGTATTTTGTGTCTAAAGTGGCCATGCCGAAAAAATTTGATGGGCAAAAATAAGGAAATGTTTGAAGTAAATTGCGACTATAATTCAATGTTTGATGTGAATAAAAACTGTAGCATTTTTCCCAATTCTTTATTAGCTTGCGATAAAATTCGGTTAATGGGCAAATTTTTGCTTTTGTTTTTTATTTCGATTTCGATGGGAGTTTTTGCTCAAAAGGCAGATACAGCGAAGGTTGTAAAAGATACCACTAAAGCTCCTGTTATTGCTTTTGAAACAACTGTACTGAGCTACGGAACCATTGAGCAAGGATCGGATCCAATGCGAATCATTAAATTCAAAAATACAGGCAATGCCCCTCTAAAAATTTCACATTGCGCTAGTCCTTGTCCCTGTTTAATCGCCTCCTCGTCTACCGAACCTATTTTACCTGGAGAAAGTGGAGAAATAAGATTAAAATATGATACAGGAAAAGTAGGTACATTTAATAAAACGGTAACTGTTTATTCTAACTCAAAAAAAACGGTAGTATTAAGTGTGAAAGGTATAGTAGTAGCGAAAAAACCTACTACAAAAGACAAAAAGAAAAAATAGTATTCTCTCTTTTATCGCTTCGTTAACAAAGTTCTCAAAACAGAAGATTAAATTCTGCACATCCCTTTACTGTAAAGAGAAATAAAACATTAACAAGTCGTTAACACCGCCCCTTTATTTCTATTGTTATCTTGGTACAAGGTTTGAAACAAATTATTTCAGAACCAATAAAAACCAAAAAAAATGAAAAAGTTTATTTTATCTCTAGTGTTAGCAGCAGGAACAGTTTTTACGTCATTTGCACAAGGTGATCAAACTACAACTGCTCCAGATCCAAACGCTCCTATTATCACTTTCGAAACTAACGTATTAGATTACGGAACCATCAAACAAAACTCTGAACCATTTAGAACCATTAAATTCACCAATACAGGAAAGTCTCCATTGATTATCACTAACTGTGCTGGATCATGTGGTTGTACAGTTCCAACTTGTCCGGTTGAACCAATCATGCCAGGTGAAAAAGGAGAAATACAAGTTAGATATGCAACCGATAGAATGGGTGCTTTCAATAAAACTGTAACAATCAATTCAAACGCAGGTAACGGAACAGTAATAATAACGATCAAAGGAACTGTAGAGCCAAACGACGGCGGACTACCAGTTAAAAAAGACGGTCCTACTGCCAACTAAAAATCTTCCAATTCAACATTTCCAGTTTATAACTTACACTTACAATATGAATCCCTCCGAAAATCGGAGGGATTTTTATTTTCACACATTTTATTGACTATCAAAACATTAACAAGTGATTAACACCAACCACATGATTTTGAAAGTATCTTTAGTTAACACTAAACCAAAATTTATGAGAAAGATATTTTTAACGTTAAGCTTCACTCTTGCCCTTCTGGTAAATTGCTGGGCTCAATTTCCAAATCAAGCACCCATAGATTCTAATGGTGCTGTATTAACTTTAATCACTAAAGAAGTGAATTATGGAACGATTAAACAAAATTCAGATAGATTCAGAACAGTTCAATTTACCAACAGTGGTAAAGCAAATTTAATTATTGATACTTGTTTGGGTTCTTGCGGTTGTACCACACCAAAATGTCCGCAAAATATGGTAATCAAACCAGGTGAAATACAAGAATTTAAAGTAGAGTACAAAACTGAACGGTTGGGAAAATTCAATAAAACTGTAACGATCAGGTCAAACTCTACCACCGGAGATGTAGTTATTAATGTTAAAGGAGAAGTTCTTCCTGAAGAAAATGCTTTACCTCAAAACAGTAGTGGTCCGGTTGCCAACTAGTATATTTAATTATTTTATAAAATCCCTTTGTTGAAGCACAAAGGGATTTTTATTTTATATATGGTGTGCATTCGCAAAAAAATGTGAAATTTGCAGCTCACTATCTGTTTAATATTTTATGGTAAAGATTTCAGAAAGAGGAAAAGAGATCACATTGTCTCCCATCAGAAAGTTGGTGCCTTATGCAGAAGCGGCTCAACGCAGAGGAGTTCATGTGCACTTTTTAAATATTGGTCAACCCGATATTCCAACTCCTGAAATTGCCTTACAGGCCGTTAAAAATACAAATATTAAAGTAATTGAATACAGTCATTCAGCAGGAAATAAAACCTTTCGCACAAAGCTGGTAGAATATTACAGTAAGTTCAGCATCAATCTTTCCACAGAAGATATGATTATCACCACCGGTGGATCGGAAGCTATATTGATTGGTTTTTTGGTTTGCTTAAATCCTGGTGATGAAGTATTGGTGCCCGAACCCTTCTATGCAAACTACATTAGTTTTGCAAAGGCTGCAAGTGCATCAATTAAAACCATTCCAACTTATATTGAAGAAGGTTTTGCCTTACCTCCTATTTCCGATTTTGAAAATTATATTACCGACAAAACAAAAGCTATTATGCTTTGTAATCCCGGTAATCCAACGGGTAAAATATACTCTATTCAGGAATTAGAACAAATTAAAGAAATTGTAAAAAAACACGATTTGTTTTTGTTTGCTGATGAAGTTTATCGCGAATTCTGTTACGATCAAAAAACACCTTTATCGGTAATGCAATTGGAAGGGATAGAAAACAACGTAATATTAATTGACTCTATTTCGAAAAGATATAGCATGTGCGGATCGCGTATTGGCACATTGATTTCAAGAAATAAATCTATTATTGAAACCGCTTTAAAATTTGCTCAGGCAAGATTGAGCCCTCCTACTTACGGCCAAATTGCTGGTGAAGCAGCGTTGGATACTCCCCAATCTTATTTCGATGAAGTAAAAAAAGAATACATAGAAAGAAGAGATATCGTATCTGAAGCACTTTCAAAAATGAAAGGTGTAATTTTCTCTAAACCTTCTGGCGCATTTTACATTATGGCTAAATTGCCTGTAGATAGTGCAGAAAATTTTTGTGTTTGGTTGTTGAAAGAATTTCAACACAAAGGTGAAACAGTAATGTTTGCTCCAGGGAATGGTTTTTATTCTACTAAAGGAATGGGAGATCAGGAAATTCGAATTGCTTATGTATTGAAGAAAGAATCTTTATTAAAAGCAATGGAATGTTTGGAAGTTGCATTGGCACAATACCCAGGTAGAATACAATAGAAAAACCCTGCTGGGGGCAGGGCTTTCAAAAGGCGATCAGAACTTACTTTAAAGGGGGAATAAGGAAGTAATAAATCCTTTTCCAATATCGTGCCAAAGCAAAGAAAATGTATCTTCTTTTTGTTTTGTTTTTTACTCTTAATCATGTAAGTTTGGCTATCCATCATGAGAAAACAGTTTTGTCTTTTATTTTTCCTTTTTGTTTCCGCTATCTGTAGCGCTCAAATGGGTACACTAAAAGGTATAGTAAAAGATACCGGAGGAACTATTCTTCCTTATGCTACGGTGATTTTGCAAAAAAATGGAGTTCCTGTTTCCGGAACCCAAACGGATGTAGCCGGAATATATGCCATCAAAGCCATTAACCCTGGTGATTACGATGTAATGGTTTCTTATGTCGGTTATGAAAGTGTGAAAATAGAAGCCGTTAGAATTGAAATGGAGAAAATTACTTTTCTTGATTTTATTTTGAAAAACAATTCAACAGCAGGTACTATCAGTATCAAAAAATATAAGGTACCATTGATTGATCCCGACTTTAAATCGGGAAGTACCAAAACCTATGAAGAAATTATTAAATCACCTTTAGCATCTGTTTCAGCAATTGCTTCTACTACGGCAGGAACTTATTCTCCCGACGATGGTAGCGGAGAAATCAATGTTCGTGGTGCCCGATCGGAAGGAACATTGTATTATGTAGATGGTGTTAAGCTCAGCGGACTGGCTTCACTTCCCAAACAAAGTTTAGAACAAGTAACCGTAATTACAGGGGGTATGCCTGCCAAATATGGAGACGCCACCGGAGGAGTAATTTCTGTTACTACCAGAAATGCCACCAACAAACATGAGCAGGGAGTGAACTTAGAAAGCTCTCAATTTTTAGACGGTTATGGCTATAACAATTTGGAATTCTTTTTCATGGGTCCGCTTTTGAATAAAGACAAAACATCAAGCTTTCTGGGATATTCGCTTACTGGTCAATTGAATTCTACTCTCGATGGAAACCCTTCTGCAGTGGGAAATTACTATGTGAAAGACGACGTATTGAAAAGAATTCAGGAAAACCCACTAAGCCCTTCCAATTCAGGAATTGGAACGGTAAGAAAAAGTGAATTTTTAACTTACGATTCTTTAGAATACAGTAAAGTGCATAAAAATTCAGCATCGAAAGGAATTATGTTGAATGGTAGATTAGAATTCCGACCAAATAAAAAGATTTCTATTTATGCGGGAGGTAGCTTTCAATATAATGCACAACACTACAACATCTATCAATATTCATTACTTAATTATGAGAACAACCCTTTAATCACCAACAGAGACTTCAGGCTGTATGGTAAAATAGTGCAGAAAGTAGGAATTCAAAGTGAAGATATTTCTAAAACAGATAAAGAACCTTTGATCAAAAATTGCTACTATACTCTTCAGGTAGATTATTCTAAAAAAAACAGAACCGAAGAAGATGATAGTCATGGCTCTAATCTTTTTGATTACGGCTACATTGGTAAATTTCAAACCACACAGGAAAGAAATTATGCCTTCGATTCTAATGGCGTTAATGGCGCTAAATATTACATGACCGGTTGGCAAGACAAAGAATTCATGTTCTTATCGGCGGGTAATAACACTACTGCTTCACGTTACACTCAACAATACTATGAATTGTACAAAGGAAACAGAGTAGGCAATTACGAAAATTACTCTCAAGTGCAACAAGGCGGTGCGTTATTAAACGGTGATCGTCCGGGACATACTTATGATGTTTGGTACAGTACAGGCCGACAATATAATGGTTATACCAAAGCTGAAAACGATCAATTTAGAGTAGTAGGATCTTTCTTTGCAGATATTAAAAAACATGAAATCAATGTAGGTTTTGAATATGAAAAAAGACTGAGCAGATCTTACTTAATCACTCCTATGAATTTATGGACTCTAGGCCGACAATTGGCCAATTCTAACAATTCAGAATTGGATAAATCGAACCCATTAGTAAATGGTGATACCGTAAATTACAATTACAAATATGTGCCTACCGTAGATGCAGCTTCGGGAAAAACTATTAAAGGATTTTTTGAAAATGTTAGAAGCTCTTTAGGAAAATCAAATACCGATTATGTGGATGTGGATAATCTCAGCCCTTCCGATTTATCTCTTTCCATGTTTAATCCCGATGAGTTGATGCAAAACGGAGGAAATAGTTTACTAGGTGCCAATTATGGATATGATTATCTCGGAAATTCTCTAAATACTAAAGCCGCCTTTTCTGATTTCTTCACACAAACCAACGACAACAATGCTATGGCCAGAAATATTCCTGGCTTTCAACCGGTATACATAGCTGGTTATATTCAAGATAAATTTACTTTTAAAGATATGATCTTTAATGTGGGACTTCGTTTGGATCGTTATGATGCCAACCAAATGGTGCCCAAAGATTTGTACTCGCTTTACCCTATTAAAACTGCTGCCGAAGTAAGAGCTGAAGGAATTGCTGTTCCAAGTACTATCGCTGATGATTACAAAGTTTATGTGAACGATGCTGATGCTTCCACTAAAACGGCAGTTGGTTTTAGAGACAATAACAACAAATGGTACAACAGTGCCGGCACAAAAATTAACGACCCCTCTGTAATTGCTGAGGCATCAACCACCGGAAATATTACTCCTTACCTTGTAAACAAAAATGAAAATGTCAAATTGTCGAATTTCAATGTTGACGGTTCATTCAAAAAATATGAAGCACAATATGTTTTAATGCCTCGTGTATCTTTTTCTTTTCCTATTTCTACCGAAGCTGTATTTTTTGCACACTACGATTTATTGGCACAAAGACCCGATGCTCTTTTTTCAAGAGCAAATCCTATGAACTACTTATTTATGGAAAATTCGGTGGGTGCTGTATTGAACAATCCGAATTTAAAACCACAAAAAACTACCGATTACGAATTAGGATTTGCACAAAAAGTAAGTAGAGTTTCTGCCATTACCATCTCTGCTTTTTACCGTGAAATAAAAGACATGATTCAATTGATTCCTGTGAATTATGCCTATCCTGTTAACTACTTAACTTTTGGTAATGTTGATTTTGGAACCATCAAAGGATTGTCTTTCAACTATGAGCAAAGAAGAGTAAACAACCTTCGTTTTAATGTAAATTATACTTTGCAATACGCAGAAGGAACAGGTAGTAACTCTACCAGCAGTATCAATCTTTTAAATTCTGGTTCTCCAAATTTAAGAACTATTATTCCTTTGGATTACGACAGACGACACAATATAAATTTAGAGGCTGATTATCGATATGGTCGAGGTAAAACATACAATGGTCCATCATGGGGTAGAAAAATACTGGCCGATTTTGGAGTAAATTTTCTTTTCAGAACAGGGTCAGGAACACCGTATTCCCGCCAATCAAATATTACACAGGATGCGGCATTAACAAAATCGCAAAGTCATACCTTAAGCGGACAACCTAATGGATCGAGATTACCATGGACTTATAGAATAGATGTTAGAATAGATAAAAATTTTATTTTCAAATTCGGAGGAGAAAATGAAAAACAAAAAGTAACTGTTCTGAATGCTTTCATTACCATTAATAATGTATTGAACCGACGAAATATTTTAAATGTATATCGCTACACTGGCAATGCAAACGATGACGGATTTTTAACTGCAGCGGTATCACAACAGGAAATTAATTCAAAAGTGAATACGCAATCATTCATTGATTTGTATTCTATTGTAATTAATAATCCTAATAATTTTAGCGCTCCCAGAACCATTCGATTAGGTGTGATTTATAATTTTTAGAAATGGATAAAAAGAAAATAATATCTCTCTTCTCGTTGATCATTTTAATGGTTAATTCAATTTTTGCTCGCGAAAATGTGGGTACTCCACCTGCGAATAATAGTCCGCAAGGTGAGTACAAAGCAGCCGATTGTGATCCTGCTACCAGTGAAATTGATATGAGTATCAACAATGCGCGCGTGCGAATACTGGGCGGTGGCGATATGTGGTGGGATTTGAATAAAACACCTCAATACGAAATTCCTAAAGGTGGTGGTGTGAGTTCTCTTTTCTCTGGTGCTTTATGGATTGGAGGAAAAGATCAAAATGGAAATTTAAAAGTCGCCGCAATGACTTATCGTCAGAATGGAAATGACTTTTGGCCCGGACCTGTGGGGAGTTCAAAATTTGCCGATAAAAGTACCTGCTTGCAATACGATAATCACTACAAAGTAAGTAGAGAAGAGGTTGAAGAATATGTAACGGCATATAAAGCCGGAAAAAATCCAAGTATCCCACAGTCTATGCTCAACTGGCCGGCACATGGAAATACAGCTATCGGACAAGATTATTATTTAGCACCATTTTTCGATAGCGATGGAGATACCAAATACGATCCCTCCAAAGGAGATTATCCGAATTTTGATTTGGATGGAACACAAGGAAACTCTTCCTCTGTATTGTATGGTGATGAATCTATATGGTGGATTTTTAATGACGTAGGAAATATTCACGGCGAATCAAAAGGACTTCCTATAGGTTTACAAATTAAAGCTCAGGCTTTTGGTTTTAGCACCGATGATGAAGTAAACAACATGACTTTTTACAACTATATCATTGAAAACAAATCGAGCTTTGATATGGAGGAAACCTATTTCGGACAATGGGTTGATCCCGATTTAGGAGGACCCAGAGATGATTATATAGGATGTGATGTAGAAAGAGGATTTGGCTATTGCTACAATGCTGATGAAGATGATGCTCCCGATCAGGGCTCTCCTGGTTATGGAGCAACTCCCCCTGCCGTTGGTTTAGATTTTTTTAAAGGACCTATAGCTGATTTATTAGATGGGATCGATAATGATAGAGATGGAACTACAGATGAAGCAGGAGAAGAAATCATCATGTCGAATTTCATGTACTATTACAACGATCAAACCCAAATGGGTAATCCAACCAACGCTACTCAGTATTACGGCTATTTAAGAAACTATTGGAAAGATGGAACTCATTTAGAATATGATGGAAATGGATGGCCGGGTTCAGGATTAACCAACGGCTCGAATACCAATTTTGCTTTTCCCGATAATACCGATGCTACCAAATACGGAAGCTACGGAGCATGGTCGCAAAAAACAGAAAATGATGTTCCTGGCGATTTAAGATTTATTCTATCTGCTGGTCCTTTTACTTTAAAAAGCGGAGCGGTAAATACGGTAACAGTAGGTGCACTTTGGGCTCGAGCACAATCAGGTGCTACGGCCTGGTCGTCGGTTCAAACATTACAAATTTCAGATGATATCGCTCAAGCGCTTTTTGATAATAATTTTAAAATTTTAAACGGACCCAAAGCTCCCGATTTAGAAATTAAAGAATTAGAAAATAAATTGATTTTAACTCTTCAAAATTCAGTTGAAACAGAATCTTATACTGAAGAAGATCCTTTGATAGATCCTACCGGAATTAAAGGATACGATAAAAAATACCGCTTTCAGGGATACCAAATTTTTCAATTGAAAGATGAAACAGTTTCTGCAGGTGAACTTACTGATATTACCAAAGCGAGATTGGTGGCTCAATGTGATATACACGATAGTGTTTCGCAATTGATTAACTACAAACAAGATCAGGCAATGAACACCTTAGTGCCCACAGAAATGGTGAAAGGAGCCGATAAAGGTATCGTACATAGTTTTGTTATTACTAGCGACGAATTCGCTACTGGAAGCAGTAATACTTTAGTGAATCATAAACCGTATTACTACATGGCTGTGGCTTACGGATACAACAATTTTAAAACTTTTTCCTACGCAAATCCTTCCAGTTACGACGGACAAAAGAAGCCTTATAAAATGAGTCGTTTGAATGTTAAAGTTTACGAAGGAATGCCACATCTGCCTTCACCACAAGATGGCGGCACTATTATGAATTCGAGCTATGGTTTACAACCTAAATTAACGAGAATAAAAGGAAAAGGACATGGTGCTGAATTCATTAATTTATCGCCACAAACCATCTCTGATATTCTGGAAAACAATACTGCCACCAGTGTTACTTATAACAACGATGGCGCTCCTATAAATATCAAAGTAATAGATCCATTAAACATTCCTGAAGGGAATTTTACTTTTAAATTTTTAGATACTGTAACCACCAATGATGTTAGTGATGCTTACTGGATTTTAATTCATCAGGAAAAAAATGATACTGTTTATGCCGATCACACCATCAAAATAGCCAATGAACAAATCATTAAAAAATGGGGCTTATCGGTAACGGCAAAATATGCTTATGGGCCTGCCGACAGCAAATCGTTAACCAATGGATACATAGATGCATCAATGACTTTCGGGAAAGATGGATCGGGGTTAAAGTGGTTAACAGGGGTAAAAGATTTTGATGGAACCGGTGCTTTTTCAGATTGGATAAGATCTGGTGTAGGCGATGATGATATAACACCAGGAACAGATAAAACCGTGAAACTCGATCCCAATCAGGATTATGAAAAAATTCTGGAAGGAATCATTTCTCCTTATCGAATAACCAGCTACAAACAATATGGTCCGCAATGGGAATTCAGCACTTCTCTTTCAGCCAATAAATTTTCTTATATCTCTAGTGTAGATATTGTGCTTACCAGCGATAAATCGAAATGGAGCCGATGCGTAGTTTTGGAAACTTTTGATGACCCATCGAAAACAATAGGAAACGCAGGTAAGCTAGATTTACGGCAATCACCCTCGGTGGATAAAGAGGGTAAACCCGATAACTCCGGAACAATGGGAATGGGTTGGTTTCCTGGTTATGCCATCAATGTAGAAACAGGAGTTCGATTGAATATTGCCTTTGGTGAAAACTCCTATCAGGTAGAGAATAACGGAGCGGATATGATTTGGAATCCAACCAATAATTTAACCAATTTAGAAGCCGATACTGTTAAAGCCACCGATATTATTTATGGTGGAATGCATAGCATTTATGTTTTTCAGGGAGAAGGTGCTTCCCCCAACGCACCGGTTTATGATGGATGCGCCTACTACTATTCTCAACTTTCTCAATACAACGCAAACTTAAAAATTAACGTCACTAAAGATATTACCTGGGTATATCCTTATCCATTGGCGAATCCTGTTTTCGGTTATCTACCCATTGATGTAGCTATTAAATTAAGAGTAGCCAAGCCCTACGCAAAAGATATCAGTCAGAAATTACCCGAATTTACTTTTAATACGGCCGATATTAAAACAGTGAATAACGATGCCAATACGGCCAAAATTTCACTCGATAAAATCAATGTGGTTCCTAATCCTTACTACGGATACTCAAGCTACGAGCAAGAGCAACTGGATAGAATTGTAAAAATTGTAAATCTTCCGGATAAATGTAAAATCAGAATTTTTACTTTGAATGGTACTCTTGTAAAAACTTTCAATAAAGACGATAGAAGCACTACCAATATAGAATGGAATTTAGATAATGATGCAGGGGTTCCTATTGCATCGGGAATGTATTTGATACATGTAGAAGTGGAAGGTGTGGGTGAGAAAATATTGAAGTGGTTTGGTGTAATGCGACAAACAGATTTAAGTACTTTTTAATGCAGAAAATATTTAAAATATTGTTTTTGATTCTGTTGAGCTGTTCCGCTGCTTATGCCGGAAATGGTGACAGGGCAGGACAAGCGGGTGCCACTCAACTGCTCATTAATCCTTATGCGCGAACATCAGGTTTAGGAGGATCAAATATTTCATTAGTTGAAGGATTAGAATCGCAATACCTGAATATTGGAGGATTAACCAAAACCAAAAAAACAGAATTAATATTTAGTAGAACTGCCTGGTTAATGGGTACCGGAATCAACATTAACACTTTCGGATTTAGTCAGAAATTAGGGCAGAAAAACTTTATCGCTTTGGGTATAATGTCGTTGAATTTTGGTCAAATTCAAATCACCACCACCGATTTACCAGAAGGTGGAATAGGAACCTATAGTCCGCAATTCATGAATATCGGTGCC
>JAHEZM010000041.1 GCA_023251075.1 Flavobacteriales bacterium | reverse complement strand
TAAAATTAATGTAATTGTACAACCTAATGGAACAGAAAATTATTCTGTAGTTTTTTATAATGAGTTAGGACAACAAGTTTTTTTAGAAAAATTTTCGGCACAAGGTTTTAACCTTCAAACGATGGATGTGTCGCAGCTGCAGGCAGGAAGATATTTTATGATCGTTTCATCGGAGAATGCACGAACTACAAAATTTGTTCAGGTACAATAATTAGTGATTCAGAATCATATTCGCAATAGTATTTGCTTTCTTTTCGGTTTCTTCCCATTCTTTTTTTACTTCAGAAGATTTAGTAATTCCACCTCCTACAAAAAGAGACAATCCTGCTGGGTAAATTTTTGCGCACCGCAAGTTCACAAAAAGATGTGTTGATGAATTAATGTTTACCGGTCCGGCGAATCCACTATAAAATTCGCGCTTATGTTTTTCAACAGCAGCAATCATTTCTAAAGCTTTTTCTTTTGGAAATCCACCTACAGCCGGAGTTGGGTGGAGTTTATTAATGATAGAGGATAAATTACTTTGAGCATTTAATTCCCCTCTGATATTGGCGCGAATATGATATAAATTTCCGGCCTTAATGGTTTCTGGTGCATCGGCTTCTAAATGGTTTAATTCATGCAGGTTTTGAGTAATGAAATGTGTTACTATCATTTGCTCTTCTTTTTCTTTATCGCTCCAGTTTTCTCCTTCACTTATTGTTCCTGCCAATGCAGTTGTTTCTAAAATATTGTGGTGAACGAATACAAATTTTTCCGGACTGGCACCTATCCACAATCCGGCACTGGGAGAGTAGTATAAATAAGCATACGCTTCGGGGTAAGCAGATAACATTTTTAAAAACATATTGGCCACATCCAATTTATCTATCTCCATAAATTTGATGCGAGAGAGAATTGCTTTTTTCATGCTTCTGTTGATGAACTCTTCCTGAAAAATATTGAATTGATTTTGGTACAATTCGAAAGTACTGCAAAATGGTTTTTCTTCCCGAGATAAATCTTTGAGTGTAATAAGTGTGGAGGCTCCTTTTACTATAGCTGTTTTTGAAGGTGTTCCTTTAATGAATTCAATTTTGTTTTTTTTTGAATCGAAAGGATGAAAGATAAATCCGCTTTCTTTGTATTGAAAGTCGCTAACAAAATCAATTGTATTTGATTCTAATAAATAGGTGTCGCTTTCTTTGCTTAAACGATAGAAAACAAAAGGCTTTAGAGATTTAACTCTATCTTGAATATATTTATTTAAATCGTTAATTTGCATTTAATTGCAAACCTACATTTTTCTTTGCTTATTTTTGTTATAACATGGAAACAGAAACACGAATATTGCTGGTAGATGACGAAGAGAATTTAGTGAGTTTAATTCAGTTGAATTTGGAAATGGAAGGCTACAAAGTAAAGGTAGCAGGTGATGGAAAAGAGGCTTTACGCTTATTTAAAGAACAACGATTTAATTTAATTATTCTCGATATTATGTTGCCGTCGGTAGATGGTTTACAGGTTTGTGAAACCATTCGTTTAACCGATAAGCAAGTTCCTGTTTTGATGTTGTCGGCTAAGCACAGCGGACAAGATCGTGTGGCTGGCTTAAAGGCTGGGGCTGATGATTATTTAGTAAAGCCCTTCAATTTGGAGGAGCTGTTGTTGCGGGTACAAATATTATTGAAACGTTCGGTATCTGCCGGAGCAATTGGTTTGAGTAGCTATACTTTT
Source organism: Flavobacteriales bacterium (assembly GCA_023251075.1). Taxonomy (GTDB): domain Bacteria; phylum Bacteroidota; class Bacteroidia; order Flavobacteriales_C; genus JAHEZL01. Next base: position 10,577 of record JAHEZM010000041.1, on the reverse strand, counting down.
GGTTCTAATTATGTGAATTTCGATACCTATGAATTTCGGGGTATAAATAATCAAAGTGGAATTTTGTCGGCTCGTGAAATGAAATTATTAAAACTCTTGATTGAAAAAAAAGGAGAAGTAGTTTCGCGAGATTTAATTTTAGAAATGATATGGGGTGTAGATGTTTATCCTTCTACCAGAACAATAGACAATTATTTGCTCAACTTTAGAAAATATTTCGAGGAAGATCCTAAAAATTCTAAGTACTTCCATTCGGTAAGAGGGGTGGGGTATAAGTTTAGTGAGTAGTTATTTATCAATTCCTTATCGCAATTGAATAAGGATCGGTAGAGAGTTCTCTATTGCTTTTGGGTACAATTTGCAAGGTTTTCATATCAATTAAATTGTAATATCCATTTTTACCAGAGCAATAACTGGTGTGGTGAGGAGCGGGTCCGTCGGGAGAAATATTTCTATTGATTACATACAATAATTCCTGCTCATCATTGGCCCATAAGCCATGCGGTTGAAATCCACTTTTGATAGTTGAAATAGCAGAGTTGTTGGTATAATCAATAACAGTGATGCTTCCTTTAATTCCTTCATTGAGGAAAGTAATGTCTTCCATACAGCTAACAAAAAGATAGTGGTGTTTTTTAGAAAAGCTAAATTCAACGGGATATTTTCCCGTTGAGATTACGGTTATTAATGTGTCTTTTGTTGCATCCATTACTCTCACTTCATTGCTGGTTTGACAAGAAAGGAAGTATTTAGATTTATCAGGAGAATACACCATTTCGTGAATATCAAGGGAAGAGTTTTTATTTAATGCTGCATTTTTTTCTACAATCACCGTGGTGAAATCTACGTTGTCTAAATCGCTTATATTGGCTCTATACAAATAGTTTCCTTTATTACAGGTAGCATATAATACAGTGTCGTTATACACAGCCACACCATGAGGCCATTCTAAAGTTCCACTTCCAATAATTTTTTGCAATTGAAAAGTTTGTAAATTGATACATGCAATTTTTCCATCGGAATCGGTGTTGGCACTATAGGCCATTTTTGAATCAGAGCTAAAAGCTATGGTGTTCCATGAACCAGGAGGAATAAGAACGGATGCTACCAATTGATCTGTTTGTGTGCTGAAAATTTGAAATACGTCGCCACTGGCAAAACATACGCACCAGTATTTTCCATCGGGAGTTATTTTAATGGTGTGGGGAACCTCAGGATAGTTTCTAATACCCACTTCAATATATCTCATGATAAGATTCGTTTTTAAATCAAGAACAGCTATGATATCACATCCTTGATTGGTGATATATGCTTTTTTTCTAAAAAGATCATCAGAGAATTTTATTGCGCCTTCATGGTTGGGAGCTCCTTTGTCAATCCAGTTGATAATAGTTTCCATTTCATTTTCCGACAAATGTGCCGCATACAATGGCATGGTAGGTTGTATTTTAACGCCGTATTTATCGTAGGTATTGGTGAAGAGTCGGGTAGAGCTTAATTTTGAAAAATAAGGAATAGTAACTGCTCCGTTATTTCCTCCCTGCATCATTTCATCGAAAGTACTAAGCGACAATCCTGCTGCTGCACTCTTACTAATACTATTGTGACATCCTGAGTTGGCGCATTTAGGGATAATGATTTTAGCAATTTCGGGTGGATATCCTGATGATTTTGTGTCTACAGCGGGTTCATCTCTTTTACAAGAAGTAAAACTTAATAAAATAAATGCATAGATAAAGCGCATTTACTAAAGGTAACAGGATAATAGCAATTTTAAAAATTGATTTTAAACGTTCAATTTCTTTTCGGCTTCTTCAGCTTTAGCAAAAAGAATATCGTTTTCAATGGTGTGATGAATATCAATGTCTTCTTCAAATTCTTTTAATTTGAAATAAAGCATTTTGTGAGAAGGATCAGCATCGGCCGGAGGAGTGTAATTATTGGTTAACTTTTTTATTTTTTCAATTACTATATGCTCATCGTCGTGTTCTTCTTCCATTACCTGTACTGGTTTGTGTAAAGAGCCAAAAAAAGCAGGTTCGTAAGCGTTAGGATTATTCAAATAAGAACCTAAGCGTTCAAAGTAAGGGAACAAAATCTCTTCTTCTTTAACTAGGTGACGGGCTAAATCATCAGTAAAGTCGGTGAAAATTTCATTGATTTCTCTTAACTCGGGATATTTGTTAGGGTATTTATCTACTAATTTACCCAACAGGCGGACAATTACCGGGTAATTGGCTTTCAAGTAGGCGTGGTGTGTGCTTTTAACATGGTCGACGATGTCTTCCAAGTCCCATTCCTTCATTGAATTAATATATTCAGCATTCATTGCCATGTCTCAAATTTAGTAAATACATTTGTAGAAACAAGTCCACTTCCTAATAAAGATTTTCTATGTCTTCATACAACGATAAAAAAGTAAAAGAACAAAGCATTCGTTATTTCAGTGGCGATGAGTTGGCAGCAACTACATGGATGTATAAATATGCCGTTCAGAATAAAGAAGGTAAGTTCACCGAATTAACTCCCGATGATATGCACAAAAGAATGTCGCAGGAGTTTTACAGGGTGGAAAAGAAATTTACAGTTCGCAGTTCACAGTTCAAGTTTTTGTCGGAATATGGAAAGAAAAGAAAAGCATTGAACAACTCTTCTATTTATCAATTATTCAAAGATTTTAAATATTTAATTCCCCAGGGAAGTGTTATGGCTTCGTTAGGAAATCCTTATGTTATTGCTTCTTTATCGAATTGCGTGGTATTGCCAGCGTTGTACGATTCTTATGGTGGAATTTTTTATACCGATCAGCAGTTGGCGCAATTGTACAAACGCCGTTGCGGGGTAGGGATTGATATTTCTACTCTTCGTCCGAAAACCCTTCAGGTTTCTAATGCTGCACGAACCACCAGCGGAGCAATTTCATTTATGGAGCGATTTTCCAACACTACTCGTGAGGTAGCTCAAAATGGAAGAAGAGGGGCTTTAATGATTACCATGAATGTGGCTCATCCTGATATTGTTGATTTCATTAACTCTAAACAAGATTTAAGTAAGGTAACGGGAGCCAATATTTCTGTTTTGTTAACCGATGAGTTTATGAAGGCCGTAGATCAAGATAAAGATTTTGTTTTGCGTTGGCCTGTTGATTCTTTAAAACCCAAAATGAAATTAAAAATTAAGGCCAAAAAAGTTTGGGATTCTATTGTTCAATGTGCTTATAACACGGCAGAGCCAGGAATCATATTTTGGGATAAACAGCATCATTATTCCACTTCATCGGTGTACCCTCAATATAAAAATACTTCTACCAACCCTTGTTCTGAAATAGCAATGCAGGGTGGCGATTCGTGCAGATTAATGGCGGTGAATTTATTTTCGTTTGTAAAAAATCCTTTCACTGAAAAAGCAAAATTCGATTTCGATAAATTCCTTTCGGTGGTGTATGATGGGCAACGACTGATGGATAATTTAGTGGATTTGGAAATTGAAGCGATTGATAGAATAATTAAAAAAATAAAAAGCGATCCTGAACCAGATTCTATTAAAGAAGTGGAATTAAAAACCTGGAAATTGTTGCGTGAAAATGGAGTAAAAGGGAGAAGAACAGGTTTAGGTTTTACGGCATTGGCCGATGCTTTGGCTGCTATGAATATTTCTTTTGATTCGAAAGCAGCTTTACATTTTATTGAAGAAATGATGAAAACAAAATGTAAAGCAGAGTTTGATTCATCGATTGATATGTCCATTGAACGTGGTTCTTTTTTTGGTTTCAATAAAAAAACAGAAGAGGAATCTTTGTTTGTTCAAATGCTGAAATCAGAAATGCCGGAAGTGTATAAACGAATGATGAAATATGGCAGAAGAAATGTTTCTATCAGTACTGTGGCTCCTACGGGAACATTAAGTTTATTGGCGAAATGTTCATCGGGAATAGAACCTGTTTTTTCATTGCAATATACACGAAGAAGAAAAAAAGTTTCATCGAAAGTGAAAATAAATTTTACCGATGCAATGGGCGATCAGTGGGAAGAATTTCAAGTTCTGCATCCTAAATTACAACAGTGGATGAAGGTAACAGGGAAGAAAAAAATAGAAGAAAGTCCTTATTACAAATCCACGGCAAAAGATATCGATTGGCAAAAACGAATAGAGATACAGGCAATCGTTCAAAAATATACTACGCACTCTATTAGCTCAACCATAAATTTATCTGAAGACACCACTTTGCGCAAAGTAAGCGCCATTTATTTAGAATCATGGAAACGTGGATTGAAAGGCATAACGGTGTATAGAGAGGGATCGCGTTCGGGAGTATTGATTGAAAAAGACGATAGAGTTTTAGATGATAAAAATGAAATTGTGGTGCACAAAGCGCCCGATCGCCCGGCATCACTTAAAGCAAAAGTTCTTCGTTTTAAAAATGAAAAAGAAGATTGGATTGCCGTGATTGGTTTACTAGGTAATCAACCCTATGAAATATTCACTGGTAAGTCGAATGCCTTTGTAATTCCATCTTATGTTAGTGAAGGATGGGTAGAGAAGAAAAATGAAGAAGGGAAAAAATCGAGTTACGATTTTCAGTATATTTCAAAGTACAACGTAAAAGAAGAAGTAAAAGGATTGTCTCGTTCTTTCAACAAAGAATTTTGGAATTATGCGAAGTTGATTTCGGGAGTTTTGCGACAAGGAATGCCGCTGGAAGATGTGTTGAATTTAATTGAGAATTTGAACTTGTATGACGAGTCGATTAACACTTGGAAAAATGGTGTTAAGCGAGCGTTAAAACAATTTATTCCCGATGGAACTATTCTGCAAAAAGCCTGTGAAAATTGTGGCTATGAAAAGGGATTGGTGTATGAGGAAGGTTGTGAGAAATGTAAGAATTGTGGCTATTCCAAATGTGGATGACACTCTACTGGAGGAATTCTTCATTCATAATCCATTTAATCATCATATCTTTTTCTAAAATTTTTCCAATAAATCGGTAAGATGAATTTTTGAGAGGAGAGTCAACATTGATGTTTTGCGACATAACACCAATTTCTTTTTCATAATAGTTAGAATGAACAAATTGCATCACTTCACCATTTTTATATAAAAATCCAACGTGAGTATCGAGTCCTACAATGTATAAACCATCTCCCTTGATATTTAAAATAGAAATAACGTCTTCCACAGGTTTGTTGTAAATTCTTTTGGTGTTCGTGCTTATTTTTTTGATGAAGGTTTCAGAAGGTAATTGAGCCCATTTAATGCGTGGTATTTTAAATCCGGCATCCAGCAAAACAGTGGTAACAAAATAACCGCAAGCAATTTTTCCTTTTTTAGGAATGCGTGTGGTACCGTTGAAATCCCAAGGTGTGCCATACCACTGCCTAAAATAATCAATTATAATTTTATCGAAAATATATTTTTGAGCTTCATGAATGATGGAGTCTTTTTTCAAAGAATCAGCTTCGGTATATTTTTGTTTAAATATTGCTTGCTTCAGAGAAACCTCGTTGATTAATTTAACATAAGAACTGTCTTGAGTGTATGCAACTAGTGCATGGAGTAAAAGGAAAAGGCAAGTAAAATATTTCATCATTCAGAATTATAGCTGAATAATGCATAAAAGCATTTTGGTAACACTTTGCTACAAAAAAAGCAGGAGCGTTTCAATTCACTCCTGCTTTTTTGAATTTGAAAAATATTTAATTGATCATCAATTGTTTATTGATATTGATAGATTCACCAGATATTTTTAATAGGTAAGTTCCGCTTTCTAAATCAGTTGTTGAGTAGCTGCTAGAATAGTTTCCTTCTGGTAAAGTTGCACTATCTAAAGTTTTTATCAACTTCCCTTCTAAAGAATAAAGTTGAATAGAAACCAATTGTTTGTTGGGATTGTTGAATGAAACCATAACATTGTTGTTGGATGGATTTGGAAATACAAAGGCATTTGCTTCTGTAGTGATTTCATTGGTTGAACTAACTACTGCTGGTGTTAACTGTTGACTTGAGGTATAAACATTGTCGGCAGCATTTTCTTTCACATCATTATTTGCAGCTAAACCTGAATAATACCAGTTAACTGTTCCTGTTTGCGGGGCAGTCCAATCGAAAGTAAAGCTTTTGGTATTATTGGCTAAACCTGCATTAAGTTGAAAGGTTACGGTTTTTCTTCCTGTACCGAACGACTGTGAAAAACGAGTAGCAGCACTATTGGTTAAAGTAAAAGTACCAATAGTATTGTCGATATGAAGATTAGTATTTCCACTATTGTCAAGAGATTGAAAAGTAAATCCAAAAATAGTTTTTCCTGTTTCTGAAACAGTAACGGTTACATGGTAAAGTTGTCCGGGGGTATACTGATTATTAGTCATTGCGGGAACAGTACTTACTATCAAAGAACCTGGACCAGCATTATCGGCTATACCACCGCTAGATCCGCTACCGTTACCGGCACCATGACAAGTAGGTTGTGAGCAAGTGTGTGATTCACCAGGAGCTAAGGTGCTTCCACCTGTTCCTCCTTTGTTAGATAAAAATAGGACGAACATACCAATGGCAGTTAATCCCAAAAGGGTAATTTTTAATTTCATAAGTAGTGTTGTTTATTTTTAGACGGGGTCTAAAAATAAAGGTTGCTTTAACTAGAAATGTTAAAATTCGTACTTCCCATTCCACAGTTTTTCTAACTGTATTTTCAAATCTTGTTCTCGTTTGTTATTGCCTAGTTGTAATAAGTTGGTTCCTTTGATGGCTTCAGGAAGAAATTCCTGATGGCTGAAATTCCCTTCGTAGGAATGACTGTATTGATATTCTTTTCCGTAGCCCATTTCTTTCATGAGCTTAGTAGGTGCATTTCTCAAATGTAAGGGTACCGGTAAATTTCCGGTTTCACGAACCAATTCCTGAGCTTTATTAATAGCCACGTAAGCTGAATTACTTTTAGGGGATGTGGCTAAATAAATAGTGCATTGCGATAAAATAATTCTGCATTCAGGATGACCAATTACGCTAACAGAATTAAAACAAGATTGCGCTAACATCAGGGCGTTGGGATTAGCGTTGCCAATGTCTTCCGAAGCAGCAATTAATAAGCGACGGGCAATAAATTCGGGATTTTCACCCCCTTCAATCATTCTTGCCAAATAATATACCGCAGCGTTTGGATCACTTCCACGAATAGATTTTATAAAAGCAGAAACCAAATCGTAATGTTGTTCTCCTGCTTTGTCGTACATCGTAGGGTTGAGCTTGATCTGTTCTTTTACTAAAGCATTCGTGATTACGATGTTTTTTTCACTACTGCAATTCACCAATAATTCAAAATTGTTAAGCAATCTGCGAGCATCACCACCACTCATTTGCAATAAACTCTCTGTCTCTTTTAATTCTATATTTTTCTTTTTTAAAATCACATCCTCTTTAATCGCTTTTTCTAAAAGAGCGATTAAATCTTGTTCTTCATGAGGTTTTAAAACATATACCTGAGATCGGGAAAGTAAAGCGGAAATAACTTCAAAAGATGGATTTTCTGTGGTAGCACCAATAAGTGTGATGGTTCCTTTTTCAACGGCTCCCAATAAAGAATCTTGCTGCGATTTACTGAAACGGTGAATTTCATCAATAAACAAAATAGGATTTAATCCTTTGCTGAAAAGATTTTGTTCTTTGGCTTTATCAATTACTTCTCTGATGTCTTTTACTCCTGAATTAATTGCGCTTAATGTAAAAATCGGACGTTTGGTTTCTTCTGCAATGATTTGAGCTAAGGTTGTTTTTCCAACACCCGGTGGTCCCCATAAAATGATAGAAGGAATAAACCCTGATTTAATAGCGGCAGTCAATGCGCCATTTTCACCTACTAAATGACTCTGGCCGGTGTATTGGCTCAGGCGTTTTGGGCGCAGGCGTTCAGCAAGAGGTGTATTTGATAATTCAGAGATCATAATTGAAGCATAAAAATACAGGATTGATTTGGGATATTTAAGAGATCGCGTTAATTTATCCTTACTTTCGCGGCACGAAGGGCACTCTAATAGTGCTTTTGTTTTTTGAATGAATATATTATCGATCTCTCAATTAAGTAAATCATTTACCGCAAAACCTTTGTTTCAGGATGTTTCCTTTGGAATAGATAAAGGACAAAAAATGGGTTTGATTGCCGTGAATGGTGCGGGTAAAAGTACCTTGTTTAAAATATTAACCGGCAAAGAAATTCAAGATAAGGGGGAGGTTGTTTTTCGCGATGGTATTAAAATAGGAATGTTGGATCAGGAGCCGGAATACAAATCGGGATTAACCATTCGCGAGTTTATATGCGAGAACAATGCGCGAGTGCAATTGATAAAGCAATACGAAGCAATGATTGCGGAAGGCGATATGGAATCAGATGAATTCAAGCGTGTTTTCGATGCTATTGAAGCTCAAAATGCCTGGGGTGAAGAAGTCAAAATCACGGAGGTTTTAGATCACTTAAACTTCACGAATCTGGATGTTTCTATCGATAAATTTTCAGGGGGAGAAAAACGCAGATTGGCTCTTGCCAAATGTTTGATTGAAGAACCGGATATCTTGTTGCTGGATGAACCTACCAACCATTTGGATTTTGCAATGGTGGAATGGTTGGAGACTTTCTTAAGCGAAAGTAATTTTGCGTTGTTGGTGATTACTCACGATAGGTATTTTTTAGATAATGTGTGTGATACTATTTTAGAATTAACACCTAGCGGAATTTTTACCTATCAGGGTGATTACGAATATTTTTTAACTACTAAAGCAGAGCGTGAAATGAACGACGCCACGCAAGTGCATAAAGCCAAAAATCTTTTCAAAAAAGAATTGGAGTGGTTGCGCAAAATGCCGAAAGCTCGTGGTACCAAATCGAAAAGCAGAATAGAAGCCGCAGGTGAGATTGAGAAAAAAGCAAAACAAAAAGTAGAGAAGGCTGAAGTGAATATTTCTACTGCCATGCAACGTTTGGGTAAAAAAATATTAGAGGTGGATCATCTTACTAAAAGTTATGGCGATAGAACAATCATTAAAGATTTTAGTTATTATTTTAAAGGAGGTGATAAGATTGGAATTGTGGGCGACAATGGAGCTGGAAAAACAACATTATTGAATTTGCTCACTGGTTTAGATACCGATTTCAGCGGAGAAATCAGCTTGGGAGAAACCGTGTCGGTGGGTTATTATACCCAAAAAGGAATCAATGTTAAACCAGGCAATAAAGTAATTGATGAAGTGAAAAATATTGCGGAAGTAATAGAGTTGAAAGATGGTTCGCGCATCACCGCAAGTCAGATGCTCACGCAATTTAATTTTCCTCCTGATAGGCAATATACTGTGGTTGAAAAATTAAGTGGAGGGGAAAGAAAGCGTTTGTATTTGGTAACGATTTTAATGAAAGCACCTAACTTTTTAATTTTAGATGAGCCTACTAATGATTTCGATTTGCTTACACTTTCTACTTTGGAAGAATATTTAATGAATTTCAAAGGTTGCGTGTTGATTGTATCGCATGATAGGTATTTCCTCGATAGAATTGTAGAATCTTTATTTGTTTTCAATCCCGGAGGATATATTAGTAATTATCCAGGAAATTATACTTTGTTTAGAGCGTTTAAAAAAGCACAACTTTAAACTTTTGGCTAAAGCCCTCTAGGTTTGTTGTTTTCCGTTGGTTAAAACCAACGGCAATTTTTTGAAGTATTGAGACTAAAGTTCATAATATCAACCGCATTTAGTTTTAATGATGTATTATTATCAAGTAAAATTCACAATATCAAATGCCTTTGGTTTTAAGGGTTTATTATTATCGAGTAAACTCACAATGTCAATTGCTTTTAGTCTTAAGCGTGTATTGTTAGCAGGTAAAATTCACAATATCAAATGCCTTTGGTTTTAAGGGTTTATTATTATCGAGTAAACTCAAAATGTTAATTGCTTTTAGTCTTAAGCGTGTATTGTTAGAAAGTAAAATTTACAATATCAATTGCCTTTAGTCTTAAGTGTGTATTGTTGGTAAGTAAAATTCATAAGATCAATTGCCGTTGGTTTTAACCAACGGAAAGTGTGATTTTCTTTTCGGCTTTAGCCAAATATTTTTACTTTCGTGTTCGCTCAGAATAAAATGAGCTCTAACTAAACATTTATTTTATGTCATTTCTCAAAATTTGGGTTCATTATGTTTTTTCCACTAAAGGAAGACAACCGTTCCTTTCCAAGGAAGTTCGTAAAAAGGTTTTTAATCATATTCAGGAAAATTGTCGCCAAAAGGAAATTTACCTCATAGCAATAAATGGATATGATGATCATATTCATTGTTTGATTTCATTAGGTAAAGAACAAAGTATTGCTAATGTTGCCAAAATGATAAAGGGGGAATCATCTCGTTGGATCAATAATGAAAAAATATTATCCAATTATTTTTCATGGCAAGATGATTATTTTGCTGTTTCTGTGAGTGAGTCCCAAATGGAAGTTGTGAAGCGATATATTTATAATCAGGAATCTCATCACACCAAAAAAACATTTGATGAAGAGGTGGCTTTGTTTTTTAAACTGTATAAGTGGGAAAGGACTTT
>JAHEZM010000025.1 GCA_023251075.1 Flavobacteriales bacterium | reverse complement strand
CCGGACGCTGAGGAAAACGAATGATAAAGAAGTGTTTCAATCCTTCGTAAATCATTGAACGCTCTTTTATTTCCTGCATTCTATCTATATCGTTGTTACTTCCGCTCACCACACAAACCACACGTTTTCCTTTTATCTCTTCTTTGTAAAAATCTAAAGCAGCTACCGATAAAGAGCCTGCTGGCTCCACGACTATAGCTTCTTCATTGTACAAACTCAAAATAGTGCTGCATACTTTTCCTTCGGGAATCAACACCACATCGTCGATCACTTCTTTGATAATTTCAAATGTTTTGTCGCCAATTCTTTGCACTGCTGCGCCATCCACAAATTTGTCGATTTCAGCCAACTCCACTACTTTTCCTGCTTCCAAGGATTTTTTTAGAGAGGGTGCACCGGCTGGTTCAACACCCACCAGTTTTGTTTTCGGACTCAAAGTTTTAAAATACGAACCCAAGCCACTCATCAATCCACCACCACCCACAGGAACAAAAATGATATCGATATTTTTTAATTCTTCATGTATTTCTTTAGCTACCGTTCCTTGTCCTTCTATCACTTTTAAATCATCGAATGGATGAATAAAAGTCAAACCTTCTGCTTTAGAAACAGCCAACGCTTGTTTGTAACTATCATCGTAAGTATCTCCCGCCAAAACCACTTCCACCTTGTCTTTTCCAAACATTTTAACTTTCTCAACCTTCTGTTTTGGCGTAGTAGAAGGCATGTAAACCTTGCCGTGAATACCCAACAAATTACATGAAAAAGCAAAACCTTGCGCATGATTTCCAGCACTGGCGCAAATCACTCCTTTATCTAAAATTTCTTTAGGTAAAGATTGAATCTTATTGTATGCTCCACGAATTTTATACGAACGCACCAATTGTAAATCTTCTCTTTTCAAATAGACTTCACAATCATATTTATCTGATAAAGCCAAATTCTTTTGAAGAGGCGTATGCATCGCAACACCTTTCAAATTCTCAGCGGCTTTATCTATATTCTCTATACTAACCAAAACTTCTGCTGTTTTCATGATTATGCTTCTCCAATTTCTTGCAGGTAAGTATGTAAATTTCTCATTGGTTTAGAAACAGCAACTCTTCCCGAGCGCACAAATTCTAATATTCCGAATGGTTGTAATGCATTAAAAAGTGCACGTGTATCTTCTTTATGTCCGGTTTTTTCAATTACACAAAACTCAGGATCTACATGCAAAAACTTAGCATTATGCGCTTGTACAATGGCATTGAAATCATGTCCCGATTTCATTTTATACAATGCAATTTCATGAGCCACTACTTCATCATCAGCAAAATAAGAAGCCATTAAAACTTCTACCAATTTCTCAATTTGAAGTGTAACGTTTTGTGCTGTTTTCTCTGTAGTCATCACTACAATAGTAAAGCGATGCACTCCTTCTTTTTCCGATTCGGAAGTAGTTAAACTCTCAATATTTATTTTTCTTCTGGTGAAGATTTGTGTAATTCTATAAAGTATCCCCGCGTAATTTTCAGAGAAAACTGTAATGGTATATTTTTTTATTTCAGTGCTCATTGTATTATTTTTTCTGTGTTTGTCATCCTGAGAAACGAAGGAACTAATGTCCTTTGAATCACTCTAATCTTACTTCATTAACTGCCGCTCCTTGAGGTATCATAGGAAATACGTTACCTTCTTGTTCAACCATTACTTCTAATAAATACGGACCGTTGTGCGCCAACATAGTTTTTAAAGCAGTTTCCAAATCAGAACGTTGTTCAATTTTTTTAGCTTCAATGCCATAACCTTGGGCAATCATGCAGAAATTAGGATTGATCAATTCGGTTTGAGCATATCTTCTATCGAAAAACAACTCTTGCCACTGACGAACCATTCCTAAAAAATTATTATTCAAAATAATGATTTTAACCGCTGCATTGGTTTGAAAAATAGTACCCAATTCCTGAATGTTCATTTGAAAACCACCATCACCAATAATAGCTACAACTTCTCTTTCGGGCTGAGCCATCTTGGCACCAAAAGCCGCAGGCAAACCGAAGCCCATCGTACCTAATCCTCCAGACGAAACATTGGCATTGGTAGATTTGAATTCGTAATATCTGGTAGCAATCATTTGATGCTGACCAACGTCGGTAACCAATACTGCTTGTCCTTTAGTTAAGTCGCTTAATTTGCGAATAACTTCAGCCATTTTAATAGCAGGAGTAGTTGGCGTTAAGTCCAATTTAAACACTTTTTCATGCTCAATTTTATCGCAATCTTTAAATTCTTGTAACCACTCTTTATGCTCTTTTTTATCCAGCAAAGGAAGTAAAGCATGCAAAGCTTCACTCGCGTCAGCATGAACAGGAATATGCGCATGAACATTTTTGCTGATCTCGCATTTATCCATTTCAATATGAATAACCTTTGCTTGTTTTGCGTAAGCATCTAACTTTCCTGTTACACGATCGTCGAAACGCATACCTACAGCAATCAATACGTCGCATTCGTTGGTTTTTACATTCGGACCGTAGTTTCCATGCATTCCCAAAAATCCAACATACAAGGGATGATCTGTTGGCAATGCTGAAAGACCTAATAAGGTTGATGCCGCAGGAATTCCTGCTTTTTCAATTACCGCCTTTAATATCTCTTGTGCATGCGACAACAATACGCCATGTCCAACCAACAAATATGGTTTCTTCGCCCCGTTGATGGCCGCAGCAGCTTCCTTAATTGAATCCATGTTCAACTCGGGTTTAGGCTGATAAGAGCGAATATGTGTGCACTTTTTGTATTCAAAATCAAATGAAGCAAATTGTGCATCTTTAGTAATATCAATCAATACCGGGCCAGGTCTTCCTGTGCTGGCAATATAGAAAGCCTTAGCAATTGCTTTAGGGATTTCAGATGCTTTGGTTACCTGGAACGACCATTTGGTAATAGGCGCTGTAATGCCAATAATATCTGTTTCTTGAAAAGCATCGGTACCTAAAAGCAAACTCGAAACTTGTCCGGTTATACAAACTATAGGTGTTGAATCAATCATAGCATCAGCAATACCTGTAACTAAATTGGTAGCACCAGGACCCGATGTAGCGATACAAACTGCAGTTTTGTTGGTTACACGTGCAGCTCCTTCAGCAGCATGAACAGCTCCTTGTTCGTGACGCACTAAGACGTGGTGAATTTTATCTTGGTATTTATACAACTCGTCATATACCGGCATGATTGCTCCGCCAGGATAACCGTAAACAACTTCAATTCCTTCTGCTAATAAAGAAAGAACAACAGCTTCAGCTCCAATTACTTTTTTCATTTCTGATTTTTTTTCTGTTTTCGTTTTCTCTTGTTCCATGATAATTTCCATAACCCCTATTTATTAAAAAAGCCTTTCCCGATTTCGAGAAAGGCTTGTTCTTTTACAGACGTGCTTTCTCACCCCAGAGAGGAGACAACCACGACGATAATATTGTTATTTTTTGTATTCATTTTCGATTTGAGAGTACAAGTATAATAAAAGAATCAATTGACCACCTAATAAAGTTTAGCTAATTTTCATCTTTATATTTGATTTAAAACAGATACAACATTAGATTAACCAGTAAAATCAATTATCTCAAGACTTTTTTTATACCTTTTTCAAATGCTAATTATCTGTTACACATCCCTCAGATGCAGGACTAACGCATTTAGCATACTTATATAGTATACCTCTTGTTGGTCCTACTTTAGGTTTCCATGATTTGCGGCGTTCTGCCAACTCAGCATCAGAAACCTTCACATCTATTGTATTTTTAATGGCATCAATACGAATGATATCACCGTCTTTCACCAAACCGATAGTTCCGCCCTCTTGGGCTTCCGGACAAATATGTCCCACCATGAAACCATGAGAGCCACCACTGAACCGACCATCGGTAATCAACGCAACATCTTTTCCTAAACCGGCACCCATTACCGCAGAAGTTGGCTTCAACATCTCAGGCATTCCAGGTCCGCCTTTAGGACCTTCATATCTAATTACAATTACATTCCCTTTTTTTACTTTACCACCCAAAATACCATCGATAGCAGCAAATTCATCATCGAACACTACAGCTGGACCCTCAAACAATTCACCTTCTTTACCAGTGATTTTTGCTACAGAACCCATCGTTGCTAAATTTCCATAAAGAATGCGGATATGACCCGTTGCTTTTAATGGTTTATCGAAAGGCATAATTAAATCCTGACCCACTTTTAAAGAAGGAACAATAGCTAAATTCTCGGCCAGTGTTTTACCAGTTACAGTCATACAGTCTCCATGCAATAAACCTTTCTCCAACAACATTTTCATTACCGCAGGAACACCACCTACCGCATGTAAATCTTCCATTAAATATTTACCCGATGGTTTCAAATCGGCCAAAAATGGTGTTTCATCACTCATCTTTTGGAAATCATTCAGGTTCAGAGGAACATCTACCGCTTTCGCCATTGCAATTAAGTGCAATACCGCATTGGTAGAACCACCTAAAATAACGATTACACGCATCGCATTTTCAAATGCTTTGCGAGTCATAATATCACGGGGTTTAATGTCTTTCTCCATTAAGTTTCTCATGGCCGCACCTACATTTTGTAGTTCGGCTTGTTTCTCTTTGCTTAATGCTGGGGCAGAAGAAGAATAAGGTAAGCTCATTCCCATTGCTTCTATAGCAGAAGACATAGTGTTTGCAGTATACATACCACCACAAGCGCCGGCACCCGGACAAGAATTTTTAATGATTCCTTTATAATCTTCATCATTCAATGTACCTTGATTTTTCTCTCCCAAAGCCTCAAATGCAGAAATAATGTTTAATGTTTTACCACAATAGTGTCCGCCTGCAATTGAACCACCATACACCAAAATACCCGGACGATTTAATCTTCCCAAAGCAATCATTGCTCCCGGCATATTTTTATCGCAACCTACTACAGGAATAACTGCATCATAAAACTGAGCATTTACAACTGTTTCAATAGAATCGGCAATAATATCACGAGACACTAAAGAATATTTCATTCCTTGAGTTCCGTTAGAAATACCATCACTCACCCCAATCGTATGAAAAATCAAACCCACTAAATTAGCATCCACCACGCTTTTTTTAATGTCTACAGCGAAACCATTTAAGTGCATATTACAAGTGTTACCTTCATAACCCGTACTCACAATACCCACCTGGGCTTTTTTCATATCATCATCTGTTAAACCTACACCATACAACATCGCCTGAGAAGCAGGCTGAGTAGGGTCTTGCGTAATCGTTTTACTGTGTACATTTAATTCTTTTGCCATGGTTGAAATTTTATGAGTTGCAAAGATGCTAAAAAAAATAACATCCGCCCGTCAGCTGACGAGCGGATGTTTCTACAAAAAAAATATTTAAAATAATTAATGACTAAGACCCGGCAATTCATTAGGATCCTTAATAGGAGCACCCGGATCAGGGAATAAGCCGAATACAGTATGATCTATCGCATAAATAATCAAGAAGATAATTAACAAAATTAAGAAAGCAACCAAGGTAATCACGAACTTCCTAAATCCGGCATTATCCTTATCTTTTTCTTTACCTTTCATTATTCGCTTAATATCATTTTGAACACGAATAAAGGCACTTTTGTTTTTTACTATATAATCGACGGCGCCATATTTAACAGAGTTCACCGCAACATCTATATCTTCTTGTCCGGAAAGCATCAAAACTTCAACATCCGGAGCAATTTGTTTGATTTCTTGAAGTACTTTAATTCCCGACATAGCATTGGGTTTCTCGCTATCCAAGAAATAATCAAGAATAATAATGTCAGGTTTTTTACTAAGGGCTTTTAGCACCTCTTCGCCCGACATAAATGTTTTAATAGTAAAACCTTTGTTTTGGCCAAGATTATGATGAGCTGTTTTCAGATATAATTCATCATCATCAACCAAATATATTAGAGTATTTGCCATATAATATTAATTAATTCAGTTTTGCAATTGTAATAATTCTTTTTTTAATTCCTCTTCAGCTAAAACATATGCCTTATCCATCTGCTCAATCAAAGCTGCAATTTTATTGGTTTCCTTTGCATTCAATCCATAATCCTGCAAAACTTTACTTACTTCCACCATACTATCCATCCCCATAAAAGAAAAACTTGTTTTCAATTTATGAGCAATACCACCTACCTGCTGCCAGTCTTCAGTATTAACACATTCCTTCATTTTCGCAATGGAATCGGGTGTGGTTTTTATAAAAGAAGTAATGATGTCTTGCATGAAATCTTTGCTTCCGAGAGAAAGATCATTCAAATAATTTAAATCAATATATTGATATTTTGCCATGAGTCTAATTGGTTATTTGCGTTTGTACCAGTGCTGCGATTTTTTGTTTCAATTTTTCAGGATTGAAGGGTTTTAAAATGTAATCATTCATTCCTGCTTCAATGTATTTATTATCATCGCCTTCTGTAAAAATAAACGCAGTCATTGCCAAGATAGGAATATTTTTCTTTGGCTCAGAAAAATCGTTTCGAATAATTTTAGTTGCTTCCAAACCATCCATCTCCGGCATCATAATATCCATCAAAACAATATCGTAATCCTTTACTTTAAGTTTATCTAGAGCAATTTTACCGTTTTCCGCAATATCTACCTCGCAGCCAAAATTATTCAATACTCTTTTAGCCAGAATCTGATTCAACTCATTATCTTCGGCCAATAAAATATTTAACTTGCCCAGAACAATCTCTTTCGTTTCCTCTACCGTATTTTTTCTTACTCCAGCCGAACTTCCATTTGGAAGAGTTAAAGTAACAATAAACTGAGACCCTTTATCTAGTTCACTTACCACCTTAATTTCTCCTTTCATTAAATTGATCAACTTTTTCACAATGGTCAACCCTAAACCTGTTCCACCATATTTTCTAGTTGTATCTCCTTTGGCTTGCGTAAAACTTTCGAAAATATTCTCCAGTTTATCCTGCGGAATACCTATTCCTGAATCGCTTACTTTAAATTCTAATGTTGATTCTTTTTCATTAGCAGACAAAGATTTAACAGACAACACCACGTCTCCTTTACTTGTAAATTTAATGGCATTGCTCACTAAATTCAACAAAATCTGGTTGATTCTAACAGAATCTCCCACCATACTGGAAGGTACTTTTTCATCCACCTTTAAAACCAAATCAACTCCTTTATCTATAGCTGTTTGCTTTTGTAACTTGATGAGTTCGTTTAAAACACTATTGAGATCAAATTCACTTGATTCAATACTCATTTTCCCTGCTTCAATTTTAGAAAAATCGAGAATGTCATTAATGATAACAATCAAATTCTCACCCGATATTTTAACCGATTGCAAACTGCTGCGTTGTTCTTCTGTTAAATCAGATTTGAGAACCAAATTGGTAAAACCAATAATAGCATTCATTGGAGTACGAATCTCATGACTCATATTGGCCATGAAATCTTGCTTGACTTTTACCGAAGCTTCTGCCACACGCTTGGCTTCTGCCAATTCTTTATTGATGCGAACCAAATACGCTAAATTCTCACTTAACTTTCTTTCTGTTTGTTTTCTAATGGTAATATCAGTTGCATTGGCAAAACATTTTCCTCCTTTAACTACCAATTTCCATCGCATCCATTTCTCTCCCCCATCAATCGATTTAAGTCGATTTTCAAAAACAAAAATATCGCTATTACTAGAAAGCTCTTCTTGAATAATACTTTTAGTATCTTCAATATCATCACTATTAAAATAACTCAATAATGAAGTTCCAATTACTTCCTGGGGCTCATAACCCAAAAGGGTTTTAAACGTTTGGTTAACCTGTTCTAAAATAAAAGTATTTAAATCGAAAATACAGGTTAGATCCATGGAGTTATCCACCAAACTCGCTAAATTCTCCAGAATCAAATTCTTATATTCTAACTCTTTTTGTTGTTGATATAAAATCAAATGCGTGTTTACCTTTGCCCTTGTAATTTCAGGATCAAGAGGTTTAAACATATAATCGACAGCCCCTGTTTCGTAACCCTTTAAAACATACTTTTGCTCCTTGCTGATCGCAGTCACAAAAATGATAGAAATACCTGCCGTTTTTTTATTTGATTTTAAAATTTCAGCAACTTCAAAACCGTTCATTTCGGGCATCTGAACATCTAATAAAATTAGCGCTATCTCATTAGTATACGCTAGTTTAAGAGCAGCTTTCCCTGAAGTGGCTTTTAAAAACACTCTATTGTCTTCGGCCAATAATTTCTCAAGAGCAAAAATATTTTCTGATTTATCATCAACCAACAAAATATTTAGCTTTTCTGTTTTGCCTTGTTCTGCTTTAAACATTGCTTATAATATTTTTAATTTTTTCTAAAAGTTCCTTTTCCGTGAATGGAATTGTACTGATCGAATTTTCTTGTTGAGCACCAATCCACAATATATTTTTCAAACTCCCCAAAACACTTATCTCCTCCTCCGTCAAATCTGTAGAATCAATAATTACAACATGATGAGGAGCTTTTATTTTTTCTTGGAATTCGCTTATATCAGAAGCGTCTATAACATCCATTGAATACTTCTCAAACAAAGAATTCACGCTAAAGAGATGCATGATTTCTTTCGTAAAGAAAACCACTGTTTTTCCTTTTAAATTAGCTGTATCAATAATTTCTTCTGAACTGATCATCCATTCATCTTGCTTCGTGGATTCCACCACTTCCTGATTTTCTTCAACAGAAAAATCTCCGTTGCCTTGCACTGGAAAAACAACTGTAAATGTGGTGCCTTTGCCCTCTTCACTTTCCAAAAGAATCTCTCCCTCCAATAAAGCAACTAATTTTTTGGTAATGGATAAACCCAATCCTGTTCCTCCAAAATTACGAGAGATGGAACCATCCGCTTGTCGGAATGCCTCAAAAACATGTTGTTGTTTACTCTTAGGAATACCAATACCCGTATCAATTACCGCAAAACTAATAACGTCAGAATACATTCCTACTTGTAGCTTTCCTCTTTCATTGATAAAATCATTCGCTTGTATCGTTACTTTCCCTCCTTCAGGTGTAAATTTTATTGCATTCGAAATCATATTTTTAAGAATCTGACCCAAACGGTGTTTATCTGACTGAAAGGTTTGATATTTAGTATTCATTTCAATTTCTAATTGAACACTTTTTTGCTCTGCCAATGGTTTAAATAAATTATTTAAATCAGATAAAACTTCTTTGATATCCACCTCTCCCATTTCAATATCCAACTTACCTGCTTCTATTTTCGATAAGTCGAGAATATCATTAATCAACACCAATAAACTACTTCCCGATTTATAAATCACAGAAGCACAATCAATCTGATCTTGGGTAAGGTTTTTCTCTTTATTATCCATTAGTATTTTAGACAGTATGAGAAGGCTATTCAATGGGGTTCGCAATTCATGCGACATGTTTGCTAAAAATTCCGACTTATACTGATTACTCAACTTCAATTCTTCAACTGTTGTACCTAGTTCAGCAGTAGTCATTTTTAAAGATTCCTGCATGTTAATGATAGACGTAGCCAATATATCATGAGGCCCCCTAATATTCATCGGCACATTATAATTCCCTTGTCCGATCTTATTCGCCACCTCCGCCAATTCTTTAGTATTTTGCACAAGAGATAAAAAAGCTTTGGTAAGGTCACCAATAGAATCATTAGTTACTACTTCCAGTTGAACATCAGTATTACCATCTTTGATTTTATTGGCGGCTATACTTAAAATTCTCATTTGAGTATTTACCGACCTGATTGAAAAAATCACCCACGAGATTACAATAAAAATAGTAAGGACAATCAATAGAATTGTTAGTTCTATTCCTATGTTAGCTTGCTTTATATCATCACGAATAATTAAATCAATTTCAGCTAAAGCAGATTCTTCAACAGAATAAACAATGTTTAAAGCAGAGGTAGAGCTAATCCACCAGTCTTCGGCAGTATAAGCATAAAGTTTATCTTGGGGGTGAGAAAAAGAAAATTCAATCATTTCCAGCATCTTGGCAACACTCCCCTGATTAAAATCACGTTGAAAATTATCATTTAAACCGGTAGAAGCCAATTTCATAAACGACTTCATATTGCTTTCAAATGCACCTTTCTCACCGGCAAATTTCCCGTAATCTAACCCATCAAAAATCCCCATGTCGAATGCTTTGTTTAATGTAGTTCGCATTCTGCCCAACGACTCTTTGGTATGAACCAAAGATATGTATGCACGAATAGGATCGTTGGTTTTCTCTGTATTAGTGGAAGTCCCCAATGCTGAAATTCTATCAATCAGTCGTTCAATAGAAGAGGAGAAAAAAACATCCGCTTCCTCATAGGTAAATCTAAACCCTTCGATTTCTTTTCTAACCTTTTGAATTTTCCGGGTTTCAATAAAAAAAGAAGTGTCAAAATCAGATTTTAAGGCTTCCAGTTTAAGTGCTCTAATCACAGAATCCGTTTGCTTTACTTGTTCTTGTAATTTCACCTTAGAATCGAAAGTGGCCTTGTTGATGTATAAGACAGAATAGTCTCTTTCTTTTTGAATTTCGTGTACTAATGGAGAAATCAACTTTATTTCATTCATTTTTTTTCCAATGATTTCCAAAGTGTGTTTTTCGGCAAGGGCAGTAAAGATTTTATCGATTGAAAATCCAATCAAAATTACAAGGGGAAAAATAGCCGATAAAAACAGTTTCTTTTTGAAACTCAATCGATTAAAAAAGTTCATCAAATTTCTTTGCCATTTATACCCCAACCAACAATAAAGGTTCGGAAAAGTAAATTTTTATTAATTTCAGGCTTTACCACTATTATAAACCACAAGAATTCCAACATGACGATCACTCAAAACCAAAGAACTTTACTATTGAATTTTGCAGCCTTAGTACTCATTCTTTTCTTGGTTTGGAAAGCATCCAATATTATTTTTTACATTCTTATTTCGTCGGGTATGGCTGTGATTGGAAACAATTTGGCCAATAAAATGGAAAGCATTAAGTGGAAGAAGCGATGCATTCCAAGATGGCTATCCAGCATCCTCATTATTATTTTTTTCTACTCTTTGATTTTTATTGGGCTACGAATTTTAGTACCGATGATTTTTTCTCAAGCAACTAGTTTAGCTGAAATTGATCCTGAAAAAGTGATACAAAGTATTGAAGAGCCTGTTAATTCTATCATTCACAAATTTTCAATTAAAGAAAATAATGAACCTCTCCATTTAACAGAATTATTTCATGAAAAATTCACCTCTATATTGAATTTAAGTAATGTAACATCGTGGGTGAATTCAATTACAAGTATTGCTGGAGATGTTTTATTCGCTATGTTTTCTATTACATTTATTACCTTCTTCTTAATAAAAGATGGAAAAGAAATCTATTCAAAGATTATGAGTTTATTATCTAAACAAAATCAAGTTAAAGTTGAGTCAATTATTGATCGATCATTGATTCAATTAAACAGATATTTTGTGGGATTATTGATAGAAACAATAGCTGTTTTTCTTTTGGGTTCTTTAGGTTTATGGATAATGGGAGTTGATGAATTTTTATTAATTGCATTTATCGCAGCTATATTGAATGTTATTCCTTACATAGGTCCTTTGCTAGCAATGGCTATTGGAGTAGTGATTGTGCTGGCAAGCAACTATCAGTTGCCTTTTACTACAGAATTACTTCCATTAATCTACACCACACTAATTACGATGATTATTGTTCATTTTATAGACTCTATGATACTACAGCCCTTAATTTACTCATCAAGTGTAAATGCCCATCCACTAGAGATCTTTCTAGTGATATTAGTTGCCGGAAATATAGGTGGAATCACAGCAATGATTTTTGCCATTCCAAGTTATTCTATACTGCGAATTATTATTTCAGAAGTATGGAAAAAACCAAATAACTCTTTAACGGAGAATATAACGGAAAATAATTGAGGCATCACCCCCCCAATATCTGTATGGATCATTAAAATCTCCCGTATTGTACTGCCCATAAGGTCTCAATTGAGCACCAATAGTAAAGGGTATAACATCAATATTATATTCTAAACCTAGAGCCAGGTCAAGTCCAACACGATATTTTGATTCCACATTCGTATATGCACTTCCGTAGCCAACGTGAAAACCACCACCAAATGACCAGCTTAAATTGGTAGTATGTAAAGTAGAAGCGTGGATTTCTTTGTGTAATTCATAAAGACCTATTAGAGTAGCATCGTAATTACTAAAATTCTTTTTGTACAATAAATTGATTTGAAAATCCTGTTCGGGTTGCACAAATTGCTTATAACTTAAACCATAACCATCTTTTCCTCCAATGGCACCAATAGCAATTTCATATTGAGCGTAAGAATAAGAAAGAGTAAAACAAAGTAATGTAAACAGTAGAATTCTTTTCATTTTAGTACAAATTAAATATTAAGTAAAAAAAAACTCTCTCGAATCGAGAGAGTTTTGTAGATTTTCTAGTATTCCCAAAAATCTTGTTCCATATTAAAGATTCCGTCTTTGATTGCTTTTGACTCAAGCAATAAATCGAGATTACTTTTATACTCACTGATTTTTCTATCGTACACGTTACTTTCTTTGTAGATATAAGAACTGAAATATCTCTTCCAGAAAATATCTTCCAATGTTCTTCTTTCAGAATCTGAATAACGGTTAAAAACTTCAACATTTGCGAAAATGTGACGAGCTTCATCAAAATAGATCCAGAACATTGGCATTTCACCTCTGTAGTTTCCTTCTTGGTCAAAACTCTCTTGAACAGGGCACATTCCAATAATTCTAACATCTAAAACCGAACGTTGTTTGTCGAAAAACCAATCTTCCTTTAAACGGTATCTTTTTACAGACCCCGGATTAAATTCGTTTTTAATGGGTTGTTGAGTAATATTACCGTCATCATCAGTGATGTTTAGGGTATCATATTTAGTCAACATATTTTCAACTTCCGATGGCTCTAATTTAATTTTAAATTCATCATTTACAGAGCTATAAGCAGTAAGTCCTAATAAATCAGTACCACCTTCCTTTACGTTTTCCATAATCACCTGAGTCAATGATTTACGGTTTCCAATTGGTTCAACCGGAAAATACATTGGATGATTAATTTTCTCGCGCAAATCGATAACTCTCCAAATTCTTTTCGACCACATAACATCTCTCTCCGTCAATGGAGGATAAGGAATTGCTTTTCTATCCTGATGGTGTTGCGGCACATAAATACCATCACGAACAGTTTCCTCTTCCTGAGCTACAGCAGCACTACACACCAATGTGAATGCCATCATCGCTTTCCAATTTTTCATCACCACTTTCATAGCCGTTGAATTTAAATTTAACATTTCTAGTTTGCCGTAAACGAAAGAGAACCTAAAGAACGAACCTCTCCGTTTGGCATTCTTACTTTAATATTTTCAAAATAAACCTTAGTACCTCTGCCCACTGAAGAGAGCATTGAAGACATCTCAGGAGTTAAGTTTTTAGATTTAGATTGTACCGTTCTTAAGTCACCTTTCATATTCATGGTAAGGTCGAATGACGCAACCTCCACTTTCAAAGCAAAGTCAAAGTTTTTCATTACTGCGTCAACCTTAGTTACTGCTTTAAGTAAAGATGCACCTACTGGTCCACCATTTTTACCTAACACCTCAGCAACCGGATCCGGTAAAGGTTTAACACGAAATACCATGCCGCCCAATTTCCCACCACCTTTTTTAGTCACAGATACTTCAATACCTTTTACATTAGCCACCTTAGGAAATACTTTATAGGTACCCTCTTTCCCAGCGGAAACAAACTGTAAACCAGGAGCCGCTACGTTAATGTCTTTAAGAGACACACCAGGAGCAGAAACTGATACCGGATTTTCAACCCCAACATAAAATACGTTCATACTGGTTGCAGCAATAGTAGCTGATGGAACAGCAACCATATAGCTGGTTTTATAATAGTAATACTTGATTCCGGTTTTACCAGGAACTTTAATAACACCAATTACATCAGTAGGACCAGGAGTTCCTGCTTTCTTTTTAATTACACCTTTTCCGCCCACAACCGGAACCTCTTCATCGTAATTCCCTTTTTTGAATAGCGATTTAAGAAAATCTTCTGTGTCTTCTACATTTTCGGCCACACCACCAGGAAATTTTGTGGTATCCACCGCACCTAAATAAATTTTAGGTACAATATTGCTATTGTAAGCTGAGATAAAGATTGAGCCTTCGATATCTTCACCTGTTAATACATATCCCGATTTCATTACGGCCATACCTTCAGCCTTATTCACTGTCATACCATCCCCTTCTAATCGGGCAGCTAAAGTTTCAACAACTTCAGCCTCGGCATTTCTAACATAAGTTTGAAGCAGGGTTAAGTTTGCTGTAACCGCCGCTAAAGGAATATGTTCTGCAATCAAAGAAATCCAAGGATGGTGAACACCATCTTTATCGGTTGAATCTTTAGTAGATAACATCTTAACGCATCTGTCTATTAATTCTTTATCTTCCTTAACCTTTGGATTCAAGATAGAATCTTTAACGAATCCTTTAGCAATCAAATCACTAAATTCTTCCATCGCTTTCTTCAAACGCTCTCCCTTTTCATTCGGAACGTCATTAGTAAGGTAATATTCAGCACCTTTATCCTGATTATCTTTTCCAAGAGGAATTGAATCTTCATCCCTACCTCCGGTCATCGTATAAATCATGAAATTTTTATCTTCTTCAAGCAATTTGAAAATTTTATCTGCCTGCGCTTTCAACATTTTAGCTTTAACATCAATTTTCTTTGCCGAAGGAATTTTAGCAGCCGCTTTTTCGATTACTCTATAAGCACTTGCATTTTTAGTTGCGAAATTTTTATTGGTACTTCCAATACCATTTTCTAGAGCAACGAAAGCATTCAAAAGGTCTTTTGATGCATTCATCGCCAACATCGCCAAAAGTACGAGGTACATGATACCAATCATCTGCTGGCGGGGACTGAGTTTCTCTGCTGACATTGTATACTATCTTTAGGTAGTTAAACTATAATTTAATTATTTTCTATTTAGATTAACGGATTGTCATTGCTGACAACATGTTACCATAAATAGTGTTCAACTTACTTAAGTTTTGTCCGAGAACTGCAACTTCTTCTTTGTATTTTTTAGTGTCTTCTACTGAAGCACTTAAATGTTTCAATAATTCATTTATGTTTTCAGAAACTTCTGCCGACATACCCATGCTATCCTTAGATGCTTTTACTTGTTTAGCATAAACATCATTTAATTCTGATAAATTACCAGTCATTTTAACTAACTCATCGGCATAAACAGAACCTTGACCTTTAAGATCAGTTAATCCGGTTAAAGCCTCAGAAGCTTTAGTATATGAATCAGAAAGTTTATCTACATTACCAGACGCATTTTGTAATTTTGCAGCAAATTCGGTGCTAGCAGCACCTGCATTACCCATAGTATTCATATTTGAAGCAGTATCTCCTAAACTTTTCAAACCTTTGCCCAAAGATTCAATCAATTCAGGACCAATATTAGCAGCCGTAAACATTTGATCCAATTTTTGAGTTATAGGATCTGCCTCTTCTAATACCTCTTCTGATGCTTCAGCTTCTTCCTCATCTTTATGGCCCCCAGCCAACTCAGGATAAGCTAAAGTCCAGTCAATATCCATATGAGGTGGTTCAAAAGCACCCATGATGAAAAGGAACGCTTCCACTGATAATCCGAAAATTAACATGAAAGACGCACCTGGCCAGTGCTGAATTTTAAACATTGCTCCTACGATTACGATGGCCGCACCAAAACCGGTAGACATCGCCATAAACTTCTTCTTTTTGTAGCTTCCTCCTGACATAAGTTCTAAGTTTTAAAGGTTAAATTTTAAGTGTTTAAGTTGTTTTTTAGTAAACCTGAGAATCGTTCACATCGCCCAATTTACGTCCCAAGTAAGTTTGAACGCATCTAAATCCGACGAAGCATTTTGATGTATCTTGATATTCGTAAGTTCTTGCACCAGTCTGCATGAAATACCCAATATCTTTCCAAGATCCACCTCTAATTACTTTACGTTTTAAAGCAGGCATATCATTTTCAGCTGCCTCGTATGTATAGTTCATATTTAAATCGTGTGCAAAATTATATGCAGACTCTTCAAAAGCGTTGCTAGTCCATTCGGCTACGTTACCCGCCATATCAAATAAACCAAAACCATTTGGCCAGTAGTGGGCAACAACAATAGTATGTAAACCACCATCATCCACGTAATTACCTCTTAATGGTTTAAAGTTTCCTAAGAAACAACCACGACTATTTCTAATGTAAGGACCACCCCAAGGGTAAGGAGAATGATCGTAACCACCACGAGCGGCATATTCCCATTCAGATTCTGTAGGCAGACGGAAATCATTTACGATGGCCTGATCAATACTTGTTCTATAGTCATTCATCAAATGCGTTCTCCAAATACAAAATGCTTTAGCTTGATTCCAGTTAACACCAACCACAGGATAGTGGTCGTAAACCGGATGCCAGTAATACATATCCGTTAAAGGTTCATTGAAAGAGTAGGTAAAATCGTGCACCCAAGATAAAGTATCAGGGTAAACATTTACGATTTCTCTTTTGATGAATTGTGAACGGTCAGTAATACCATCACCATAGGCATCACGATATTTCCAAGAATCTAAAGTTCTATCTTTTTTAGGTTTTTCGTTTACGATATCATCGTATTCATAACGATTAGATACCTCACCTTTTACAGCAGCAGTTTTGAAATCGATCCACCAGTAAACATAATTCATTCTTCTTGCATCCAATTGTCTCTTTTTGTAAAATCTCTCCTCAACAGGTAAAAATAATTTTGCCAAAGGATCGATCATATCAGGATCATCCCATTTAATTTTTTCATCCCAATTGATTTGTTCATTAGGCTCACCAGGATTTAGAACATGATCATCAATACCATTTTCATTTAATGTAAAATGTGCAATGGAGTCGCGAACATAATTCACAAACTGACGGTACTCGTCATTGGTAATTTCAGTTTCATCAATATAGAAAGATTGCACAGAAACACTCTTACTTTGAGAAGTAAGATTATGAGTAATTTGCTCATAACTTGGTCCCATATGAAACGCTCCGAGCGGAATGAAAAGCATTCCAAAAGGCGTTTCTTGGTAGAAGTTGGAAGTTCTAGTTCCTACTAACTCACCTTTCGGTCCACTACTACAGCTCCACAAGGCCACCACTGCAATAAAAAAGCCAGTTAACTTTTTCATATTTCCCATATTTAGTTTTAAAGAATACAAGTTTAAAATCTTAAATCAATAATGCAATTATATCTAAAAGTTACAAGAAGTTTGCAATCAAACGATAAAAAAACCAATAAGGTTTTAATACCCCCACGTTGGATCCCAGTATTTAACTACCGGAGGAACAGGTTTTTTGATACAATATCCTAAGTAAATTTCATGTGAACCATTACTTCCTCCTTGCTTAGGCTCTCCTAAACCGCTTGTAGTAAAATCGTAAGCGTAACCAATTCTTAATTTATTATCTCCAACAGGAACAAATGCTCCAAGCAAAGCGGTTGCTGCATCCTGGTAACGATAAGTTGCTCCAACCCAGAAAGCACTATTAATCTCCGCCAATAAATTAAAATCAAATTGAGTTGCTGTTAAGTCACTTTTAAGTAAAAAGCTAGGTTTTAAATCTATCCTAGTAGTACCTGCATTTAATGGATAAGTGTACCCCCCAGTCAAATAGTAATGTCTTGCAATGTGCGACTGAGCAAAGTTAGCCCCACCCGCATTATATTTTAAAGTCCCAGCCAACAGCTCTTGTCCGCTAACCCCAAAATATAATCTTTCGGCTTTATAATAAATACCTGCACCCAAATCTGGCTTCAAAACACTTACTAATCCTGCCTGACCGGCTAGATAAGGATCCGTAATATCCACATACGTAGGAACACCACCATTTGAAAACTGATTAAAATTAATTCCTTTGCTTATAAAGCCACCATTAACACCAATGCTTAAAGATCTTCCACCGCTAAATAAAAAATGACGAGAATAACTTCCTTTGAAGGTAAAATCACTAGAGGCTCCCAATTGATCAGCGATTACAACCATCCCGATGCCATTATGAGGTGTTAGACCGGTTGAGAAAGTGAAAGCACCTGTTTTTGGATTACCAGGAAAACCAGTCCATTGGTTACGCAAAGTCAAACCAAAACAAATATTATCATTTGTTCCAGCCGCACCAGGGTTGGTAGTAACATTGTTAAAAAAGAAATGTGTAAGCTGTTTATCTTGCTGAGCAAAGCCAGTCAGAGACAAGGTTACAAGCGAAAATGCTATTAAAATTTTTCTCATATAAAAACCCCTAAGTAAGACTAAATTACTTTGAAAATCACAATCAAAGGAATTCTAAAGCTAAATAATTTTTAATACAAACACAAAAAATCAACTTTTTTCTTTCGATGCATTTACCTTTCGCTAATGCAATTTATTATAAGTCTGCCACCATCTATCAGGAATATCTCCAGCACAAGCTGTTTGATAGTCTTTATAGCTACATGGCACTAAGTGATGTCGGATATATTTTGTTTTTCTGTCGTGTGGAAAAGGTACTTCCATCCACCATCTCTCGCTTTTATCACTTTTATAAAATACCACCAAATGATCGTTGTTCTGAAAAGTGACATTGTACTTGAAATACTTATCGGTACTACTTACCGGATAATCGCTTTTACGTGCACCTAAACCATCTAAAAAATACCAAACCATTTGTGAGGCTAACGAAGCCGTTATTCCAACCTTGTCTTTTTCGGAATTCAACTCAAATAGCCCAAAACAGGACATTTTATCACTAATTCCTGCATAACGAGATATTCTGCAAGCTTCATCGCCCAAAAAACCATTGGGCAAAACATTGTTATTACCGGGTGCGTCAGAATATTTGATAGCGGTAAGATCGAAGGATAAAATATCTGCATTACGAACCACGGCTTCTACCTCTTCCATATTTGACCTCACCCACCCTAAACGATAAGCATCAAAGTTTAATCGCTGCATTAAAGCCAATTCTTCCGGGTTCACAAAATAACTTTGAAAACCGATATTACTAAAATTGAAAAGGTAATTGGGTTGATGTAAAATTATTTTGCTCAGGTAATTTTGAGCATTTAAAGGGGCTTGCAAATCCCCAATATCAAACTTAGGATCGATGGTTACTACATTTACCATTTGTTCCAACTTTTCGTAGGCTTGATAAATAGGATAAGTAAGATCTTGGCTACCTCCCAAAATAACTAGAGGAACTTGATTTCTACCTAATTCTGCCGCCACTTGTTGAACAGCAAAGTAAGTGTCTTCAACACTTTCCCCTGGGAGAACATTACCTAAATCGAGAATTGAATTAACACCTGCTACAGCAGATAATTGATATAAATAGCTGCGAATATTATCGGGAGCGGAACCACAACCTGAGTTATCAATTGCATTTCGTTCTTCACAAATACCTATAATTGCCACTTTAAAATCAGAAAGTTGCAAATTGCCATCTTGCTCCCCCTGATAAAAAGTTACCGACTTACCCAAAGAGAAAGCACCCCAAGAAGATTGGTTGAGCTCATCGAGATTGGTAGGCGTTAAATAAATGGATAAATTCATTGGCTACTACTTTTTCTTTCTGGCAAACTTTTTCTTTGGTTGATTGGCTGTGTCGGCCATTATTTTCAAACACTCGGCAAGATCTAAAGCTTTAGCATCAGTACCTTTAGGAATTTTAAAATTCTCTTTTCCTTTTTTGATATACGGTCCGAATCGCCCGTTCAACACTTCAATTTCTTCACCTTCATGTTCATACTTCGCAATGAATTTTTCGATATCAGCCAAACGTTTGGCTTCAATTAATTCTTTCGCTCTTTCAAGATCTAATTCCATTGGATCTTCACCTTTTGGAATAGAAATAAATTTAGAATTATGAAGTACATATGGCCCGAAACGTCCAATACCCACAGTCACTTTTTTATCTTCATATTCGCCTAAATCTTTAGGCATTTTAAAAAGTTCTATTGCCTCTTCCAAAGTAATGGTCTCCAAGCGTTGATTAGGTCTTAATTTCGCGTATTTTGGTTTTTCACCATCCTCCTCAGTGGGAGTTTCTCCTAGCTGAGCCATTGGCCCGAAGCGACCAATTCTTACGAAAATATTCTTTTTTGTAACAGGGTCAACACCCAGAGCTCTTTCGCCCGTAGCACGTTCAGAGTTCTCGGTAGTATCTTCTACATTCTTATGAAAAGGCTTGTAAAATGAGTCAATCATTTTTTGCCAATCTTGTTCGCCTGCAGCAATTTCATCGAATTGTTTTTCAACCGTTGCAGTAAAATTATAATCAACGATAGTGCTAAAATGCTTTTCTAAGAAGTCGTTTACCACGGTTCCGATATCCGTTGGGAAGAGTTTGTTTTTCTCTGCACCTGTAATTTCTGTTCTGGTGAAAGATTGGGTTAAACCGTTTTCTAAAGTCACAATTTTATATGGACGCTCCTCCCCTTCTCTACTTTCTTTAGAAACATAAGTTCTTTTAATAATAGTAGAAATAGTTGGAGCATAGGTAGATGGGCGACCAATCCCTTTTTCTTCCAATCGCTTTACTAAGCTTGCCTCTGAATAACGCGGAGGATGCATGGTAAAACGTTGTTTCGCCATCATATCGGTCAAAATCATTTCTTGTCCCACATTCATTGCCGGTAAAACGCTATTGGTCTCTCCTTCTTCATTTTCGTCATCAGAAGATTCCATATAAACCTTAAGAAAGCCGTCGAACTTCATCACTTCAGCATGAGCAGCTAAAGTTCTTTTGCTTTTTGAAACATCAATTACCACGTTAGTTTTTTCCAATTCAGCATCAGCCATTTGAGAAGCAATAGTTCTTCTCCAAATCAGGTTATACAATTTCTGGTGTTGAGGTTCCCCTTCAATTTCATGCTTTTCAATATAGGCAGGACGAATGGCTTCGTGAGCTTCTTGAGCACCTTTGGCCTTCGTTTTATAATGACGGATTTCTACGTATTCTTTACCGTAACTCTTAGAAATTTCCTTCTCTGCAGCCACTAAAGCTGTTTCTGATAAATTCACTGAGTCGGTTCTCATGTAAGTAATTAACCCTTCCTCATACAATCGCTGAGCAATCGACATGGTTTGCGCTACAGAATACCCCAATTTTCTACTCGCCTCTTGTTGAAGAGTTGATGTAGTGAAAGGTGCTGCCGGAGAACGTTTCGCAGGTTTGGTTTCTAAATCGGAAATTTTGAAAAGAGATTCAGCACATTCTTTTAAAAATTCAGTTGCTTCCTCTTCCTTTTCCAATCTGGTGGGTAATTCAGCCTTTAATATTCCTCTGCCTTTTAAGTCGAAGTGCGCTTGTACTTTAAAGAAAGTTTCACCTTTAAAAGCAGAAATTTCACGTTCACGTTCTACAATAATCCTCACTGCTACTGATTGAACACGACCTGCAGATAAAGAAGGTTTTACTTTTTTCCACAATACTGGGGAAAGTTCAAAACCTACCAATCTGTCTAAAACTCTTCTTGCTTGTTGAGCATCTACTAAATTAATATCTATCGTTCGAGGGTTATCAATGGCCGATTGAATTGCTTCTTTGGTAATCTCATGATAAACCACTCTTTTAGTCTTCTTCACATCCAAACCTAAGGTTTCCGCAAGGTGCCATGAAATAGCTTCTCCCTCGCGGTCTTCATCGGTAGCTAACCAAACCGTTTCGGCTTCCTTGGCTAGTTTTTTCAACTCTTTTACTACTTCCTTTTTATCTTCCGATATTTCGTAAGTGGGTTGATAGTTCTTAGTGGTATCAACACCCAATCCTTTTTTAACAAGATCTCGAATATGGCCAACACTCGACTTCACAATAAAGTCTTTACCCAAAAACTTTTCTATGGTTTTTGCTTTAGCAGGTGACTCAACAATTACTAGGTTTTTTATCATAATGAGAAGATCAGGATTTTAGCCATTTGTATAAGCCCTGACCCTGCAAAGTAAAATAAAAGCAAATGGAATTTCCAAACCTTAAATTAAATAGACCCTCTGAAAAGAGGTACTAAGGCAGTATATATAAATATATATACTGCCTTACTTTGAATAAAAAAAATTTCATTTAAAGTATTTAACTAGCATGACACATTGTCACTTGTTTAATTTTAACTAAATTTGCCCTCCTAGGGCTTATACCTATATATAATGTACGGAAACGAGGAAAAGAAAATTGATGAGGTAAGACAAGGCGAAGCTTTGTTACTGGATGATGCTGTTGTAAACAGTGAAAGCAGAAAATTATATTTAGAAAGTTACGGCTGTGCAATGAATTTTGCAGACAGCGAAATCGTTGCCTCTATTTTAAAAGACAAAGGATACAGTACTACTCGTAATGTTGAAGAAGCCGACGTTATTTTTATCAATACCTGCTCTATCAGAGACAATGCTGAAGTAGCTGCGAGAAATAAATTGAAGCAATTCAATGTTTTAAAAAAGAATAATCCCGAATTAGTTATTGGTGTTTTAGGTTGTATGGCCGAAAGATTAAAATCAAAATTTCTAGAAGA
This sequence comes from Flavobacteriales bacterium, assembly GCA_023251075.1. Taxonomy (GTDB): domain Bacteria; phylum Bacteroidota; class Bacteroidia; order Flavobacteriales_C; genus JAHEZL01. The sequence continues at coordinate 28,465 of JAHEZM010000025.1, read as the reverse complement.
AGAAAGATTGGTGGATATTGTAGCCGGACCAGATTCCTATAGAAGTTTACCTGAATTAATAGGACAAGTGGAGAGCGGACAAAAAGCGGTAAATGTTCTTTTATCGAGAGAAGAAACATATGCAGAAATTGCCCCGGTAAGAATGCAAAGTAATGGAATCACTGCCTTCATTTCCATCATGCGTGGTTGCGATAACATGTGCTCTTTTTGTGTAGTTCCATTTACCAGAGGAAGAGAAAGAAGTCGTGATCCATTCACTATAGTAAAAGAAGCTCAAGACTTACATCAGCAAGGATATAAAGAAGTAACCCTATTAGGGCAAAATGTAGATTCCTATCGTTGGTCGGCAAACCCTGAACTACGAGGAAAGGAACTGAAAGAAGCAGAGGGTGATGACATTGTAAATTTTGCTAAACTATTAGAAATGGTGGCTTTGGTATCACCCGATTTAAGAGTTCGTTTTTCTACTTCACATCCGAAAGACATTACCGATGATGTACTTTTCATGATTAAAAAATACAACAACATTTGTAATTATATTCATTTACCTATTCAAAGTGGAAATACCAGAATTTTAGAAAAAATGAATAGAACTTACACCCGCGAATGGTACATCAATAAAGTAAATAGAATCAGGGAAATAATTCCCGATTGCGGAATTACCACTGATGTTATTGCAGGGTTCTGCAGCGAAACCGAAGAAGAACATCAAGATACTGTTAACCTTATTAAATGGGCCCAATTCGACATGGCTTACATGTATTATTATTCAGAGCGACCAGGAACGCTGGCAGAAAAAAAATACGAAGATGATGTGCCCGAAGAAACCAAGAAAAAAAGATTACAGGAAATTATTGAAGCACAACATAACTCACAAAGAGAAAGCATTAAAAAATGTTTGAATCAAACTTATGACGTTTTGATAGAAGGAGTTTCCAAAAAATCGGAAAACGAATTGATGGGAAGAAATAGTCAGAGTCATGTAGTGGTTTTCCCACGAGGAAACCACAAACCAGGAGATTATGTGAAAGTAAAAATAACAGAATGTACCAGAGCAACATTAATGGGAGTAGTAGTAGAATAAGATGGCAACAATTGACACTGTAAAACAAAGGTTAGGCATAATTGGCTCCTCAGAACAACTGAATCGCGCCATAGATATTGCTATACAGGTAGCCCCTACTGATCTTTCGGTTTTAATTACCGGAGAGAGTGGAACAGGTAAAGAAGCATTTCCACAAATTATACATCACAACAGCGCCAGAAAACACGCTGAATATATCGCTATCAACTGCGGTGCAATTCCGGAAGGAACAATAGATTCAGAATTATTCGGGCATGAAAAAGGAGCCTTTACCGGAGCAGTAGATTCACGCAAAGGATATTTTGAAGTAGTAGATAAGGGAACTATTTTTTTAGATGAAATTGGAGAATTGCCATTGCCTACTCAGGCACGACTACTAAGGGTTTTAGAAAGCGGTGAATTTATCAGAGTGGGGTCTTCTAAAGTTCAAAAAACAAATGTGCGCATTGTTGCAGCAACGAATGTAAATCTTGAAAATGCTGTTAAAGAAGGGAAATTCAGAGAAGATTTATATTACCGACTGAATACTGTTCCCATTAAAATTCCACCACTGCGAGAAAGAAAAAGTGATATTCATTTATTGTTTAAAAAATTTGCTATTGATTTTGCCGACAAATACAGAATGCCTGCATTAAAATTAGAAGAGGATGCGGTGGATTTATTGGTTCAATACCGCTGGCCCGGAAATATTCGTCAGCTAAAAAACATTGCAGAACAAATCTCTGTGATTGAAGAAAAAAGGTTGATTTCAAAAACAACTTTATTAAAATATTTACCCAATGCCAGCGATGGAATTAACCTTCCTGTGCCCCTATACAATAACACACAAAGCTTTGGATCGGGCATGGATTCCAAAGAAAAAGAAGTGTTGTACAAGGTGATTTTTGATATGAAAAAAGAATTGGATGACTTGAAAAAAATGGTGCTAGGAGGCAGCAATACTCATGGTTCCATACTGGAGGTCAATCAAAATGAAAATACCAGTTTCGATCATTATCCCGTTCAACCCAACGATAACGCTATTATTCATCAGGTTGAAGAAATTGAAGAATCATTGTCTTTGGCCGATAAAGAAAAAGAGTTTATCATTAAGGCCTTGGAAAAACACCGAAACAAAAGAAAAAATGCAGCGAAAGAATTAGGAATTTCTGAGCGAACATTATACAGAAAAATAAAAGAATACGACATTCAATGAGAAATTTCGCGCTACTAATTATAGTCAGTCTTTTACTGTGTACATTTCAGCGATGTACCGTTACTGCTTCATTTACAGAGGGTAGAATTTTGGGTAAAAATTTCGCTATTGCTCCTTTTAAAAATGAAGCGGCGTTAGCGCAAAGTTCATTTACACAGAATTTGATGGATGGGTTGAGAATGAAAATAATTAATGAATCAAATTTGAAATACGTAGATAAATTTGACTCTGCCACTTACCTTTTCAAAGGAACTATTTTACAATATGACGTAACTCCTATTTCGGCTACCAATGGTACAGCAGCAAGTATGGCGAGATTAACCGTGAAAGTTGATATTACCTGCGATACCAATTATGGCGGTGCAAAAAATGCTTTTATCAAAAAACCTTACACCGAATATTCTGATTTTTCAGCCAGTGAAACATTTTCAAGTATTGAAGAGACTTTAATGAAAGACATCATTAACAAAATTACTCAACAAATTTATTTGGATTTATTAGCCGCATCTTCTAAAAAAGATGATTGAAAATGCAAGCAGAGATCTTTCAAAATATCATTAGTGAACGGCACACGCTTTCAACCGATTACCTGGCTGAAATCAAACATATTATTGCTAAATATCCTTATTGTCAGAGCGCCTATTTACCTCTACTTAAAAAGTATTATGCAGAAAGTCACATTGATTTTGAAGACACTTTAAAACTGAGTGCGGTATATTTTTCCGACAGAAGTAGAATTCGAAAATTTCTGTTGGAAGAAAGCAAAACCATTTCACTTCCTGAAGCAGTAAAGGAAAAAGCAACCATAACGGCGGAAGAAAAAATTGCTGCATCTATCGCTGCGATCGATCCCCTACTCGATCAATTGAATTCACAAATACTAGCTGAAGCAGTTGGATTCAGCTTAGAACATGAAATAGAAAAAGAAATTGCCAAATTACCTGAAATACCTGTTGAGAAAGAAACAGAAAAATGGAACGATCAAAATAAGGATTTTTACAGCTGGTTAGAAAAGCCAAAAGATGAAACACCTAAGCTGAAATACGCCCATTTAATTGATAAATTTTTGACCGATCAACCTAAAATTGTTCCCAAAAAAGAGTTCTTTTCGCCAGTGAATATGGCCCGCAAAAGCGTAGAAGAAGACGAAGAAATAGTATCAGAAACTTTGGCCAATTTATATGCTCAACAAGGGCACTATACCAAAGCACTAAAGGCCTTCCATCAATTAAGTTTGAAATTCCCGAAAAAAAATACTTACTTTAGCGCCCGCATAAAAGAAATTGAAGAATTAAAAAAACATAAAAAATGAGCATCCTTCTCGTTATATTAAGTGTCCTAATGGTAGTAGTGGTTTTGATTCAAAACACTAAGGGTGGTGGACTAGATTCTAGCTTCGCATCTCAAACTTCTGCGTTTGGCGCAAAAAGAACTACAGATATTATTGAAAAAATAACCTGGGGATTGTTTGCTTCAATTGCTCTTTTGTGTATTGTGATTACTGCAAACTCTGGTTCAAATGATGACGAAGAAAACGCCATCAGAAATGCAACTAAAAAAGAAGTAGTAGCCCCTCAACAAGGCACTAATCCTCCTGCACAACAAGGTGAGTAATGTCACTATGACAAAAGGGAACTGTCATTTTTTTCCTGATTTCATCACTACACTGAAAATTTGTCTTCTAATTTAATTTTTATTGTGTTGGCACAAATTGTGACCAACGCGAACCACATAATTTTTAATAACATTTAAACCCAAATAAAAATGGCAGCAATTAAAATCAAACCTCTTGCCGACAGAGTGATCATAGAAGCTTCTGCGGCTGAAACAAAAACAGCAGGCGGATTATACATTCCTGATACCGCTAAAGAAAAACCACAAAAAGGAAAAGTAATAGCAGTAGGTACTGGTAAAAAAGATGAACCACTAACCGTAAAAGTAGGAGATTCTGTTCTTTATGGAAAATACGCTGGTACTGAGATTACAATAGATGGCAAAGATTATTTAATCATGAGAGAAGCCGACTTGTTCGCAATTTTAACCAAATAATTAACTAAAATTTAAAGTAAAAATAAAATGGCAAAATCAATCACCTTTGATGTAGCAGCACGTGATCAACTGAAAAGAGGAGTTGACGCTTTAGCTAACGCAGTGAAAGTAACACTCGGACCAAAAGGAAGAAACGTAGTTATCGATAAAAAATTCGGTGCTCCAACCATCACTAAAGATGGAGTTTCTGTAGCAAAAGAAATTGAATTGAAAGACCCTATCGAAAATATGGGTGCTCAAATGTTGAAAGAAGTTGCTTCTAAAACTGCTGATATTGCAGGTGATGGAACAACCACAGCAACAGTATTGGCTCAGGCAATTGTAACTGCAGGTTTGAAGAACGTAGCCGCAGGAGCAAATCCAATGGATTTAAAAAGAGGAATTGATAAAGCAGTAGAATTAATTATTGCTGAATTGAAAAAGAACTCTAAAAATGTGGGTAACGATAATAAAAAAATAGAACAAGTTGCCACTATCTCTGCTAACAACGACGAGGCAATTGGTAAAATCATCGCCTTGGCAATGCAAAAAGTAGGTAAAGAAGGTGTGATCACTGTGGAAGAAGCGAAAGGAACTGAAACTTACAGCGAAGTGGTAGAGGGTATGCAATTCGACAGAGGTTATCTTTCTGCTTATTTCGTTACCAATACTGAAAAAATGCATGCCGATTTAGATCAGCCTTACGTGTTGATTACAGATAGAAAAATTTCAAGTATGAAAGATATTCTTCCTGTTTTGGAGCCGGTAGCTCAATCTGGTCGACCGTTATTGATCATCGCTGAAGACGTAGATGGAGAAGCATTGGCTACCCTAGTAGTAAATAAAATTCGTGGTTCATTAAAAGTGGCAGCTGTTAAAGCTCCTGGTTTTGGCGACAGAAGAAAAGCAATGTTAGAAGATCTTGCGATCTTAACTGGCGGTGTTGTAATCTCTGAAGAACAAGGATTCAAATTAGAGAACACTACAGTGGATATGTTGGGTAGAGCTGAAAAAATCACTATCGACAAAGACAACACCACTGTGGTAAACGGTGCTGGTAAGAAAAATATCATCAAAGACAGAGTGGCTCAAATTAAATCTCAAATTGAGAACACAACCTCTGATTACGATAAAGAAAAACTACAAGAACGTTTGGCTAAATTGGCTGGCGGTGTTGCTGTTCTTTATGTTGGTGCAGCTACTGAAGTTGAAATGAAAGAGAAAAAAGACAGAGTTGACGATGCCTTACATGCAACAAGAGCTGCTGTTGAAGAAGGAATTGTTCCTGGTGGAGGTGTTGCTTACATTAGAGCTTTATCGGCTTTAGAAGGTAAAAAAGGTGCCAACTTCGACGAAACAACAGGTATCGCAATTATTCGTCGCGCTTTAGAAGAACCGTTGAGACAAATTGTTGCCAATGCTGGTGGCGAAGGTTCTGTAGTGGTTGATAAAGTGAAAGATGGAAAAGGTGATTTCGGTTACAATGCAAGAACAGATAAATATGAAGATTTAATTAAAGCAGGTGTTATCGATCCTACTAAAGTATCTCGTGTAGCTTTAGAAAACGCAGCTTCAATTGCTTCAATGTTATTGACTACTGAATGTGTTTTAGCAGAAATTCCTGAAGAAAATGCTCCAGCTATGCCAGGCGGTATGGGCGGTGGTATGCCAGGAATGATGTAAGAATAACATCTTATTAAAATAGGAAATCCTCGCGATGAAAATCGCGGGGATTTTTGATTTATCTAGAATAAATAAGAGATGGCTTCGCCCCTTCTATTCTCCCAGTTAAATGGCACAAATTCATCCGATAAAGGATGGCATTGCACATCCATATTTGTACAATAAATTTCACCAAAATATGAAGCTACAGCCACTTCCGATGCATCTTTACCATTTGAAATTTTTACTAGTCCGTTAAGTGGTGCCAATTTAGTTGGGTCGAAAACAATCCAGTGTCCATTAATGTAAGCTTCAAAACAAGCGTGAAAATCGGGTGGTGTTAAATTGCAAGCATAGGAAGTGAAATAGCGGGCAGGTATATCTAAGGCTCTGCACAAAGCAATACCTAAATGAGCAACATCTTTGCAAACGCCTACGCCACGCATAATGGTATCGGTGGCCGATGCACTAGAATTTGTTGAGCCCGTGGTATATTTCACATTGTTGAAAATCCAATCTTCAATAGCCAAAACCTTTGCATAAGCATTGGGAAGAGTGCCAAATTTATTGATGGCAAATTCCATTAATTTATCAGATTCGCAATGTCGGCTTGGCGCAATAAAGGGAAGCACATCATGATCCATCTCCATAAAAGAGATAGACGCTAAAAGATCTTCTTCCTTAATTTGTGTAAACATCACATCTACTTTCGCTTTATATGTGATGGTAAAAGATTTTCCTTTCTCTACTTCCATTTTTATAAATCGCGCGTTAGAGCTGTCGATGGAAAATTCTTCAAAAGCAATGGCAGGTGTAACAACCAGCGACTCCTCCAAAATCAATTGAGTGGTGGATTTCAAAGCCATTATATTGAAAAAGAAAGTTGTTGTAGACAAAACATTGTACGACAACGAACTTGAAACAGAAAACTCCATGAAGTAAAAATAGTGTTTTAAAACAGAGCTAAAGAATTCCTGATCTATATCAACCTTCACCACTTCCCTCCCATTCCAAAATTACATATCTTCGTACTCTAATTTTAAATCCCCGAAACTATGTTACTGCAAAACAGAGTTAACAAAAAGGAGCTTAAAAAACGAATTCAGGAAGAAACCATAAAGCGTACTACCGTTTCGTTTTACCGCTACGTTATTATTAATAATCCGCAAGAATTGCGCGATGAACTTTTCGCTAAGTGGCAAAGGTTAAATATCCTCGGAAGAATATATGTTGCACACGAAGGTATCAATGCTCAAATGAGCGTGCCCGAGGATAATTTCGATGCTTTTAAAAAAGAGCTTTATTCGAATATAAAATTCAACGGGGTACCATTCAAAATAGCAGTAGAAGATGACGGAAAATCTTTCTATAAACTCACTATAAAGGTTCGTCCGAAAATAGTTGCCGATGGCTTACCCGACGATACATTCGACGTTACCAATGTTGGAAATCACTTAACCGCCAAAGAATTCAACGAAGCGATGGAAGATGAAAATACCATTGTGGTGGACATGCGTAATCATTACGAAAGTGAAGTAGGCAAATTTGAAGGCGCTATTACTCCCGATGCCGATACCTTCCGTGAAGAATTACCCATTGTTTTAGAAGAACTGAAAGACAAAAAAGACAAAAAAATATTGATGTATTGTACTGGTGGTGTACGTTGCGAGAAAGCAAGCGCTTACTTCAAACATCACGGATTTCAGGATGTAAATCAGTTGCACGGAGGAATTATCGATTACGTTCGACAAATAAAAGCTGAAGGATTACCTTCTAAATTTATTGGAAAAAATTTCGTTTTTGATGAGCGCGTAGGTGAAAGAATTACCGATCATATCATTGCACACTGTCATCAATGCGATGCTCCTTGTGATACGCATGTAAACTGTGCAAACGACGATTGTCACCTGCTTTTTATTCAGTGTGAAAAATGTGCCGAACAAATGAAAGGATGCTGTACTCCTGAATGTATGCATATTGCTTCACTACCCTTAGAAGAACAAAAAGTAATTCGAAAAGGACGAAAAAAAGAGAATGCTTTATCGGTGTATAAAAGCAGATTACGTCCACACTTAAAAAAGAAAAAGCAAGAATAATTTTATACCTTGCCAAAGTGAGCTTAATTGAACATCTTTACACATTCAAACCAAATACAAAAAATCAGTAAAATTGACGTCATTCTCTAAAAGTAATTTTCGCCAACTATAAAATGGCAAAAGAAACAACTAGAAAAAATCCTTAAATGTCCTTTAACTCTATATATTTTGGGCTCTTTTTAACAATAGTATTTCTCTTATACTGGTTTGTAAAAAATAAAAACATTAAGCTTCAAAACATCTTGCTATTAGTAGCAAGTTACTTTTTTTATACTTGTTGGGATTGGCGATTTTTATTTTTGTTAATGTTCTCCACTTTTTTAGATTATTTCTCTGGATTAAAAATATCAACTGCCAATAATCAAAACACCAAAAAACTTTGGTTTTACATAAGTATTTCTATAAACCTTGGATTTTTAGCTGCTTTCAAATATTTTAATTTTTTTGCTGAATCCTTTGCCAATTTATTTGCAAACTTTAATGTTCGAATCGATCCATGGACTTTAAAAATCATTTTACCCGTAGGGATTTCATTTTACACTTTTCACGGACTATCTTATGTCATTGATATTTATAAAAACAGAATAGCACCTGAACGTAATTACATCAACTACTCTTTGTTTGTTGGGTTTTTCCCCTTATTGGTGGCTGGTCCAATTGAACGAGCAACTCACCTTTTACCGCAAATACAAAAAGCACGAATATTTGATTTAACGAAGGCAGTAGATGGAATGCGACAAATACTTTGGGGCTTATTTAAAAAAGTAGTTATTGCTGATCAATGTGCTACATATGCCAATTTAATATTTGAAAACTACACTAACGAAACAGGTAGTTCTTTGCTCTTAGGAGCATTCTTTTTTTCTATTCAAATCTATGGTGACTTCTCAGGTTATACGGATATTGCGATAGGTACGGCAAAATTATTTGGTATCGATTTACTTAGAAATTTCTCCTTCCCCTACTTTTCAAGAAACATAGCAGAGTTCTGGAGAAGGTGGCATATTTCTTTATCTACTTGGTTTAGAGATTACGTTTATATCCCTTTGGGTGGAAGTAAGGTAAGCCCTGTAAACAAAATAAGAAACATCTTTATTATCTTTTTGCTGAGTGGCTTTTGGCACGGAGCAAATTGGACTTTCATTGTATGGGGAGCACTAAATGCCATTTATATTTTACCTTCCATTATTTTTAATACGAATAGAAATAATCTCAATACAGTAGCGAAAGGTAGAATATTCCCAACTTTTGTAGAAGTTCTATCGATGAGTTTCACATTCCTTTTAACAGTATTCGCCTGGATATTTTTCAGATCAGAAAACATAAGTCAAGCGCTATATTTTATAAATGAAATATTTTCAATGTCATTATTTACATTTCCAAAATTATTTCCAAAAATGTTAATTTTATTGATCACAATTTTCTTTGTGGTTGAATGGATAGGAAGAGAAGAACAATTTGCAATTGCAAAAATTGAAAGCATTAAGCCCATCGGTATAAGATGGATGCTTTACTACCTCATTCTCCTTGTTATATTTAATTTCGCCGGATCGAATGAAAAATTTATCTATTTTCAATTTTGAAATCAATGAATAATCTCAAATTATTTATTAAATACATATGCTGGTTTACAGGAATACCAATCATTTTCATGGTATTATTATTTTTATTTCTACAAAACAGAATAAATAACTCATTGTTGTTTACTGAAGAAAACAAGAATAAAAAAATAAGCGAATTATTTGTTGGAGATTCGCATATAAATAATTGTATAGATGATAAACTTTTTAAGAATGCTAAAAAAATTAGTATTCAAAGTGAATCTTACTATTTCAGTTTTTTCAAGTGTAAGAAAATAATAGAATTAAATTCTTCAATTACTACAATATACTTAGGATTTAATTATCATAATTTATCGAATTATTATGATGATTGTATTTTCGGTGTTCTATCCGATCAAATTGCTCCCAAATATTTTCTTATGCTTCCGCTAAATGAAAAATTGAAAATGATAAAAGCGAATACTCATAATGTTACCAGTTTCTGTAAAAAAACAATTACAGAAAGCTATAATTTCTCCTATATCAATGCACCCAATGACGATCATTTCGAGAACACTTCTGCTAATAAAAACTCTATTGATAAAAGATTACTGTTTCAATTCTATAAAGAAGGGAAAATTCGAAATTTTTCCTCTCTAAACATTTTCTATTTAGAAAAAATAATAGCGCTTTGTGATGAAAACAAAATTAATTTATGCTTTTTACAAGCCCCTTTGCATTACTATTACAAAAAAGGTGTTCCCGAATCCTATAAAAATAAATATGGGGCATTAATTAAGAAATATAATAAGCCATTAATTTCTTTTGACAATTTACACTTTGATGATAACTGTTTTATACCCGATGGAGATCATGTTTCAGAAAAGGGGGCAGAACGAGCCTCTAACTATATTATTGGATTGAAGAAATAAGAGTGAGAATTTAATTAACGTAGCGAAGCAAAAACCAATAAGGACTTTAAAACCACCGATCTTTCCTTTTTACAATTATTTCAATCTACAACTCCCCATTAATTGCTCTTTTTTTCTTACCTTCAATAGCATAAAAGTCGCCTATGCCACTCAAAAAAGTTATCGTGATTGGAGGAGGATTCGCAGGAATCAACTTCATACAAAAATTAGATCAAAATTTATTTGAGGTATTGCTCATCGACAAGTTAAACCACCACCAATTTCAACCACTTTTTTATCAAGTCGCCACTTCGCAACTAGAACCCAGTAGTATCTCTTTTCCACTGAGAAAAATTTTTCAAGGCAGAAAAAATATGGAAATCAGAATGGCCGAAGTAAAAAAAGTAGATGCAACTCAAAACATAGTAAACACTAACATTGGAGATTTTACATATGATTATTTAGTGATCGCTACTGGTTGTACAACCAATTTTTATGGCAATGCTGATTTAGAAAAAAATGCCTACGGATTAAAATCAACTTACGACGCCATCAAAATAAGAAATAGCGTGCTACAAAGTTTCGAAGATTTCTTATCGGCAAGTGAGGACGAAAAAGAATATTTATTGAATATCGTTATTGTGGGTGGCGGGCCCACCGGCGTTGAGTTAGCAGGTTCTTTCGCTGAAATCAAAAAAAATATTTTACCCAAAGATTATCCCAATATCGATTTCAAAAACTTAACCATCACCCTGTTAGAAGGAAGCGATCACACTTTAAACAGCATGAGTGATTTAGCAAAAAACACTTCTGAAGAATATTTAAAATCGCTGGGTGTTAAAGTGAAAACAAAAACGATTGTTAAAACATATGATGGAAAAACCGTTACATTAAAAAATGGTGAAACCATAAAAAGTAAACATGTAATTTGGGCGGCGGGTGTTGCAGGAAATTTAATTGATGGCATTGATGAAAAAACAATAATCAATCGCAGCAGGATCAAAGTAGATAGATACAATTTAGTGGACGGAAGCAAGAACATTTACGCATTGGGAGACATTGCCTATATGGAAACTTCTCTTTATCCAAAAGGACATCCGCAAGTGGCAAATGTTGCCATTAATCAAGGGAAAACCCTTGCAAAAAATTTCAAAGCACTGGTGAAAAATAAAACACAAAAAGAATACGAATACACCAATTTAGGTACTATGGCAACCGTTGGAAAACACAAAGCGGTAGTTGATTTACCATTTATGAAATTTAAAGGATATATGGCTTGGTTTGTTTGGATGTTTTTACATTTAATGTTGATTTTAAGCGTTCAAAGCAAAGTGATTATTTTCATACATTGGGCGTGGACTTACATTACCAAAGACACCTCGTTGAGATTAATTTTGAAAGACCAAAAAAGCGATAATACATGAGTGTGGCGATATCATCACTTGATGTACTTCTTAATAATCAGTGGACCAAGAAAATTATATTAAAAAGAAATGAATTCCTGAAAATTGCAGGTAGCAAAGATCAAAACATATACTTTATTGAAAGTGGTTGCATAAGAATTTATATCACCAATGAAAAAGAAGAACATGACATTCGATTTGGTTATAAAGGATCATTAATTACAGCCCTGGATTCTTTTATAAATGGAAAACCTTCTCCCTTAGTCATTCAAGCACTAAAAAAAACACAAGTAAAAGTACTGAACAAAAATAAATTCATGAATATCATTCACAGTGATGAGAAGTACTTAAAATTATGGCAAGCTATTTTAGAAAATTTAATTGAACAGCAGCTGGAAAGAGAAATGGATCTTCTAACTTACTCTCCTGAAGAACGTTACAGAAGAGTACAAAAAAGAAGCCCGCAATTATTTCAAGAGGTTCCGCTCAAATACATTGCTTCATATTTGCGTATGAGTCCCGAAACTTTATCGCGCATTAAAAAACATTGACTAGAATCAAGAATTAGAAAAATACTTTCTTCTATTATTGAAATAAAAAAATATGATTTTCAATTCTCAAGAATTACTGAATGATTTAGTAAAACGAATTTACCTTAACATTGAACGTTGCGAAAAATTAAAAAATATTCCCTTAAATATTTTAAATAAAAAAGAAAGCAGTGAAAGCTGGAGCACATTGGAATGTATAGAGCATTTGAATTTGTATGATCAATTTTACATTCCTGAAATTACAAAAAAAATAGAAGGAAGCTATTTTACTACTAGTACTTATTTTAAAAGTGGATGGCTGGGAAATTATTTTGCCCTATCCATGCTGGCGAACAAAAAAGGTATTCGCAAAATAAAAACCTTTAAAGATAAAAATCCAGCCAACAGCAAGCTTGATATTACAAGTATAGATAATTTCATCATTGGTCAAAAAAACATGCTGAAACTTATCGAAAAAGCCAGAAAAATAAATTTACAAAAAACAAAAACCAATATCAGTATCTCTAAAATTATTAAACTTCGTTTAGGAGACACTTTACGATTCGTAATTTATCACTATGAGAGGCACATCATACAAGCGGAAAAAGCATCCATGAACAATTGATATTTATAATGTTTATCCGAAAACATATCTTTTCAGGTAAGCATTTATTTATCGAATTAACTGCGCAAAACCAGTTTGTTCATAGGATACATTTGTAGTATCAGTATATTTCAATATCCAATAATACACACCGGCAGAAGCATCATTACTGTTGTACTTACCATCCCACGCAGGTAAAACACCTTTACTTTGAAACATTTTTATGCCCCATCTATCGTATACTTCAAAAGTAATACTAACCAGATGTTCCATTATAAAAGTTGGATCATCAATTCCCTTATAAATATCTTTACACACCTTCAGCTCATCATTTTCTGAATCTCCATTAGGTGTAAAAACATTGGGAATACACAGAACAATAGAACAATCTTCTTTAACATCTACAGAATCTTTTCCCACACATGAATTTTGATCGCTAACTGTCACCGATAACTTTCCTTTCTTCTGCACTGAAGTTGTTGGATTTGTTGAACCGGTTGACCAAACATAAGTATTAAAAGAACCACTTACGGATGCAGTAGTGATTTCACCCTTACTAAAGCACACCATTTTTACAGGATTTATTTTCAATTGTGAAACTCCATTAATTTTTATTGTTCTTTTAGGATTATTTCCACAATTAGGCAACTGATTGTTAACGGTATATTGCACCACATAATTACCAGGTACTGTATTGTTGATATTAAAAATACTATCAGAAGTAATCTTTGCTGTTCCTCCTGTTGGCATACTAACTATACTCCAAACGCCCACTTTTGCAGTGCCTTGATAATTTACCAAATGAATAATTCCATTGGATGTACATTGAGCGGGAATAGAAGCAATGGAAGTATCTTTACAAGTATTACAGGGCCCTACCGACATCACTATGGTATCTGCGATAGAACACGAAGAGCCATAATTATAATAAATAGAATGAGAACCTTGTCCGGCTATGGATGGATCAAAAGTTCCCTTCCCTGCATCGGTAATGCAAGCGCCACAAGAAGCACTCCAACCATTTGGATTATTCACAACATCTTCTGCATCGGTACCTCTGCAAAACCATTTTACAGCTAAATCAATAGGAGCATCATTACAAGTTAGAGCTGGTGGAGTTTGAATATCCAAATAATCAATAGGAGGAATAAACATATTGGTTAAACCTAAAGTTGAATTTTGTGTAAGATTCATTACTGTGCGTGTAATATTGGTTCCGGCATTCAAATCTGCTGCAGTTGGAAAAGAGTACACATTCAAATTATTCTGAAAAGTAGCCTGATACAATTTACCATCACCACCCAATTTTATATCACCGGGAATAGCAACTAAATTAGTAACTACTTTGATTGAATTGTAAATAGAATCATTAGTAGAAAAAGAAGCATTCATCCACAACAAGCGAGCTGTACCTCCAGCGGGAACCATATAAATACCCTTATTGTCGGGCGCCCATTCACAATCGTACATCGATTCGTAGGTGGGTCCGCTCCAGGTTCCTCCACCCCATTTACCTGCCACTGTTTTAGTGTTGCTGAGCACACCTGTACTTTGATTAAAATCGTAAACCACTATTGCCTCATCATAAGAAGCCCAATCATTCACATGATTAACGGAAACTGCTTTTTTTCCATTCCATGAAAATTTAACCGATCCTCTTTCCCAATTCTTATTCCATGTTCCTTTAATTGTTGGTCCGGCTACCGATTTCACAGGAGTGGTATTTAATCCACTACAAGTAAGCAAGTAGGTGTAGAAATTTTTAAAATCAGAAGAATTCGCCTCTCCCGACTGTCGAACTACAATCCACACATCAAAACCATTGGTATGAAAAGTTGCATCTACTTGCTCTGTAGTTCTGTAGTAATTTCCTGCATTATCTTTCAAACGAACAGGAGTCGTCATGGTATTGGTTTGAATATCATACACACTGTAATTCACCCCGTTTGAAATATTCGATAAAGCGTCATCACAAGTAAAAATGTAAATTTTTCCGGGATTAAATGGATGACGAACTGCAACAATTCCTTGCACAGCAGAACTTCGCGCACCAACTGCGCCATCTTCATTTCCTGCTAGCAAACCATTGGAAATAACAGCACCACTTGCATCCCAAAAACCTCGTCCGTTGGAATACGAAATTAAATTCCCTGCATTATCATTTAATGTAGCAGTACCTTCATAACTTCTGTTCTTATCACCCATCACAGTTTTGTAAGTCACCACCGGAGCACCTGTTCCATTAGGGAAATTCATAAAAACCCCTTCACCAAAAAACCAGGTAGAATGCGGTCCCCACTGCCAAGGATTATTATAATTTGCAGAACAGGATTGGGCATTAAGAGTGGCGGAATCGATATTGAACAAAAAAGAAATAAGAACTAAATAAAATAATTTAGCTCTAATTCCCCTTGTGTTGCTCCCTTTTAAAAAGATTAATAAGTTCATTACATTAAAGTTGTTAAGTTGGAATCAATAAAACTGAAGTAATCCATTGAATTTTAAAAACTATTTTTACCCGAATATTACTATTTGGAACAGTAGATTTAATAATCTGTGCATCGCACTATTGTCTCTTTTAGCATTCCAACCTTCTGTAGGCGTGGTACTTCTAAAGATTAATTCACCTCATCTATTGAAAATTAAAAATTCATATTTCTCTCCTGTAAAATTTCTTCCGGTTGCATAAAATAAATTATACTTTCCATCACCATTTGAAGTAAATAAATTGAGTACGTACACCGCGAAATTTTTCTTTATAGAGAGGCTATTGAAAGGATGAAAACAGAAACACAAGAAATTTTCCAAATCCAGCCGCAAATTTCATGGAAATAAAGGTTTAACACACTTTCACTAAGTTCTGTATCAATGGATATTTTTTATCGCTAAATTCATCCATAACAATACTTTGTTAAAATGGATAATGTAAAAGAATTTAAGATCTCCAAAGGGATGGGAATCTTTATGTATATCGTTTGTCCGCTTGCAATCTTATTGCTGTTATGGTCGATATCAACATACTAAAAAGAGATTATACTGGACTTACAATTTATCCATGCAGAAAAACTACAAAGAGTAAAAATAAATCTGAATAAAGTGTAATGTAGTTCCCAACAATACAAACAGGTGGAAAACAGGGTGATTATAAGGGAGATGTTCTAGTTTAAAAATATATAAACCTATCAAATAACTCACAATGCCACCTAATAGTAAAACAATACTTTCTGCGGAGAATGTTTGAGAAATTTGATCATAAGCCAGCAACCATAAAACACTTAAAATAAAATAACAAATTTCAGAAATCCATTGTGGTTTTTCCTTATAAAGGAGTTTAAAAACTACAGATGTTAAACATAATATCCAAGCCAACCATAAGATCAATATTGCCAATTCACCTTTAAGTTGTATTACTACTAAAGAAGTGTATGTACCCGCAATAAATAAATCAACCGCAATATGATCAATAATATTCATTTGCATTTTTATTGCCCGCGATTTCACACTATGTGCTAAAATCGAACTAAGGTAAACGAAAATCATGGTGGTGCTGTATATCATCAATGCTAACACGTTGTTTTCTGATGATTTAAGATACAAAACCACTATACCCACAATACTGGCAACGAAACCAATACAAGAAGTTATAATATTTAAAAATTCCTCTTTACGAGTAAATATTTTATCAATACTTGTTGATATCGCCATTTTTTCCAATTTGTTTTTTCGACGTGTTAAAAATAAAATCAATCCCCTTCATCATTTTTGCATCTTTCAGATAAGTAAAAAAACGCACTGTATTCGGCATTTTTAAATGAACTTTATCTAAATAATATGCAGGTAAAATTGGATACGCATGATGTAATTCATGCAAGTTAAAATTGAAATAAATATATCTTCCTAAATTTCTGAATAAGGATACACTTCTGGTATATTTAACCTGCTCAGAAAATCGGATAGGTTTCACATTATTTCCATTAGACAAAGGGATTTCGATATGAGAATGCTGACTTAAAATAAATAAATCACTAATCATCAAACTTAAGACATAAGCAGGGAGAAGATGATATACTATCCATTTACCAGAAAAGTAAAACACAAAAACATAAAACAAAATTTGCAACATGATATTGAAATAAATTTTCGGTAATTTTTGAGCAGGCAGGTGTCGTTGAAGTTTTTTAAAGTTCCAGTAATTTCCAATCCTGTATCCCACTGTAAAAAGTGGAACAAAAAAGAACCAGGAGAAATTAACTAAAAATTTTAGGGGGGCACTAAATTTAGGAGAAACTGTTCCTTCTGTAGTAGGGTCTTTATCACGATAGCCAGTCCATTTGTGATGTAAATTATGAATGGCTACCCAACTGGTAAATGGAATAAAAGACAAAAGAGCAAAAATATTTCCAGAAATTCTGTTAAGAAATCTTGATCTGAAATAACTGAAATGTCCTGTTTCATGTAGTAAAATAAAACACTGAAAAAAGAAAACAGATAAAGAAATTTGTCCGAGAATAAACAATAATCCTAAAGAATTCATTAACGATAAATAGAGTCCGGAAACAAAAAACAGTAAAGGCGACAACAAAAACAGCAGAGCCATTTTATTACTTGCTTTAAATTCTTTTATTGGATGGTGCTTATTCATCACTGTATTTTTTCTTGATGCGTTTGATTAAATTTTCTCACATAAATATCCCGCATCTCCTGAACATGTAGATCTAAATTTTCAATTTTCCAGTGCTCAGTACTTACTGTTTCTAATATTTCAATTTGAATAGCGCCCCTCTTAAAGTATTTGTATTTATTGAATGGATTTGATTCTTTAGGCACATTAATAAACAAGGGAATGATATTTAAATTACAAACTTTGGCCATATGGTATACGCCTCTATTGAATTTATCTATACCATGATGATGGTCGTGCACTCCTTCAGAAGCACCAGCCACATTTATTTTTTTCTCTACTATCTTTTTCTCTAGCTTATAAAAAAACTTCATTCTTCTCTTCTCGCTTTTCTTTTGTGGAATATATACTGTACCAATAGCTAAAGCAGATATTGTGAGGGGTATAATTCTTAATGTTATTTCCGACAATAAAAAAACAGTATTGGTATAGCCTAAAGCAGTTAGAGCAAATATATCGAGATAAGAATTGTGATTAAATGTAATGAAATAATGTCCCTCCTGTATTGGATTTTTATCAGGTAACACTAGTTTAATTCCCACTAAAAACATGGTGAATTTAGAAGAATAAACAATGAAATACTTACGGTTGAAATTGGTAAGTAAACCCAATGAAATAATCCTAAGCAGCAGGGCTATTAAACCGGTAATAGTCATTACTGTAAAAACAATCACCAGCTGATAAATATTTTTTAAGGAAGTTGACATACTACAGTTTGCATTGATAAATTTAACTTCTTTTGAAACCACAACACGGGGCTTAATAAAAACTGTCCCAGGAAATAAGGAAAAATAATTTTATTCAAATTCAAGCCCTTGCCAATGATTTTGAAATACATACCAGTGAATATGTAGAAATAGGCTGGAAAAGCACCATAAGGTAAATACTCCTCTACCACTAAATTGTGTTTTTTAAGCATTTCTAAAAAACACTTTTTATCATACAAAGCCGTGTGTTGCGGAGCCTGCACTCCAGGCCATTTACTTTTGAACCATTTGAAAGTGCGTGAATCTAAACGAGGTACTTCTATAATTAATTTACCACCAGGCTTCAATACTTTCTTAGCCATTTCCAACGACAGATTAGGATCGTAATCGTGTTCAAAGAAATGCCACATAGTTACCACATCAAATTTCTTTTCGGGAATATTTTGCTCGTAAAATAAACCCTGATAGAAATTTATTTTATCAAAATCGGGATACGACAAACCCTCTTTAAAATCAACACCGCTAATTTTACATCCATACTTTTTATTTAAGTGAAGTAAAAAAGTACCTACCGCACAACCTACATCCAAAATTTCTGTATGGGCATTTAAATCACAATATTTTTTCACCAGCTTTTCTTTCTCTCTGTCGTGTTTGGTCATTGCTCTTTCGAACAAGGGAGTTAAAATACCCCAGTCTTTTTTCTTTCGGTGAGCAATGTATTCTGAATCGTAAAATTCTTTTATTCCAGCTACGGGCAAGCGTGGGTTTTGATACACCAAAGAACAGCTTTTGCATTTCACATAAAGGAACTCGCCTTCTTTACCGGTTAAATCATCTTCGCCTACCAAGAATTTTTCGCAATTATTGCTACCACAGAGATAGCACGACACTTCTTCAAAAACAAAACGAGCCGGATTGTTTAATTTTTTTATTTCTTCTAGGGGATTAAACATGATTAGTAAATTAAAATTAAGTGAAATACTAAAATTAAAAGTAGAAACAAGTACGCTAATACTTTCTGTGTTTTTAAAGAGATTTTATTTGACGACAACAATTCGCCTGGGAATGTTTTATCGTCGAGAATTTCAAAAACAATAAAAGCAATGAACACTTCAGAAATGGTATAAGAGTACGATAAATTCAATAAAAAAATAACAAAAGGATATTTCAACAAAGGAAGAAAATACCTGAAATTACCTACCTTAATGAAAAAAGCGTAAAAGAATTGATTGAGCAACAAAAAGAGAAATAAGTAGAGAGCTCTTTGCTGGCTGAACAAAAAGAGTGTGATTAATAAAATTAAATTACCTGCAATTAATAACTTCTTTAAATCCTGCTGGTGAATTGGATTGGTATAAGCTCTATTTTCTTTGTTCGCATCAAATTCAACATTTGCCAAATCATCAAACAATCGCATATTCAATAGAAAAAACAAAACAAAGGGAAAACTAAGAATATGAAATTTAGAGAGATGGAATTCTTGTAACGATAACGCAACCAAAAAAAGAGTAACCAAACTCCACAACGCCAGATTAATTCTTTGTTTATAATATATCTTCAAACTATTCATGTACTAAAATAATTTCGCCTGTAAAGGCATTTAAAACAACTACATCCCCATCTTTCAATTTAGTAGTTGCACCCTCTACCCCCACAACCGCAGGAATTCCAAACTCACGGGAAACAATAGCGCCATGAGAAAGCATTCCTCCTCTTTCTACAATCAATCCACTGATTAAAGGAAAAACCACCACCCAACCTGGGTCGGTTTGACGCGTAACCAAAATATCGCCTTTTTGTAATTTATGGGCTTCCATCACCGAATTCAGCACCACTACTCTCGCTTGAATTTTTCCTCCGCAAGCACACAAACCCTTCATTACAGAGGCATCGTTTGGTGAGTTCATTTTATCTGCTAATTCAGAAGGTAAAGGAAACTCTCCCAAATGACTATAAAAATCATCGGGATAAACCAATTTCGATTGCGCTGCAAAATACTCTTTAGTTAACTGTATTTTTTCCTTAACAGCAGCAGGAAGCATGGTAGATGAATTGAACAGCTCAATAATTTCCTGATATCGGAGATAAAAGATATCGTTGGATTCATGCAATAATTTTCTTTTCTGTAACTCGCTTCCACATTTTAAAACAATATTTTTAAATTGAAAATATAAACTCGCTTGCTTCAAACGCACTCTCTCCCTGGCCGAAATTCCTTTAGAGGCTAAACGAATCAAGGTATTTAAAAAGAAAACATGAGCCAATGATTTAAAAATATTCAATCCGTTTTTTTTCCAAATTCTATTTTTAAATTCACGAATTACTCTTTTTCTTTCCTCACCCTTTTGGGCAATAATCAGTTCAGGATTATCATCGGGTAAAGCATCATACTGTTTCAGTAAATCAATAAATTTATGAGGTTCCTCTGTGTAATTTTTACTGGTTAGCATTAATTCTCCTGAACATCGAAAACCAAAATTTTGCAAATAATTATTGATCAAATTTTTAGTACTCGAAACAGAAGGATCTGCTTTTATCCATTCCCAAAATTCAACAGCACCCAACGATTTGAATTTCTGATAAACCAAAGTACTTTTACGCAACTCCATTTTTATTTTGTACATCAGCACAATGGGTTCGCTGCTAATTAAGCCAGGTATAGCCTGAATCAACTGATTGTGGATTCCTTCTGCATTTTCAGTATAATATTTAGAGCAAAATTTGCCCAAAAGTCCGTGATATAACATAGCAAAAAAATCGGCCAGCGACGCCTTGTACCAGCTGTGCATACGTATTTCAATAAAGTTATGAAAGCTTTGTTTCAGCTCCTCCAAGGAAATAGATTCTTCTGCTTCACGCTGATATTGATTTGCTCTATCTTCAAACTCTTTTACAATTTTTTCTAAAGAATAATTAAAAGAAATAACCTCTTTAACAAAACGGATTTTATTGTCTTTCCCTTTTTTAATTTCGGCTTTTTTATCTTGCGTATAGCCTACAAAATTATCGAAAGATTTCAGCAGCATTTCCGAAAAAGGAGAAGCCGAAATGATCTCATGAATACTACTCATATTGTAGTACATCTTACAGCCATGAACCGAAATAACATTGGCATAGGCAGATTCTAGCTGTTGAATCTTATCGGAAGGAATTAAAAATAATTTCGAAAGATTTTTAAAATAATGATAATAAGAATCTCGGGCAATAGAATACAAAATCGGAGTGATCGCATCGGGATAATTTTCGTTTACGTTAGTATTCGACCAATACACCTTTTTACTTTTCGCAGCAGTAGTGATTGGTCGGGACTGTAGCACATAAAATTGATTATTATTTATAGCCCACTCAATGTCTAAAGCTTGATTATATAAGACCTCCAACTGCTCTACCACTTTTATTCCTTCCTTAAAATCAAAAGGGATGTTAGCAGAAATATTTTTGTTTTCGCGAGAATAAATAAAACTTTCGGGATTCACTTTACCGCTAACCAATTGCTCTCCGTGACCTTTTACATGCTCCACCAAAATATTTTTCTCATTCAAAGGATGGCGAGAGAATATCACACCCGCATAATCAGGATCAACCAACTCCTGCACTACCACAGCCATACCCTGTAGCTTCACGCCTGAAGAATTTTGATAAACATTTACATTCTCTTTCTGATAAGATTTCCAACAAAGAAATAATTTCGCAATGATATCTTCTACATTATTTTCCGCTTGAAAAGATTCTAATTGTCCGGCAAAAGAATTACCTGCACCATCTTCCCCAATCGCAGAACTTCTTACCATATAGCTTTTCGCTGAAATATTTGCTAAAGCATCGTTCAATGCGATTTTAAAAGCATGATCCAGATTATTATTCTTTAGAAAAAAATATTCAAAAGCATTTGCATTAATAACAAAACCAGCAGGCACAAGAAAACCAGCTCTTTTCATTTTAGACAAATGAAATGCTTTGGCTCCCGATTGGCTTTCTTTGAGTACGCTATCTAAACTTTCTATATACATTAAAAAGAAGACTTAATTTTTAAAGCTACTAAAATCAACGAAGACACTATATGTGTAACACTACAAATAAAATATAAAAGTATGGCCATTTTCCAATCCACATAACCTAAAAGAAAATACACCAAACTCAAACCAAAAGCAGAATCAGATTTATCTACCCAACTAAAAAAATAACGATAGTTTTTATGTTGTTCACCCGGACCAACACCCAATTTTCTTTTCATGTAAGAGTTAGGCAATTCAAACAAGAGATAAGTAAAACCTAAAATTGCACCTAACAATACTGAATGATCGAGTGCTATAGAAAATAGTTGAGTAATAAGAAAAACAAGAATAGCATTCACTACTATTAAAAAAACAAAACCTCTCCATGTTTTATTTTTACCAAAAAACTTATCGGAAATAGGAATATTTAAAAAATTCAACCAAGAATATTTTACCAATAACATGTGTAAAGTATTGGTTAATACCAATGGTACTACTACTATTAAAGTATGTTGTATAATATTATTCACTTTCTTTCAGTAAATCTAACATTCGTAAAGCAACAGATAAAATCCTATTAGAGAAATCATATTTAATTAAAATGCCCGATACTTCATAAAAAGAAACACGAGTAGCAATATATGTTTTAAGAGAATAACGATAGGCACTGATCCATTCTTTTTTTGTGTAATTACTGTTTAAATCGGCGTAATAATTCAAATAAAACATCATCTCCTCTTTTGAGAAATGGGGAGATAAAACAAAACTTAAGAACTCCACTATATCTCTGCTGGGAAAATCAATAACAGCCAGCTCCCAATCATAAATACATGGCTCTCCATTGTTGCGAATTGCTATATTTCTGGGATTACAATCATTGTGAATTACAACTTTAGGAATACTGATTTCGCGGGCTTCTTTTTCCCAATTTTGCATATCGCTAATAATCTCTTTCAACTGTAAAATGTCATATGATTCGCTTCTTTCAGTGATGATAATCGACAATAATTTTTCATACAAAGGGAGAGCTTTCCATGCTGAAAATTCTTGTACAGATTTTATTTCTTGAGTTTTAGTATTAGTATGAAAACCCGACATCACCTGTAAAACATTTACAATATAATTTCTAGTCCATAACTCAGGTTGATTCTCTGAATTAATAATACTCATTTGAGAGTAATCTAAAAACTCCTGAATGAAAAAATAAATTTCACGGGTTTCATTCACCAACTTACCATAATAATTGGGAATGAATTTAAAATTCTCGTGAAATAAAAAGGTATAAATATCCAATTCTTTCAAATGAGAATTTTTGTATTCTAAGGTGTTTTTGTACGCTTTAATTAAATCGGAAAGTTTGGGATCGATAGAAGCTGAAATAACATGCAAACCCTTAATTACTTCTTCATCCAATGGTTTCGATTTCAGCAATAATTTCCGGGAAAGCACTTCATCGCTATGCTCAGTACAGTATGTAAATTGCAGAGGAACAAAACCCATTAATTTCTTACTTATTTTCGCAGCGACGTTGGTAATAATTCCATTTTCCAGAAGTGATTCATCCATCACTTTAATACTTTGAAGAACAGAACTGCTGTATTTAGAATTCAAACATTTAAAAAGAAAATCTTGTTTTAATTCTGATTTCAACAACCATTTAACCGGTTTATTTCGTCCTAACTTTTCGTGCGCTTTAGCAAATTCACCACTCACTATGGCCGCATAAGTTGAAATCTCTAAACCCAATGCAAATCCGGCAATCAATTGAGCAAAACGTTCTACTTTCCCACTTCCCAAACAACCCATCACAGCGAGTGCTTCCGATTGTTTTGCCAAATGAGTACCGCCACCCACAGTTCCTATCACTAAATTGGGAAGGGTGAGTTGTAAATACAATCCACCATCTCTTCTTTCTAAATTCAGAATACCTACCCCCGATTCGTGCACAGAGGCCAAATCTTGTCCGGTTGCCACAAAAACAGAAGCAATAGCATTGGCCACATTGATATTGTAACCCACCATTCCATCTTGTTTCGCCAATTTTTTAGAAGGATGAAAACAATTTTCCATTTTTTCTGAAGTAGTACGCAAAACTTCACGAATAATTTTTTCACTCAAAAAACATTCAGCCACCACATGAGTACCTCGTCCTTCCTGAATATTATAGTGCGATATTTTTTTATCGGAAGCACCATTGCCTTCAATCACAAAATCAACAGGCACTATTCCTGTTTTATTTTTAAACTCTTCAACAATAAAAAGCATGGCATGCCAGGTACAGGTGGTGGTCATATTTTGTCCTGATGCATCACCGGTACTATAAACAAACTTTAAATGAACATTTTCATTTTGCTGAATAATTTTAATTTCTAATAATTGAGCATGATTAGAATATTTTTGGGTGATGGCTTTAACTTCCTCAAAAACAGATTCCACAAAAACTACAAAAACATTAGCATCTATTTCATTGTTGAATAAAAACAAAGGTGCTCTACACATTTTTTGCCACAGCACTTTGGCAGAAAATCCACCACTTAAACTCACAGCTTTAGCGCCGCGATTCATGCTGGCAACCAAGGCCCCTTCTAAAGTTCCGGCTACGCAATACACCAATTCTGATTGTTGATTACTATTGAACAACAAGGGACCCACCACGCCAACTGGAATCTCTACAGTGCCAATGTACGACTCAATATTGTTTTGTAATTGAGAAATATCCAAAGATGAATTCGCTAAATTTTTAAAAGGCAAATGATTGTCTTTTAAAAAATCTAAACGCATTTGTGTAGAAGTATTGGTTACTAATCCTCTACCAGGAACAATAGGCAACGTACTCATTATACTATTTCAGAATTTTTAGTGGTAATAATACAATCTTTAAAAACATCGGTATAGGTATCCGAAACATGAAAATTCTCTTTCACTGTTTCATGCCTCAACAATTCATTATGCACTTTAGGTAAATGATAACAGGGTATTCCGGGATACAAATGATGCTCGCAGTGGTAAGAAATATTTTTAGGTACTAAAAGTAAATGCGATAAAAATCCGTGTTTTGTTGTTCGCGTTTGCATAGACAGATGTTTTCCTTCAATGCCCGAATGTTCAGCAATTCTCCTCAATCGGTTAGCTACCTGAGTCCATGTTGCAAAAGGAATAATCCAATATTTCACCAACAACATTCCTTTATCAAAATAAACAAAAGAAGAGATCACTATTACATAAAATAAAATTCTGAATATAGGATACCAAAGTGGTGGATTTTCTTTTTTGACTTTCATTTGTTTGCTCGACATTACTTTGAAAGTTTCAAAAACACCTAATCCGCTTATTTGCGTAAAAATAATTTTAATGAATTTTTTTACCGACATTGGAAAGCGCCAGTTTTCATCGGTTTTGGCAACATAATCAGGATCCTTTTCAGTATTCAGCCATTTGTGATGGGCTAAATGTTTAACACGATACGATCTCATTGAAATAAACAAAGGCCAGGCACAAAAAAGTTCAGCTACAAAATCATTAAGTGTTTTATTTTTAGAAATGAGATAATGCACCGACTCGTGCATAATTAATCCGAGAGCCAGCAAACGAGCTCCAATAAAAATAACAGCGAAAATATAAACAGGCCAATAAAAATATTTTTCACAGAAATAAGCAGCAGTAATAATTAAAGTCCATTCTATAACAATGGAGAGAATTCCGCGCAAAGTATTTACTTCATGTAATGATTTTAGAGTATCCCTAGGAACAAGGCCTCTCAATTCATTAGGATGGTTTACTAGTGTTGACATTAAGCTGCAGTTAGAAATAGTTCAAATGAAGACTTGAACCAACATTCGTGCAGCAAATTAAATCATTTTAACTAATCCATCAATTATTGTTGTAAACGATTTATAAAATGAATTGCAAAATCCCGCAGTCAATTTTTCGGAAATGCAAATTATTTAATGATCGTTACCGTTCCCACTCTTTCTTTTAATGGTTTCCCTTTTTCTTTATCGTCCCAATATTTGTAATTTATTTTCCAAACATACACATCTATTTGCGCCTCTTGCATGGTGTTATTTCTTTTTCCATTCCAGCCTTGCGACATGTCCTGGCAATGGTAAATCATTTCACCCCAACGATCAAAAATCCATAATTCAAAGTCATAAATATTCACGCCTTCAACATAAAACACATCATTTTTTCCATCTTCATTAGGAGAAAAAGCATTAGGAACAAAAAGAGAAGATTCACATTTTTCATGAATCACTACGGATTCAGAAGCTTTACATCCGAAGGCACTAAAAACATCTACAGAATAAGTTCCTCCCTGCGCTACAGAAATGGTTGAAGTAGTTGCATTGTTATTCCATAAAAAAGTAGCGCCATCTGATTCCACTGTAATTTCCGTTGCATTGGTATCTAAAAAGCAAAGTGTTTGTTCTGCCATCGGAAAAATTTTGGGCTTGTTGTGAGTAAACAGTTCTAAGGTATCTTTTGCAGAACAAATACCTCCATTGCTTGCAGTAGCAATATATTTTCCTGCAGAAGAAACATTGATACTTAGTCCGGTTTCGTTGGTACTCCATCTCACCACTGAGGAAGCCGGACTCACTGTTGCATTTAAATCCACTGTTTCACCTTCACAAATTTCTTTATCACTTCCTATTTCCAATTGAGGTACTTCAATAAAATTGGTATTGGCAGTATCTTTTCCTTTGCAATTATTAGCATCGGTCACAAGAACTGAATAAGAACCAGTTGTTGTTACATTAATGGTTTGTGTTGATGCTCCTGTATTCCACAAATAGGTACTACCCGTATTCCCTGCATCGAAAATCACATTTGTTCCTTCGCAACCCGAATAATCATTTCCTAAATTCACCACTGGATTTTGATTCACCACTAAATTTGCTGTATCAGAAGCCACACAATTTTTAGCATCGGTAACGGTAAGTATATAAGAACCTCCTACAGATTTATTAATCGTTTTGGTTTGTTCACCTGAACTCCAACTGTACTTACTAAAATTTCCACCGTCGAAAGTGTACGATTGTCCTTCACAAATTTTTCTATCAACCAATATTGGTTGTGGTAGTGGATTTACTGTTAATACAACATCATCCGAGCCAGAACAACCCAAAGGATCAACCACATCCACATGATAGGTACCACCTGTAGTTGCAGTAATGGTTTTTGTATTCTCACCACTCAACCAGGTATATATTACACCCAGAGCAGAATAATTTACAGTAAAAGTTTGAGACCCACCAATACAAATTTCTTTATCTGGTCCTAAATCAATATTCAAATTAGAATTAACGCTTACAACAACATCATCAGAGTTCTGACAGCCATTATTATCTGTTACAGTTATTGTATAAGTACCCGCAGCATTCACCGGAATAACTTGTGCAGGAACATTACCTGGCGCCCACACATAACTATTAAAGCCTAGACCTGCATCAAGATTAGTTGAACCCCCCGGACAAATAGTTTGATCAGGTAAATTAATTAATGGTTTAGGATTTACCACCTGTGTTGCACTTACAGAATTCACACAAGAATTTGCATCAGTATAAGTATATGTAACCAATGTGCTTCCCGGCGTAGTAGGTGAAAATGTTGCGCCACTTATTCCTGTTCCGCTATAAACACCACCTGTTGGAGCACCATTAAAAGTAATAGCTACAGAACCTTCACACACTGGTGTAGTAGTAAAAGTTGGATTTGGTTTTGCATTCACTACTTGATTTGTTGTGACAGTATTCAAACATGAATTTGCATCGGTATAAGAATAAGTTACTGCTGTGGTTCCAGGTGTACTTGGATTGAAGGTTGCTCCTGTTGAAAAAGTTCCTCCTGCCGGAGTAGCTGTAAAATTAATCGTTGCAGAGCCTTCACATACCGGTGTGGTGGTAAAAGTTAAAACTGGTTTTGCGTTCACCACCTGATTCGTGGTGATGGTATTCGAACATGAATTCGCATCAGTATAAGAATAAGTTACTGCTGTAGTTCCAGCTGTACTTGGATTGAATGT
>JAHEZM010000024.1 GCA_023251075.1 Flavobacteriales bacterium | reverse complement strand
GGGACCCTTTTTAATTCTCTCTCTTTTCTTTTTGTGGAAATCATTTTGAGAATGGCCAGAGGTTTTTTTCTGTTCAACCGGCAATTCAATTCTACCAACTACTTTCGGACCGTCAATTTTATCGGCTTTTGCGCGAATCAATTCATCAATCGGTTCAGCAGGAGCAGCAGGAATTTCTGATTCAATAGCAGCAGGAGATTCTTCAACAATTTCCTCTTTTTTGGCAACAGGCTTTTCTTTAACCGGACTTACTTCTTTTGGAGCAGGAATTTCTTTTGGAGCAGGGGCAAGTTCTTCTTTTTCAAGAGCAATTTTTCCCACCACTTTTACTTCAATATTTTCTTTCTGACGTGTTTTGAAAAGTTGTTCTTCTTTCAATTCAGGAGCGGGCGGCGTTTCTTTAGGAGCCAAAGTGATGGTTTCCTTCTTTTCTTTTCCAACCACTACTTTTTCAGAGCGCTCTTTAAGAGACTTTTCTGATTGAAATTCTTCTACTAACAAACGATATTCATCTCCAGAAATTTTCGAATTCGGGTTAGAATCGATTGTTATTCCTTTAGTGGAAAGAAATTCAACAATAGTTTGCAAGCCCAGGTTAAATTCCCGTGCTACTTTACTTAATCTTTTTGGCTGTGCCGTGTCGCTCATGTTATGAAATAAAATATTCTAATTTTTATGATTTAAAACTTAAAGCAGAGAATGTTTTATCCTCTGCTTTAATTTTAAACAAATTTTATTGCTCTTCAAATTCAGATTTAAGAATTCTCATTACCTCCAATACAGTTTCTTCTTCCAAATCGGTTCTTTTCACCAAATCTTCCACTGATAAATCAAGAACGCTTCTGGCTGTATCGCAACCAATACCTTTCAATTCGGCCAATACCCAGTCTTCAATCTCATCTTTAAACTCAATTAATCTAACATCTTCAATATCCTGATCGGTATCTCTGTAAACGTCGATTTCATAACCCACCAATTTACCAGCCAATTTAATATTGAAACCACCTTTTCCAATCGCTAAAGAAACCTGATCGGGTTTTAGGTAAACCTCCGCACGTTTTTCTTCAGGACGCAATTGAATAGAAGTAATTTTTGCAGGACTCAATGCTCTTTGAATAAAAATAGCATCATTATCAGAGAAGTTGATTACGTCGATATTTTCATTTCCTAATTCACGAACGATACCATGAATTCTAGAACCTTTCATACCTACACAGGCACCTACCGGGTCAATTCTGTCATCATAAGATTCAACAGCCACTTTAGCTCTTTCACCCGGAACACGCACAATACGTTTCACCGTAATTA
This sequence comes from Flavobacteriales bacterium, assembly GCA_023251075.1. Taxonomy (GTDB): domain Bacteria; phylum Bacteroidota; class Bacteroidia; order Flavobacteriales_C; genus JAHEZL01. The sequence goes on along the minus strand of JAHEZM010000024.1, from coordinate 49,839 downwards.
AACCATCGTAAATCTCAGGAACCTCTTGTTCGAATAATCTTTCCAAGAACACGCTAGAGGTTCTAGACAAGATAATTACAGGATTGTTATTTTTCATATCTACTTTCAAAACCACGGCACGTACAGTGTCGCCTTTTTTGAAGTAGTCGGTAGGAATTTGTTCAGATTTAGGAAGAATTAATTCATTTTCTTCGTCATCTAAAATAAGGATTTCACGTTTCCAAACTTGGTAAACCTCACCGGCAACGATAGTTCCTACTTTATCTTTATATTTTTTATATAAATCGTCCTTTTCAAGATCCAAAACTCTGGAAATTAAGTTTTGACGAACCGCCAAAACCGCACGACGACCAAAATCTTCCAGTTTCACCTCTTCAGAAACCTCTTCGCCCACTTCAAAATCGGGTTCAATTTTAACCGCTTGAGAATAGGCAATCTCTCTGTTATCATCTTCCACTTCACCATCTTCAACGATCACTCGGTTTCTCCAAACCTCTAAGTCACCTTTGTCGATGTTAACGATAATATCATAATTATTATCGCTGCCATATTTCTTTTGAAGCATGTTTCTAAACACGTCTTCCAAAATACTCATCATCGTCTCACGATCGATGTTTTTAAATTCTTTAAACTCCTGAAACGAGTCTATCAAACCAATTTGTTGTTCCATATCATCACAATTTAAAACGTAATAACTACTTTACATTCATTTATTTTCTGTGAAGGTTCAGCACCTTCAAACTTGAATACATGTTGGGTCACCACCACTTCCTTTTTCTTCTTCCCTTCGATTTTTTTCTTTTCACTGGTTTCAAGCACTATCCCCTGTTCATCTACACTCAACAGTAAACCTTCTATTCGCTTACCATTTCCTGCTTTCACCTCTACTGTTTTGCCCACATATTTTAAATACTGTTGCAAAACTTTAAAAGGTTGATCTAATCCGGGTGATGAAACCACCAATTCAAAATCTTCTTGTTCACGATCAAAAGAACTTTCAATATGACGGCTGATGCTTACTACCTCTTTGATAGGCATTCCCTCCGGACTGTCCACCAAAACACTAATGCGATTACCACCTGCCACCTTAGCTTCCACCAAAAACTGATTCGTTCCCTCAATTTTCTCTTGCACTAATTGTCGAATCTTCGTTTCTGTAATCATAGTTTTCCTGAATGAAGCAGGGGACTTATTGGGTCCCCTGCAGTTCAAAATCCATATGTTGGTGCGCAAATGTACTTAAATAATTGTGATTCCCAAAAAGAAAAAGGAGAAAGTGTTTGGCACTTCCTCCTTTTTAGGGGTATCTCAGGCAAAACGGGGGATCGCCTGAAATTATTTATGTTGGTGATTGTGTGTATAGAAGACGCAGGAAATTTTAATGGTTGCTTTCGTTTTATTTTTTTTGAAATAAACGAAGCCTTTTAAGGGGACTAGAAACTGCTGAATATCCCTCCGGACAAGCTTTAGAGCCTTCTGTAAGGAAATATTTTTGAGTAGAAGGTTGCTGAATATCCAAGCTAATATGATGGTAACGATACAAATAGGCCTGCATTCCCCAATTGTTAAAATCAGAAATACTGGTACTGCAAATCGTTTTTGAGGGAAGAATCTCCTTTAGTTGTTTTATATCGGCAATTAATTGTTCATCGCGGCTGTATTCCCCTTTTTGGACAAACACTAAGCTCAGCGACACAATCAGTACCACAATACTGAAATATAAAAAAAGCTTTGCTTTCTTTTCAGTCCATTGAATTTTATCTATTAAAGCTGATAACGATGGTAAAGCAAGAAGAGCTAAAACCATTGCAAATAGAGGTAAGGTAGTAAGCAAATAATGTCCGTTTTGTTTTAAACTCAGCATAATAGGAAGAACACCGCTTAAGCCCAAGCATAACAATATAAATAACCATTCATTGGAATTGCTCTCCTTTTTTTGTTTTCGATTAATGATAGCAAGTATTATGATGATAGCCAGAGGAATCAACGATTCGGTAAAAAGTTTACCCAAAATAAAAAATCGCGTCTCTACGGTTTGCACATTCGCCAAACTATTCAATACCTGCGTTTCATAATAGGCCAGCAAACTATTCCAACTGTCTTCCTGTAATATTAATACTGCGGAAAAAATCAATGTGCAAAACAACAACAACAGCAGAGTGTCAATAAAGGCACGATTTAAAGGATAATCTTTTTTAAAACAAAAAATGAAAAAAGGAAATGAAAGAGGAAATAAACCCGTAAATCCTTTGGAAAAAAATGCTGCTGCCAAAGAAAAACTTGCAGCGAGAAGAAAAAACACTTTTCTCTCCTGTACATTTTTAATGATAAAATACACGCACCATAAAACGAAAAACAACATTGTGTTTTCAAGCATATTATTCACTGCCCCCCAGGTGGTTAAAGGCATTACAACCCACAATAACAATGGAAACCAAGCATAAGAATGATATTTTTCTATTGTAATTTTCTTCCAAATCAAAATAATGACCCATGCCGACAGCAGGCACATTACCCATGAATACAAACGATCTACGTAGATCGAATCTCCAAAAACAGAATAACAAATACTTTGTAAGCCATAAGCCAAAGGCGGATGTTCATGAAAAGAATTCAAATAAACATCCGAGAATTTCAATGCCCAAAAAGAGCCCTCCCCCTCTGCTAAATTTCTTGAAACAGTAGCATACATTAATCCATCCATAAACATTCCTTCTGAAAGCAAATAGGGAGAACACAGTAGTAGAAAAATGCTGAATACCAAAAATAAAAAGGGATAAAACGTTTTTGTCATGGCTTAAAAATACCTTTAGTTCATTATTCTTTCTAATTTTAAAAAAATATTTTTTCAGATGAAGGTGATAGCTTCCCTGAAAGTCGGTCCACTAACTGGCTGAGAAGCCCACGATTTTCAATCTTTTATTTTTGATAACAATCTTGAATAATTTTAGAATCTTGATAATCGTTTATATGGACAGGATACCCATCTTTAAATTCTGCAGTCATTACCGTTTCTTGCTTTGTTACGTATTTCATATCCAAAGTGCCAAGTGCAGCACTCATGTCAAAATAAAAAACACCTTCTTTAAAGTAAAAAGGTTTTTTTCCTCGTCCTCTTATTATTTTAACTTGTCCGGTATATAGCCTTCCGTCCACTTTTAAAAGTACAGCATCAAGAAAATCTATACCTGTCATTCTGCTTAAGCTGCAACTATCTAATTTTTTAAAATCATAATGAGCCTCATTTTCATTGTAATGATAAAAACCATGAACTTCTATATTGTCGAACACTCCTATTTTTTCATAATACCATATTGGTCCTTTTCTTACTATTCTAAAATGAATTCTATATTTCGTATTAGGATCGGTGCAGGTTTTGAAATTAATTTTAGGATGCGCAGGATAATAAAAGGAGGAATCAATCTTTCCATAGCAATATTGAACGGATAATAACATCAAACTATCTTTGCCAGAGATTCTGCTATGCAAAAATGAATAATTAGAATTAACAACTACCCAGGGAGAATGCCCATCACAATATTGTTCCTCATATAAATTATAATTTCCTAAACTATCTTGAATATAAAATTCTTTTGCGTAAGGTTTTTTAGCATGATATTTTGTAAGTAGAAATCTTTTTTTCGACAATGTATCTGTCAAATTATATTTGCTAACCGCAGGATCACCGGCGGGATTAAAAAGAGTATCGAAACAAAGTTCATATTTACTATTTTGATCGTAATTACTGAAATTTCCTAAAATATTTCCATTTTGATGATACATTGTAAATGGATTCTTGATGGGAATATTACAATTATAAATTATCCACATTGCTGTTTCGTCTGCACGATTGCAAATATTAACTAGTCGTTTAGTTTTATGGTCAACGTGGTAAACTACCGAAAATTCGCAAGGGTAGATCTCAGGTTGAAAATGTGGATCAAATTCACAAACAGAATCGGAATGAGAGAAAAGCATCAACTGTCCGCTGGGATAATAGAATTTATAATCACCTACAAATCCATTTCCCTTTTTGCTATAAGATTCTTTTATTGTACCGTCATCGTAATAATCAAGAATACTGACTTGAGAATATATGTACAATGAGACTAAATTGAATAAAATAAAACAAGATGTTTTCATAGACTTAAATTACAGATTTAAAAAATTCTTTAAGTCTTCACTGGTCTTAATTTGATTGCTCATATCAATCATTAAAAAAGTAAACTTCCGCTTTGAACGATATTTTGCGCTAAAAATCGGTGGTTGGCAAATCGTATATTTTTCATACAGCATTAAATTAGAAGTTGAATTGTGTATCATTTTCTAATTGATGGTAAAATGATTCAAATGTCCCCACACTTTTTTATTTTTTTTCTTTAATGTTAAGATTAAGTTCGACACCGCTACTTACAGAAGCATTTCCTCCTGCGCTGAAAACAAAATGATAAGATGTATTTTGTTCTTTCAATTTCACTTTAAAGGTTTTATTAGCGCTATCCCATTTCATAAAATAAACCTGATTGTTAATAGTGATCTTTGTTTTTTTGTCGTTGATAGACCAAAGCTTTGCGTTAAAGCCTTCCAGATCAGATTGAATGGTGCCATCGGCCAATAAAATCATTGTGTTTTTAATGCTCGCATTGAACTTGGCGACAACAATATTGATCGATTCATCTTTGATGCTTTGTCCCGACCATAACGTATCGTATTTTTTCTTGTAAGTGTTAGTTGGTCTTGGATTTTGTTTGATCTCTTCTTGAAAATTCTGTTCCGTTTTGGGTTTTCCCTCTTGCCAATTATTGATTGGAATTGAATCTGACGAAGGCTCAGAATCACGTATCGAAGAATGCGGTGGATGCGGTTTATTGTTAGGTGAAAGATGAAGTTTTAAAGGTGGTATACTGTCTTGAATTTGTTGTTCATTTTTCAAATTGTTTTGAGGCTGGTGTGTCTTGGTTTCTTTTGTTTTGTTAATCAATAAAACAACTACCAACACAATCAAAAAAGATGTAGCAACAACCGCTCCACCCCACCACATTTTTTTTATCCATAAACCTTTCGCAAAAGCAGCAGAAGCTGCTACTTTGAATACTTTTCTATCGATACCTCTTAACACTATTTTTTGCACTTCAACCTTCTCTTGCAAATCCACAGAACCTTTCAGCTCCTGCTCAAAAAGCAATAGCTCATCAGAAGACATCTCTTGCAAAAGATATCTTTCAATTTGTTCTATTTCAACTAATACAGGTCTCATTTACTTTTGCTTAATTCTGAGTATTCTGATTTCGCTTTTTCAAGACATTTATATTTCTGATTTCTGGCAGATTTTTCATTTGCAAATCCGAAAGCCTCTGCTATCAAATTCATGTTCAGTTTTTCATGATAAAAGGCTTTAAGAATTTCAAAACATTTCTCGCCAATACTTGCCAATGCTTTTTCTGCTACCGATGCTTTTTCTTCTTCAACAATCAAAGTTTCATCCACTATCTCATGTGCTTCCATAGTGAAAGGCACCATCCTATTCTTCTTTATCAACGACTCTTTCCAAATATATTTGCTTACGCTAAAAAGATAAGTACTGAGCTGTGCACTCAACTTAAAATCTTTTTCTTTTGCCTTTTTACAAAGAATATACAAGGCATCTTGGTACACGTCTAATGCCTCTTCTTTTGAAGCACCATTCATCTTTAAAAAATACTCTACTGATGGATAAAATTTATACAACTTCAGCAAAGCTTTATCTTCTTTTCCATCTCTGAGTATGTTTATTATTTCTTGGTCGGTCATGGGTAAAATTCGGTACAATACTACTCTTTAATCCATTTCGTTTGATAGCGCTCAACGCCATTATTTATTTCAATCAAATATAATCCATTGGCAAGTGTCGTCAAATCTAAAGGCACATTATTTTTTACTTCATATACGTTGATAAGTGCACCCGTGATGTCATAAATTTTTACTGTAGAGTTATTTCCAATTTTTTTCGAAAAATTAATTGAAACCATTCCGCTAGAAGGATTAGGGAATACTGATAACGATGGATTAGAAATTTCAATGGTAGAAGTGAGATAATTTAAATTATTAAAATATGCAGCCCCGGCTAATGGAATTTCATTCAAACCATTTTCATCAAAACTATTGTAGGGAGCACCCACCACAACATTACTATCGGAAACAGCAATTGAAAATCCGAAAAGACCATATTGTACCCGATCGGGAGCAACTATTTTTTTTGTGAAATTCCATGTTCCGTTAATACGTGAATACAAATAAACTCCTCCTGCCATGGTGATAGAATTTTGGTTACTTGTATCTGTTGATGTCAATGATCCCACAAGTAAATAGTCATCTTCTACGGCCATTCCAAATCCAAAAACATCGTCCTCAGCTCTGTCGGGAGCTACAACTCTTTGCTGAAAGGTCCAGGCACCGTTTACATTTTTGTAATGATAAACAGCTCCTCCTTCATAAGCCAATTGGGCAGGAGAATAATTATCACCATTTTCGCTTGTTGCCGCAACAAACAAATCATCACCCTCAATAATTACTATAGAACCATATTGCATTCCCAATTCTAAAATAGGTGCGCACAATTTTACATCCTGAACCCATGTACCATTTACCTTTTTAAAAACATATGCAGCCCCTCCATCGATCAATTTATTCGAATTATTTTCAGGGTATTCTGTAAAAGGCAATCCTGTAATTAAATAATCTCCTGAAACATCCATTGTCCAACCTAAGCCAGCGGATATATGACGATCGTTAGCCACTAATTTTTGTCGTTCTACCCAATCATTTCCTGTATTTTCAAAAACATAAATAGCGCCGGCACTATAAATAGAATCGGTTCCCTGAGCATTAAAATCAGAACCAATGGCAGCTACAAAAGCAAAATTACCGCTCAACTTAACCGAGCTTCCTATCCAATCTCCATTCTTAGCATCGGCAGGAATTAATTTTTTTACTTGCATCCAACTATTATTGATCTTTTCAAAAATATAAGCCGCACCCGGGGCATTATTCAATTCATTTCCGTTGGCATCTTCTCTGTATTGTTTAGCACCAACAATAATGTAATTGCCTTCAACATCTAAAGAATAGCCAAAATAATCTTGTTCGGCTCTGTCGCTGGCTACAAGCTTTTGCTTTTGTACCCATACATTATTTACTCTTTCATAGACATATGCTGCACCGGCCTTACTTAATAAATTTGAGTTGTTCTCATCGCTCACATTTTCAGGAGAAGCTACCACAGCAATATTTCCCGAAATAGTAGTGGTCATACCAAAATATTCTGAAGAGAAACGGTCGACAGCAACCACTTTTTGCAAAAAATTGGTCTGGCCATGAGTAGCCACTACAGAACAAAAAAGAAGAAATAAAATTAAAAAATGTTTCATACGTTTTAGAATTGATTATATCTATTAATGGTGAAAGAGTTAAAACGTCCCCACGATTTTTAAAAAATATTTTTTGCCCCAACAAATAAGGAGTTAATTCGCTACTTTTATCACATGAAAGTCATCGCCATAGATAGCGTACATCCTATTCTCTACGAGCAATTGCGTTCGTATGGCTGCGTGGTAGATGAATGTTCGCATTTGAAAGGAGAAGAACTTTTAAAAATCTTGCCCCAATACGAAGGCTTAATCATTCGCTCGAAATTTAAGATCACTAAGGAAATCATTGATGCTTGTCCGAATTTAAAATTCATTGCACGCTCAGGGTCAGGTATGGAAAACATTGATTTAGTTTATGCCAAATCAAAAAACATTGAATGCTTTAATTCTCCTGAAGGGAATAGAGACGCTGTTGCCGAACACGTGTTGGGAATGATCTTAATGCTCATCAACAAACTTAAAATTGCCAATGCAGAAGTGTGTAAAGGTATTTGGAAAAGAGCAGAAAACAGAGGCATTGAATTAAAAGGAAAAACCTTTGCCCTAATGGGATACGGACAAATGGGTTCTGCAGTAGCACAACGTTTACAAGGTTTTGATGTAAAAATATTGGCTTACGATAAATACAAAATGGATCACGATCATCAAGCTTCAATGGAAGAGATTTTTGAACACGCCGATTTTGTAAGTTTGCATCTTCCTTTAACTGAAGAAACCAAAAATATCGCTAACGAAAAATGGTTTAATCAATTCAAGAAAAATATTTTTTTCATCAATACAGCACGCGGAAAATGTTTGCAAACAGAAGACTTGGTGGATGCTTTAAAAAGAGGGAAAGTTCGCGGTGCTTGTTTAGATGTTTTAGAATATGAAGCCACTTCTTTTGAAAATCTGGATGCCAAAAATCTACCTGAAGCTTTTCAATATTTAATACAATCTGAAAAAGTTATTTTATCGCCACACATAGCCGGATGGACTTACGAATCATATGAAAAGTTATCAATTTTTTTGGCCGATAAAATAAAAGCTAAATATCATCTATAGGTAGTTCTCCGTATTTTTCCCGAGAGCCTTGCGTACTTAATTTCTTTTCTTGAACTTACCAAAGCATTTAACTACTGAGGCACGCTATGTTTATAAGGAAGGACCTGATCAAATCAAGGTATTTTATATTTCTATTATCGTTCACTTTATTATTAGCGATTATTGCTTCGTTCGTTATTTCTTTCGATAAAGAATACCTATTTCCTTCCAACAATTTAAAAAATCTTCATATAGATACTTATCATGAAGAAATCGAACATTATTCTACTTCGAAAATTTATGTTGATGAGCAAACTTTAAAATTAAATTACCAACTCACTTCTGCCAAAGACGAACCTTTTGTGGCCCTGTTCTTAGAGAACAAAATCAAGGAAAAGTTTTTACTCAACACCCAAACATTTAATGCTGTATCTATCCATTTGAAATGTAAGGAAGGAAAACGAATTCCTGTCACACTAAAATTTGACTATCCCAGTTACCATAAACAAAAATATCCCGAAATTCCTTTTACCAAAGTAATAGACTATGACGGAGAAAAAGATTACAACATTTCTTTGGATGAATTTGAAATACGTAGCTGGTGGTTACGATATTATGGACTAAATAAAACCAACGAACCTATTACGAATCACCAAAACCTGAAATATTTCATTGTAGGAAGTTGTGAGGCACTTAAACCTAATATCAACGATGAGATCAATGTAAGCAGTATTTACTTTTATCACGACAATAGCACCACTCTTTTCTCTCTTTTAATGGTTGCTTTACTTATTTATATGGGTACTTTTTTATGGTATCTTAAACAGAAAAAAACAAATAAAAAAGAACAGATCATCATACCTATTCATGCCGTGCAAATAGAAACAGGAGATAACGAAAAGAAAATCGATAAAATCAAAAATTATATTGGTCAATATTTCTCTAACCCCGACCTGTCGGTGAGCGATCTCCAAAATGATTTAGGGATCTCTTCCCGGGAAATCGGACAACTTATTAAATCAGAACTCAACAGCTCTTTTAGTATATATATTAACATGGTACGCATTAGTGAAGTGAAACGCCTACTTAAAGAGAGTGATTCCCCCGTTTCAGAAATCGCCTATAAATGTGGTTACAATCAAATTCCACATTTTAATCGGGTGTTTAAAAAAGAGACAGGATTATCACCCAAAGAATTTAGAGATAAAAGAGACGCCTATTAGTTTGATCTTTATTGTAATTAACTTGATTTTTTCTGTAAAACCTATGGACATTAAGCTTCTTACAACATAAATCAATATGGAATAATAAAATTAAATCTATCTTGGGCAGGCATTATAGGGGACACTATCATAAAGGGGGATTGACGGTAAATGAAGACGATTTACCGTCGATCAAAAACACAACTACAATTTATAGAGGGCAAGCTTACTTTTCTCAATTTCGTGTTTGACATTCTCTATCCTATTCAGCTCAAAAAAATAAATGAAAAAGAAATAATTACTACAAAAATTATAGTGCAATAATTTTGTGTTTCCCTAATCCCCATTAAATTCAATATTCTTTGTATCGCTTTATTTTCTCCATTTCCTTTATTCAAAAAAGACAGTGGATACGTACATTCCTGCATTTTTATGCAAGGGACTTGTATAAATTAATATTCTCCCTATCTTACACTTTACTACTTGCATTTAATACTACTTAAAGGGGACAAACATGAACAACACTTTTTCATTGAAGGAAGGCCTGCGTGCTTTTCTTAAAACCAAAATTTTATTTATTCTTATTTGCTTTTCATCTTCTGCTTTTGCACAAAATGTAAGCAAAAAACAATTGCGCGAATACCGCAATCACCCTCATTGGATAAACATGATGAATGATTCCAACGTGAATTATTTTCAGGCTAAAGCTGCTTTCGAAGAATATTGGAAAGGAAAACCTAATCCGGAAAGCATCATGGAAGGTGAAAAAGAAGAAGGAGGTGAAAAACGCTCTTTACTTTCTCGTTTAACCAAAAGCGAAAAAACTTACAATGCTGAAATTCTTCAGTACTCTGTTGAGCACAAAAAATTTGTGTTTTGGCTGCGCGAAAATGCTCCTTATGTAAAAGAAGATGGAAGCATTATGTCGCAAGATGAAAGAGAAGCTATGGTTCAACAAGAACTCAACAACAGAAAAACAGCAACACCTTCAAAATAAAAAACAATGAAAAAATATATACACTTTTTACTTGCCTTGTTATTGCTTACAGTAGGCACTCTCAATGCTCAAACACCCACATGGACCATTACAGGACCTACTTTATTTCCTGTAAAAACTATCGGACAAGTACATGGAATAGGAAGAATTTCTCAATTTAAATTTCACGCCACTGATGCCAATAAAATGTATTGTGCTTCTCCTTCCGGAGGATTATGGTACAGCGCCAATAAAGGTGTTAGCTGGAATGTTTTAGGAACCGATAAATACAGTTATCAAAGTGCATCGGTAGCTGTTGATCCCACCAATGATCAAATTATTTATTGGGGAACAGGCGATGCCAATTATTACAGCAGTGGTGTGGGTGTTTACAAATCAAGTGATGGCGGACAAACTTTTACCGTATCGAACACAGGCATGGGAAATAAGTTGGTGATTGATATAATTTTTTTACCTACCGATCACAATACCATTATCGCTGCTACCAACAGTGGCATTTATAAATCAACAGATGCCGGTGCGAACTGGAGTTTGAAATCTGCTTCTGATGCATTTCAGGATATATGTTTTAAACCGGGTACCAACGGACAAACAGTTTATGCCACCGCATCAAAAGCATTTTATCGTTCAACAGATGCAGGAAGCACATGGACTAAAATAAGTTCTCCTGCTTTTGTGTTTGGTGCCAACGGAACCAGGGTAGCTACTACTGCTGCAAGCACCAATGTGGTTTATGTGGTAAACATGGGTGCTAGCGATGCAACCGAAGTTTACAAATCAACCGACGGCGGATCAACTTTTACTGCACAACGATCTGAATACACTAAAAAATTAACAGGGTATGATGCCAGCTCTACCGGACAAGGAAATTACGGTTTTGATATTGAAGCGAGTCCAACTAACGCCAACGAATTGTACCTCTGCGCACACATCATTTGGAGAACAACCGATGGTGGTATAACATGGAACAATCAACAAACTTCATGGGCTTACGATTTACATACCGATCAACATCAATTGGTTTTCGATCCTTATGTTTCTGGTAAATTATGGAACTGTAACGACGGTGGTGTTTTCTCAAATACTGTGCAAGGAACAGGAGCATGGACTAACAATTCGGATGGACTAGCCTGCACAGAAATTTATAGAGCTGCAATAAGTAATATTAGTCCGGATTACGCTTATATAGGCACACAAGATAACGGTGGATTTTATTACAAAACCGGAACATGGTACAACGACAGAGGAGGTGACTGGGGGCCGGAAGAATTTTTTGATTACTTAGCAAATACCGTTTACGATGACGAATCAGCCAACAGAAAAACAATCACCGTAAATTCTAAAAATTTGAATTTACCTTTTACTCCATCCAACACCAACAAAACAAAATATGCATTTACTGCAGCCAATACCGCAACAGGATATTGCACTGCAGGAGGTGTGGTTTACAGATGTAGTAATTTGTCGGCTTCTACTTTAACATGGACTCAAATTTACACTCTCCCAACAGGAACTGTAGAAGATATTGAAGTAGATCCGGGTAATGCCGATGTGTTGTACATCATCAACAGCGGATCGAATGTTTATCGTTCTGATAATGCCACTTCATCTGCTACTTTCACTACTTTAACTTTACCGCAATCAACTTCAAGTAACGGATTTATTGCTCCTATAAAAAGTTCAAATATTGTTTACGCTGCCGCTTACAATAAAATTTACCGCTCAACAGATAAGGGTGCAAACTGGACTTTAACAACAGGATTTCCTTCGTCGGTAGTGAACGGTTTAGTGGCCGATAGATTCAGCACTACAGAAGCAATTTACGCTTCTTACAATTTAGGTGTTTATTACAAAGACAACACTTTATCGTCGTGGGTAAACTATGCACAGGGATTACCTATCATTAGCGACATTACCGATTTGATGATCTATAACAATGCACAAAATCAGGGTTTATTAAGAGTTGCATTTTATGGAAGAGGGATGTGGGAATCGCCATTGGTGAGCACTTACCAAAACATAACAGTTACACTAACCAATCCAACAAACGGTGCCAGCTACAACGATCCTGCAACTATTAATTTAACGGCAACAGCAACTGTTAACACAGGAAATATTACTAAAGTTGAATTCTATAACGGAGCAACATTATTGTACACAGCAACTACTGCTCCTTATACTTATACCTGGAACAATGTACCTTTTGGAACTTACAGCATTACCGCAAAAGCTTACGACAATACAGGGGCTTCCAAAACATCAACCGTAGCAAACATCACTGTAAATTTAGTTTGTACCAAACTTACAGGAAGTACATTTGGTACCTCACCCGCTTATGCTGCAGGAAGTGAATACGACAAAGCAAGCGATGGAAATACGAGTACTTTCTTTGATTGTAGTACAGCAAACGGAGGTTATACAGGATTGGATTTAGCAACAGCAAAAACAGTAAGTGCAATTCGTTTTTACCCGCGTGCCGGACAAGAAGCAAGAATGAACGGTGGGAAATTTCAAGGTTCTAATGTTTCAAATTTTGCATCTGGAGTAAGTGATTTATATGTGATTTCTGCAAATCCTGCATCGGGTTGGAATGAAGTGAGCAGCTTAAGCAGCAATACTTTCAGATACGTTAGATATCTTTCTCCCAACGGTGGATATTGCAATATTGCTGAAATGGAATTTTGTGGGCTAAGTAATATTTTACCCACAGTAACATTAACTGCTCCTGCCAATCATGCACTCTACCCTAGTGTTCCTGCAACCGTTAATTTAACAGCTACTGCAGCCGATGCCGATGGAACGATTAGTTATGTAGAATTTTACCAGGGCAACACTTTATTGGGAACAGACAATACTAGTCCGTACGCTTATTCATGGACCAACGTAGCTGCCGGAACTTATTATCTTTCTGCAAAAGCATACGATAATTTAGGCGGTACTAAAACATCTAATTTAGATACCATCATTGTTGGAAATCAAAGTCCGGTAGTTACTATTACTTCCCCATCAAACAATGCCATGTTCTCTCAACCCGCTACTATTACTATCAATGCTACAGCCAGCGATCCCGATGGCACCATTTCAAAAGTAGAATTCTACAATGGAAATACTTTATTGGGCACAGATAATTCTGCAGCCTATAGTTTTGTATGGAGTAATGTGGTGGCAGGAAATTATCAAATTACTGCGAAGGCTTACGATAATTCTACAGGCATTACAACATCCAGTGTAATTAATGTAACGGTGGGCAATCAAAATCCAACAGTTTTCATTACCACACCTGCGAACAATAGTTCTTACACCGCTCCTGCAAGCATTAATTTAGCAGCGTTGGCAAGCGACCCTGACGGAACGATTTCTAAAGTAGAATTTTACAATGGAGCGAATTTAATTGGAACAGGAAATAGTGGAAATCCATTCACTTACTCATGGATGAATGTAGCTGTTGGAACATATACTATTACTGCAAAAGCTTATGACAATTTGAATGGAACAACAACATCATCTTCCATCACCGTTACAGTAAGCACAAGTTGTGCCGCAGCGGCATGGAACTCAAGTTCAATTTATACTGTAGGAATGCAAGCATCTTATAACGGACACATCTACACTGCTAACTGGTGGTCGCAAGGCAACCAACCCGATCAAAATATTGGTCAATGGACAGATAACGGTCCGTGCGCCACAGGCAATCAATCACCAACCGTAAGCATTACTTCCCCTTTGAACAACGCAACATTTGGCGCACCTGCAAGCATCACTATTAATGCTACTGCAACAGATGGAGACGGAACCATTGCATCGGTTAAATTCTACAATGGAACAACTTTGTTAAGCACCGATAATGCCAGTCCGTTCACTTTCAACTGGACTAATGTTGCCATTGGAACTTACCAAATTATAGCTGTAGCAACAGATAATTCCGGAACCAGCACTACTTCTTCTGCCGTAACTGTAATTGTACAAAGCATAGACTGTTACAATGTAACCGGTGGTACAGCATTCTTAGATTCATGCGGAACATGTGCAGGTGGTACAACAGGGCTAACACCTGTGCTCAATCCCAATAGTTGTGTAACCGGAGTGGAAAAAGTAAATATTGAAAAAGTAAATATTTACCCAAATCCTTCTGTAGGTAATTTCAATATTTCGTTACAAGATATTCAAGGAAGTGCTTCCAATATTTCTATACAATCGATGGAAGGTAAATTGGTTTATGAAAAAAATGGAATTGTGAATAATGGCATTCATACCGAAAACATTGATTTGGCAAATGTTTCCGACGGAATGTATATTGTAACTATTTACAATGACACTTACCGCAGCACCCACAAATTACAAATACAACAAGGTATAAAACCAAAGAAAAAGAATTAAATAAGTAAGAGAAAGGGTTGATTTAAATTAACCCTTTCTTTATTTACATCATAATTTCTGAGCAATTTTATTTTCCAGTTAGCAATAATATTCACTAATATTAAATGATTGAATAAACTTATTTCTATAGCATTTTTGATCATCATGGTCTTCCAAACGGTAGGCATCAATCTCTATTTTTGTGTTAATCAATGGATCATTAAATCGGAAATTGAAACGAAAATTAAGAATAGTTTATCGGCAAATGAATTAGAGGAAATTCCAGCATCAAAGGTAAAAACAATACAGTGGTTTGATGAGAATGAATTGATATTCGAAGGAAAAATGTATGACATCGTTCAACAAAAAACAGATCATCATGGAGAAGTGATTTACCTGTGCTTAAATGATGAAAAAGAAAAAGATTTATACACAAAAGTAGAAAAACAGACTTCTCAAGAAAGCAACAAAAAAATTATTTTATTGAAGGGAGTTTTTGAATTTCAATGCGTACAAAATAATTCATCATTTATATTTGAATTGCAGTCTACAAAAAAAGAAAAAAAATTAATTTCCTATTCTAATCCTACCAACACTTTTCATTTTCAAGCGAAAATGAAAAAGCCACCAAAGGCATAATATCTCAAACTCCCCCCTTACATTTTTTCAAAGTAGATATTATTTACAATGGTATTATGCCATTGTCAAAAGCATTCATTAAAAATGAAATATTTTTTCATTATCGTATTTCAAGTTGTATGGACTTCCATCATTTGTGCGCAGAACATAAGCGGACAAATAAAAGATGAAGAAACACAAGAGCCCGTAGCCTTTGTGGAGATTTACATTCATGAATTAAAAATTCTGGAAAATACAGATGAACAAGGAAAATTTTCGTTTTCCAATTTACCACAAGGAAAATTTGTAATGCAATTTTCCAGAATAGGATACGAAACATTTTTTTTCGAATTAAATACGCAAGACAGCACTTCATTTTTTAGGATTAAAATGAAGGTGGCAATAGAAGAATTGAAAGAGGTAAAAATCATAGGAACACAAATTCAATCTCCTAAAAATACTTCCTTTTCTATCGATGCTATTTCGAAAAAAGAAATGACAGAAAATGGTTCTTTAAGTATTAGCGATGGTGTTGCCAAACTTCCTGGTGTGAGTCAGATTAGCACCGGTGCAGGGATCTCTAAACCAGTAATAAGAGGGTTGTACGGCAACAGAATTCAGGTAAATACGATGGGGATTAAATTCGATAATCAACAGTGGCAAGATGAACACGGATTAGGATTAAGTGATATGGGCATCAGCAGGGTTGAAGTAATAAAAGGTCCGGCAACATTGATGTATGGAAGCGAAGCATTAGGTGGTGTAATTAATGTGATTGAAGAAAAACCAGCAGCACAAAATAAAAGCGAACAGGAATTAAATATAAAATTACTGAGCAACACTTATGGAATAGGTGCCGATTATGGTTACAAAAAAAGTATAAATAACCACTGGAAAAGATTAAGAATAGGCATTGAAAATAATGGTGATTACAGCAGTGCACAAAACTACAGAGTACTGAATTCACGTTTCGCCAACTACAATTTAAAATACAGCAGTGGTTTTCAAAAAAACAACTGGAGCAGCACCAATAATTTTTATGCTTC
Source organism: Flavobacteriales bacterium (assembly GCA_023251075.1). Lineage (GTDB taxonomy): Bacteria > Bacteroidota > Bacteroidia > Flavobacteriales_C > JAHEZL01. The sequence goes on along the minus strand of JAHEZM010000024.1, from coordinate 33,191 downwards.
ATTTAGTCAGTTTGGTTTTGTATTCGATAGCATCAGCTACAAAGAATTGGATTCCAGAATTAGTAGAACCTATGATGGCCCGCACCACCGAGTACTCTTTGGAATGTACACTTCGGAGAACACCTTGTTTTTGAAAAATCACAAAATAAAAATCAATGGTGGATTAATTACCAATAACCGTCAGGAACAAGAAGGTGGAAATAAAATCAGCTTAAATATGTTGCTGAATACCGCATCTGTTTTAGCGCAAATAACAACGCCTTTGGCGCATCAATTAGAATGGACTAATGGTGTATCGTTAATGTTTCAAAGCAACAATAATTTTGGCGCAAGAATAATTATTCCCGATGCATTTTTAGGAGAAGAAGCTATTTTCACTTACCTCAAACAAAAACAAAAACGATGGATATGGGAAAGTGGTTTGCGTTTAGATTTAAAACAAATCAAAACCCTCACTACTGAAAATTTAAATGCTCCGGGAGAAGATGTAGAAGCTTTCGGCAAAGAATTTACGGCATTCAACGGATGTGCAGGCTTTTCATATTTCTTAAGTGAAGAACTCACTTTTAAAAGCAATGCAGGGTCGGGTTATCGTCCGGGAAATCTGGCTGAATTAAGTAGTAACGGGTTGCACGAAGGAACCTCCCGCTGGGAAATTGGAAATCCGAATTTGAAAGTAGAACAAAATATCAATTCAGAATGTTCTTTGATTTGGGATAATGAAAAAAGTATTGAATTTTCTATTTCAACTTTTTACAATCGCTTTTACAACTACATTTATTTAGCACCTACAGGTAAAGAATATTATGGATTTAATATTTACAACTATGTGCAAAGCAATGCTGTTTTAAAAGGTGGGGAAGCCAGTATAGATATTCACCCAAAAAATGCCAAATGGCTTGATTTCAATGTGAATTACGCCTACATAGAAGCACGCAAAGAAGATGGTTCTTTTCTTCCTTTTATTCCTGCCAATCGTTTAAATAGTTCATTGAAATTTATTTTGAAGGATGGAAAAAAATGGAAAAATACTTTTGTGAAAATCTCCAACAACTTAGTGTTTGCTCAAAGCAATGCCGCTGAATTTGAAAGCACCACTCCCTCCTATTCTCTTTTCAATTTAGCGATTGGCTCCCACTTACAGCTAAAAAACAAACTTATCAATTTCAATTTGGTAGTGAGCAATATCTGCGATGAAAAATATGTAGATCACCTATCGCGCTTAAAATATTACGGATTTTACAACATGGGTAGAAATATCCAATTGAACATGAATTTACCTTTTTAAACAATTAAAAATTATGAAAATGAAAACAACTAAAAAAATTGCAGTGTTAAGTTTTATCACTCTTTTATCAGTATCTATTTTCTCTTGTGAAAAAGACAAAAGAACTCCACCCGATTTAACATTGGAAACAGGAACAGGTTTTGTAAGCACCGACACTACGTTTATGGTGGGAACCACTTTGAAGGTTAAAGCCCATGCAAAAAAAACAGAAGATGAATTAAAAACATTTAATGCGTCGTACGCCTACGATGGTGCAACCACCACCACTACAAAAGACACCTATACCATTAGCAGTTCTTCTGAGAAGAAAGATTATACTAAAGAATATACTTTTGTGCTGCGCAACACTGCGGGTACTGAAGAATGGTCGTTTAGCATTACCGATCGCGATGGAAATATTACCACCAAAAAAATAAAAGTAACTGTTACACCTTAAGTAAAACATTTCTTAAGTAGAGCCCTTTGAAATTTTTCAAAGGGCTTTTTCTTTCTATCTTTAGCCAATGCAAGCACAGTTGCTGTTAGAGAAATACCGCATCAATAGCGCTATATCTGAATTGGGCAAACATCTGAGTCAAAAAACCAATACTCCAAAAAACCTTTCTGGAGCCAAAGGTTCATTGCCTGCATTGCTCGCTGCGGGAGTTTGGAACAAATTACATGCACCACATATTTTTTTGCTGAACGACAACGAAGAGGCGGCTTATTTTTACAACGATTTACAACAATTTATTGCGAAAGAGGAGGTGTTGTTTTTTCCAGCATCCTTCAGAAATCCTTACGAACCCGAAGAAATTCAAAATGCCAATGTGCTCACCAGAACAGAAATTCTCACGGCATTGAGCAATAACAAAAATAAATTTATTGTTTCCTACCCCGAAGCCATTGCGGAGAAAGTAGTGAATGAAAAAGTGTTTCATCAGCACTCTTTGCAAATCAGAAAAGGAGAAAGTTTATCGGTACAATTTGTGATCGATATGCTTTTTGAATATCATTTTGAAAGAACCGATTTTGTTGTGGAACCCGGACAATTTGCCGTTCGTGGAGGAATCATAGATATTTTTTCTTACTCGAACGATTACCCTTATCGCGTTGAATTTTTTGGCGATGAAATAGAGACCATTCGTTCTTTCGATCCTTCCACTCAGCTTTCTGTTGATCCGCTAGAAAGCATCACCGTGGTTCCCGATATGATTCGTCAGGAAGGAATTACTCAACGAGAATCTCTTTTGTCATTTCTTGGAAACAACTGTGTTTTATGGGTTTCCAACCCTTCACTTTTTATTGAACAAATTGATAAGGTTTTTAAAAAAACAGAAAAACTATTTGAAAAATCAGGAGAATCAACACTTAAAAAAGCTAAACCGGAAGAGATATTCATCACTGAATTTGATGTGATTGCCGAATTGAAAAATCATCCTCAAATTTATTTTGAAAATGCGGCCGAAGGAATAAAAGTAAATTCATCACCTCAACCTAATTTCAACAAGAATTTCGATTTATTGCTACAGCATTTACATGAGTATCAGGAAAAGAATTATGATATATTTTTAGTTTCGGATAACTTAAAAGAATTAGCGCGACTCAAAGAAATTGTGGATCATCATCCGCAGCCGAGTCCTTTAAAATATGAGCTTTTAACCTTAGCCCTGCACAGCGGATTTATTGATCACGATGCGAAAGTAGTTTGTTATACCGATCACCAAATTTTCAATCGCTACCATCGTTTCAAATTAAAAGAACGCTACAAAAAAAGTAAGCAAGCCATCACCATGAAAGAGCTCACTGGCTTGAATAAAGGTGATTATGTAGTACACAGCGATTATGGTATTGGTGTTTTTGATGGCTTGGAAACTATTGAGAACGATGGAAAAAAACACGAAGCAGTAAGAATTTTATACAAAGACAGCGACTTATTGTATGTAAATATTCAGTCGCTACACAAAATTTCCCGTTACTCTGGTAAAGAAGGAAAAGAGCCTTCCGTAAACAAATTGGGAACTTCTACCTGGAAAACTAAAAAAGAAAATACCAAACGTAAGGTTAAAGAAATTGCCTACGATTTAATTAAACTCTACGCGAAAAGAAAAGCACAAAAAGGATTTGCATTTGCTCACGACAGTTATTTGCAGCAAGAACTGGAAGCCTCTTTTATTTATGAAGATACTCCCGACCAGGAAACATCTACCGCTTCAGTAAAAGCCGATATGGAAAAAGATTTTCCAATGGATCGCCTGGTGTGTGGTGATGTTGGTTTTGGTAAAACAGAAATTGCCATGCGGGCTGCATTTAAAGCAGTATGCGATGGAAAACAAGTAGCTGTTTTAGTGCCTACTACTATTTTGGCATTACAGCATTACCGATCGTTTAGCGAACGCATGAAAGATTTTCCGGTGAAGGTGGATTACATCAATCGCTTTCGTTCTACCAAAGCACAAAGCGAAACAGTTGCAGCACTAAAAGAGGGGAAAGTGGATATTATTATTGGCACACATCGCATCGTTGGAAAAGATGTTCAATTCAAAGATTTAGGATTACTGATTATCGATGAAGAACAAAAATTTGGTGTAGCCATTAAAGATAAATTGAAAACAATTAAGGCCAATGTAGATACACTTACACTTACCGCTACTCCTATTCCGAGAACACTACAATTCTCGCTCATGGGCGCCCGCGACTTAAGTGTCATCAATACTCCGCCACCCAACAGATATCCTGTAGAAACAAGCGTGATTGGATTTAGCGAAGAAGCGATTCGTGATGCTATTCGTTATGAATTAGAACGAGGCGGACAAGTTTATTTCGTGCATAACAAAGTGGGCAACATCATGGAAGTTGCAGGAAGATTGCAGCGTTTATTGCCCAGTGCACGTGTTGCTATTGGTCACGGACAAATGGATGGAAAAAAATTAGAAGAAGTGATGTTGGATTTCATCGAAGGTCAGTTCGATATTTTAGTAGCCACCACCATCATTGAATCGGGCTTAGATATTCCAAATGCCAACACCATTATCATCAACAATGCACAAAATTTTGGATTGAGCGATTTACATCAAATGCGCGGTAGAGTTGGGCGATCAAACAAAAAAGCATTTTGTTATTTAATTACTCCCCCTCTTTCAACGCTGAGTGATGAATCGAGAAAACGATTGCGCGCCATTGAAGAATTTTCTGATCTGGGCAGTGGATTCAATATTGCTATGCGCGATTTAGATATACGTGGCGCAGGAGATTTACTCGGTGCCGAACAATCGGGATTCATCACCGATGTAGGCTACGATATGTACCAACGAATTTTAGATGAAGCTTTACACGAATTGCGCGAAACAGAATTTAAAGATTTGTACGCCGATGAAGAACCTAAAGAACGTATGTTTGGTGATGATTGTATTATTGATACCGACGTGGAAATTCTTATTCCAACAAATTATGTAAACACTGTTTCAGAAAGATTAGCTCTCTACAAAGATCTCAACGAAGTAAAAACAGAAGAGGAATTATTGAACTTCGAGAAACATTTGATTGATAGATTTGGTGCACTACCTAAAGCAAGTATAGAACTTTTAAACGCTATGCGTTTACGATGGTTGGGAGAAAAATTAGGCTTCGAAAAAATCACCATCAAAGGCGGAAAAATGCGTTGCAATTTTATCAGCAACCAGGAAAATAGATTTTTTAAATCGGACAAATTCGGACAAATTTTAAAATACATTCAAGATAATCCACAACGCTGCACACTCAAACAAGTGAAAGAAAAATTAAGTATTGGATTTGAGTATGTAAAAGGAATTGATGAAGCGATGAAGGAATTGGTAAGATTAACTTAACTTTATATCAAACAAAAAACTATGCGAAAAATTCTGGCCATTTTTATTTTACTTTTTTCATTGAATGCTACAGCGCAAAACTCATTTGAGGTTAAATATAAATACACTGCAATATTAGGACGATGCATTGATTATGAATGTTCTAATTTTTACAGTGAGTATGATACTATCATCGAAAAACCAAACGCAACAGATGAAAAGAAAATTCTTGATTTTATTGTAAAAAATAATGAAAGAGTAAAAACAAAAAAAACAATTGCATACAGCTGCATTTCTGATGAATTCGAAATTCCATTAGATGAAACAGACATCGACAATAGTCAATTTAGTATCGATACCGTCTTTACCATTGACAAAAAAGGTAAAGAAAAAGCTAAAGCAATAAAAAACATAAAAGATTACTCTACTTCTTCACTTCTTCGTTTTACTGAAGAATGGTATTACCATAAAAACACCAATCAACTAAATGTTGTGGTGAATGGTTATGCTCCTGTTTTTGCTGTTTACAGTGAACTTAATGAATATAAGGGACTTATGCCCATGTACTGGAACAAACTCCACCAACCGGTATCCTATTCAAATGGAGCGAGAATCATTGCCGATACTTCTATTTCATGGGCACAACAAATCAGGTTTCAAATGCCTCTTACCTACAAAGAAAAACATGCTAGTTTAATGAACAGAGATGTTTCTAATATTAAAAAGCTATTCAATATGGAATTGGCCGATATTCTGTTCACAGAAGCTAAAAACCAAAACATAGAAGTGTATCATCCTCAAACAGGAAAAAAACTAGATGCATTAGAACTCAATGAGCGATTAACTTCTAGTGATACACTTTTTGTAAGTGATGAAAATGGAGAAATCATTCCGAAGGTAGTACAACAAACCGTGTCAAGAGAGTCATTAGGTTCATTGATCATCAACCAGAGTTTCATTTTCAATGAAAATGATTTCACTATCACATCGAAAATCAATTCAATTATTGTAACTGGCTATTTAGATTATTTTGGAATCCCTAAAGAATTGTTTGAAGTAAGGTTTTCAAAGTAAGTTATTCTAATGTAGCATCACCGTACCTCTGATATTTCTCACTTTGTAGTTGGTAAAAGTTTCGTCAGATTCTAAACCTTTACCCATGATTATTTTTTCTTTGGTAGTAATTTTCACGAAATCTTCAGTGTGAACTTTATGTGTATTACCATCCCAAATTAAATGTTCGGTATTTAATTTGTCTCCTTTTTTATTGAACACAATTACATTTCCATTGGCATACATTTTATTGTTCAAGCGCTCGCGAGTGGCAGTATTTGCGGTAAGTTCCGATTCCACCTTACCTTCCTTATCATAAAACCAAATATGAACACCTTCCTTAAATTCATCGTGCGCAATACCTTCAGAATATTGTTCCATTATTTTTCCGGTGATTCGTATTCTCACCAGATTGGAATCGCTATATAAAGCATCGTAATCTTTGTAAGTGGCAGAGGGAAATTTGAATTCTTTAGTTTCTTCTTCTACTTTTTTAATATCGTTTTCACACGAAGAAAAAAGCAGAAAAATGGAAAATGAAAAAACAGAAATTGGAGCAAATTTCATGTTAATCAAATTTACGTTTGATAAACCATTTATCGTTGAAAGTAAATCCAACATTTAACTTGATAAAATCTTCTTGTACCAAACCATTTTGTGTAGTTCCTCTTCTTCCGGCTTGTACCGCTACATTCAGATAAGTGCCAAATAATTCTCTTTCGAATTTGTATTTTTTCAGGGGGAAAGAAGCACCAATACTTGCACTATACTCGCTAATGTTGTTGCTATTAATGTAAATAGGCGTTTGATTGTAATTCAATCCAACGCGATAAGCAATTCGTTTATGATAATTTTCCATCCCTACAGAATTTTTATTCGGAATATATTCTGCACCCAAAGCAATCATTCTGCTTAAAGCATAATTGCTTGAATTGGTTAATTGAAAAGCACGCCAGTTCTGTTGTTTATAATCGGCTGTAATCACTAATCTATCTTTATATTTTGCCGATAAACCACCCCCATAATACACAGGCAACGTTAAAGTAGTGAGTGTAGGATTGTCAATAGTATTTTCAACTTGCCATGCATAAGCATTAGGAACCACCGTTTCTTTAAGATTATCATTCAATTCCGTAACGCTGGTTATTTTTGAAAGTACTGAGTATTTCGTTTTTAAATTTTGTTGTAAGCCATAAATGGCTCCCACAACAAATTGTAAATTATCATTTAAGTTAAGTTTGTATTGTGCACTAAAATCAAAAGCAAAATCATAAATGCCATATTGCTTTTCTTCAAAAACATTGAAGTTATTTTTAGAACTAAAAGCACGTAATTTTTCATGACTAACCACTCCAAAAATGTAATTGGATTTTGCTCCAATAGATAAATTTTTGTAGCGATATCCCGTTGCAAAAAACAAATTATTTAATCCGCCGGAGCCCTTATACTGATCGGTATAATCATTTCCAAAGTTGTCGCTACCTTGAATTCGATATTGATATCCCATAGAGGAATAGGGAGTCATCCCCAACATTGCGCCCCAGTTTTTCAATAAAGGAACACCAATGGCTACCGATCCCAAAGAACCGTCATTAACCATACCATTAGCGCCACTTGCATCTTTTGAAAAGATAGTATTGCTCACCGCATTAAAATCTACAGTAACAAACTTCAAATCACTCAATGAAGCAGGATTAGCCAAATTCAAATGCAGAGGGTCACTTATTGCAATACCCGTATTTCCCATCGCAAAACTTCTTCCAAATTGATGGGGATACAACATTCCTAAACCATATTGGGAGTAAACTGAATTCGAACCTCCCTGAGAGAAGAGAGTAAGTGCGGGAGTGAGAGCGATAAATAGAGAAAATATTTTTTTAAAATTCATGACAAATTAAAATTTCATTTAAGCCCATCAAAACCAAATTGGGTTGTACAAATATGTTCATATTTAAGAGGCTTTCAAAATAAGAGGCATCTCCGCCCGTAAAAATCACTTTTAAAGAGGGGTGTTTTTCGCTGTAAGAAGCTATCATACCCTTAATTTCATTAGTGATTCCAAGCACTACTCCCGCCCTCATGCAGGAGTCGGTGCTATCGCCAGGAAAAGTCAGATTTTTATCGCCTGCGCTAACTAACGGCAACTTATCGGTAAAAGTGTGCATGGCCTTAAAGCGCATATTCATGCCCGGCGAAATACTTCCGCCGTGGTAAACACCATCGGCGCTAATCAACTCGCTGGTGATGCATGAGCCCAAATCGAAACAAACAACACTCTCTTTAGGAAAAAGTACTGTTGCGCCTACTGCGGCCGCAATTCTATCGACGCCCAAAGTACTCGGAGTTGCGTAGTTGATGGCGATGGGTAGTTTTGTGTTCTTGTTAAGAACAAGCACTTTATCTATCGGCAATGCTGCTGTAAAATCATTGCTGAAATTTTTTACAGAGGAAATAATTACCCTCTTGAACTGCCCATCATTGATCGTTGACAACACTTCTTGCTCAGGAAAGCCTTCTAACGTTTTGCTTTGCACCAATTCTCTCTCTTTGAAAAAAGCGATTTTTGTTGCTGTATTGCCTATGTCGATGATGAGGTTCACGTAGTAAAGGTATTTTTCTTTTTCTAAAAGAAAAACTGTCCTTCTGCTAAGTTTATCTCCCCTCTGCTAAGTTTAGCGAAGCGTAACTTTGCTGAATCTTTTCTTGAAGCTTTCAGCTTCCTCCAAATTTTTATAATTTCACCCCACTAACTAAACTAACATCATGGAAGGCAAACACAAATTCTCTAACCCAGAAGGCATTTACTTTATAACCTTTTCTGTCATTGGCTGGATTGACATTTTCACAAGAAACAGGTATCGAGAAATTTTTGTTGACAGTTTAAATTATTGCATTGAAAAGAAAGGTCTAAGTGTTTATAGTTGGGTTCTAATGAGCAATCACGTTCACTTAGTAGCAAGAGCAGAAAAAGGAAATTTATCAGATATTATGCGAGATTTAAAACGACATACATCTAAAACCATTTTGAAAAATATTAATAAAGTTGGGGAAAGCAGAAGTAGATGGATGTTGTTTCTTTTTAAAGAGGCAGGAGCACGCAATAGTAACAACAAAGATTTTCAATTTTGGCAGCAAGATAATCACCCAGTTGAATTGTCGAGCAATGAAATGATCGACCAAAAAATAGAATATATACATCAAAATCCTGTGACGAATGGAATTGTTAGTTCACCCGAACATTATGTTTACAGCAGCGCGATTGATTACTGTGGGGAAAGAGGATTGGTGAGAATTACTTTGATGGAATAAGGAAGCTGAAAGCTTCAAGAAAAGATTCAGCAAAGTTACGCTGTGCTAAACTTAGCAGAGAGATGTATTATGCATATGAGATTACACCGTTTTCAAACACCACTCCCTTGCATTCACAAACGCTTCAACCCACGGCGTTACCTCATCTTTTCTATCAGGATAATTCGCCCAATTCCAAGGGAAAGTAGAACGTTCTAAATGCGGCATCATCACTAGATGACGGCCATCATTAGAAGTTAAAACTGCGGTATTGAAATCGGAACCGTTTGGATTGGCTGGATATACAGCATACCCATATTTACCTACAATATTGTATTTCTCTTCTGCATAAGGAAAATAGAATTTCCCTTCGCCATGTGCCGACCAAATTCCCAAGGTGCTTCCTTCTAAGGTTGAAAGCATTATAGAGTTATTTTTTTGAATCGTAACACTGGTAAACACACATTCAAATTTATGTGAATCATTATGCAGCATTTTTGGTTTTTGTTCATGATCAGGATTAATCAATCCTAATTCGATGAACAACTGACAACCATTACAAACACCCAGCGACAAAGTATCTTTACGTGCAAAGAATTTTTGCAAAGCATTTTTTGCTTTCTCATTGTACAGGAAAGCGCCCGCCCATCCTTTGGCAGAACCCAACACATCAGAATTAGAAAATCCGCCCACTGCAACAATCATTTGAATATCTTCTAAGGTCTCTCTTCCACTAATTAAATCGGTCATGTGAACATCCTTAACATCAAATCCGGAGAGATATAATGCATTGGCCATTTCTCTTTCTGAGTTCGATCCTTTTTCGCGAATTACTGCTGCTATCGGACGAACTTTCTTCGCATCCACCACCGGTTTTTTACCTGTGAATGAAGGCAAGAATTTAAATTGTAATGGTTGATTTTTATAGTTGTTGAAACGCTCGGTAGCTTTTTTTACTCCCGATTGTTTTTGATCTAACAGGAAAGAAGTTTCATACCAAACATCACGCAATTGTACGATGTTGAAATTCAATTTATCATTGCCATTTTTCACTTCCAAAGATGAACCTTCTTTGGCTTCACCAATAATTTGATAATCGATTTTAGCTGCTTTAAGAATCTCTTCTACTTGCGCAGTTTGTATGGTTTGAAACACTACCCCACTATTTTCTGCAAACAATAATTTTACAGAATCACTTTCATTTAATCCGCTTAAATCAAAAGATGCAGAAAGATTAACATCGGCAAAACACATTTCTAAAAGTGTAGTGATTAATCCACCCGAAGAAATATCATGTCCGGCAGTGATTAATCCTTTTTTAATTAATGTTTGTAAAGCGTTGAATGCATTTTTAAACGCTGCATCATCTTTAATCGTTGGTGTTTCTTTACCAATTTTATTGTTTACTTGTGCGAAAGAAGATCCGCCCAATTTGTAAGAATCGTTAGAGAAGTTAATGTAGAAAATTTTGTTGCCTGCTTTTTTAGTGAATACAGGTTCTACTACTTTTTGAATATCGTTGCAATGTCCTACCGCAGAAATAACCACTGTACCTGGAGAAATCACTTCCTGATCTTTGTATTTCTGTTTCATGCTTAAAGAATCTTTTCCTGTTGGAATATTAATTCCTAAGTTGATGGCAAATTGAGAAACTGCTTCCACCGCTGTATACAAACGAGCATCTTCACCTTCATTTTTGCAAGGCCACATCCAGTTGGCAGAAAGAGAAACCGATTTTAAATCATCTTGCAAAGGAGCCCAAACGATATTGGTTAATGCCTCTGCAATGGCATTTTTAGAGCCTGCGGCTGCATCAATCACTGCACTTAAGGGAGCATGACCAATAGATGTTGCAATGCCTTCTTTACCATTGTAATCCAATGCCATTACCCCAACGTTATTCAAAGGCAATTGAAGCGATCCGGCAGCCTGTTGTTTAGCTACTTTACCTGTAACACAACGATCGACTTTATTGGTCAGCCAATCTTTACAAGCTACCGCTTCCAGCTTTAAAACCTGTTGAACATATTCTTGAATTTTATTTTGATCGTAAGCCACATCTTTGTATTCTCTCTTCACACTAACATCATTCATCACTGTTTTTGGAGAAGAACCAAACATATCATCCAATTCTAAATCCATGGGTTTAATGCCCTTGCTCGACGATTGAAAAGTAAAACGATGATCGCCCGTAACTTCGCCCACCACATACATCGGTGCACGCTCACGTTCGGCAACTTTCAACAAAGCATCTACATCTTTTGCTTTAATCACTAAGCCCATTCTTTCTTGCGACTCGTTACCAATAATTTCTTTTGCAGAAAGAGTTGGATCGCCCACTGGCAATTTATCCAAATCGATTTTTCCACCAGTTGCTTCCACCAATTCAGAAAGGCAATTTAAATGTCCACCTGCACCATGATCGTGAATAGAAACAATAGGATTGTTACCACTTTCAATCATTCCGCGAATGGCATTCATCGCTCTTTTTTGCATTTCAGGATTAGAACGTTGGATGGCATTCAATTCAATAGCATTGCTGAAAGCACCAGTATCTGCAGAAGATACAGCCGCACCTCCCATTCCAATTCTATAATTTTCTCCACCCAAAATCACCACTTTATCGCTTACTTCTGGAGATTCTTTCAAAGCCTCTTCCTTTTTACCGAAACCAATTCCTCCGGCTTGCATAATCACTTTATCGAAACCTAATTTTCTACCTTCTTCTTCGTGCTCGAAAGTAAAAACAGAACCGGTGATGAGAGGTTGTCCGAATTTATTTCCAAAATCACTCGCACCATTCGATGCTTTGATTAAAATATCCATTGGAGTTTGGTACAACCATTTTCTTTCGGCCATTCCATTTTCCCAGCTGCGATCATTTTTCAAACGTGAGTAAGAAGTCATATACACCGCTGTTCCCGCCAAAGGCAACGAACCTTTACCACCTGCCAGTCTATCGCGAATTTCACCACCCGAACCTGTTGCAGCACCATTGAAAGGTTCAACAGTAGTAGGGAAATTATGTGTTTCTGCTTTTAAAGAAATAACAGAATTTATTTTTTGAATTTGGTAGAAATCAGGTTTATCGGCAGTTTTTGGAGCAAATTGATCGATTTTCGGACCGTCAACAAATGCCACATTATCTTTGTAAGCAGAAACAATAGAATTAGGATTTTCCTGTGAGGTTTTCTTGATTAACTTAAATAAGGAAGTTTCTTTTTCCACACCATCGATCACGAAAGTACCATTGAATATTTTATGGCGACAATGTTCTGAATTCACTTGTGAAAAACCGAACACTTCAGAATCGGTTAATTTTCTATTTAGTTTTTTTGAGAGTCCGTTTAAATATTCCACTTCTTCAGCGCTCAAAGCCAAACCTTCTTTTTTGTTGTAGTCAGCAATATCCTCAATTTCTAAAATAGCTTCGGGCTTGATGTTGATATCGAAAAGAGTTTGAGTCAATGCCGGAAACTTGTGTTGCAACATAGGATCGAAAGCAGAAAAATCTGCAGCTACTGCATCAAATTCTTCAATTCTGATAATTCCTGAAACACCCATGTTTTGGGTGATTTCTACCGCGTTAGTGCTCCAGGGAGTAACCATAGCAGCACGTGGACCAACAAAAGTTTTATTGATATTTTCACCGGCAATCAATTGCACATCGCCAAAAAGCCAATTCAACTTTGTTAGGTCTAAATCAGAGAGCTTTCCATTGGTTTGCACCGCGAAAACTTTAGTAGCACTATCACCAAAAAATGAAATCATTTTACACTTATTTATATGTGCGCGAAAGTACTATTTTTTTGTAGAAAGGTGATGGAGGATTTATTAAGGCTTTTCAACAGTGATGAAGAATCAATAATTAGCAAGGAATTCCATTCTCATCCACTTTCTTTCCATCGATAAAAAAGCGAGTGTCGTCGTCAAACTCCAAAAGAAGTCGCAATTCATCATCGTCGGAAAGCACCTCTGCTTCCATTTCATGGTCATCCCACTCAATGCAAAAAATGCTGTTAGGAGCCAACTCAAACCAATTACCGAAAGGTTCAATTTTCACTGAGATTGTTTCTTTGCCATTTTGGAAATCAAATTTTTTCATAAGGAATTAAACAGCATTTTGCTTTTCTTCTAATTTTCTAATTAGCGCAAAAAGCATTTTCGAAAGTTCTTCCAATCTACAATAATAAAATTGAAAAGATTCTAATGTTATCGCATTTACTTCTCTCAAATATTCAAGAATAGCAACACATTCTAAAACACTTCCTCTGGAAATTACCAGGAAATTTCTTCTGTCTTTATTGCTAAAACGAGAAGCTCCTTCTGCAATATTCAACATAACGCTAAATGATGCTCTACGAAGTTGGTCATTGGTAGTGCGATCAAATTTCTGAGTATTAATAGCGATGGTGATGTCTTTGCAAAATGACTTAGCTTTTTGATAAACATCAAGTTTTTGGAAATCGAACACGTAAATAAATCTTAGTTAGGTTTGGTTTTCTCGCCCTCATTCTTCACACTCATACAAAATTAGAGTGAGTGTGAAGAGTGAGTTTTGAGAAAATCGGAGTGAGTGTGATCGCTCTCGCTTCTCACTCTCACTCCGATTTTAGTGGTGCCTACTGGATTTGAACCAGTGACGCACGGATTTTCAGTCCGACGCTCTACCAACTGAGCTAAGGCACCATTTTTTTTAAGAGCGGAGGGCAAAAGTATAACTATTTTTGAAATAATGAAATTTTAAAGAAGATTGTATCTTCGCTGAATGTTGATGAGATACTTCCATACACTTCGTTTTCTTAAACCTACTCAGGTGTATTATCAACTGTTTTACAAACTCAGAAGAATATTCAGGAATTTTACAAAATTCAAATACTCCTACCATAGTTATCAGCAAGGACAAACACTTGCTGTAAATGAAGCCATGCCTGCTTCCTACGAGAGTTACCGTTTTGATGAAAAGCATCAGTTTACCTTTCTGAATTTGAGTGAATCTTTTATAAAAATCGATTGGGATTATAGTACTTACGGGAAATTATGGACTTACAACCTCAACTATTTTGATTTTTTAAATCAAACATCCATCACGAAAGAACAAGGTTTGGTATTGATCAACGATTTTATTCCGCAATTGCCTCAACTTAAAAATGCCAATGAGCCCTACCCTATTTCGTTACGGGGAATCAATTGGGTAAAATTTTTATCGAAACACAACATTAGTAATAAAGAAATTGATCAGAGTTTATACAGTCAGTACCTTATTCTACTCAATAATTTAGAATACCATTTATTGGGAAATCATCTCTTGGAAAATGGCTTCTCTTTGTATATAGGTGGATGTTATTTTAAAAATGAAAAATTAATCAACAAGGGCTTTTCCATCCTTAAAAAAGAATTAAAAGAACAAATTTTATTGGATGGTGCTCACTATGAATTGAGCCCGATGTATCATCAAATATTATTGAGTCGATTGCTCGATTGTATTAGCATTGGCAACAGTGAGCATCTTCCTTTAATGAAAAATTATGCGCAAAAAATGTGTGGCTGGCTCAAAGCCATTTCCTTCAACAATGGTGAAATTCCTTTGCTCAATGATTCTGCAAAAAATATTGCTCCCACTACCACAACACTTTTACGCTATGCTGAAAAATTGGGAATTAATCCATCTCCGAGAGAATTAAAAGATTCGGGCTATAGAAAATATAAGCTGGGTGAAGCTGAATTGATTTTCGACATTGGAAAAATTGGTCCGAGCTATATTCCCGGACATGCACACGCCGATATATTCAATTTTGTGCTTTCCGATAATGGTCTTCCTATTGTGGTAGATACTGGTATTTCTACCTATGAGAAGAATCAACGCCGACAAGAGGAGCGATCTACCTTTAGTCATAATACAGTTGAAATAAACCACAAAAATCAGGTAGATGTTTGGGACGGATTTAGAGTAGGGAAAAGGGCAAGAATAGAAATACTTAAAGATGAAATAAAAGAAACAACAGCTTCACACAATGGATACCGGAGTGAAAACAGCATACACCAAAGAAGCTGGAAAATTGCCAATCCTTCCATTGCTTCATTTATTATAGAAGATCATATCTTTGGAAACAATAGCACTGCAAGAGCCTATATTCATTTTCACCCTTCCTGTGAAGTAAAAATAGTAGAGGAAAAGATCAAGGTGAATAACTGGATCATTCAATTCGATAAAGTAAATACCCTATATTTGCAGCCATACCTTTACACCGAAGAGTATAATGGAACTAAGGAAGGAATTGTTGCTGTTATTAACTTTAAAAGCTCCCTTATAAGCTACTTCAATAAAGGTTAATGAAGAGCAATGAAAATATTATTTATCACAGATAATTTCCCCCCGGAGGTGAATGCTCCTGCAACGCGAACTTATGAGCATTGTATGGAATGGCTCAAGAATGGAGCCGAAGTTACTGTGATAACCTGCGCACCCAATTTCCCTAAAGGAAAAGTTTACGATGGATACAAAAACAGGCTTCGCAAAGAAGAAATGATGAATGGTATTCGGGTTATTCGGGTTTGGTCGTATATCACCGCTAATGAAGGTTTTTTTAAGAGAATATTGGATTTCATGAGCTTTGGATTTACGGCGTTTTGGGCTGGCCTCTTCATCAAAACAGATGTAATTATTGCAACTTCTCCTCAATTTTTTACTACTCCAAGTGCTTGGCTTTTATCGGTATTCAAAAGAAAACCATGGGTTTTTGAAGTAAGAGATTTATGGCCTGAATCTATTAAAGCCGTAAGTGCTATGAATGAAAACAGCAGAATCTTTAAATGGCTGGAGAAACTAGAGTTGTTTTTATACCGAAGAGCCGATCAAATTATAACAGTAACAGAAGCCTTTAAAAAGAATATTGAAGGAAGAGGCATTGATGGAAAGAAAATTCATGTTATTAAGAATGGTGCAAACCTGGGGCTGTTTCAACCCAAAGAAAAATGTGCTGAAATATTGAAAGAATTAGGGCTGCATAACAAGTTTATAGTAGGCTACATAGGTACACACGGAATGGCACATAAACTTGATTTTTTCTTACACTTTGTTAAAGAAACCTCTGCCGATAATATTCATTTTCTCTTCATGGGTGAAGGGGCAGAAAAACTGAAACTATTGAAAATAGCCCAAGAACAATCTATTGAAAATATTACCTTTTTGGATAACGTCTCCAAAAACAAAGTAATTGATTACGTATCTGTGATTGATGTTGCCCTGGTTCACCTAAAACGTTCCGATACATTCAAAACCGTAATTCCTTCTAAAATATTCGAGTCGGCTGCAATGAGAAAGCCCATTTTATTAGGAGTTGAAGGAGAATCCAAAGAAATAATTGAAAACTTTAATGCAGGCTTATGTTTTATCCCTGAAGATAAAGAATCGTTTCTAAACTGCCTTTACGAAATGAAAGATGACACACTACTCTATCAAGAGTTTCAGAAAGGATGCGATGAATTGGTTAAGGAGTTCGACAGGGAAAAACTGGCCAACAAAATGTTGGAATACCTCAGTGAACTGAACTAAAAACTACCCTTTTACCCCCCTATCACTTATTTTGCGGTCTGCTTAAAATTGATATTTTTGCAGCACTTAGGAGTATATGTATCAAATCAGTTCTACAGAATATATTTTATTAGCTGCCCTTACGGCCTTTTTGGTATGCTTATTTTCTATCCCCTCTATTATTAGAGTATCGGATATGAAGCACTTGTACGATGAACCCAATTCTCGCAAAGCTCATAAAACCAACGTTCCTACTCTTGGTGGATTGGCTATGTTCGCTGGAATTATGATCGCATTAACTCTTTTCTCTGAACCAGTATTTACGGAAAGAAGATTTATTACCTGTGCCCTAATCATTGTGTTCTTCATTGGAATGAAAGACGACATTATCATGATCGCGCCATTAAAGAAAATGATTGGTCAGCTCATTGCGGTAATGATCGTTGTAATATTAGGAAAAGTAAGATTAACGGGATTTTACGGGTTTATGGGAATTCATGAAGTTCATGATTCTATCTCCATTCTACTTTCCATTTTCACCATTTTGGTTATCATGAATGGATTTAACCTGATTGACGGTATTGATGGTTTAGCCGCTTCGGTTGGGTTAGTGGTATCTGCATTTTTTGGTTTTTGGTTTTTTATAAATGGTCCGGAGTACCATAAAGAATGGGCTATGTTGGCCTTTCTCTTGGCTTCGGTATTACTTGCATTTCTCTATTATAATGTAACTCCTGCAAAAATATTCATGGGTGATACTGGTTCTTTAATTACAGGGCTTTTACTGGGAATACTTACCGTTAAGTTTATTGACGAAAACCCTGATGCTACAAGATTGCAGTTTAATTCTATGCCAGTAGTAGCCTTTGGAATTTTGATTGTACCACTGTTTGATACCTTACGCGTATTTACCATTAGAGTATTAAGTGGTAAATCTCCACTTCACCCCGATAAAAATCATATTCACCATCGTTTACTTGCCTTGGGAATGACCCACTTAAAAGCAACTGGTATTATCGTTTTCGCCAATATTGTGATCATTGGTCTGGTTTATTTAATGCAGCCTTTTGTAAACGCAATTCTTATGTTAATTATACTGATCAGCATTTGTAGCTTCTTATGTTACATTCCTTCCATGATACTTAAGAAACGCTCCTCTGTTAATACTCAATAATTTTTTATGAAATTAAAGTTTGCTTTTTTCCTGGTTCTTCTCAGCTCAAGTGTACTAGGACAAAAATCTATATACCCGCTTAACCACAGCTATAGCAAT
Source organism: Flavobacteriales bacterium (assembly GCA_023251075.1). GTDB lineage: Bacteria > Bacteroidota > Bacteroidia > Flavobacteriales_C > JAHEZL01. The sequence goes on along the minus strand of JAHEZM010000024.1, from coordinate 14,949 downwards.
ATTATAGAAAAGCAAATGCAAAGTAAATCGGCAAATTACCACACGGCTATGCGCCCCTTTATTTTTGAAGAGAAAGATTCAACTATTATAGATTCCGCTTTTGCACAATTTAAAAGAAGCAAGAAACTTTACTTATTAGGAGTTTCTTGGTGGAGCAAAGCTGCACTTTGGGGAGAAAGAAAAATATTCGACGAACCTTTTATTACACTCAAAAAAGATGAATTAACCCTACGATTACACCCCTTATGTGATTTCGGTTATGGCCGAGATAGTGTAAGTAAAAAAGTAACTTACTCAAACTCAAGAGGAGTTTGGGTAGAGGGTACTTTTGGGAAAAAAATATATTTCAGTACAAGTTTCATTGAGAGTCAGGCTGATTTTCTACCCTATGTAGATGCCCAAATGACAAACTCTTTAGTGGTACCTGGACAAGGGAGATATAAGATTTTTAAAAACAATCAAGGATACGACTATAACCGTTCTTCAGCTTTGATATCTTATTCTCCCAATAAAACTTTTAATTTTCAATTCGGACAAGATAAGTTGTTTATTGGCGACGGATATCGTTCACTTTTATTAAGTGATAATTCATTCAATTACCCTTTTGTTAAAGTAAGTGCCAAGTTCTGGAAAGTACAATACAGCAGTATTTATGCTCAGTTGACATCGGCTGTAACTGCCAACGATCAACTATTTCCAAAAAAATACGGAACCTTCCACTACTTAAGCTGGAATGCAACAAAATGGTTGAATATTGGCTTGTTTGAATCTATTATTTGGAGTGGTGCCAATGGCAGAGGCTTCGACTTTCAATATTTAAATCCTATCATTTTCTTACGTCCGGTTGAATTCAACAATGGCTCTTCCGATAATGCCTTATTAGGGGCAACCGGAAAAATTAAAATCACCAATAAATGGCATTTATATGGTCAGCTATTGGTAGATGAATTCAATTTTCAAAAAGTTAAGCAAGCTTCAGGATGGTGGGGCAATAAATGGGGAATCCAGGCTGGAACGAAATGCTATGATCTTTTTAAAATCAAAAATTTATCTACTCAGTTAGAATTCAATGCAGTGCGGCCATATACTTATTCTCATAGCGACTCACTAAGTAATTACAGTCATTTCAACCAAGCACTGGCTCATCCGCTTGGAGCAAACTTTATGGAAGGAGTAGGGTTTATTCGCTACAATCATAAACGTATATTCCTTGAAATAAAAGGAAGTTGGGCACAGTATGGTGCCGATATCAATGGGGTGAATTGGGGCGGAAATATTTTCTTATCATACAATACCAATAAAGCACAGATACCTGGGGCAGAACCGGAATTCGGACATCAAATCGGACAAGGCTTAGTGAATACGCTTTGGTATTCGGATGTGAAGGTGGCTTATTTGGTAAATCCAAACAATAATATGCGCTTTGAGATGGGTTGGATGAAAAGAGATCAGAGAACCTACAACACCGTTGCTTTAACCAACTATTTTTATATTGGATTAAAAACAGCTCTCTTTAATTATTACACTGATTTTTGAGTTTAACATTTCAGCGTACCTAAGTTCTAACAATTATGGTTACTTTTGCGCAAATCATTTTATTTGTTGGCTGAAAAAATTGATATATCATCTGCTGAAACAGCAAGTCCTTCAAAGATTTCCGACTATATTCAATTCGCTAAATTGCGCTTGGCTTCATTGGTGGTTTTTTCCGCTGTAATTTGCTATATCATTGCATCAAAAGGAGATTTCACCTGGAATATTATTGGTTGGTTAACTTTAGGTGGCTTTTTAGTAACTGCTGGATCTAACGGCTTCAATCAAGTTATTGAAAAAGATTTGGATAAATTAATGACGCGAACCATGAATCGCCCACTTCCTCAAAACCGGATGTCGGTAATGGAAGGATTAATTGTGGCTTCAGTAATGGGTATTAGCGGAGTTATTATTTTATATAAATTTCTTAATCCCCTCACAGGAATACTGGGCTTCATCGCCATGTTGCTTTACTCTATAGTTTATACTCCCTTAAAAAGAAAAACTCCTTTGGCCGTTTTCGTGGGCGCTTTCCCCGGAGCTATGCCTCCCTTAATTGGATGGGTGGGTTATTCTGGTCAAATAGATGTTTCTGCATTAACCGTTTTTACCATTCAGTTCATGTGGCAATTTCCTCATTTCTGGGCAATTGCCTGGAGACTGCACGAAGACTATCAAAAAGCAGGATTCAAAATGTTGCCCTCTGCCGGAGGCAAAGACAAAAAAAGTGCAATGCAGATTTTTATCTACGCAATGTTTCTAATTCCTATTAGCTTACTACCCGGAATATTTATGGAATCAGGGTGGGTTTACGCTATCATAGCCCTTCTTTCAGGAGCTGTTTTTGCTTGGCAATCGTATGTTCTTCTAATGAAATGTGATGATGCATCGGCTACCAAATTAATGTTTGGTTCCTTTTTATATTTACCTATTGTTCAATTGGCTTTATTAATCGACTTCTATTTAAAATGAGCGCAATAACTAAGGAGGAAAGACTCGAAATCAACAAAAAAACCTACAAACCATTAATATGGTTGGGCATTCTATCCATCGTTATGCTTTTTGCAGGTTTTTCAAGCGGTTATATCGTTTCACAAACCGATAGCCTATGGGTTAAAATCACCTTGCCTGAGGCTTTTTATACCAGCAATTACTATATAATAGGAAGCAGCGTCACTTTTTTTCTTGCTACTCTTTTCATGAAAAAAAATAAAAGAATGTTTTCCAACTTATTTATTTTTTCCACCCTGATTCTTGGAATTTTATTTGTGAAATCTCAATATGAAGGATATTTAGAATTAAATAAAAAAGGAAATTACTTCACTTTTGGGAATATAGATAAGGTAATTAAAAATGGAAAATACGGCGTGGATTATGTGCTTTATCAAAACGAAATTGAGCTGGTAATGAAAGACGGATATTTTTATGATCCGGCCGACAGAGGATTTCTAAAACCGCTTAATGAAGAGCTCGATTTTGAGAAGTCAAACCGGTCGGCAAGCTGGTTGGTGGCACTTTGTGGTATTCACGTAATACATTTATTAGGGGGCCTACTTTCACTTATATTTGTGTTTATCAAGACCTTACGAAATAAGTACAGTTCAGAAAATTATATTGGCATGCAAGTATCTTCAATTTATTGGCATTTTTTAGATTTTTTGTGGTTATATTTGTTCGTCTTTTTAACATTTTTTTAAAGAATATATATGTCAGCAGAAGCAACAAAAGCTATTGAACCTAAGGTTCTCTGGGGAGGCGGAAGATCTCCTTTCAGTTTGAGTTATGGAAAAATGATGATGTGGTTTTTCCTTATTTCCGATGCCCTAACCTTTGGTGGTTTGTTGGTTTCGTTAGGATTTGCACGTCACGCAGCCATGGAGAACGAGTGGTCTTGGCCATCATCCGATCAGGTGTTTACTCACTTTCCCGGAACTCACGCAAGCTTACCGCTACTTTATGTAGCTTTCATGACCTTCATATTAATCATCTCTTCTGTTACCATGGTATTGGCTGTTGAAGCCGGGCACCGTATGGATAAAAAGAAAGTTACTTTTTGGTTAGCCCTTACTGTAGTAGGTGGTTTAATCTTCGTTGGATCTCAGGTTTGGGAATGGAGTACTTTCATTGCCGGACCAGATGGTAACATCTTTACCTGGGATGACAATGCTACTTTAAAACAAAACTTCTTTTTACCACTATTAGACTCTGCCGGAAATGCAATCACTAAAGATGGACACATCTTATTGGGTACTGAAGGTCCTCAGGCTTATGCAATGTTCTTCTTCTTTATTACAGGATTCCACGGATTCCACGTATTCTCTGGGGTTGTAATCAATTTCATTATATTATTAAATGTAATGAAAGGCACTTACGAAAAACGTGGTCACTATGAAATGGTAGAGAAAGTTGGTTTGTACTGGCACTTTGTCGATTTAGTATGGGTATTCGTATTTACCTTCTACTATCTTCTTTAATTTTAATATTATTAATAAACTGATAAAATAAATTATTATGCTGGAAAGAGACGATATTATTGAGTATTCATTACATGCTCACCATTCTGAAGAAGAAGGAAAAAAAATAAGAAAAAAAATTGTTTTCGTAACAGTTCTGTTGTCTATTATCACTGTTGTTGAAGTATTGGTTGGTGTGTTCTTCTCTCGTTATGAGTTTGATGGCACTGGAACCTGGATGGCTATTAAATACATGTATTTAGGTTTAACTTTACTTAAAGCCGGATACATTGTGATGGTGTTTATGCACTTAGGTGATGAACGTAAAAACATCAGATGGATGATTTTAGCACCTTATATTGCATTTGTGCTATACTTGATTTTCATTGCTTTAGATGAAGCGGTAGCGGTAGGGCAAGCAATGTAATGGAACTCAAAGGAGGAAAAAAAAGACTTTTATTTATTGGATTATTTATAGTGCCATTCTTAATTGCAATGGCACTTATTTTTTATGGCAAAACCATACATCCTCTTCCTAAATACTTCGAAAAAAAAATTACGAATGCCAAGGGGGAAAAAGTAAGCGTATTTTATAGTGTTCCTCTAAAACCCTACAAAAACATATTTACAGGAAAAACTCAAAAAATGAGCAATTCCAGCACTTACATCGTTGTTTTTTTCACCAAGGAAAAAAGAAAAATGTGGGCTGAACAAATTCTTTTTATCAGCAAAATTTTAGATCAGCACAAAGGAGCCAAAGCAGCATGTTTCTTTGAGGAAGACAGCAGTGGAGTTGTAAAATGGACCAGTGATAGTCCGGAAAAATTTATTAAATCCTTTAACAATTGGGAAAATTATCAGGTAGCAGATTCTACTCTAGATCAACTCTATGCTGATTTCAAACTCACCAGAAAAGAAGTGAATACTATGCACTTTCCTCCTTATGTAATTATAGACCGCTCTCAAATTATTAGAGCCATGGTTACTGTTACTGATTTAAAAGCTACACGTGAAGTAGTTTCCCGGTTGAAAAGATTGAGTAATGAATATGCTTCAGAAAAGAAAGTGATTGAAAGAAAGCAATAAAATTTAGTTCAATGTTTAATATTCAATGTTTAAAGTTAGCTGCCTTTGCTGTGCTTTTTGCTTTCTCTTGCACCACTAAGAATCCACCTCTACCCTTTATTGGAGAAGTTGATTTTGATGAGAAAGGCGATACTATTCAGCACAGTATTCCTGCATTTTCTTTCGAAAATCAAAACGGAAAAACAATCACCAATAAAGATTACGAAGGTAAGATTTATGTTGCCGATTTCTTCTTCACCAGCTGCGGAAGTATTTGTCCGATGATGACTTCCAACCTCTCCAAAATACAAGAAGAATTTAAAGATGACTCAGAAATAGCCTTGCTTTCTTTTACAGTAAACCCTAAAATGGATTCTGCTAAAGTATTAAAAGCATATGCCCAAAAATACAAAGCCATCGATGGTAAATGGAATTTTTGTACCGGAGAAAAATATAAAATTTATCGTTTGGCACAGAAAGGATTTCTGTTGATTTCACCAGAAGTTGACGTTAACGATTCTTCACAATTTATTCACGATGAAAGATTTAATTTAGTGGACCCGAAAGGGAGAATCAGGGGATCATACATAGGCACAGACTCCGCTGAAATAGAAAAACTAATTAACGACATTAAAATTTTAAAAGATGAAATACATTCAAGCGAATAAAAAAATTGAATACGGAATTTGGGCGTTTACTATCGTTGTTTTTTTATTGGTAGTTATATTGCATGAATTGCCAAAAGGCAGTAATGATATTGCTTTTCTTAAAGCTTTACCTAAAGTAAATGCGTTCATCAACGGAACTTGTTTTGTTTTATTAATTTCTTCATTGATTGCAATAAAGCAAAAGAAAATTTCATTGCACCAGAAACTGAACACCACAGCAATGTTTCTTTCTGTACTTTTTCTTTTGTCGTATGTAGCTAACCATACTTTCAATCCCGACACCAAATATGGAGGAGAATATTCAGGAATTTATAAATTCATATTGGCCACACATATTATATTGGCTGCAGTTTCCCTTCCGATGATACTTTTTGCTTACTACCGTGCTTGGACAGGCAACATTGAAGGACATCGTAAATTAGTAAAAACAACTTATCCTATCTGGTTGTATGTAACACTTACAGGCGTTTTAGTTTATCTGTTTTTAGCTCCTTATTATTCTTGAAAAAAAGAATTGTCATAACACTCCTATTGATTGCAAACTCTGTGCTTGGTTTCGCACAATGCTCACAATGTAAAATTGCCTTAGAAACCAGTACCAAAAGTGAAGATGGCTACAATCCAGGAATCTTATTTTTAATGATTGTGCCTTACATTTTATTGAGTGCTATTGTTTTTATCTTTTTTAGAAAAAAAATCATCGAAAAATTAAAAACTTTTTTACATCGCAAGTAGAAATTCATTACATTTGCGTCATCGTTCTTTTACACTATACTTATTAAGAAAGACGGAGGGATTTGGCCCTACGATGTCTTGGCAACCACTCCTTAATTGGAACAGGTGCTAAATCCAACCCTGCAAAGGGCAAAATAAGATACAGTAAATTTTAAAAAGATTTATCGCATTAACTTATACAGCCCTTCTTGAGATTCAGGAAGGGCTTTTTTGTTTTTATACTTTAAGATTATGAATAAACCAGACGTAAGAGAAGTACTGAAAGAACGCATTCTTGTTCTTGATGGTGCTATGGGAAGTTTGATACAAACCTATCAATTGACCGAAGAAGATTTTCGTGGTGAAAAATTTAAAGATCATCCGCATTCCTTAAAAGGGAATAATGACTTGGTGGGCATATCGCGTCCCGATGTATTAAAGGAAATTCATTGCCAGTATTTAGAAGCAGGTGCCGATATTCTGGAAACCAATACTTTTAGTGGTACATGGATTGCCCAAGCCGATTATAAATTGGAACATGCAGTATACGATATCAACTTCCAATCGGCCAAAATTGCCAAAGAAGCTTGCGATGAATTCACGCTTAAAAATCCTAATAAACCACGCTATGTAGCAGGTTCTATCGGTCCCACAAATAGAACAGCGTCTATGTCGCCCGATGTGAACGACCCTGGGTATAGAGCAGTTACTTTCGATCAATTGGTAAATGCTTACAGCGAACAAGTAAAAGCATTAATAGAAGGCGGAGTAGATATTTTATTAGTAGAAACCATCTTTGATACATTAAATGCAAAGGCAGCAATGTTTGCCATTAGTGAAGTGCAGGAAGCATTAGGAACCAATCTTCCGGTGATGATCTCTGGTACCATTACCGATGCATCGGGAAGAACACTATCGGGACAAACAGCAGAAGCATTTTTAGCATCGGTTTCTCACATGGATTTATTGAGCGTTGGATTCAACTGCGCTTTAGGAGCCAGTATGATGAGACCGTATTTGGAAGTATTGTCAGCCAACACTCCTTTCGGAATCAGTGCACATCCGAATGCGGGTTTACCTAATGAAATGGGGGAATATGATGAATCTCCATCCGACATGCAAAAGCAAATCAAAGAGTTTTTAGATAAAGGCTTAATGAATATCATTGGTGGTTGTTGCGGTACCACCCCTGCGCATATTAAGGCCATTGCAGAAATTGCCGCGCAGTACAAACCACGAAAAGTAATTCAGTTGAATGCTGAGGTAGTGTAAATTTTAACCACAGAGACACAGAGATCACAGAGATTATAAATGGACGAAGAAAATAAAATAGCCACAGAGGTGATTGCTTGCGCAATTAGAGTTCACAGAGCCCTAGGCCCAGGATTGCTCGAGAAAGTCTATCACGAATGTTTATTTTATGAATTAAAAAAATCTGGTCTGTCAACACATAAAGAATTCATGTTACCAATACGCTATGATGGAATTGAATTGGAAAGCGGATTGAGAATTGATTTGATCGTTGAAAATAAACTAATTGTAGAGTTAAAAGCCGTCGATGAATTGAATGATGTTCATTTGGCTCAGACCTTAACTTATTTAAAACTTAGTAACTGTAAACTTGGATTAATAATAAACTTTAATGTCGCATTACTAAAACAAGGAATTAAAAGAATAATAAATACCCCAGTAGCTACTCCTGCTTAACAGTAATCATTTCGAGTCCTACCCTCTGTGACCTCTGTTAAACAAAGTGCCTCTGCGAACAAAAAAATAACAAATACAACCTCCGTGACCTCTGTGTCTCTGTGGTTAAAAAATAAAAAAGTAAACATATGTCCATCCATCCCGATTACAAAGGCAAATACCAATACAAATGGCACAACTATCCACCTCTACGTTTGAGCGGATTAGAACCTTTGGTGGTTACACCTGATCTGCTTTTTGTAAACATCGGTGAACGTACCAACGTTACCGGTTCTAAAGCTTTCTTGCGTCTCATCAAAGAAGAAAAATTTGATGAAGCGTTAACCGTTGCCCGCGACCAGGTAGAAGGTGGTGCGCAAGTTATCGATATCAACATGGATGAAGGGATGATCGATGGTGTAGAAAGTATGAAACGCTTTTTGAATTTGATTGCAGCCGAACCCGATATTTCTAAAGTGCCTATCATGATCGACTCCTCTAAATGGGAGATCATTGAAGAAGGTTTGAAGTGTGTGCAGGGAAAATGTATCGTCAACTCCATCTCTCTAAAAGCGGGTGAAGAACGTTTCATTTGGGAAGCCAAACAAATTAAAAAATACGGCGGAGCAGTAATTGTAATGGCTTTTGATGAAGTGGGACAAGCCGACAACTACGAACGTAGAGTAGAAATTGTACAGCGATCATACGATATTTTAGTGGGGCCCAAAGTAAAATTTGCGCCGCAAGATATCATCTTCGACTTAAATATTTTTCCGGTAGCAACAGGGATGGATGAGCATAGAAAAAATGCCATCGACTTCTTTAAAGCTACACGTTGGGTGCGCGAAAACCTGCCGGCAGCGCACGTTAGCGGTGGTGTAAGTAACGTATCGTTCTCGTTCCGCGGTAACAATCCGGTGCGTGAAGCGATGCACTCGGCCTTCTTGTATCACGCCATCAATGAAGGTATGGATATGGGTATCGTTAATCCTGCCATGATTGAAGTGTACGACGATATCAATAAAGATTTATTGGAACGTGTTGAAGATGTTTTACTCGATAGAAGAGACGATGCCACAGAACGTTTGATGGAATTTGCCGAATCGGTAAAAGGTGGAGCCAAAGAGAAAAAAGCCGACGATGCATGGAGAAGCGACACGGTAGAAAAACGTTTGGAACATGCATTGGTAAAAGGTATTGCCGATTTCGTAGAGATAGATGTAGAAGAAGCCCGACACAATTACAAGCGTCCGTTACATATCATCGAAGGTCCCTTAATGGACGGTATGAATGTAGTAGGAGATTTATTCGGAAGCGGTAAAATGTTCTTGCCTCAGGTGGTAAAAAGTGCGCGTGTGATGAAAAAAGCAGTGGCGTATCTACTTCCTTTCTTAGAAGCCGATAAATCGGAAGCAGCCAAGAAACAAGGTAAAATATTAATGGCTACAGTGAAAGGCGACGTACACGATATCGGAAAAAATATTGTGGGTGTTGTATTGGCCTGTAACAACTACGAGATCATCGATATCGGTGTGATGGTTTCCTGTGATAAAATTTTAGCGGAAGCAAAAAAACACGATGTAGATATTATTGGCTTAAGCGGATTAATCACTCCGTCATTAGACGAAATGGTTTATGTGGCTAAAGAAATGCAACGTGAAGGATTCTCTATTCCTTTATTGATTGGTGGTGCGACTACTTCTAAATTACATACTGCTGTAAAAATTGAACAGAATTACACCAACGGACAAGCGGTGCACGTGCTCGATGCATCACGCGCTGTAACCGTTGCCAATTCATTGTTGGGCGATGGTAAACAAAAATATGTAGAAGATATTCAGCAGGAATATATTCGCATGAGAGAAAATCACGCGAAGAAAAAAGCACAAAAAGATACTATCTCTTTAGAAGATGCACAAGCCAATAAATTTCCTATTGAATGGAAAGCTGAAGACATTCACAAACCAAAATTTGTGGGAATAAAAGTGATCGAAGATGTAACGTTAGAGGAAATTGTGCCTTATATAGATTGGACACCCTTCTTTCAAACCTGGGAATTGCATGGTAAGTTCCCTAGAATTTTAGAAGACGAAGTAGTAGGTGCTCAAGCAAAGGAATTATTTAGTGATGCTCAAAAAATGTTGCAACAACTCGTGAGAGAAAAGTGGTTGAAAAATAAAGCGGTAATTGGTATCTGGCCTGCTAACGCAGTAGGTGATGATATTGAATTGTACACCGACGAAAGCAGAACAACAGTGCTCGATAAATTTCACATGATTCGTCAGCAAAGCAAAAAAGCAGGAGGCGAGCACAACATGTCTTTAGCCGATTTCGTTGCCCCCAAAGAAACAGGATTGAAAGATTATATGGGCGGTTTTGCAGTAACAACCGGATTGGGAATTGAAGAACACATCGAACGTTTTGAAAAAGACCACGATGATTTCAATAGCATTTTAATAAAAGCTTTAGCCGACAGATTAGCCGAAGCATTTACTGAATTGATGCACGAAAAAGTACGTAAACAAATTTGGGGATACGCTGCCACAGAACAATTGTGCAACGACGATTTAATCAAAGAGGAATACAAAGGAATTCGTCCGGCACCAGGCTATCCTGCTTGTCCCGACCACACCGAAAAACATACCCTCTTTAAATTATTAGATGCAGAAAAAAATGCAGGTATTGCATTAACCGATAGTTTAGCAATGTATCCTGCATCCTCTGTAAGCGGTTGGTATTTTGCACATCATCAAAGTAAATATTTTGGGATAGGAAGAATCGAAAGAGATCAGGTGGAAAGCTATGCCAAACGTAAAAAACAATCGATTGCTTACATTGAAAAATGGTTGTCGCCCAACTTAAATTATTAGTATGATAAACTACAAAAAAAAAATCGCAAGTATTTTTCCTTCCGGAAAAAAATGCACTCGCATTTTCATCTTGCTTTTTGTTTTTTGTGGTTTAAACTCTTTCTCTCAAAATTCTTGTTCATCGCCTAAAATCATTGATTTTAATAGCACTTCATTAACTGCTGGATGGTATTATTTTAAAGCGCTAGGCGATAAATTGCAATTGGATTTTAATACAAAAAACAATCCTGATTTTCATTATCATTTGTATGAAAAATCAAATTCTTGTTCTGATATTACTGAAGGGAAAGCAAAAATTTTATTGACCAATGAACAAAGCGAAACTATTACTCCTGCTATGTTAGAAGAAGCAAAAAATAGTGGACGATGTTTGTGCGAATCGTGCTTGAAAAAATTCTATCCTTCCAATAAAGAAATTAAAGTGCGTGTGAACTCTTACTACCTATTGCATATTGAGGGAAATGCTACTGTTGATCTATCAATCATTAATCAAGCGCCAAAAATTACTCCACCTACAAAAGACAGTGTCATTGTTCCCGAAAAGAAAACCAGTTTTAGTTTTACTGATGATGTGAAGAACTTAGATTCCGGACAAGTTTATATTTTAAAACATGTTCGATTTGTTGCCGAAAAAGCTGATTTTTTAAATTATAGCGGTGTAGAAGAATTGAACGGATTAGCTCAATTTTTAGTTAAAAATCCAACGGTAAAAATTAGCATCAACGGACACGTGAACGGCCCCGGAATTCCTAACAACAATTATTATCAAACCTTATCAGAAGATCGTTGTCATGCCGTTTACATGTTCTTAATGAAAAAAGGAATCAACGGAAGACGTATGAATACCAAAGGTTTTGGAAATACACAAATGATTTTTCCAGCTCCCACCAACGAACCTGAAGCAGAAGCAAATAGACGAGTAGAGATTGTGATTATTGCGAAGTAAATCTCGCCTTCTTCGTCTTAATTTTCTTATATTAGCCAACAACACATGAGAGCTTTATTTTCCATATTCATTTTTGTTTTTTGTGCTTTGCTATTGCCTGCACAAAAAGTTCCGTGTGCTCAATTAAAACCCTTAAAAATACTGGCAGAAGAACCTATACCTTGCACTCCCAATGTGATGCAATATTATTGGTTTGATGTAGATACTTCTTTTTATGACACTCGCTTCATGGTAGATTCTGCTTGTCATATTGAATACGATTTTTACGAATACAACAATTTTTGCTCTGCCAAAGATTCTATTATTCCGAAAGCTGGAATCACCACTTATGATAGGGTTTTATCAACGGAGGAGATTTCTAACGGACAATGTTTTTGCGAATCCTGTTCACGCAACCACAGAATTCAATTGAAACACAAACAACGTTATGTGGTGGGTATGAAAACCGATTGCGATAGTATTCAAATCGATACTCGTATCACCGATGATATTCTGGCTTACGCTAAAGAACAAAAACTAAAATGGTACCAAAAAAAATACAAGAAAGGCGACAAATTGGTGTTGAACAATATTCTCTTTCAAGCCAATTCAACCTCGTTAATCAGCAGATCTAAAACAGAGTTGGCAAGTTTGGCTTATCTGTTAAAAAACAATCCGAATTTGACTATTGAAATCGACGGACATGTGAACGATCCTGGAGAAAAAAATTCGGAGAACAATCAAAAATTATCGGAAGGAAGAGCCAAAGCAATTTACGATTACCTCATTAAAAATGGCATCGATGCGAGTCGATTGAGCTACAAAGGTTTTGGCAATACTCAAATGATTTTTCCAAAAGCAAAAACAGAGATGGAAATGAAAGTGAACCGACGAGTGGAGATTTTGATACTTTAAAATTATGTTGCCTTTTTTACAGAGAGTTATAGTTAGGGAGTCGGCGCGGTTGGTAAAAAAAATCAAGCGAAGATCAGGGAACACAGCAGATTTCGATGTTAAGAAACAAGCATTGCATCGTGTAGTTTCTATCACTTATATCATCAAAGGTTTTTTATTAATCTCCATGGGAATTTTCGCAGCAGCCTTTGGCTTAGAAAGTTTTTTATTGCCCAGTAAATTTATTGATGGAGGGGTTACCGGAATTTCACTTTTACTAAAAGCAAAAACAGGAATTTCATTGTCGTGGTTTTTAATTTTTATCAATATTCCATTTATTCTTTTGGCCTTTACACAAGTAGGGAAAAGATTTGCTATTCGCAGTATCACTTCCATTGTGGGTTTAGCGATAGTACTTGCCACTGTTGATTTTCCTGAAATCACAAAAGATAAATTGTTGGTTTCTGTTTTTGGCGGATTTTTTTTGGGAGCAGGAATTGGCTTGTCTATGAGAGGTGGTGCAGTGCTGGATGGCACAGAAATTTTAGCTATTTATTTGAGTCGTAAAATTGGTTTAACTATTGGCGATGTCATTATCCTTTTCAACGTAGTTATTTTTTTGGTGGCTGCTTACGTGCTTAAAATTGAATACGCCCTCTACTCTATGCTCACTTATTTTATTGCTTCCAAAACCGTTGATTTTATTGTGGAAGGAATGGAAGAATATTTAGGCGTAACTATCATTTCCGCCAAACACGAAGAAATTCGCGCTATGTTGATCAACCAAATGGGAAGAGGGGTTACTTTATATCAGGGCAGCGGAGGCTACAATACGAGCGGACCACCACGCAGCTACACCATCGTATATACCATCATCACTCGCTTGGAAATGGCGCGCTTAAGGAAAGAAATCGATGAAATTGATCCAAATGCTTTCATGGTCACCACAGGCGTGAAAGACATAAAGGGAGGAATGATCAAGAAGAGGGCAATTAAGTAACATTTCTGGAAAATTGCATTATACCAAAAAACAAATGGATATGAGATTAGCATTACTCATTTTTGCTTCGGCTTTGCTATTTATTTCTTTTTCTAAAAAGGAAAAAGAAGATCCCTTTTATTATAAGAATATTGAGAAGAGTATGTGTTTGATACCGGGGGGAATGATGGATAATGACAGTTTATGCAAACCTTCTACAGGATGTCACATAACGATAGTTTGTCCTAAAATATATATCGATAGTTTTTATCTTTCCAATCATGAAGTGACGAATTTAGAATACCGAGAATTCGTAAACGCAATCGCAAAAGACAGTGGCGAACTTTACAAAAAATTTCTTCCCGACACTCTTATCTGGAGAGATGAATTAGCATACAATGAGGAATACATTCAGTGGTATTTCCGTCACCCTGCTTATAACAATTACCCTGTAGTTGGTGTAAGCTATGAACAAGCAAAAGATTATTGCGAATGGCTTACGAAAAAATATATGAGCACTGAAAAAAGAAAATACAAGAATGTGGTTTTTAAACTCCCCAAACTGAATCAATGGACTTATGCTGCAAAGGGGAGAGTTGAAGCACAATTTCCATTTAAAAATGGAAAATTGATGAATAAAAAAGGTGAATATCAAGCAACTTTTAAAATTATTGAACAAGAAAATATTAAAATGGAAAAAGAAAAAACGACTATTAATCATACATATAAACATGTATATATAATAAATGGCGATATTGTAGGGTCATATGTTGATTACGTCTATCCTACATTAACCTATTCTCCCAACCATTTCAATATATACAATCTCGCTGGCAACGTTGAAGAATACGTGGCAGAAAAAGGAATCACCAAAGGCGGAGGTTGGAAAGACACCGGTTATTATTTACAAAATTTTGTTTGTCAAACTTACGATTCTACTAATGCTACTTCAGAAGATAGAGGATTTAGAGTGGCGATGGAGATTATCAAATAATTTTTTTTCTCATTTTTCAGGTTTGTACTTCCGAGTGTGGGATTCCCTCTCGGAGGGTAATGACCCATATTAAGGCAAATTCATATCTACCATTCTTTTCAAGAGGATATTAAACCCTTTATCTTTTATTTTTCTGTGGTTATACTTGAAGGCCATTTCATCAAGATA
>JAHEZM010000040.1 GCA_023251075.1 Flavobacteriales bacterium | reverse complement strand
CAGGGGCGAGCAATACAGTAAATGTTACCACTTTAACACCCGATACACAGGCACCCACAGCACCCACCAATTTAGCTGCTTCAGGTACCACTCTTACCAGCACTAATTTATCATGGACAGCCTCCACCGATAATGTAGCGGTAAGCGGTTATGATGTTTACAACGGAGCTACTTTAATTACAACTGTAACTACTACTTCTTATACCGTAACAGGATTAACAGCATCCACCGCTTATACTTTTTCGGTAAAAGCAAAAGATGCTGCGGGAAATATTTCAGGGGCGAGCAACACAGTAAATGTTACCACTTTAACACCCGATACACAAGCACCCACAGCACCCACCAATTTAGCAGCAGCAGGAACCACATCCACCACTACTAATTTATCATGGACGGTCTCTACCGATAATGTTGGTGTTACAGGTTATAATGTTTATAGAGGAGCCACTTTACTTTCTACTGTGACTACTACCACTTATACTGCAACAGGATTAACAGCCTCCACAGCATATACTTTTTCGGTAGTAGCAAAAGATGCAGCAGGAAATATTTCAGCTGCCAGCAATACAGTAAATGTTACCACATTGGCAGCAAGCATTACTTATTGTGCTTCTAAAGGAACCACTGCCACTGATGAGAATATAGGTAATGTTACTTTAAATACAATTAATAATTCTTCATCGGCAAATGTGGGATATACTGATTTTACTGCTTTATCCACCACTCTTACTCAAGGTACTGCCTATACTATTTCAATTACTCCACATTGGACAGGCACAGTTTATCCAGAAGGGTATGCTGTGTTTATTGATTACAACCGCAATGGAGTGTTTACCGATGCAGGTGAAACGGTTTGGACTAAAGCTGCTTCAACTACTACTCCTGTTAGCGGAACATTTACAGTTCCTGCTACAGCTGCAGTAGGTTCTACCCGTATGAGAGTATCATTGAAATACAATTCAATTCCAACATCTTGTGAAACAACTACATTTCAGTACGGTGAAGTAGAAGATTATACTATTAATATTTCTACTAGTGGTCCAGATGTACAAGCACCTACAGCACCTACAAATTTAGCAGCTTCGGGTACTACTCTTACCAGCACTAATTTATCATGGACAGCCTCCACCGATAATGTAGCGGTGACTGGTTATGATGTTTACAATGGAGCTACTTTAATTACAACTGTAACCACTACTTCTTATGCTGTAACAGGATTAACTGCTTCTACAGCGTATACCTTTTCGGTAAAAGCAAAAGATGCAGCAGGAAATATTTCAGGGGCGAGCAATACAGTAAATGTTACCACTTTAACACCCGATACACAGGCACCCACAGCACCCACCAATTTAGCTGCTTCAGGTACCACTCTTACCAGCACTAATTTATCATGGACAGCTTCCACCGATAATGTAGCGGTAAGCGGTTATGATGTTTACAACGGAGCTACTTTAATTACAACTGTAACTACTACTTCTTATACCGTAACAGGATTAACGGCTTCTACAGCGTATACCTTTTCGGTAAAAGCAAAAGATGCTGCGGGAAATATTTCAGGTGCCAGCAACACAGTAAATGTTACCACTTTAACACCCGATACACAGGCACCTGCAGCGCCTACTAATTTAGCTGCTTCAGGTACCACATCAAGTAGCACTAATTTATCGTGGACAGCTTCTACCGATAATGTTGGAGTTACAGGTTATAATGTTTACAAGGGAGCTACTTTGCTTTCTACTGTAACCACTACTTCTTATACTGTAACAGGATTAACAGCATCCACCGCTTATACTTTTTCAGTAGTAGCAAAAGATGCAGCAGGAAATATTTCAGCTGCCAGCAATACAGTAAATGTTACCACATTGGCAGCAAGCATTACTTATTGTGCTTCTTCAGGGGTCAACGCCACAGAAGAAAATATAGCGAATGTTACTTTAAATACGCTTAATAATTCTTCTTCAGCGACGACCGGATATAGCAATTATACTTCCCTATCCACCAATCTTGCCGTAGGTACTTCCTACACTATTTCAATTACTCCTCGTTGGACTACTCCAACGACTTATCCAGAAGGATATGCTGTATTTATTGATTACAACCGCAATGGAGTGTTTACCGACGCAGGTGAAACGGTTTGGACCAAAGCTGCCTCTACTACTACTCCTGTGAGCGGAGCATTTACAGTTCCTGCTACAGTTACAACAGGATCAACTCGTATGAGAGTATCTTTAAAATACAATGCTATTCCTACATCCTGTGAAACAACTACATTACAATACGGTGAAGTAGAAGATTATACTGTGAACATTGTTTCGGTGGCAAACAAAACAGATAATTTTTCTGCTGCTGCAAGTCCCGTTACTACAGATAATACTTTTTCAGTTTACCCTAATCCTGCTAGCTCTCAACTTACCGTTGTGGGTATTGCAAATAACGTAAATTATGAAATTGTAAATACTTTGGGACAAATAGTAGATGCCGGAAAAATTGAAAACGGAATTTTATCTGTTGCCTTCTTACCCGAAGGAGTTTACTTTATTCAGGTAATAAGTTCAGAAAAAACAATCAGCACATCTTTCATAAAGAATTAGTTTTTTCTAAAATTAAAACAAGAGCCATCTTCGAAAGGAGATGGCTTTTTTGTTATGAGTTCTCTATAGTTATCCTAATAAAATCTTCCACGCTCAATTGTTCTGCTCTTTCTCCCCTAAATTCTTCAGGAAGGTTTTTCAGTTCTAAACTTTTTAATGCGTTGTTCAACGTTTTTCTTCTTTGATTGAAAGCAGTTTTTACAATTTTGATAAATAGATCTTCATCGCAAGGTAATTTTTCACGCTGATTTCTGGTGAGTCGAATTACGCCCGATTTTACTTTAGGTGGTGGATTAAAAACATGCGGTTCAACAGTAAACAAATATTTAACATCATAAAATGCCTGAATCAATACACTTATTATTCCATAGGTTTTGCTTCCCGGGGGAGCGGCTACTCTTTCTGCCATTTCTTTTTGAAACATGCCTACTACTTCGGGTACCTGATGTCGGTAATCTAAAACCTTGAATAAAATTTGAGAGGAAATATTGTAGGGGAAATTTCCCACTACAGCGAAAGAATTTTTAAAATGATCTTCTAAATTCATTCTCAAAAAATCACCTTCAATGATTTTTAGTGTGGGATAATTTTCTTTTAAATACGCTACCGATTCTACATCAATTTCAACTACACTAAAATCTTTTATTTTAGGTTCGTTGATGAGGTATTTTGTGAGTACACCCATGCCCGGACCAACTTCAATTACGCTTTCGTAATTTTGATGATAGCTGAGCGCATCGGCAATATTTTTAGTAACTGTTTCATCTTTTAAAAAGTGCTGCCCCAAATGCTTTTTTGCACGAACAGCATCGTCGCGATGAGTGTTTTTATCAAAATATTTTGATTCGTATTTCATGATATAATTTCCTCCATCACCATTCTAAATGTTCCAAATTTTCCTTTATATTTTTCTACTAATTTCTCGTCGATAGAGGGTGCGTGTTGCTTTTCAAATAGTTCTAAATGAGTGAGCGATTCACAACGAAATTGAATATTGAAAGCAGTGTCAACATCCGACACTGGATGTGTTTTTGAAAAACGATAATCGTTGAATAGTCCAATTTCCATCACCTCCTGAATGTATTGCTCCTTCATGTATTCTAACCATTCTTTCTCAATACTATCTTCAATCGCAAAAGTGATGCTGTAAATAATCATAAAATATTTTTAAAACTTTTCATCTCCCCGAAGCAATCGATATCTTTTTCTTGCTTCTTCTACATAAATACTTCCTGGAAATTTGAAAATTATTTCCTGGTATTTTTCCTGTGCTTTTACTTTGTCGTTGAGTACCGTTTCATACAATTCAGCCAATTTAAAAAGTGCATCATCGGCCAATAAATCTTTGTACTCATAGGTTTTTTGTAAATATTTTCCTGCAGAATCCCATTGCTGTTTTTTCAAATATATTTCGGCTCTTTTGTACATCACTTCATCCATTAAATTGTAGCGCGATTTGTATTCTTTTTCCAAAGTATCTAAGGTTAAAAGGCAAAGAGAATCTTTGTTTTGAAATTCCAGTAAATCGGCACGGGCATACATTTCTAATGGAGCAGTAATAGTGTCTAAAATCGTATTATCGGTGATCACAATAGATAAGTACATGGCGTCATTGGAGATCAATCTATCGGTTGCCGATTTCAATACATCAAGCTGAGCTTTTGCCCATTTGAAATCTCCGGTGTAATAAGAAATTTTTGCATTTCTGAAGCGCGCTTCTTGTCCCATGATTTCATTTTTAAAATCCAAATCTACTTGAGAATAAAGTAATGAAGCGCTCCAAATACTATCGGAAATTAAATACACATCGCCCAATTCTAATTTACATTCTGCTGCTTGTTTTGTGCTGCCATCACCAATTAAAATTGCTTCATTCAGCATAGCAATGGCCTCATTATTTTTATGTAAATAGAAGGCTAGTAAATGCGCATAATCTTTCATCAGATCAATGGTGTATCTGTTTTTACCCATTTCTTTGATGGTGCTTTTGTAGGTGTTTTCCAATTGAAGTAAATCGTCTAAGGTATAATCGGGCCGACTGGTAATTTTTAAATTCAACACACGCAGCATTTCAATTCTGGCCATTCGGTAGTACATTCCTCCCGGACCAATATCGATGATGTATTGCAATGATTTTGTTGCGGTGTTGTAATCTCCATTTTTAGAAGCAATCACTGCCAGATCAGTTAATCTGTAGCCATCTTCTTTTTTCCTTTTGTCGAGAGCTTTGGTTTGAATAAAAGCCATAGCAAAATCTTTTTCTTGCATGTAAGCCCAAATCAAAACTTCCAAATACAAATCGTTGCTCGGATGTTCCTGAATTTTTTTCAGCAATGCTTCTTTCAATATTTTTTTTCTTTTTCCACTTTCGTCATCGCCAATAGTAGTAGATAGAGCTGTTTCAACATCATCTAAATAATTTCTGCCATATTCCAATACATATAAATATTCATTCACTACTTCTAAAAATTTATTTTGTGTTTTGTAGATATCGGCCAATTCAAAAGAAAAAGGGTAATCGCCATTCACTATTTTTCTTCCTTTCAAATAAGTTTCTATGGCCCAATTTTCTTGTTTCCTTTTTTGAAATCTCCGCGCTATTGTTACTATTTCCGGACCATCATTGGGAAGGAGTTCCAATGCTTTTTCAAAATTTTTGATCGATTTTTTTTCATCTCCACTTACCAATTGTACATAGCCTAAATCGATATAGTAAATGGCACTGAGCGGAAGTTCTTTCGTTTTTTTTTCAGTTAATTTTTCGGCGTCCTTATAGTTTTGGCTGCCTACGTAAGAGCTGAATAAATATTCGTAAACTTCTTCTAGCTTATTTCTTTTGTATATGTTTTCAAATATTTCTGCGGCTTTATCGAATTCACCGTTATTGAAAAACTGAACACCTAAATCGTATTGAATTTTTTGTTTGTCTTGAGCAAAAGAAAAACTAAAAGTTAAAAGTAAAAACCCAAAAACGAGAAGCGATATTTTACGATTAACTTTTTTCAAAATCAAGAAATTTTATTGAAGCCGGTGAAGGCTTGTAATACTTCTGGAATATTAACGCCATCTGTAGTTTGATTATTTTCCAGTAACGCAGCTAAAATACGAGGCAAAGCCAAAGCACTACCATTTAAAGTATGTGCCAGTTGAGGTTTGTCTTGTCCGCTTCTAAAACGAATTTTAGAACGGTTGGCCTGAAAAGTTTCAAAGTTAGAAACAGAGCTTACTTCCAGCCATTTTTGTTGTGCTGCAGAATACACTTCAAAATCATAAGTTAGGGCAGAGGTGAAGCCCATGTCGCCACCACACAATCTTAAAATACGGTAAGGCAAGCCCAATTTATTTAAAAGTCCTTTCACATGTTCTACCATGTTATCTAAAGTCTCGTAAGATTTATCGGGATGTTGAATTTGCACAATTTCCACTTTGTCGAATTGATGCAAACGATTCAATCCACGTACATCTTTACCATAAGATCCTGCTTCTCTGCGGAAGCATGGAGTATAACCAACATTTTTAATAGGTAATTGGTCAGCAGAAATAATTTCATCGCGGTACAAATTTGTGATAGGAACTTCTGCCGTTGGAATCAAAAATAAATTGTCAACTGTGCAGTGATACATTTGTCCTTCTTTATCGGGAAGCTGCCCTGTACCGTAACCAGAAGCTTCATTAATCAACAGGGGAGGAATCACTTCTTCGTAGCCAGCTTTAATAGCTTCGCTCAAAAAGAAATTAATGAGCGCGCGATTCAACATAGCTCCTTTTCTTTTGAAAACAGGAAAACCTGCACCAGTAATTTTAACGCCTACTTCAAAATCGGCGAGCTTGTATTTTTTCAATAAATCCCAATGAGGCACAGCACCTTCATGTAAGGTTGGAATGCTACCGTGTTCGAAAATATTTACATTTTCTTCGGGTGTTTTTCCATCGGGAACTATTTCGTTGGGAACGTTTGGAATGGTGTATAAAAGTGCTTGTAATTTTTCTTCGATTACAGCGGTGTCTTCTTTTAAGGTATTTGATTTGCTGCGCAATTCAGCAGCTTTTGTTTTCACTTGTTCTGCTTCATCTTTTTTACCCTCTTTCATTAACTGTCCAACAGACTTGGCAATTTGATTGCTTTCTGCTAAAACATTTTCCATTTCAGAAATAGCGCTTTTGCGTTGGGTATCGAGGGCGATAACAGAATTGATCAATTCTTCCGCTGTGGCAATATTTCTTTTTTTCAAGCCGGCAATGGCTTTTTCTTTATTATCGAGAATGTCTTTTACTACTAGCATGTTGTGATGTGTTGAAGCTTCAAATATAAGAAATGTTCTTATGTTCACGTAGAGTCGAAATGCTTTCGACTTAAAACAAAAAATATTCCTTTTATTTTATCGGAAATAATTTTTTTGAAGACGAATTATCGGAAATAATTTTTTTGAAGACGAAAGCATTTCGTCTCTACCGAGTAATTCAAACAAAAAACCCTCTCGGTTCTCGCGAACCAAAAGGGTTTTTTCCAATACTTTGAATGTTATTATTCAGCAGAAGGAACAACAGATACATAAGATCTGTCACCTTTTTTCTTAGCGAATTTAACAACACCGTCAGCCAAAGCGAAAAGAGTGTGATCTTTACCCATTCCAACGTTTACTCCGGCGTTGTGAGTAGTACCTCTTTGTCTAACTAAAATGTTTCCTGCGATAACTGGTTCGCCACCAAATTTTTTGATACCAAGTCTCTTCGAGTGAGACTCTCTACCATTCATCGAACTACCTTCACCTTTCTTATGTGCCATGGCTCAACTTGTTTTTAAAGTTTCTTACTTAATTAATTATTTAACGCTGATGTCTTCAATTTGAAGTTGGGTGAACTGTTGACGGTGACCGTTCATTTTCTGATACCCTTTTCTTCTTTTCTTTTTGAATACATAAACTTTGTCGCCTTTTACTAAAGGTGACACTACAGTGGCGGTTACTTTCGCACCACTTACAGCCGGGGCGCCAACAGTAATCGATCCGTTATTATCAACCAATAAAACTTTCTCGAAAGTAATTTTGTTACCTTCTTCTGCTTCAAGATGATGAACGTAGATCTGTTGATCTTTTTGCACTTTAAATTGCTGCCCTGCTATCTCTACGATTGCGTACATTTTATTTCGCTTTTAAAATTAAGGGAGGCAAAGATAATAAAATAAGTACAACAAACAAATGATTAATTGGTTAACTTTAAGCCCGTTAATGAAAATAATACTATGAAACGATTGAACTTCTTGATAGCGTTGATTTTTAGTGCTTTTTGCTGGTCGTGCAGCCCATCTAACCAAATACCTATGGAGTTTGAGGTGGAACTCACTATTGACGGGATGTCGTGCGAACATTCATGTGCTCCTGCTATTCAAGAAAAATTAATGAAAACAGAAGGGGTTATAAACGCAAAAGTGAGTTTCGAAACTAAAAAAGCGGTGGTAACTTACGATAGCAATATTATAGAAGTGGATGATCTGAAATCGTCAGTGGAATCGATAGGAGAGGGTTGGTACAAAGTGATAAAATCTTCTGTGCCTGTTCAAAAGAGCTTTATAAAAGGATAAAAGATCATGAAAGAAATAGCTCAAAAACGATTTAAATTATTTAGTGGTCTTACTCTTTTTTTCTCGCTATTGGTAGTATTGGCGGGTAGTTTGGTGAAGGCAACGGGTGCCGGAATGGGTTGTCCCGATTGGCCTAAATGTTATGGATACTGGGTTCCGCCTATGGATGAAAAGGAGGTTGTATGGGAACCCAATCATTATTATCCTCAAGGAGTAATGGTTATTTATAACAATCAACTCTATGTCTCGCGCTATGAAATTGAGCAGCATAGAGATGAGTTTAGAGATTCTGAATGGGAGAAATACAAAAAACACGATTACGCCATTTATAAACCTGAGCATACCATTATAGAATATCTGAATCGTTTGTGTGGAGCGGTATTGGGTATCATGGCTATTTTAATGATGTTTTATTCTCGCGTGTACCGCAAAGAAAAACCTATTATTTTTTGGGGAAGTATCATCACTTTTATCATCATTTTATTTGAAGGTTATTTGGGTGCTAAGGTGGTAGAATCGAATTTACAACCTTTGAAAATAAGTATGCATTTGTATTTTGCTTTCTTGATTTTAATAGTGATTGCTTTTGTTCGTTCCAAGATTTCTGAGCCCTTGGAAATAGAAGAAGAAAAAAGAAAATCGATTAAAAAATGGTTGCTCGCTTCTGTGATTTTATTGTGCCTGCAATTGGTAATGGGAACGAATGTTCGTCAGACTTTCGATGATTTGCGTTTAAGTGGATTGGTAAGGGAATCATGGGTGGATGAATCGGGTTGGATTTTTTTATTACACCGTTCATTTTCTTTGATTTATGCAGCCATAACCGGGGTGACTTTGTACTTTTTATATGAACTAAAAGTGGAACATTATGCTACCAAGTGGATACTCATTTTAATGATTTTGATTATTTCTACAGGAGTAATTATGGGGTATTTTGAAGTGCCTCAATTTGCCCGACCAATGCACTTGCTGCTATCAAGTATATTGTTGAGCTATTCTTGTACTTTGTTGTTTGCGATGCGCTCTACTTCCACTCAAAACTCTTAATCAACCTTCTTACATCCTCTTTAATGTATTTAATTACCGGTTGAATAGAATCATTATTGGGAGTGTGATAGAAATATAGAGAAGCTCTGAAAAAGTGTTTCGTACTATCAGTCACAAAAAACTGAAGTGGTGTTGCGGTCTTTGTTCCATTGATATTAAACACGGTAGCCGATACTTTTTTGTTTGGAAAAATAAAGGAAGAATCTGTTATGGAAGCTGCTAGCGCCAAGTGTTTTTCCTTGCGATGATGTTCTTCGTCAATCAATTGTTTCAAATCGTTTTTTAAGGGAATGTAGCTAATATGAATAGTGGCTTTCCATTGCGGATATTCTAAATTATAAAAACAGGGTTGAGCAATAGAATCGGTTAATTGCATTTTTGCTAAAGTGGAAATATCAAATTCAAACGGACAAGCGGAGGAAAAATGTTGGTATTCGTTTTTTGCAGGAATTTCAATGTGGAAATACCCCATTGGCTTTGGAACAGGTGGTTCATCACAGGAATAGAAAGCAAGAATTACGCAGCACGTCATTGCGAGATTTGATATTAAGAGGAGAATCGGCCTATGCCGATTCGGTCTTGAAGCAATCTTATTTGGTATGATGAGTTTGCTTCGATTTTGAGTACAAAATCTCGCAATGACGTTCGTAAGTAAACTAATTTTTCCCATCACCTAAAGTAACTTTAACGCTTATAATTCTACGCTTATCAATACTATCAATCTTAAATCGAATTCCACTAAAATCAATGGTAGCATCTTTTTTAGGAAACACACCTGTTTGTTCTAAAATGAAACCTGCAATGGTATCCGCCTCACCTTTTGCAGCCTCAAAATTCGATTCTTCTAGATCTAAAATTCTGTATAAATCTACCAGCAATGTTTTGCCATCAAAAACATAATTGCGATCATCTAATTTTGAATACACAATATTTTCATCATCGTATTCATCATTCAAATCTCCCACAATTTCTTCAATAATATCTTCTAAACTCACAATACCACTGGTTCCTCCATATTCATCCACCACAATAGCCAAATGCATTTTCATCTCTTGAAATTCTTTCAGCAAATCGTCAATTTTTTTACTCTCCGGAACAAAATAAGGAGTGCGTTTAAATTGTTGCCAATTGAATTCATTGCTTTCCGATAAATGAGGAAGTAAATCCTTAATGTATAACACCCCTGTTATTTTATCAATATTGCCATTGTATACAGGTATTCTCGAAAAGCCAAAGCTTTCAATTTCTTTGAGTACCATATGAAAACTATGACTTTCATCCAAGGCAATAATATTGGTGCGGGGAGTCATTACTTGTTTAACATCAGTATTACCAAAAGTTAAAATTCCAGATAAAATTTTCTTTTCTTGTTCCGATGCTTGCTTGTGCTCAATCATTTCATGAACTGTGGAAAGTTCATCAACAGAAAGGTTGGTCGATTTTTTTTCGTTCTGTTTTTTCTTTCTGCTGAATAGAGCCAACAATAAAGTGAAAGGTTTTAATACAATGGTTAGAATATACATGGGAGTAGCCATGAATACGGCAATTTTTTCTCCCTTTTTGGTGGCTAAAACTTTAGGAATAATTTCACCGAAGAGAATCAAAAAGATAGAAATAATTACCACCTTAGCCCAGGTAGGTAGTACTCCAGCTATTCCAAAAATTTCTAGTTTCCCAATAAAGGCGGTAGATGCAAAAACGAAAGAGATATGAAAAAAGCTATTGGTAATTAAAATATTAGCCAGTAATTTTTCGGGCTGATCGAGAAGTTTTCTAATTATTTTTCCTGATTTGTTGTGACGCAATTCAAGTAAATCGAGCATTTTAGCGTTCATTGAAAATAGTGCTACTTCTGTAGAAGAAATCAGTGCCGCGCCAATTAATAAAGTGAGCATGGCAATGAATAGTGCCGACATCGATAGTACATCAATAGAATTTCCGCCAACTTGTAAAAAAATGATATGCATTAAGTTTGTTGCCATTTAGAAAGGAAGATCATCAGCATCTTTAACTGGAGGAATTTGCGGAGCAGGAGTTGAAGCGGGAGTGACAATTTGCTCTTCTTTTTTACCCCCCAACATAGTCATGTTATCGGCAATAATTTCAGTAGTATATCTTTTTACACCGTCTTTATCATCCCAGGCACGTGTGCGCAATCTACCTTCAATATATACCTGATTTCCTTTACGCAAATATTTTTCTGCTATTTCTGCCAGCCCTCTCCAAACCACCACATTATGCCATTCGGTTTGTTCAATTTTATTGCCGTTTTTGTCTTTGTACGTTTCGCTGGTGGCTACTGTAAAATTAGCTACGGCAGTTCCTCCCTCCAAATATCTTACTTCAGGGTCTTTACCCAAATTACCTACTAATATTACTTTATTTACTCCTGCCATTATTCTTCTTCAATGTTTGGGGAAGATACAAATTTAATTTTTTTGTGATGTAATCGTGCATGATTTTAGGAAAGGCCAGTTTTAATATTTCCTCGTAATTTACAAGTAATTGTTGATTTTCTTTTTCTAATTTTTTCTGATAAATTAAAGTAAAGTCGTAGTAAATATTTTGATGGGTAAGTAAATGCTTTTGTAGTTCGGTTTGATGCACTATATTTTTGTTGTCCCTTAACCGTTTTTCGGAGGAAGGGAATTCATACATGCCTTGCCATATATCTTTTTCATTTCTTTTTTGAACAATAAATTTTTTGCCATCGGTAAATATCATGAAATGAAAAGTCCTGTCTTTTTTCACAATCTTTTTTTCTTTGAAAGGCAGCTGTTCTATTTTATTTTGAAGAAAGGCATGGCAAGTATCTTTAAATATGCAAACGTTGCAGTTTGGGTTTTTAGGAACACACTGAATTGCTCCAAACTCCATAATGGCCTGGTTGAAATTTGCGGCATCGCTTCTATCCATGAGCTCATTCAATTGCTTCATAAATATTTTTTTACCTTCATTGGAATCAATGGCTTCGTAAATTCCAAAAATTCTGGAAATGATTCTATATACATTTCCATCCAAAACCGGATAGGGTAAATCGTAAGCAAAGGATGCAATGGCCGATGCGGTATATTCACCTACTCCTTTTAATTTTTTTATTGATTCAAAATCTTTGGGAAATTTCCCCTGATGTTCGTTTACAATTGTTTGGGCTGCATGTTGCAGGTTTCGGGCTCTGCTATAATAACCTAAACCTTGCCATAATTTCATTACATAATCTTCGTGGGCATTGGCTAAATCTTCAACCGTTGGAAAATTTTCTACGAATTTTAAGTAGTAAGGTAAACCTTGCTCCACCCTGGTTTGTTGAAGTATGATTTCCGATAGCCAAATTTTATAAGGATTACGGGTGTTTCGCCGGGGTAAATCCCTTTTGTTTCTAAGGTACCAAACAATAATTTTTTTCGAGAACATTTACAAATAATTA
>JAHEZM010000001.1:139716-215169 GCA_023251075.1 Flavobacteriales bacterium | reverse complement strand
ACGATGCGAGATGCGGAGATAGATGTGTATGTATGGAAGGTGATTTACACGGATTCGTTCACTGGAAAAGAAGGCAAACAAATGGGAACCGTGACTTTGATGAGATAACAAATAATTTACAAAACTAAAACCAATAAAGACCAGATTATCTGGTCTTTATTGGTTAATAGAAGAGTGTTGCGTTTTGAAAAAATTACTTTCATATTACGCAATAAAATTTTATCTTCGAGCCAACCATTTCAAAATGAGTTCGTCTAAGTGACAGGACTAGAATTTATAAGAAACAAAAAATACAGCTTATGAAATCAATATTTAAAACTTCAGTACTTACAATGTTAGCGCTAAGCGTAGTGTTTTCTACATCATGTAAAAAAAGAGCGGAAGAAGTTGCGGATGAAGATTTACCGGAAGCGACCGTTACAGAAAACAGTGAAAGTTCTCAAGATGATGCGCAAGCTGATGAAATGTACACCCACGTTTATACAGTGGTTCACACGGAGGTAAGTAATGTTGAAGAACAGTCTTTCAAAATGGAGGGATCTACTATCGATCCGGATCCTAATGTAACTCCTTACTGGCATAAAGACTCTATTGTAGTTGGACCAAACAAATACTACTATATAGATACCATGATTATTGATTTTGGAACAACTGGTTCTACATGGGCAGGAAAAACTAAAAAAGGAAAAATCAGAATAACAAAAGATAAGCAATTGATTACTCCAACATGTATTACAAAAGTTGAGTTAATTAATTTTTACATCGATGGTAAACTAGTAGAAGGTACAGCTACACTTGAAAATAAAGGACTTTCAGGAAATGAATTGACTTTGCAAGCAGATGTAGTAGGAGGTAAAATCACCAATACTGATCAAACTTTTGCAACATGGGATGCAACCAGAACAGTTTTGATTCAATATTTTCCAACTAATGTATATGCTACCGTTTCAGGAAATTCGACAGGTTGCAATCATTTAGGTACAACTTATAGCTCAACGATTTCAGATAGCGATAAATTGAAATTTGTTCACGGTTGTAAATATCCTTTGAAAGGAGTAGTAACCTTAACAGAAACAGGTAAACCAAATGCAGTGGTTAATTTTGGCGGAGGTACAGGTGGATGCGATAATATTGCAGTGGTTACGGTAAACGGAGTGAAATTTAAAATCACTTTAGATTAATAATATAAAATAGAATTTTAAAAAAGACTTCCGTCGGATGACGGAGGTCTTTTTTGTTTTAGAATAGTTCTTCGACAGAACCAATTCCTTCCCTTATCAATATAGGATTTCCTTCAGAACAATCAATTACAGTAGAAGGTTCATTGTTACCAAACCCTCCATTGATTACAATATCAATTTGCTTTTCATATTTCTCAAATATCAGTTCTGGATCGGTAATGTATTCGATGATTTCATCATCGGCTTTTAGTGACGCACTCATAATAGGATTACCTAATAATGAAGTTATGGCTTCACAAATATTGTTGTTGGGAACACGAATACCAATAGTCTTTTTCTTTGCTTTGAATATTTTAGGTACATCGTTACTAGCCTCCAGAATAAAAGTGTAAGGACCGGGTAATGCTTTCTTCATTAATCGGAAAATAGTATTATCTACATGCCTAGCATATTTTGATAGCTGACTCAAATCGTTACAAACGAAAGAAAAATTTGCTTTTTCGGGTTTGATATTTCTGATCTGACAAATTTTTTCTACTGCATTTTTATTCATGATATCGCAGCCGAAAGCATAAACGGTATCGGTAGGGTAAATTATAATTCCACCTTTTCTTAAACAATCAACCACACTTTGAATGTGTTTTTGTTGTGGATTGTCGGGATGGATATTAAGGAGCATTTATGAATTTACTTTCGCGTGATCTGCTAAAAATTGTTGCAGACCAGAATCAGTTAGTGGATGTTTTAATAAAGCCGTAATAACATTCAGCGGACAAGTAACTACATCGGCACCAATCTGAGCACATTGCAATAAATGTTGAGTATGGCGAACTGAAGCGGCTAATATTTCTGTTGGGTAAGCGTAATTATCAAAAATCAATCTTATTTCTTCAATCAATGCTAAGCCATCTTGAGAGATGTCATCTAATCTTCCAATAAAAGGAGAAACATAGGTTGCCCCTGCTTTAGCAGCTAATAAAGCTTGTCCTGATGAAAAGATTAAAGTGCAATTTGTTCTTATTCCGTTATCAGAAAAATATTTAATTGCTTTAACTCCATCTTTAATCATGGGCACTTTAACCACAATGTTTTTGTGTAAAGCAGCCAATTGCTTTCCTTCTTTGATCATTCCTTCATAATCAGTAGCAATAACTTCTGCACTGATATCACCATCAACAATTTCGCATATTTTTTTGTAGTGTTCTAAAACTGCTGCTTCACCTTTAATACCTTCTTTAGCCATTAAAGAGGGATTGGTTGTAACACCATCTAAAACGCCTAGGTCGGCAGCTTCTTTAATTTGACTAAGGTTTGCGGTATCGATAAAGAATTTCATAAAAATAGTGCTTAATGGTTAAATCAAATTGATTGTTCGGGCAAATGTAGAACAAAAAAAAGGAGGCACTTGGCCTCCTTAAGTTTTTTAATCAACAAGCTTTTAACACTTAGTCATGTTTCATAAACGGAATTGTAGATGCTGTTCCATTTGGATCAGTAACCGATATAATATATTGTCCGTTAGGGTAAGAATATAGTTGAACCATAAATTTATTTTCTCCAATCATACCAGGGATTTGTGCAGAATAAACGGATTGTCCATTTGTGTTGTAAATATTCAGTTTATATATTCCTCCCGTGAAGGAATTAAAATATAGGTTAACATTTGAAGAAGCAGGATTTGGAAATAATTGTGTGATAATATCAATAGCAGAAGTCTGATTTAGTGAAATTATTTTAAATTTTTCAAACTTCCCATCAATATCATATTCAATTAATTGATAATAATGAATACCAGTACTAATGTTTTCGTGAGTAAAATAATATTCAGTCAATGTTGATGTATTTCCTTGTGCAGCAATAGTTCCAATGAGTTCGAAATTTTCTCCATCTGTAGAATGAAGTATTTCAAAGTGATCACTATTTTTTTCAACGGCAGTTTGCCATGATATTTCTGCATTATTACCATCTCGATCAACAGAAAAAGAAGTGAGTTCTACCGGTAAAGCAGTACCACCACTCATAGCTAAATAGTGATGGTTGGCTTGATTGGCTTGATCTACCCTAACATTACCAGCTCCGGCTGTAAATCCAGTTGCTGTGATTGCTTTAATTTCACCTGCTACGCCAGATGCAGCGGTAAATCGTTGTGTTTTATCAGTTGCATCATGGGCTGTACGAAATACCGGTAGCTGTCTATTTACATAACTATATACAATCACAAAGTCAGTTTGAAAACCAATGTCAGTTACAGATAAGTCAGAAGCTCCATTGTTAGCGGTGTATGAATTTTCTTTTATAGTAGTACCACTTTCATTAAAAGCAATATAATAATATTTTACCCCAGAGTTGATGGGTGAGTCACTCCAAGTGTCAGTTGTCCAACCACCAGCGGTCCAGGCGCTCCAGTGATTTTGAGCAGAATTCCCATCGTATGTATAAAATCCGTCTTGAACAGCTCCGCACATAGCGTTTAAAATTACTGAGACATCACCATCCTGATCAGCCTCATCTCCCCAACATATGAATGCTTCAGGCTGAAATCCACATCCAGCAACGGTTTCAGCATTTGCTTTTCCATCACCGGTGTAAGTTCCTACATGTATGTTGGTACTTTCATTAAATGCAATATAGTGGTAAAAAGTTCCTGAATGGTTAGCACTATTACCAGTTCCTACAGTAAATCCGTTCGCGTCAAGGGACGTTATGTTTCCAGACGAACATGCTGTAGCTGTAGTTCCCATTCCTTTTGCTTCTCCGGCATCCATGTCTGCGGTACGAATGATTCCTTCATAGGCACCGTTTCCAGCTTTAATAATTATACATTCTGGTTGAAAGCCTAAACCTGTTATTGATTTAGCTGAGCCAGTTCCCTGATATCCTCCGTAAGCATAAGTTTGGGCAACAATGTCTCCAAAGCAAAGGACGGATAGCATGTATATGCAGTATCGTTTCATAAGTCAAATGCTTTACTATGCTTGTTTAACTATAAATATGTCAGATGAGTTACAGGAGAGCGTGACTAAAATCAAATAAATGAAATCGAAAAGGAGTTTCTAATTCAGTTAATAGTGGAGAAGAAGGATTAAAAAAATCCTCGTCCATTTTTGGGGATGAACGAGGATAAACTACTGAGGGAAAGGAAATTTTTATTTGATAAATTTTATTGTTTTCTGTTCTGAATCATTGCTGATCGAAACGATGTATATTCCGTTTGCAAAGTTTAATGTTGAGAATGGTATGGTGTTGTATCCATTAGAAATAGAATATTTCTCGCTCAAAATCAATTTACCAACTTGATCATATATCATAATATTTGCGTTAGTGTTTTTTGATGCATTTAAGAAAATGGTAGCGGTGTTTTCATTCTGACCAATTGTTGCTTCAAAAATGTTGTTGTTAGCAATGTTTTCATTTATACCTGTTGCGAAATCTGGATACCAGTAGTTTCCAGAAACCGTAAGTAAGCACAGCATTTTAATGGTGTTGTGGAAATAAGTAAAGCTGTTGATACTTTGTCCAATTACCCAGTCGTAGGTGCTATTCAAAACTGTTTGATGAGCTTGATCTACCATCATACCCACCATGTAAGGGGCGATGAAGCACATCTCTCCACCACCAGCAGAACCAGAACCGTTGCATTGAGTTTCGCAAACGAAGTTTGCAGGAACAGTTGATTTACCTTTTAACCAGTTAATGATTTTGTTTGTAGATGTTTTTGAGCGAGCATCACCGTATAAAAGGTAGTCTGTCCCCAGTCTCCAAGGGTCTCTACAAGCATTGTATGAATACCAGCCATCTTTGGTGCTTTCCAAAACCTTTCCTGTAGGTATAGTAGGGGTGGTTGTTGCATTTTGCACGAAATCGGGTAATAATCCTGTAGTGGGGTTGTATCCTTGTAAAGTAGTGATCATGCTTTGTGTTTTTTCATATACACTAGTCCATTTGCTATTTGAGCTAGCAACTTGGAACGCTTTAAAATGATCGAGAATAAAGTCAGAAGTTCTGCTTAGTTTCAAGTCAGCTGCCGAAGATGCCCAGTCGCCTAGTAAAGTGTGGTATGAAGAGGAGTGAATTTCAGATGCTAATAAAGCATTCATCACATCTTTTGCTTTTTGCAAATAGTTGATTGTTCCGCTACTTCCCCATTGCGCATCAGCTAACAAAAAGGCATATGCAACGTCAAGATCACCATCTGTAGCTCCATCATCATTTCCTGTTGCATCAGAGCAACTTCCTTGCTGCCACGACATAATATTAGGAGTAATGGAGCTTTGGTGTGCTTGCCAGTAAGAAACCATTCCGTCGAAAATAGTTTTTGCGTTAGCATCATATCCTGCTATTAAAGCCATGATCATCATTCCGTAACCGTGCGATTCTGAGGTTGTAATTTGCGCAGGATCCTCATCTGTAAAATCAACATAATATTTTCCAGAACAGTTTTTAATGTACTTTGTTTTCCATGCGTCATAATAAGTTGTAACAGCCGCGTTAAGTTGTTGAGTAGTTTTGTGATTAGGCTTAATTGTACCTGCCGTATAGGGAAGGTTTTGAGGGAAAGGGAAATTTTGCGCAAAACATAATGCAGTGCACAAAATTGAAATGATAAGGGAATAAATTTTTTTCATATTTGTTTGATTTGGTTTTGATGAAAGTACATCATGAGCATGAAAAATAGTTTAACATTTTGCTTCAAAATGATTTACATTTCCTGAAACGCAACAAGATTAATGTTTTTAAGTTGTCTTTGAGAAAAAATGAAATGAAATTTTGAAAAAATGAGAAGGTGTAAAATGTCTAAAACACCATCATATTGGTGTCTTTTTTTATTTGTTTGTATTTCTTTTTTCCCCCAACACAATATTTTTGATGAGAGCAAGATGTGCTAAAGAGTAAAAAAACGGAAACAAAAAGAATTAAAAATGTTTTAGGTGACATAGAAATTTCAATTTTAAGATGAACGATTCTCTTTTTGTAATGTTGTGTGAACAAGTAATGTTAATAAAAAGTAAGGTAAATCTCTTGTGTGCCAGCGATTCTTAGTATTTTTAGCCCACTCAAAATGGCAGAAGAAGTAGAATATAACGAAGACAACATACGCTCCCTCGATTGGAAGGAACATATGCGTATGCGTCCGGGTATGTACATTGGTAAGCTAGGTGATGGCTCTGCTGCCGATGATGGTATTTATATTTTATTAAAAGAGATAATCGACAACTCAATCGATGAGTTTGTGATGGGGAATGGAAAAGTGATTGAGGTTAAAATTAAAGATAGAAAAGTAACGGTTCGCGATTACGGTAGAGGGATTCCTCTAGGTAAAGTGATTGATTGTGTATCGATTATCAATACTGGTGGTAAGTATGATTCACGAGCCTTTAAGAAATCTGTGGGTTTAAATGGAGTAGGTACCAAAGCGGTAAATGCTTTGTCGAATTATTTCGAGGTAATGTCGTACCGTGAAGATAAAGTAAAACGTGCCGAATTCGAAAAAGGAAATATCACTAAAGATTATAAGATAGAAGCATCGACGCAGCGAAAAGGAACGATGACTTCTTTTGTTCCCGACGAGAAAATATTTCACAATTATCAGTATCGTGTGCAGCACGTGCAGCGCATGATGTGGAATTATGTGCATTTGAATCCGGGATTAACCATTTATTTCAATGGCGAGAAATTTTTCTCAGAGAATGGATTAAGAGATTTACTAACGAGTAATCTTTCTGCCGATCCTTTTTATCCCATCGTTCATTTAAAAGGAGATGATATTGAAGTGGCTTTCACACATGCTAAGAAATATGGTGAGGAATATTATTCGTTTGTAAACGGACAACATACTACTCAAGGAGGAACGCATCAAGGAGCTTTCAGAGAGATGTATGTAAAAACCATTCGAGAGTTTTACGGAAAAGAATTTGAGGCAGTAGATGTTCGCCAGTCTTTGGTGGCTGCGGTGAGCGTGAAAGTTATTGAGCCAGTATTCGAATCGCAAACCAAAACTAAACTAGGCTCACAAGAAATTGAACCTGGCGGAACATCAATGAAGTCATTTATTGGTGATTTCTTAAAAAGAGAATTAGATAATTTTTTACACAAAAATCCAGCGGTTTCCGAAGAGATTTTGCGTCAGATTCAACGCTCTGAAAGAGAAAGAAAAGAGTTGTCGGGTATTCGTAAAATTGCCAGAGACAATGCTAAAAAAGCATCTTTACACAATAAGAAACTAAGGGATTGTAAAATACATTACAATCAGGAAGGTGCCGATGAGCGCGCCAATGCAACAACCTTGTTTATTACCGAGGGAGATTCTGCAAGTGGTTCTATCACCAAATCGCGCGATGTGCAAACGCAAGCAGTTTTCTCTTTGCGCGGTAAACCTTTGAATGTTTACGGACTAACCAAAAAAGTGGTGTACGAAAATGAGGAATTCAATTTGCTGCAAGCGGCTTTGAATATTGAAGAAAGTTTAGATGGCTTGCGTTACAATCAAGTAGTAATTGCTACCGATGCCGATGTGGATGGTATGCATATTCGTTTGTTGTTGGTGACTTTCTTCTTGCAATTTTTCCCTGAGTTGGTTTCTAACGGACACCTTTATATATTACAAACACCTTTGTTTAGAGTTCGTAACCGACAAGAAACCAGATATTGTTACTCTGATGAAGAGAGACAAAAAGCGATTAACGATTTGAAGAAACCCGAAATCACACGATTCAAGGGATTGGGTGAGATTTCTCCCGATGAGTTTAAAAACTTCATTAATGAAAATATACGATTGGAGCCTGTAGTGCTCGGTAAAAATTCTAAGTTGAATGAATTATTAGAGTTTTACATGGGTAAAAATACGCCCGACCGTCAGGTTTTCATCATGGATAATTTGCGTGTGGAGAAAGATGATTTTGTAGAAAAAGTTTAGAATAAGAAATGGTAGATAAAACAAATAACGAAGACGATTACCAGGAGTTGAACCAAGACAACAGCGATGCTCATTTAGAGAATATTGTTGCTGTTCGTGGGATGTACGAAAACTGGTTTTTGGATTATGCTTCTTATGTTATTTTGGAGCGTGCCGTGCCACACGTTGACGACGGATTGAAACCGGTTCAACGTCGTGCTTTATATTCTATGTGGGAGTTGGAAGATGGTCGTTACAATAAGGTGGCGAACATTGTGGGTAACACGATGAAGTACCATCCGCATGGTGATGTATCTATTGCTGATGCGTTGGTAAATGTGGGACAAAAAGATTTGCTGATTGATTGCCAGGGTAATTGGGGAAATATTCTCACGGGTGATAGAGCTGCTGCTTCCCGTTATATTGAAGCTCGTTTAACCAAGTTTGCTTTAGAGGTTGCTTTCAACCCTAAAACTACCGAGTGGATGGATTCTTACGACGGAAGAAACAAAGAGCCTGTTACTACGCCAATGAAATTTCCGTTGTTGCTGGCGCAAGGAGTTGAAGGTATTGCAGTAGGTTTGGCTTGTAAAATTTTGCCTCATAATTTCATTGAATTGATTGATGCTTCTATCGCTCGGTTGCGAGGTAGAAATACGCAGTTATTTCCCGATTTCCCCACAGGTGGATTGGTAGATGTATCCAACTACAACGATGGTTTACGTGGAGGAAGAATCAGGGTAAGAGCGAAAATAAATAAGATCGATAAAAAGACTTTGTCGATCACCGAAATTCCTTTTTCAACTACCACTACTTCCTTAATGGAGTCGATTGTAAAAGCTACTGAAAAAGGAAAAATTAAAATTAGAAACATTGAAGACAATACTTCTGATAAAGTGGAAATTATGATTCACTTGCCGGCAGGTATTTCTCCTGATACAACAATGGATGCTTTGTATGCATTCACCGATTGCGAAGTATCTATTTCCCCTAATGCTTGTGTTATTCATGAAGATAAACCTAAATTTTTAGGCGTTGCTGAAATGTTGAAACGTTCAACCGAATCGACATTAGAATTGCTGAAAAGAGAATTGGAAATTCGCAAAGAAGAACTGGAAAAACTTTGGCATTTTGCTTCTTTGGAAAGAATATTTATCGAGAAAAAAATATACCGTAATATTGAGGAATGTGAAACTTGGGAAGAAGTAATTAAGGCCATTCACAAAGGATTAAAACCTCACATTAAAAAATTGATTCGTCCGGTTACCGATGAAGATGTTGCGCGGTTAACAGAAATCAAAATTAAGCGTATTTCCAAGTTCGACAGCGAAAAAGCCAACAACGATATTGTTCAGTTGGAGGAGCAGTTGAAAGAGGTAAAGCATCATTTGAAAAACATCATTGATTACGCCGTTGAATATTTCAAAAACTTAAAAAAGAAATACGGAGAAGGCAGAGAACGCAAAACAGAAATCAGAACTTTCGAAAATATTCAGGCTACCGATGTAATCATCGCCAATAGAAAATTATATGTTGATGCCGAAGAAGGGTTTATAGGATGGGGTATCAAGAAAGAAGACAATTACGTTGCCGATTGTTCGGAGATAGATGACATCGTAGTTTTCTTGGAAGATGGTACTTTAAAGGTGGTGAAAGTGGCCAATAAAGTATTTGTTGGCAAAGGAATTATTTATTGTAATGTTTGGAAAAAAGCCGATGAGCGTACCATTTACAATGTGATTTATCAGGATGGCGCTAAAGGTCATGCTATGGTAAAACGCTTCGCTGTAACAGGGGTAACCCGCGATAAAGATTATCAAATCACTAAGGGTACAGCAGGTTCTAAAGTGTTGTATTTTTCTGCTAATCCAAACGGTGAAGCAGAAGTGGTAAATGTTCAGTTAAAACCAATTCCGGGAATTAAGAAATTTAATTTCGATTATGATTTTAAATTATTGGCTATTAAAGGAAGAAATTCATTAGGGAATATTTTATCGAAATATCCGGTTAAAAAAGTGATGTTGAAAGAAGAAGGAGTTTCTACTTTATCAGCTCTTAAAATTTGGTTCGATGATGTAACGCGTAGGCTGAATACAGAAGAGCGTGGACAGTTTTTAGGTGAGTTCCGTGGAGATGATAAGATATTGGTGATTATGCAATCGGGACACTACATGCTGCATCCTTGCAAACTAGATACTCATTTCGAAGAGGACATGATTGTGATAGAGAAATGGCGATCTAAAAAACCAATCTCATGCGTGTATTTCGATCCAGCCAAAAAAGCATTCAACGTTAAACGTTTCTTAATAGAACCAACGGAAAGAAAAGTATTGTTTATTGGTGAAGAGGAAGGTTCGTATATGGAATATGTGAGCACTGATTGGCGTCCGGTAATTGAAGTGGTATTTTCCAAAGAAGGTGGTAAAGAAAAGAAACCAGAGAAAGTTGTTTTAGATGAGTTCATTACCGTTAAAGGTTTAAAGGCAATAGGCAATCGCCTATCGATGAATAAAATCAAACACATCAATCGTTTAGATTCGTTGGAACCACCAGCAGAAGCCTTAGAACCTGATGTTCCTGAAGATAATGATGATTCACAAGCTACCTTGGAATTTGAAGAGTAGAAAAAAAGGACAAAAAAAATCAGATTAACAATTTGTAATCTGAATTCAATTGGTTTTGTAAACCTTGTTTTAGTAGTTGATACAGCTTGTATTTACTCTTTTTGATTTTAAAATACTGTCTCCTTGTTTTCCAATGTATTCTGTAGAACTACATGATGCTAAAAATAATACTGTTGCAATTGCTAAGCTTGATAAAATTTTCATTTTTTCTTTGATTTAATTGATTTGTTGATTGATACGGTGATTTACGTATTTAGGTTTCTGAATTGGAAATATTTATTTGGTAGTGCTATAAAGTAGTGTGATTAAATTCTTAACTTATTAGAACGATGGTTCCTTCGGAGTACCTCAGGATGACAATTACGCCCAAATGCATAATAAGAGGGAGTTTTGAGAGTGGTTGTCATCCTGAGGTACTCCGAAGGAACTATTGTCCTATACTTAACACAACTACGAATTTATTTCATCCATTTCGGATTGAAACTCTCTACTTTCAAGTAGATAGGACAGTTTGGAGTGTGTGCTCCTTTTAAGTATCCAATGCTCATCAAAAATTCATTTACGATTTCACCGCCAGTAAATTTGAAAGTTTTTTTAAAAAGCTTTACCCATTCTTCTTTGGTTTTTGGGTGGTGATGATCCAGCCATTGTTTAAATGATCCAAATTCTTTCTGTAAATCAATAATCACTTTAGCATTGTGAATAGCGGCATCTATTTTTAATCTGTTGCGAATTATTCCGGCATCCTGCAGCAGTCGTTTGCGATCTTTTTCTTTGTACTGAGCTACTTTTTTAATATTGAATTGGTGGTATGCTTTTTTGAAATTTTCTTGTTTCAAAAGAATAGTGTTCCAGCTTAAGCCGGCTTGATTGATTTCTAAAACTAATCTTTCAAATAGTTCATTGTCGTTGTCGATTGGAAAACCGTAAGCTTTATCGTGATATTGTTTATGCAAATTAGTAGCAGTAAAATCAACTACTACCTCACAATAGCTTTTTGGTTTTTCAGCAGCCATTATTATTCTACTTCCAATACCAATCCTTTTAAATAAGAACTTTCCTGGTGAAAGATATTAATCGGATGATCGGCAGGTTGTGATAACTGATGCATCACTCTTATTTTTTTGCCAGCTTGAATAGCGGCAGAAAGAATTGTTCCGTAGAACAAAGGCATATCAATGGCTTGAGAACAAGAGAAGGTGAAAAGAATACTTCCCGATTTCATTTGTTTCAATGCAGTCATGTTTAACCTTTTGTATCCCTGAACGGCATTGTGTTTTACATTGTGATGTTTTGCGAATGCAGGAGGATCAAGAATAACAACATCGTAAATGGAGCAATCATTTTTTTCTAAAAAATCGAAAGTATCGGCAGTAAAAGATTGATGTTTTCCGGTGCTGGGATTTAAGGCAACATTTTGATCCACCAAATCCATTGCTTTTACAGAGGAATCAACGCTATGTACTAAATTGGCCCCAGCTTTTAAAGCATAAACAGAGAATCCGCCAGAATAACAGAAAGTATTCAATACATTTTTGCCTTTAGAATATTTGCCTAATAAAAACCGGTTTTCTCGTTGATCCACAAAGAAGCCTGT
This sequence comes from Flavobacteriales bacterium, assembly GCA_023251075.1. GTDB lineage: Bacteria > Bacteroidota > Bacteroidia > Flavobacteriales_C > JAHEZL01. The sequence continues at coordinate 202,875 of JAHEZM010000001.1, read as the reverse complement.
TTTTTGTCCGTCTTCCCAACTGATATTAAACGAGTTTCCATATTCTAAAGCTTGTTTAGAAGGTTCAGCATCTTTTAATAAATATCCATTTTCAATTTTCTGAGCATAATCTTTTGGAAGAGTTTCTTTACTTTTTTGGAAGATACATTGCAGCTTATCACCTAATGCATTTTTAAGAGCAATTTTAATTTGTTCGAGCGACAAATACATGCCAATAGAATGTGCTTGAATAACGGCAGTATTTCCATACACATCGATAATTAAACCCGGCAACAAATCACCTTCTGCATGAACCAATCGGTAGATGTTGGTTTCTTCGTTGCAAACACCAATCAACTGGCGATATTGGTAAGCATTTAGAATTCTTTTATTCCAAAAATTCTGATCGATGGGTTCTTGTTCGAAAGTAAAAATTCGAATAGCGATGGAAGAATTGTTTTGGTAATGACCAGTACCTAAATATTCATCTTTGTTAGAGTATACCGTAACCACATCGCCATCTTCCGGTTCAACTTCTTTATTATCGCTGTGGCGACGAGTTTTTTTTATTGCTCCTGAAAAAACCCATGGGTGAAAACGTTGTGGAGATGCTTCTTTACCTGAACTTAATATTGTTTTGAAATCGCTCACTTTGTTACGTATTGATTGTTTTTATATTCTCCTTCTTGTATAGTGCCATTTTTATAAGTGAATCTTCCTAATCCTTCCATTTTTCCGTTCACCCAATCCCCTTCATATTTATCGCCCGACGACCAGGTTAAAATTCCTTTTCCGTTAAGGTTATCATTTTTCCATTCTCCAACATAAACAGATCCTTCAGAATATTTCATTGTTCCTGTTCCGGTGAGAATACCGTTTTCAGCATTTCCTTCAAATACATTTCCGTTTTTATATTTAATGGTACATTTTCCAATCTGAGCGTCGTTCAGGTAAGTACAAGTCATTTCACTTCCTTCTGCCCATTTATAAACACCGGGTCCATCTTTTTTTCCATTCTTGTAATTTCCATTGTGTGTATCACCATTGATCCAGGTATATTTTCCTTGTCCATTCCATATATCATCCACCCAATTTCCTTCATAAATAGCTCCGTCGGCATAAGTCATTTTTCCAAAACCATTTACTTTTCCATTTGCAAAAGTTCCGATAAAAATACTTCCGTCTAACATTTTATATGTTCCTTCTCCATTTTGAACATCTTTTGAAAACTGACCGTTATACACTTCACCTGATTTATATTTTAAAGTACCGCTCCCATCTTTTTTACCAACGATCCAATCTCCTTCGTAAGTATCTCCGCCATTCCAATTCAAAGTTCCTTTTCCATGCTGTTCTCCTTTTTTCCACTGACCAATGTAAATAGATCCATCTGCATAATGGAAAGTACCATTACCTTCTCTTTCTCCGTTTACAAAATCTCCTTCGTAGAAAGATTGGTCGGGCCAGGCTTCTTTTCCTTTACCTTCATGAAGATTGTTTTTCCATGAACCAGTGTAATTTGATCCATCAGTGTAAGTAAAGGTTCCTGTTCCTTCAAAAGTGTTGTTTAAAAACTGACCAATATAAATTTCTCCTGTTTTGTATTTGTAGGTACCTGATCCTGTTCTAACGTTTGAAATAAAATCACCTGTGTATGAGTCACCGTTATTCCATTTGCTTGTACCTTTTCCTGTTCTGGTATTATTTACAAAATCGCCCTCATAAGAACTTCCATCGGTAAAAATTATTTTTCCTTTGCCGTTAGGCTGGCCGTTGGATAGGGGACCGTAGTACTTACTGCCATCTACATAAACCAATGAATCCTGTGTAAAAGCTATTTTGAAAGCCAATAGGAAGGCAATGCTTAAAGCACTTTTTAATTGATTTACCATAGATTAATTTTTAGTCGTTATGATGGAGCGTTGAATTCAATTCAATGGTTTTTGGATTTGGCTTGCACACCAATCTTCCTTTCGCTGTATCCATAATAAATAGTAATTTATCTTTTCCGCTTAAATCAATTCCTTTTACAATATTTTCTCCCTCTTTTACTACTTCATTATTTAAATTAACCGCTTCGTTATTTTGGTTGTATAAAAATACTTTTGATCCGGCAGTTACATAAACACCTGCCGCTATGGTACAACCAAATCCTAAAGAAATACCTGTTCCTGAGTTCGCTCCCAACAATGATTTTTGTCCGATAGAAATTACTTTTTTATTTCCTCCGGAAAGAGTTCCCATAATAGAAGCACCACCACCTACATCAGAATCTTTATCTACTACAACACCAGCCGAAATTCTTCCTTCCACCATTGTGTTGCCTTTTGTACCTGCGTTGAAATTGATATAACCCGATGGCATTACGGTAGTTCCTTCACCCAAATATGCACCTAAACGAACCTGAGAACCAGAAGCAATACGAATTCCACTAGGAATATGGTAATTGATCATATATGGAAATTTATCTACATGAGATACAATTAACGGAGAATGTGAACCAATGTGTTTTACCGATTCAACAGCAACATCTTCCGGTAACATAGGACCTTTATTGGTCCATGCTACATTTTGAAGTTTTGCAAACAATCCATCTAAATTTAATGAATGCGGCTCAGCTTTTCTGGTAGATAAGCAATGCAATTTGAAATAAGCTTCTTCTGCATTTTCAACAGGCAACGATTGATCAAAAAGGAAATACACCATTATTTCAATATTGGCATATCCGTTTGATGTGGTATAATTATCTATTAAAGCATTAATCGTTTCAAGGTTTGGGTGTTTGTTGTTATCGTTGTGAAAAGGGGAGAAGTGAGAGTAAATTTCACTTAGATTTTCTAATGTTATAGAAAAAAGAGAGTTTTTGTATTCGCTTACTTTAAGTACATCGATCAACACTGCTGCAGTTCCAAAATTTTCGTTGAAATTAACAACAGGATAAGATACATCCAGCGTTTTTCCATTTTTTGTTCTTCTGATACCGAGGCCAAAGGCAAGAGGTTTTTTGTAACCAGGACGAGCTTCAACGGAAGCTACATATTCTTTAAAGTCAACTACTGTTTCCATTATCAATAAAAAAATTAAGCGCCAAAGGTAGGAAAAAAGTTTAAGGTGCAGGGGGAATTATGCTTATTTCCCATACCTTTCTTTAGCGAACTCGGCAAAGGATTTTGTTTTGTAAATATCCTCTTTGAAATACACTAATAATGCGACTAAGTGATCATGTGTGAGGTATTGCTTAATGGGTGCTAACACCAATTGTTGTTCATTCAAAATAACTACAGCGGGAAATCCTACTTCGTTTTGCAGTAATCCTTTAGCAAATTGATGAATTTCAATTCCGGGATTGGCATTTACAAATAAGTTGTTTTGAAAACTGATAGTGTCGGCAGAATATACATCAAAGTCAATACAGTAGTAGTTTTTATTTAATTCATTAATAACATCATTGGATACCAATGTAGAATTGCTCATTACGCGATCACTAATAACGTTGCTATTTTTTAAATGAACAAAGAGTTTTTTAGGTTTAATTTTTTGAAGTATCAAGGCTTGATTTAAAGGCATCCAATTGATCGCGATAGAATCATTTTTAGTACCACCAAAAGCTTTATGGAAATCGGCATTGAAATCATTTATGTTGGCCGTGTTTTGCAGGTTTTCCGCAAAATAAACCAGGAAAGGAGCCATATCGTTTGACTCCTGATAACCGGGTACCACCAAGGCCGGATTACTTTCTTTGTTTAGAAAAATACTGGTTGGATAAGAAAGATTGTTACCCATTAAATGAACAGCCAGATCGTGAGTAGATTTTTTAGCTGCATTTTTATTGAAATATTTAATACCTAAATAAGTAATGGTATCATGTGTTTCAGCATCAAATTTAATAGCATAGAAACTTTGATTCACATAATTGATGATGTTGGGATCGGCATAAGTAGTAACATCTAGTTTTTTACACCATCCGCACCAATCGGTATAAACATCAATTAAAACAGGTCTTTTTTCTTGTTGTTGATAGTTGGCTAATTCATTAAATGAAATCCATTTTATTTTGGTAGGTGGAGCTAAAACATATTTTTGAGCTAATCCACTAAAAGTCAATAAAATTAAAGGAATTATTAATCCCCATACCCGTTGTTTCATGCCATTTTACTTGAAAGGTTGAAATTCAAATGTAGCAGTGTTTGAACTTCCGTTGGTAAAGTTTAAAGTGAAATTAATTGTTCCGTTTTGTTCTAGTGTTCCGTTGTATAAGGTAAAAAGATTAATGCGGGGAGCCGTTGTTTTATCTATAGAGTTGTTGGAACGATATACTACATTGTTTTCATGAATGCGATATTCTCCCGCAAAATTGGGCTGAGCTGAGGATTGTGCTAAGGATGCTGCTTTCGCTGCGTCGTTGGTTGGTAAAATATATGTTTTGGCTTTTCCGTCTGCAGAAAATTTAATGAAATGGTATTCTGTCGTTTTTGAAGAGTCATTGTTGTTGATCACTTTACTGGAGTATAGCCCGTCGGTGCGCACCACTACCACTCCATTACTCCATGTAGCACTCATCGAAACAAATGCAATTAAGATTAATCCAATTAAATTCTTCATACAATAAAATTAAGTATATCGATAAAAATACGGAAAAGGGAATACGAAATCAATTAAATTATTCAAACCAAAGATTATTCCACAATTCTATCGCTTTAAGAAAAAACAATTTTTAGAATTTTTATCATATAGTACGTGTTTAGTCAGTACGTATTTTCCACAAAAATACAGGCTTTGTCAGTGCCTTTTTGTTTTTTACTTATCATTCTAGTTGCACTTTCGCCAAGTGGTTTTTAACAGGTATCAACAACTTAAAAAAATCTAAACTAGAATAAATCAAAGTCATGAAAATTGAAAAAAGATGGGTGGTCTCCTTTTTCCTGATTGTTGCAGTATCCTTACTTGCATTGTTTTGGGAATATTTTGCTACGCCAGCTCAAGAGGCATCATCAGATACTATCGTTTTTGCTGATGTTGCATGGATGTTGACCTCAGCATGTTTGGTGTTGTTGATGACACCAGGCTTGTCGTATTTCTACGGTGGAATGGTGGGAGCAAAAAGTGTTATTTCAACCATGCTGCAAAGTTTAATTTGTTTGGGAGTGGTGAGTGTGATTTGGGTGTTGCTAGGTTTTAGTTTGGCTTTTGGAGATGATTTAAATGGTTGGGGTATCATTGGTAATCCAAGTACTTATTTCATGTTCAATAATGTTGGCGCTGCACCACATTCTAAAATGGCTACTTCAATTCCTTTTGTTTTGTTTGCTATGTTTCAATTGAAATTTGCAATCATCACTCCCGCATTAATTACTGGTTCTTTTGCAGAAAGAGTAAGATTTATTTCTTACTTATTATTCATCTGCTTATTCAGTTTAATTATTTATGCTCCGTTGTGTCATATGGTTTGGCATCCCGATGGTTTATTGTTGAATACCTTCCATGTTCTTGATTTTGCCGGAGGAACAGTAGTTCATATGTCGGCTGGTTTTGCTGCATTAGCAGGAGCAATAGTTTTAGGAAAAAGGAGATTGTCACAACACATTCCCACCAATATTCCTTTTGTGATTTTGGGAACAGGTATGTTGTGGTTTGGTTGGTTTGGATTCAATGCGGGTTCTGCTTTGGCAGCAAATGGTATTGCAGCAATGGCTTTTGCAACTACCAATACAGCATCGGCAATTGCGATGCTCACATGGATTTTCTTTGATAGAATTAATGGAAGAAAAGTTTCTGCTTTAGGTGCTTGCATTGGTGCGGTGGTGGGTTTGGTAGCAATTACACCTGCGGCAGGCTTTGTTACTATTCCGCAAGCTGTTTTCATTGGATTTGTTTCAAGTATTGTTTCGAATTTAATGGTGAATTGGAAAGCATTGAAAAAAGTAGATGATACTTTGGATGTCTTTGCTTGTCACGGTGTAGGTGGTATTATGGGCATGATTTGTACTGCGGTTTTCGCAAAAAACAAAGGATTGATTTACGGAGGAACTGAAGATTTTCTGCTTTCGATGGCAGCTCTTGTGATTGTTTCTGCATTCACTTTTTTTGGTGCAATTATTTTGTATAAACTAACCAATATCATTATTCCATTAAGGGTAACAGAAGAATCGGAAGAATTGGGACTAGATATTTCTCAGCATGGAGAATCACTTAAGGGAGAGCCTCTTTTTTTAAAACCGGAAATGAGAGATGATGTTTTTAGTAAAAAACAGTTTGAAGATAAAAGTGGTGTTAAACAGGATATTTCTCTGTCTACAAATTTTAAAATGCAGTAAAATAATATATCAACAAAATGCAGCACTTTGTTCAAAACAAAATAACGATTCTTATTTCTAATCGGCAGTTGAATGTACTAATTTTGCACTTTTTTTTGAAAAACCATCTTTAAAATATATGAAAATAGTTGTTGTTGGAAATGGAATGGTGGGATATAAGTTTTGCGAAAAACTTCTGGCCAAAAGTTCTACCAAAAAAATAGAATTGGTTGTTTTTGGTGAAGAAATCCGACCGGCTTATGATAGAGTTCATCTGAGTGAATTTTTTGCCGGAAAGTCGGCCGAAGATTTAAGCATGGCAGGAGTAAACTGGTACACTGAAAACGGAATAAAATTGCATTTATCAGATCCGGTTCAAAAAATTGACCGCTCTAATAAAACAGTTACTTCTTTCAAAGGAATAACAGAATCTTACGATTACCTTATCCTGGCTACCGGTTCCGCTGCTTTTGTTCCTTCTATTCCCGGCGTAGAAAAAGACGGAGTTTTTGTTTACCGCACCATTGAAGATTTGGAAATGATTCGCGATTACGCACCTAAAGCAAAAAAAGGAGCGGTGATTGGTGGTGGTTTGCTCGGATTGGAAGCAGCGAAAGCCATGATCGATTTAGGAATTAACGATACTCATGTTATAGAATTTGCTTCGCGATTGATGCCTCGGCAAATTGACGATGCAGGTTCAGCCTTGTTAAAATCAAAATTAGAAAGTTTGGGTTTGACTATCCTCACCAATACCAACACCACTAAAATTGAGGGCGAGAAAGCCATTTCCAAAATGCTTTTTGCCAACGGCTCTTCTATTGATGTAGATATGCTGGTGATCTCCGCGGGTATTAAACCGCGCGATGAGCTGGCAAAAAATTGCGGATTGGAAACCGGTCCGCGCGGTGGAATCACTGTAAATGAAAAGTTGCAAACTACCGACCCGTTTATTTTTGCCATTGGCGAATGTGCTTTGTATCAGGGAATGATTTACGGACTCGTTGCGCCGGGCTATGAAATGGCGGAGGTAGTGGCTACTTATTTGTGCAGCGGCGAAAAAGAATTTACCGGTTTTGATATGAGTACCAAACTCAAACTCATCGGTATTGATGTGGCAAGTTTTGGTGATCCTTTTATTTCTGCTGCCGATGCGCGCCACATTGTATATGAAGATGCGAACAAGGGAATATATAAGCGTATCAATATTTCTAAAGACGGAAAAGAATTGTTGGGTGGCATACTCGTAGGCGATGCCGAGCAATATAATATGTTGCTGCAAACCTGCAAGAATAAAATAGTGTTGCCTCCAAATCCTGAAGATTTGATTCTCGGTTCACGTGGTGGTGAATCTGCTGGAGGAGCTGGCGTATTAAGTCTTCCCGATGATGCTCATGTGTGTAGTTGCGAAAGTGTAAGTAAAAAAAATATTTGTGATGCGGTGATTGACGGCGCCGAAACAGTAGATAAAATAAAAGCCTGTACCAAAGCAGGAACAGGTTGCGGTGGTTGTGTGCCTATGGTGAAAGACCTCATGGTGCATACCATGAAAGCGCAAGGAAAATATGTTCGCAATGTGATTTGCGAACATTTTGATTTTAGTCGCCAGGAGTTGTACAATCTCACTAAAATCAACCAGCTTAAAACTTACGATGATGTTTTAACTACGCATGGAAAAGGCGATGGCTGCGAGGTTTGTAAGCCTTTGGTTTCTTCTATCCTTGCGAGTTTATGGAATGAACTGATTTTGAAAAAAGGAAATGATACCGCACAAGATTCCAACGATCGCTTTCTCGCTAACCTTCAAAAAGGCGGGACTTATTCTATCGTTCCAAGAATTCCAGGCGGAGAAATTACACCCGATAAATTGATTGTGATTGGTGAGGTGGCAAAACAATATAATCTGTACACTAAAATTACAGGTGGACAAAGAATTGATTTATTTGGTGCACATGTGGGCGATCTTCCCGCCATCTGGAAGTTATTGATTGACGCAGGATTTGAAAGCGGACATGCTTATGGAAAAGCTTTGCGTACTGTGAAAAGCTGTGTAGGTTCTACTTGGTGTCGTTATGGTTTACACGATAGTGTTAGCTATGCCATTCGCATTGAAGAACGCTACCGCGGATTGCGCGCTCCGCATAAAATTAAATCGGCAGTTTCAGGTTGTATTCGCGAATGTGCTGAAGCGCAATCAAAAGATTTTGGAATTATCGCCACCGAAAAAGGCTGGAATTTATATGTGTGTGGAAATGGTGGTTCAAAACCACAACATGCATTGTTACTGGCTACTGACCTGGATAGTGAAACTTGTATCAAATACATTGATAGATTTTTAATGTTCTATATCAAAACGGCTGAACCTCTGAATCGCACAGCCACATGGCTAAACAAGATGGAAGGTGGAATTGATTATTTGAAAAATGTAGTGATCAATGACAGTCTGGGCATGGCCGAAGAATGGGAAAAAGAAATGCAATCACTCGTAGATAATTACAAATGTGAATGGCGCGAAGTAGTGGAGAATCCTGATTTTCAAAAACGTTTTGGCCATTTCATTAATGCGCCGGAAGAAAAAGATCCTACCGTGAAATTTGAAACAATGCGTGATCAAAAAAGAGCTGCAGAATGGAAGTAAAAGAAAAAGTTATCTGGTTTTATGCCTGCAAAGCGGAAGATGTTCCGGCTAACGGCGGGGTATGTGTAAAATACGGCGATCAGCAAATTGCCCTCTTCAATTTCACTCGCAGAGGGGAGTGGTACGCTACACAGAATATGTGTCCGCACCGCCAGCAAATGGCCATCAGTCGTGGAATGATTGGTTCTGAAGGAGACGAGCCTAAAGTGGCTTGTCCTTTTCACAAAAAAACTTTTTCGCTCAAATCGGGATCCTGTACAAGCGGAGAAGAATATTCTTTAAAAACTTATCCCGTGAAAATTGAAAATGGAAAAGTATACATCAAAGTAAATTAATGAGCCAACTTAATACTAACATAATTCATCCACTTAAAAATGAAAATACGGAATTTATTTTTGTTCACAGGATTATTGCTCCTGTCGTCCATTCCTCTTAACGCACAATTTAGTGCCGGTGCACAATTGCGCACGCGATCTGAATTTCGCAACGGACAAGGTGCCCCTCTGTCATCAACTGCCAACCCCGCATTTTTTACTTCGCAACGCACCCGACTTATTTTAGGATATACTGCTTACCGACTCAAAATGGGGTTGACTTTACAAGATGTTCGTGTGTGGGGACAAGACGTTTCTACGATCAATAGAACCACAGCTACCGATTACAACGGAACTATTTTGCATGAGGCATGGGCTGAAATTATGCTTTCAGATACTACTTATAAAAAAGGAATTTTTTCTTTAAAATTCGGCCGACAAGAATTGATGTACGATGATTCACGCTTACTAGGAAACCTTGATTGGCTGCAACAAGGAAGAAGACATGATGCGGCTGTTTTAAAATTCGACAACCCAAAATACATGTTTCATTTGGGTGTTGCATACAATCAAAATAAAGAACTTTCTTCAGGTACATTATACAACAATACTCCTCCGGGAACTTATACCTCTTCTACAAACGGTGGTGCCATGTATAAAGGAATGCAGTATTTATATGCAGCTAAAAAATTAAAAGATGGAATTTTTTCTTTGCTCTTTTTTACCGATCAGTTTAATAAATTCCATACAGAAGTGATAAGTGGAACTTCTACTAAAGTTCCCGATTTAGGTTTGTGGGCACGTTCAACAACAGGATTTTATTTTAATAAAACCATCAAAAATATTTCTGCTACTGCTTCGGGGTATTATCAGTTTGGAAAAAATTCTACAGGGCAGGTGATGAATGCTTACATGTATTCTGGTGTTGCGATGTACAACATAGGAAAAAAATTGGGAGTAGGTGCAGGTTACGATTATACTTCTGGTGGTTCGGCAGCGAATGTGTTTGATCCTTTGTATGGAACACCTCATAAATTTTGGGGTTTTATGGATTACTATTATGTAGCCAGCGGGTTTGGAAAATCGGGATTGCAGGATATTTATCTCAAATCGAAATGGAAGCTTTCTGAAAAATGTATGTTGCTTGCCGATGCACATCAGTTTTTTGCAGCTTCTGATGTTTACGCTGCCAATAATGTAACTAAACTGGATAAAAACTTTGGAACAGAAATCGATTTGGTGGCGACTTGTCAGCTCACTAAAATCATAGGATTTGAATTGGGCTATAGTCATTATTTCACCACCTCTACACTTACTTCATTAAATGTTAAAAATGTGGCTAATTCAAATTCAAATAGTAATTGGGCTTATTTAATGTTAATTATTAAACCTGATTTTCTCTCCAAATAAAAACTATAAAAACTGAAAAAATGGAAAACAATCTCACTTTAAACAAACCTCTTGAAAAACTAAATGTTTTGAAATTCAAAGGTGTGCAAATGCGTACTTTTCACATCACCTGGCTTACTTTTTTTACTTGCTTTTTTGCGTGGTTCGGACTCGCTCCGCTCATGCCCACTATTCGTGAAGATTTGGGTTTAAGCAAAGCTCAGGTAGGAAACACTATTATTGCTGCGGTATCAGCAACTATTATTGCGCGTTTGGTGATTGGTCGTTTATGTGATACTTGGGGACCGCGTAAAACTTACACCGCTTTGCTTGCTGTTTGTGCTTTTCCGGTAATGTGTGTTGGACTCGCAACCGATTACACCACTTTTCTTTTGTTCCGTTTTGCCATAGGTGTAGTGGGTGCTTCTTTTGTAATTACGCAGTTTCACACTTCCATGATGTTTGCTCCTAAAATTAAAGGTACTGCCAACGCAGTAGCTGGCGGATGGGGAAATTTAGGTGGTGGTATTACCAATATGTTTATGCCGGTGGTGTTTGCGGTGATTGTGGGAATGGGCTATGTTAAAAGCGATGCATGGCGTTATGCTATGATTCTTCCCGGAGTATTATTATTGGTGATGGCTTTTGTTTATTACAAGTTTACTAAAGATACTCCTGCAGGAAATTATAATGAAATTAATAGAACGGCGGTAGATAAAAAAAGTGATTGGACGGTTTTATACGACTGGCGTGTGTGGGCTTTGGCTCTGGCTTATGCTGTGTGTTTTGGAATGGAAATTACTTTTGATAACGTTGCCGCTCTTCACTTTGTAGATGAGTTTAAATTGGATCAGGGAAGCGCTGGATTTTGGGCTGGTGTGTTTGGCTTCATGAATATTTTTGCTCGTGCACTCGGTGGAATTTTTGCCGATAAAATTGGCAGCAAATGGGGAATGAAAGGCAAAGGTTTATTTTTGGCCGGAGTACTTTTGCTGGAAGGTATAGGTTTGATTTTCTTCTCTTTTGCAGGTTCATTGGCCATGGCGATTTTAAGTATGCTTCTTTTTGCATTGTTCTTGAAAATGGCCAATGGCGGTACTTACGCGATAGTTCCTTTTGTGAATGAAAAAAATGTAGGGATGGTAAGTGGTATCGTGGGTGCCGGTGGAAATGTAGGCGGAATGATGTTTGGATTTTTATTCAAATCGGAATCTATCACTTACGTGGAAGCTTTTAAATATATTGGTTTCATTGTGGTTTTTGTAGCATTGATCATTTTCATTACCCGTTTTAAAAAATCAGAAGTAACTGAAGTGAGTAATGTTGCAATGGCATAAAAAATAATATGACGGAATCTTTCAAAACAACTTGCTGTTATTGTGGTGTTGGCTGTGGCGTAGTAGTGCACAAAGACCGACAGGGAAAAATTTCTGTGGAAGGAGATAAAGATCATCCCGTGAACCGCGGGATGCTTTGTTCCAAAGGAATGAATTTGCATTATACAGTAAATGATCAAAGTGATCGTTTGCTTTATCCTGAAATGCGTTACAATAAAAATTCTCCCAAACAAAGAGTTTCCTGGGATCAGGCTTTGGAAAGAACAGCAGCGGTTTTTAAAACAATGATTAATAAATATGGTCCGGATTCTGTTGCTTTCTATGCATCGGGACAATGCCTCACCGAAGAATATTATGTCATCAATAAATTAATTAAGGGCTACATCGGCAGTAATAATATTGATACCAATTCGCGCTTGTGTATGAGCAGCGCAGTGGTAGGATACAAGCTGTCGTTAGGAGAAGACAGTGTACCGGTGACTTATGATGACCTTGAAATTGCCGATTGTATTTTTGTTGCGGGAGCAAATCCTGCTTGGTGCCATCCTATCATATGGAGAAGGATAGAAATGGCGCGTGAAAAAAATCCGGCACTCAAAATTATTGTCAGCGATCCACGTAAAACACAAACCTGTGCTTATGCAAATGTTCATTTGCAGCTCAATCCAGGAACAGATATAACTCTTCATCATGCCATAGGAAGATGCTTGATTGAAGAAGGAAATGTGGATGTGAATTTCATTCAAAATCATTCAGAAGGTTTTGATAAGTACAATGAAACGGTGATGCAGCGCACTGTTCAGGAGGCTGCTGAAATTTGCGGTATCGCTGAAAGTGATATCCGCCTGGCGGCTTCTTACATTGGTAATGCAAAAGGTTTTATCACTATGTGGACGATGGGATTGAACCAAAGTGTGATTGGTGTGAATAAAAATTTGAGCTTAATTAATTTGAATTTAATTACCGGTCACATTGGAAAACCAGGCTCGGGGCCATTTTCATTAACGGGTCAGCCCAATGCAATGGGTGGACGTGAAGTGGGTGGTATGGCCAATTTATTATCGGCCCATCGAAATTTAGCCGATCCTCTTCATCGTGAAGAAGTCGCTAAATTCTGGGGAGTGAAAAGTGTTCCTGAAAAACCCGGACTCACCGCTACTGAAATGTTTCAGGCTTTGAATGACGGTCGCTTAAAAGCCATTTGGATTATTTGTACCAATCCGCTTATTAGCTTGCCCGATGTGCGTTTGGCGGAAGAAGGTTTGAAGAAAGCAAAGTTTGTGGTGGTGCAGGATATTTCTAACAAACCCGAAACTTTGCAATATGCTGATGTGGTTTTACCTGCTGCAGCGTGGACGGAGAAAGAGGGGACTATGACCAATGCAGAAAGAAGAATTTCTTTGTTAAGCAAGGTGATGAATGCTCCCGGCGAAGCACTTCCCGATGCAGAAATAATTTGTCGCTTTGCCCGTAAAATGGGTTATAGCGGATTTAATTTTAAAAATCCTGAAGAAATTTATGCTGAGCATTGTGCTTCTACAAGAGGAACAAATATTGATATTACCGGACTCGATTATTCCATTCTCAAAAAAACTAGAAGTGTGCAATGGCCTTATCCAAAAGGCTCTGCAGAAAATGGTACTCCACGTTTATTTACCAATCACCAGTTTTTTACGCCTTCTAAAAAAGCTGTCATCCATAGTTTTTCCGATGCTAATTTGTCGGAAAATATAAATCCTTCTTTTCCGCTGATCCTTACCACGGGCCGAATTCGCGATCAATGGCATACGATGAGTAAAACAGGAAAGGTGAATAAATTAAAACAACATATCTCCGAATCTTTTTTGGAAATTCATCCTGAAGATGCTGAAGAACGAAATATTTTAGAGGGCAATTTAATTGAAGTTTTAACTCCTCGAGGTGACGTTCGTGTGAAAGCAAAAATTTCCAGTGACATCAAAAAAGGGGTGGTTTTTCTGCCGATGCATTGGGGCAAAATTTTAAAAAGCGATTTGAATCGTACTAATAACGTCACCAATAATTTAGTAGATGCACGCTCTAAAGAACCCGATTTTAAATTCTCTGCGGTACAAGTGAAATTGTATAAAAAACAAAAACAAAAAATTGTGGTGATTGGTGCAGGTGCAGGTGCGTATGGTTTTGTTAAGTCGTATCGTGAATTAAACGTTAACGATGAAATAGTAGTGTTTAGCAAAGAAAATTTTCCTTTTTACAATAGAGTAATGCTTCCCGATTATATCAGCGGAACTCAAAAATGGGAGCAGTTGGTGAAAATGAAAGATGATGAAGAGCAAAGCTACAACATTACATTACATAGAGGAGTGGGTGTTAATAGTATTGATCGTTTCAATAAAAAGATTTTAGATAGTAAGGGTAATGTACATTCTTACGATGTTTTATTAATGGCCACAGGAAGTAGAGCTGCAATGCTTAAAGATGTGCCATTGATGAAAGGTATTTTTACAATGCGTAGCAGGGTAGATGCCGATAATTTTAAAAAACATTTGAATATTTCTGCGGGTAAAGTGGTGATTGTGGGTGGCGGACTTTTAGGTATAGAGCTCGCTGCTTCATTGCGTGAAATAAGTGCAGAGGTGGTGGTGATTCAACGTATTTCTAGGTTGATGGACAGGCAGCTGGATGCCTTGGGAAGTCAGCTTCTTCATGAAGAATTAAGTGATAAAGGAATTGATATTTATTACAACGATGAAATCAATCGTTTTATAGGAAGTGATACAGTAGAAGGGTTGATTTTAAAAAGTGGATTAACTATCGCTTGTCAGGCTGTTGTAATTGCTATCGGTACAGTTCCTAATATTGAAATTGCAAAAGCATGTGGTGTAGAAACCAAGAGAGGGGTAGTGGTAGATGAATATTTAAAAACTTCTGATCCCGGTATTTTTGCTATTGGCGAAATAGCTGAATTTAAAGGATTTTTATATGGTATTACCGCTGCGGCAGAACAACAAGCTGAAATTGTTGCGAGATATCTGTCGGGTGATATTTCTAAATTTTATGAAGGTTCATTGCTGATGAATATTTTAAAAATGCATGGTACCGATTTGTGTTCTTTAGGCTTGAGTGAATGTCCTGATGATCCTTCCTATGAAGAAGTGGTGTTCATAGATAAAGCAAAACGCTATTATAAAAAATGCATTATTCATAACGACCGCTTGGTGGGTGCCATATTGATTGGCGATAAATCAGAGTTTCAGGAATTTCGTGAATTGATAGAAAAGAAAATAGAGCTTTCCGAGAAGCGCTTAACCTTACTTCGTTCGGGTAAAAAAGGGGAACCTGTTTTAGGTAAACTGATTTGTAGTTGTGGTAGTGTGGGGGAAGAAAATATTGAAAATAAAATAAAAGAAGGTTGTAGTGGTTTTAAAAAATTATGTCAGTTATCTGGAGCCGGATTGGGTTGTGGTAGCTGTAAACCTGAAGTGAAAAGTATTTTGGAGCGTACTCTTGATTCTATGAAAATAAAAGAAGAGGTAGTAGTGTGAAAATGAAAAGTATTTTGAAAAATATTTGGGAAGCGGTCTTTACTTCTCCCTTTTTTAAAGGGAGAGTGTGTTGGCTTTTTGTGGGCAAAGGCAAGAGGGATTTAATGAGTATGAAAAAATCCCTCTTGCTCCTTCACAGGCAATTTCGCACTCTCCCTTTAAAAAAGGGAGAAGTAAAGACAATACTCAATGAATAAATAACAAATGGTAAAGAAAGGATATATAAAAATTAATTTTACAGGCGGACTTATTTCTCCCGGTGAGCTTTTGAAAATTTTAAAGCATGCAAAAGATATATGGATTGGCGAAGTTAGTTTTGGTTTGCGCCAACAATTAATAATAGAAACCGGTGCAGAAAGTTATTATTTGTTACTTTCTCTTTTGCGTGAATTGAATCTTTCTTTCGAAGAAAATTCTGATGATCACCCTAATGTAGTAAGCTCTTATCCTGCAACAGAAACATTTGCAAATAAAACATGGGTGAGTGAAGGGGTGTACAAAGATATTTTTGATATGCTCGATTATACTCCGAAATTGAAAATCAATATTTCCGATAACAATCAAAGTTTATCACCTCTTTTTACCGGAAACATCAATTGGGTGGCTTCTTCCAGTTTACACTTCTGGTATTTGTTTATTCGTTTTCCAAAGACCAATAAAATTTATGAATGGAAAGAATTGGTGTATACCAATGATGTAGTTGCTGTATCGAAACAAATTGAAGAAACTGTTTTCAAGCATTATGATTTTTTCTTCGACAATGTAAATGCCGATGGTGAGTTGTTGTACGAAATGATGAAATCGAAACAACGATTTAATACTAAACCGATAGAGGATTCACTGAAACCCATTTCTTTCCGTTTGCCTTATTACGAAGGATTTAATCGCTACAACAATAATTATTTCTGGTTGGGGATTTACAGGAGGGATGAAAAATTTAGTGTAGATTTTTTAATTGATTTATGTGAGTTGTGTTTGAAAACCAAAGTCGGACAAATTTGTTCTACTCCCTGGAAATCATTGATGATAAAGGGAATTGAAGATAAGGATAGAGTATTGTGGGATGAAATTTTAGCGAAACACATGATCAATGTTCGTCATGCCGCCAACGAATTAAATTTCCAGGTGGAAGATCAAAGTAAAGAGGCGCTGGAGCTTAAAAGATATATTGTAAAGCATTTTAATAAAGACGACATCCGTACATTCGCGATTTGTTTTGGAATTAAAACCCGCACCAAAAGTGAGGTTTTCAGTAGCATTCTTGTAAGAAGAAAACCGCTAATCAGATTGGGTAAATATGTGTTGCTGTATTGTTATGATGTTTTGTGCGCCAATGATTTCAATCCCAACGCCAGAACAGGTTTTGTTTTCAGTAAAAAGAATTTTAAATGGCAATTGCCTAAAAAATTAAGAAAAGCAGCCGAAGCTTTTTATGCCTACAAATCAGAAAAAGCAGTTGCTATAGAATTCAAAACGGAGGAAAAAATTTCTTCAAAGGAAAATGTTTCTGTTTTTATACACCAATGTCCTCAATGCCTTTCGGTATATGATCCTTCACTTGGTGATCCAGAGCAAAATATTGCTGCGGGTACTTCTTTTGAAATGATACCGGATTCTTATTTCTGTTCGCTATGTGAAGCGTCGAAGTCGGAATTTGTGATAGTTGATAAGGTGTTGTTGGGGGGGTATTAAAAGTAGACTTATACGACGATAACTTCTTCGCTTCGTTCGGGATTACAACTGTGTTTTCATTTCCGAAATTATTCGTATCTGTTTCACGCTGCGTAGCTCTATTTTCAATCTTCTGAGCTGAGCGAAGAAATTATCGTCGTATAAGTCAATATTAATAAAAAGATTCCGCTAAAATGAAAATTTACCGGAGACGTATTAACAAGGTCTAATATTTATTTTCTGTTTTAAACTTATATACTAAACTTAATGCCAACCCGCTTGAATTTAGACCTGAGTTTATGTAATAAGAAACAGAACCGCCCGTATTGGTTATATTAAGATTAACAGAAGGAACGCTTTCGATGTTCATATAAAACTTGTCGGAAAAATCGTATTGAAATCCTAAAACATAGCCTAATCCAACACCGTATTGTGTTATATGCGCGTTGTTTTGTGCTTGAATTCCAAAGGAGAATGAGGGTTCTAGTCCATGAATAAATTTAAGTTGCTCTGTAATTTTCGATCTCTTTTCTCCACCTACGGAAAAAGCTATTCCTAAATTACTATAGCTAATGTATCCATTAGAAACATCACTGAATCCGAGATTTAAAGCTCCAAGAGTATATCTCCAGTAGAAGTTTTCAGAATCTTTTACTTTATATACCAAATTGTATTTATCAAGTCCTGAAAAGCGCAGACCTAATTCCCTTTCTATCATCGACTGAGCGTAAGCTGGTTTGCCGAAGAAGCACATTATGCCGAATAGTAAAGTGAAGGTTGAATACTTAGTGAGCTGTGGAGCGGAAATTTCTTTTTTCATGATTTAATAATTTAAGTGGTTAAGAATTTATATTGATGAAAATATTTGAATGAAAATTTCAGAGTACATAATTTACACCAATTCCAAAATTACATTGATTTTGTGTGTATTTTATTTTATCGAGAAGAAAAGTAGCAATGTATTTTAATTCTCCTACAACATTTATTTTTTCATTTATTTTGTAGGAAAGTGCAACAGGCTTAACGATTATTCCGGTGGTAAAGCCAAAAGTGTATTTGGGCACATATACATTTTCTGTTGTAGCACTAACTCCATTTGAGCTTTTGCGGTTAAAGAAAAAAGAATAAAAATGGAAATGAAAAATTGTTTTAGCATCGCGATTAATGTTTATAAATCCAGAAAGTTAAATTTGTTTCTACCTGAAATAATTGACTATAAGTTGTTTTAGTTTCGTGACTTTCGGAAGGAAAATAGGAATAGTATTCTGGTCGTAACGTCCGCGAATTTTGGTGATACAAGTAATCAGCACTGATAGAAAAAGAAAATCGTTTTAAAAAATAAATTCGGTAGCCTAATCCGGCAGAAAAGTTTGTTTCAATGTTGTGATCTTTTGTTGAAGCGTTGATTAAATTATTTTCTGTGTAGTTGTATGCATAGCTCGGTCCACCAGGGTTATCAGATGAAGCAATCAAAGAAAAATCCGCATCTGCAAAAAGAAAAGAATTTTTATGTAGGGGATATAAATATTGGTATCCGCCGCAAAATCCATACACGTTATTGACAATGTTTTTTGGGATGATGCCCACGTTGATTTCATGATTTTTATAGCCAAGGTTTAAAGATAGGTCTGCAATAGGAAAGCTGCTCCATGCAAGGGAAGGGGAGACACCTATCCTGAAATTCTGACAAGTATTATTTTTTGTAGCTAAGGTATCACCTGCCTTTAAAGGTTGAATAGAAGTTAATGTACTGCAAATAATAAATGTAAGTAATCGCATAAGTAGAGTATTTAAGCTGTTAAGCGGTTTAGGTTTGAAAATATTGTTACGCGATGATAAAAAAAATCCGGTGATGTGAAATAATAGGAGAAAAATAAAGTGGTATTAATTTACGTCTTTTTGTTTTGCGCACAAAGACCACCTATACTTCCTTTGCCAAATACGTGGGTATTACCCAAAGACATAAAGGGAGTATTTAATTCATAGTATTCTTGTTCTCAAAATACTCTTTCCATTTTTCTTTTATTTCAATCGTCTTTGTTTGAGAGATTTCTAAAATATACATCATACTTGATTTTTGCAGAGGGAGTGAGGAAATTTTTTTCAATGCCTCTGAAGAATAAATTCCACAAAGTGGTTCTGGGAATTTTTCGTTTTTGAAAATGGTGATGCCTGAAGAATGTTGTGAAATAAGGTGTTGCAGGACTTCTGTTTTCATGTTGATCATATCACAAGCCAATACTAATAAATCATGGGAAGGGAATTTTTGGTGAACATTTAACAATCCTAAAAGCGGACCGCCAATGTTGGGAAGGGCTTGGTCAATAATCAATTGTTCTGGAGAGAATATTTTTTGGTAATCATTTTCTTGTGAAGGATTGATAGAAACAGCCACAGGAATATTCAATGTTTTTAATTTTTGAAAAGCGAGTTCACTCCAGGTAAATTCATTTTGTTTGAGTAAACCTTTGTCGCTGCCCATGCGTGTGCTTTGTCCGCCGCAGAGTACAACTCCTAATATGTTAGTCGTGGTGTGCACCTTCAGCGACTTTAAAAATATGAAGGATGGCAGGAAAGAGGGCATCCATGGTTTCTGCTGCTCCTTTGGTAGAACCAGGTAAAGCAAGTACAAGTGTGTTTTCAATGAAACCTGCAATTCCTCGCGACAACATAGCGTAAGGCGTTCTGTCTTGTCCGTACTTTCTTGCGGCTTCCATGATGCCGGGAATCTCTCTATCGAATAATGGCTTCAAGGCTTCCGGTGTTACATCTCTTGGTGATAAACCAGTGCCGCCGGTGAAAATCAAAAGATCAAATTTTTCTTTGGAGTATTGTTTTGCTTTGCTTTGTATGTCGGTAATTTCATCGGGAATAATTTCATAGCTCACCGAGTTGATGTTGTTTTTCTTTAATTTTTCTATGATAGCTTTTCCGGCAAAATCCTGTTTACTTCCTGCTGAAATACTGTCGGAACAAACTACTACTGCAGTTTTTAAAGTATGAAGGGGTCGGTCTGCAAAATCCGATTTTCCGCCTTTTTTATTTTCCAGTTTGATGTTGAATATTTCTACTCCTTTGTCGATAGGCTTCAACATATCATAAATGGTAAGTGCTACTAAAGATGCGCCGTGCATGGCTTCTACTTCAACGCCGGTTTTATAAATGGTGTGTACTTCTACAGAAATAATAATGGAGAGTCCGTCAATTTTATATTGAATGTTAGCGTATTCAATTGGCAGCGGATGGCAATCGGGAATTAAGTCGCTTGTTTTTTTGATGGCCAGCAAGCCTGCAGCACGTGAAAACTCAAAGATGTCGCCCTTAGGTACTTTTTTATTTTCAATGGCTTCAATAGTTTCTTTTTTGGAAACTTTCACTATTGCTGTGGCAGTGGCTTTGCGCAGACTGCTGATTTTAAATGTAATGTCGTTCATAAGAGAAAGTTAAAAATTAAATTGTTATGTTGGAATCCCCACCGTAGCGCCAGATAGCATCTGGCGTTAAAAAGATATTCCTTTAATCGGAATTAATCTTTTTGAAGACGCATGCAATGCGTCTCTACGAGTTCACTTTCCATTGGTGCGTATTGTCAACAAAAATTTCTTTCCCCCAGATGGGTAATTCTTTTTTAATTCTTTCCACTACTTCTTCACAGGCGTCAATGGCGGCTTTGCGGTGAGCGGAGGAAGTAAAGACAAAGAGGCAAATTTCTCCCGCATTTATTTTTCCTAAGGAATGGTGAATGTGCATGCAGGTTAAGGAATATTTGCTGAAAATTTCTTCGCGTATTATTGCCATTTTTTCCATCGCCATATCGGTATAAGAAGTGTATTCAATAGCGCTTACTTCTTTGCCATCTATAAGGTCGTTGCGCACTTGTCCGAGAAAAATACTGTGTGCGCCAATATTTTTTTTAGTGCTGTGCTTGCTGATAGAATCACTGATAAATACAGGAGTGATGGCTCCTTCTGTAAAAATATTTTTGATTTTCTTTTCCATGTTTTTATTTTTTATCCTCCTGAAGATGGCGGCAGAAGGACTATTTCGTCGTTGGGTTGTATTTCTGTTTTTGAAGTCACCATTTGTTTATTCACCGCCAAAGCAAAAGAAAGAGTTTTTAATTCGGGGTATTTTTGAAATAATTTTTCTTTGAAAATATCCGTGTTTGGGCAATGAGGAAAAAGGAAAGAGACTGCACCTGTGATGTCAGTTATTTTCCCGAAGGCCAATATTTTTATGGTTTCATTCATTTATACCAAGAGTAATTTAGCACAGGCAATCATTAACACGCTTGCTAAAATATGTTTCAATACTTGTTGGTTGAATCGGAGTGAGCCGTAGTAAGCGCCCAAAGTTCCGCCCATAGCAGCAATCAACACATATGAAAACATTTCCGGTGTGAAGGAAATGCCTTTGGTCAATTGTCCGGCGAGTCCGGATGCTGAGTTCACAAAAATAAATAAAGCGCAAATGGCAGCTGTTTGTTTTTGATCGGCCCAATGAAGTAATAACAATATCGGTGCTAAAACGATTCCTCCGCCAATGCCTATCATTCCTGATAATAAACCAATACCGGCACCCATCAGGAGGAGTCCGATATTAGAGTAAGGTTTTTTCTCTTCCACTTTTATTTTATTAAAAAAAAGAAAACGCGCGATGGGCAGGAGCAATAAAAAACCAAGAATTTGTTTGTAGATATTTCCATCGATAACCAATAATCCACCTATAAAAGCAGCGGGTACAGAAGTGAGTGCCAGAGGTAAAAATAATTTCCACTGAAAATGTTTGCCACGGTAAAATTGAATGAAGGCAATGGCTGATACAAAAATATTAAGCATCAAAGCCGTAGGTTTCATGAAAGCAGGGGCGAAGCTGAAAATGGCCATTAATGCAAGATAGCCGCTTGCTCCGCCGTGTCCGACGGAAGAATACAAAAAAGCAACGCCAAAAAGAATAAGCATAAAAAGTAAAGAAGTAGTTTCCATTTTATATTAAATGAGTAGTTACTAAAGTTCCTTTTTCAAAATTTTCTTTTTCTTCTTCCAGTTCAATAATGCAATTGGCTTCTGTGAAGGAGAGTAGTTTGTAAGATTCTTGTCCGGTTAATGCGATGACTTCATTTCCTTCTATTTTTCCTTTTAAGAAATGCGTGAGTCCTTTCTTTTTGGAATAAGAATTTTTTAAAGGAAGCAGGAGGGAAAGAGTTGAATTTTCTTTTCCCTGCAAAAGAGAAATACAAGGCAAAACATATTTGTAAAAGCAAGTCATTACGGCGGCAGGATTTCCCGGTAAGCCAAAAACAGGAATGTTTTTTTTCTTTCCAAAGAGGATAGGTTTTCCTGGTTTTTGTTTCACTCTATGAAAGAGAATATCCACTTTACATTCTTCCAGAGCTTGGGCTACATAATCGTAATCACCCACGGATACGCCACCGGTGAGAATGAGTAAATCACTTTCTTGTAAAGCTTTTTCAATAATATTTTTGGTTGCTTCTTTGTTGTCGTCTACACGAAAAATGTTGATTTTATTAATTCCATTTTGTGAAAGTGCAGCACTCAAACCGTAAGAATTACTTTCGTATACTTTTCCTTCTTGCAAAGAATTTCCGGGAGTATTCAATTCTTTTCCGGTGATGATAATGCTTACGCGAGGTAAAGAATAAACAGAAATTTGGGTGAGTCCTAAACTAGCGAGTAATCCGATTGCAGAAGGATTTAATTTTGTTTTTTTAGGTAGTGCCAACTCACCTTTTTTTATCTCAGAACCTTTGGGTCGCACGTTGCTGCCCTGTTGAATATTTTCGTCCAAAATGGAAAGCATATTTTCTGAAACAGAAACTTTTTCCTGCATCACCACTGTGTCGGCGCCTTGCGGAAGTGCTGCTCCAGTGAATATTCTGCAGACGTGTTGAGCAGGTAAAGAGCCAACATCTCCTGCGGCAATAATTCCTGAAATAGCTAAGGGTTTGTTTTTAAAATCGGCAAAACAAAAAGCATAACCATCCATTGCTGATTGTTCAAAGGGGGGAGTGTTGATGGAAGAAAAAATATCTTCAGCTAAAATGCGATGAACTGCTTCTGCACAATTTATTTTTTCTACCGCCAAAGAGGTGGTGTTTTTATGGATAATATTTATTGCTTCGTTAACTGAAATCATTTAACCTCCAATACTTATCATGCTTCTATTTGTGAGTGCAGCTGCATTTTTCGTTTCGAAATCATCGGTAATTTGTCCGCCTCTTTCTTTTGCTTTGTTTTGTACATTTTGTAAAACCAAATTTTCAATATTTTCTCCGCGGCGGAAAGCAGAGAGCAAATCATTTTCCTCTTTGGAAAACAAACAGTTTTTCATTTTGCCGTCGGCAGTTAAACGCAAGCGATTACAATCTCCGCAGAAGGGAGAAGTCATAGTACTAATGACAGCAAAAGTACCTTCGTGACCAATCACTTTATATTTTTTTGCGGTGTCGTGTTTGTCTCTTGTAATTGGAATAGTGTCGTATTCGGCAGAAACTAAATTCAAAATTTCCTGCAAGCCCATTACTTTTTCTTTCATCCAGCGATTGCCAGCGAAAGGCATAAATTCAATGAAGCGCACATGAAGGGGAAGATGTTTGGTGAGGGCAATAAAATCATGTATTTCGTCATCATTTACTCCTTTGGTTGCTACACAATTTACTTTTACGCGGAAGCCGAGTTCTAATGCTTGTAAAATATTTGAGTATACTTTATCAAATAAATCTCTTTTGGTGATTTCTTTGAATTTGGCGGCCTGTAGAGTATCCAGACTGATATTTAAAGATCGCACTCTTGAGTTTTTCAATAGGTCAAAAAACTCATCCAGTCGTACACCATTGGTTGTCATGGTCAATTCAACAGGATATTTACTCAGTCGTTCAATAATATCTGCTGCATCTTTTCTCACCAAAGGTTCTCCGCCGGTGAGACGGATTTTAGTAACACCCATTTTTACGAAAGTGCCAGCAATGGCTTCAATTTCATTGGCCTGCATGAGTTGCGGCGACGGAGTATAATTGTCGTCTTCATCGGGCATGCAATAAAAACAGCGCAGGTTGCAGTGGTTGGTCAACGAAATCCGGAGATAGTTGTGGGTTCTATGGTGTTTGTCGTTTAACAAAGTAAAATCAGACTTTTAAATTTTTGTTTTTCATTTCTAAAAACTGGAACATTTCTTCTCTTAAATTTTTGAAAGTGGAGATCGCTTCTTCACCAGCCTCAGTGATACTTGCACCACCTCCATTTTTACCGCCGCTTTGTTTAATTACCAAAGGATTTTTGGCTTTGCTGTTCATGGAATCTATGAGTTCCCATGCTTGGCGATAAGACATTTTCATGGCTTTGGCTGCTTTGGAAATGGAACCATATTCTTTTACTTTTTCCAGCAATTCTACTCTGCCCGAACCTAGGAAAGCCTCATTGTTGCTTTCAATCCAGATTCTTCCGCGTATTCTGTAGGTTTGTTTTTTTGAGGTTTTCGCCATCGTTATTCCTTTAAAAGAATAACGCTAAACTAAATAAAAAAAAGATTTTCATGTAGCGCTTAAGTTTGTGGCGGTTTTTTGTCAGCTCAATAATTAGCCCGAATTCTTTACTGACAAAGAACTGACATCCGTTGTTTGCTGTAGTATTTCGTTGGTTTGACTTGTTGTAGGTTGTATATTCACAATACCCGAAAAAACAACTATGAGTACTTTTTTTAAACACATTTTAACCGCTCTGTTTTTGTCTCTTTGTATGAGCAAAATAGAAGCTCAAGGTCCAACCTTATTCGATTGTCCTGAATACCCATCCTATGCTTTTTTTGAAAGAAGTTGTTTAATCAAAACGGCTTATCCTGCAGGGGAAATTCAATTACCTCAGGCGGGTGTAGATGGTATGAGTGAAGAACGACCAATGCCTATTAGTATTCCCAGCAACCGTCCCACTTGGGCTATTGCCATTGCACACGCCTGGAACTACAATCGCAATATTATTCAAAGAGTGGATCATCCTAAAATTTCTTATTGGATGGCGATTACTGCACATGAAACAGGTATGGCTTGTGATTGTGCTGCACAGTGGCCTGCCGGAAAAAAGCCCTGGCATAATAACCCTGGAGATTATGCTGTAAAATGTTCAGAATGGATTACTGTGATGGATGGTTGTTTTCAAATGGAAGAAGGTAATGCCTGGTGTGGCGATATGAATCAAACATGGCCGTGGAGATTTAAAAAAGGACAGTTTTCTCAGTTCATTGGTTCATCTAATTTTGAAATTGGTGCTTTAGGTTTGGCTTACAGAAATATATTAAATCATTCCTTGATTGATTACGCCTGGGGTATTAATATCTGGCCGGTTATTACTGCTACTGCTGATCCCAATGCATACGAAAAATTAATGGCTTCGGGCTGGAATAGTTGGGCTGCTGCAGTACAAGATAATACTAGTGGAACGGCGTGTTGTGGTCAGGGTTTTAATTTATATACTCCTGCCGGAAGAGCAGCTGCTATTGCTAATTCCAATTGGGATTTAACAGCTACTTCCAATGTTTATCCTGAAGTGGTAGGATGGGCGATGAATGTTTTGGAGAACAATACTTCGTCGTATTATCAATATACTAACCCGATAGTGACTACCATACCCGGACCGAGTCAGAATCATGTGAACTATGGATATTACAACAACAATATCGCGTGGAGCGATGTGCAACAATACCTCAATACAATTTATCCTTGGTACAGCGAATTAACTGGTGCGCAAACAGCAGCAATAACAGCCAATGTTCAAAATGTTTTTAATTCAATAGCAGGAGGGGCTCCGATTCCATTTAAGCAATTGGGCCCTGTTATCGATGAAATCATTTTAGGATTACCTAAAGAAGATCCATTGATGTCGACCATCTTCAACGATGGTTTACCCGCTTACAACAACGGTTACCGTCAGTGTATTGGTAAAATGGCCCCAGCATCGCACATTGCCAATCAAAGTGGAAGCGATACTGTTTGTAAGGGTTCTGCGGTGATTTTGGAAGCGGTGATTGATGGAGGAGAAGGAGCAAATATGACTTACGCCTGGTACAAAGATGGAATTGCTGTGGCTGGCGGAACATCGAAACAATTGGTGGTAACACCTTCTGTAGTGGGAAATTTCGTTTATACGGTAAAGGTGTGTAACACCGATTTGGGAGGATGCGCACAGGCTTGTTGTCCGAAAACATTAGTGGTAAATAATTGTAATTCATGCAGTATTGTGGCCACGGCAACAACGGTAAATACACCTTGTCAGAATATGCATGGCGGAAAAATAAATCTCAATATCACCGGTTCTTCAAATTACACGATTACGTACGCCAGTGATGATTATAGTGGTTCTCAAACAGGAATAAGCACCACTACGTCTATCAACAATATTCCCGATGGTGTATACAACATTACTGTTCAGGATAATGCTGTAGCCAATTGTAAATTCAAGTTATCTGCAGAAGTGAAATTTACTACGCCGATGAATGAAAAATTAACGGCTTCAGTGCAAAGTATGACGGCTTGTGATGCTGTTTTAAAAACAAAATTAGAGCAAGACGATTGTGAATGTGAGTGGAGTGTATATTTCGATACGCCATATGCAGCCTGGGAAAGAGATGTGTTTGTAATCATTACTCCATCGAACGGTGCAGCACAAAGATTGCGTAAAGATGTATTGGTAAATGCCTATCCTGCTCCGGTAAAAACCACCTACAAATTATGCTCTGGGGAGAGTATTAAGTTTGAGGTAGAGGTTCAACCATCATCGGGTTCATGTAGCGGACCGGCGGGCTACAATCAGCAAAACGCGCCTATTGAAGTGTATATCAAAGATCCTAACGGAGTGAAAGTTTTAAATCAATTGATTCCTATAGGTACAGCGCAACAATATCAAAATTATACAGCGTTTAATTATGTGGTGACTTGTCCGTATACCCCTGGAAACTATACCTATCAGTGGAATCCAGGTGGTGCAACGGGTACACCTGCCAATGTTTCGGGTTTGAATCCAACAACTTATACTGTGGTGGCTACCAACACTGTTAATACTCAATGTACTTTAACCGATACGGTATATGTTCCTTTTCATTGTGCAGGATGTACACCACCAAAGGCGTTAATGAGTGGAAACAAATCATTTTGTGTGGGAGACAGTGCACAATTATCTGTTGCGTTAACTGGTACAAAACCTTTTAAAATTAAGTTGAGTAATGGTCCAACAAAATGGATGGTTTCTAATATCAATGCCAATACTTATTCTTTTTATGCGAAGAATGCAGGAACATATAAAGTAGATTCTGTTTGGGATGCAACCTGTGATACCACAGGGGAAGGAAATACTGTGGTAACGGTAAATGTTTTGCCAACAGTGAATTTAGGTGTCGATAAAGTTTTGTGTCCTAATGCTTCCGATTCACTCAAAGCAACAACTTCTTTTGCCTCTTATTTATGGAGCACCAACGAAACTTCTGCTGCGATTTCTGTAAACTCAGCAGGTCAATATATTCTTCAAGCAACAGATGCTAATGGATGTAAAAATAAGGACACGGTGAATGTCACACTTAATCCGTCAATCAATATTGGTTTTGCTTCTGATACGGTGTTTATTTGTCCGGGAAGCACTACTATGCTTAAACCAATTGCTTCCGGAGGAGCTGGTAATTTCACTTATCAATGGACTGGTGCGGGTACAGGAAGTGCTGATTCTTTGGTGGCTTCAATTCAAGGTTGGTATAAAATTCAAGTGACAGATAGTAAATTGTGTACCCATAAAGACAGTATTTATGTAAAAGAAAATAACTCATTGGTGATTCAATTATCTGATTCTACTATTTGTACCGGAGATAGTATAATATTGAGTACAGCCTATTCCGGAACAGGTTATACTTATGCCTGGAATACAGGAGCAACAAGTTCTTCTATCAAAATTAAAAATGCCGGAATTTATGGCGTGGTGATAGACAATGGAACAGGTTGTGTGGGGAGTGATTCAATGACTTTATCGCTTAATGCTTTGCCAAATGTAAATCTTGGATCGGATAAAAATATTTGCGCAGGAACATCAGCTACGTTAAATGCTGGGGTTTTTAGTTCTTATTTATGGTCTACAGGTGAAACAAGTTCTTCGGTGACGAAGAATTTATCGGGAACATATTTCGTGAAAGTAACCGATAACAAAGCTTGTGTAAATAGAGATACTATGGTTCTTTCTGTGATTGCTTTACCTAATTCTGATACTATTAAAGACATACAAACCTGTGCCGGTAATAATTTGGTATTTGATGAAAGTATTTACAACAATGGAAACGGACCATATACTTACCAGTGGAATGACAATAGTACTGCTTCATCTTTAAGTTTAAATAATGTAAATGCTAATGCAGTAATTTTTGTAGATATTACTGATAAGTACGGTTGTAAAGGAAGAGATTCTGCAGTGATTACAATCCTCTCTCATTTACCGGTTCAAATTTCAGGAAATCCTGATACGGTAATGTGTACAGGAGAATCTATTGTGTTGAGTTCTCAATACTCTACAGGTTATAATTTCTTGTGGAGTACAGGAGAAAGTACGCAAACTATTACAGTTGATTCTGCGCAAACCATTACACTTACTGTAGATGATGGTAGTGGTTGTGATGGGACAGATGCCATTCAAATTAAAGTGAATGCATTGCCCGATATGAGTTTGGTAAATACTAGCGCTTCTGTTTGTAGTGGCGCTGCAGCAAATATTGGTCATGATTATGGAGTAGGATATTCTTATTTGTGGAGTACCAACGCAACAACAGCTACCATCAATACTTCTGTGGGTGCAACTTATTCAGTCGAAGTTACCAATACTTCCACAGGCTGTTCTGCCGATACAAACATATTGGTGAATGTTCACGCAAAACCAATCATGACTTTAGGAAATGATATTGATACTTGTGCAGGAAGTACTATTTTACTCCAACCTCAATCTCCCTCTCAAAACTGGTCTTACTTATGGAGTGATAATTCTACTGCTAATTCCTTGTTGGTGCAAACTACTGCTTCATATTCTTTAACTGTTACCGATACTTTTTCTTGTTCTGCAAAAGATACCATTCAGGTTGATTTTAAAGCTTTTCCTTTGGTTAATTTATTAAACGGACAAGACAGCACCAGTATTTGTGAAGGGGAGACCTTAGCGATTAATGCAAATAATGCGGGCATGACTTATTTATGGAATGTACAGGCAACAACATCAAAAATAGTGGTAGATAACAGTGGAACATATTCGGTAAAAGTGAGCAATGGAAATTGTTCTGCATCAGATACAGTTTATGTGAAAGAAGTCATTTTACCGAAAAATATTTTGAGTAAGTTTATCAATAATATGTCGCCTTCTCATTGTTTTTTAGAAGATGGCCCTATTAACATTTCTATTGATACTATTGCTGCTGAGTATAGTTATTTATGGAATACTGGTGAAACGACCTCTTCTATTGTGGTGAATACTGGAGGAATTTATAAAGTGATATTAAATGAAGGTAAATGTGCAGTGAGTGATGAAGTGAAAGTGATCGATTATTGTCCTTCTACGCTATATCTTCCCGATGCATTTACTCCAAATGGAGACGAACAAAATAATGTATTTTTAGCTTATGGAACTAATGTTAAGGATTTTGAAATGTTGATCTTTAACCGTTGGGGAGAAGAGATTTTCAGAAGTACAGATTTAAGCAAGGGGTGGAATGGAACTTATGCAGGTCATTTGGTTCAGCAGGATGTATATGTGTACAAAATTTCTTACTCTATTAATAATGAAAATGGTTTTACATCTAAAAGAGATAGGATAGGGAAAGTAACAGTGATTTATTAGCAATGGAATTATTTCTTTTCAATTAAATAATATCCGCAAGTAGTGAAATAATTTCGGAAATAAGGAATTGCGGAAATAATTCCAAACTGTTTGCGTGGTGTTAATTTGAATTTGTACTTGTAAATAGGGTTGAATAAGAACAATGTTTTATTCACTATTTTGTAATCGTTTTGAGCACAAATTCTTTCAAATCTTTCTAAAGAAATTCCGGTGGATTTTATATCCATTAATTCATCAACAATCCCTTGCGGTTCTTTAAATAATTTTAAAATCCCCTTGTACAAAAATCTGGGTAATAAATGAATGTATGGAACCAGGTGCAGAAACTTGCTGTTGCATATTTGCTGGTGCCCGCCAAAAGGCATTTGCCACGGTGGAAACCCGAAAAATATTTTGCCTCCCGGTGCCAGTAATTTTTTCATTTCACTCAACACTTTTTCTTGCTGCGGAATATGTTCAATCACATCTTTTAAAATCACTAAATCAAAAAGAAAAGGAAGGTCTTTTTGAGGATCAATATCATAGATGTTTTTATTGATCAATGAAAATTGTTCTTTGTGGAATTGAGCAGACAGATAATTGTTTGCTAAATCCAATCGGTATTGTGAAAGTTCAATGCCCACACCTTGAACTCTTTTTTCTAAAAAAGAAGCTAAAACTCCTCCTTCTGCACAACCAATTTCTAAAACCTTTAACTTGGAATCAATATTCATATATCCTTGAACAAAAGGGTGTATGAATTCAGCGGCATTGTCTTTTTGCTGCTTAAAATATTCGTCTTTATTGTTGTGAAATGCGAATGCCATTAATTGTAGTGAAAATCGATTAATTTATCTACCGGATTTTTGATGATGATACCTACCGTAGCACCATGTTTTTTCGCTACTGTTTTTAAATTTTCTTCAAAATAATGCGCGATGGAACCAATGAAATTCACTGGTACAGATTGATAACCTTCGTATTTGCTTACGTGACGTTTAAAAAATTCATCCATTCTTTCTTCAATCAATTGTTTGATTACCGGGTTGCTTTTATTTTCGTTCACGAAGGTTGAAAATGCGGCACAATAAGCATTGGCGTGTTTAGTACCGTAAACTTCAGAGATTAATTTATCTCTGTTCATATCGTACTGTTTTTCAAACTGAGCTTCAATTTCTTTTGGAAGCTCTCCGTACATGTAATATTTCAATAATTCTCTTCCCAAATCTCCACCGCTACCTTCGTCGCCTAATAGAAATCCTAAAGAGGGGTTATTGGCTACCACTTTTTCTCCATCATATAAGCAGGTGTTTGATCCTGTTCCTAAGATACAGGCTATCCCTTTGTTTTTACCACATACTGCACGGGCAGAAGCCAGCAAATCGTGAGAAATAAAAATATCAGCTTTAGGAAAAAAGGGAGATAAGGCTTTCTTAACTATGGTTTGATTTTGTTGACTTGAGCAACCTGATCCATAGAAATAAACATTGGTTATTTCTTCCCAGTTCATAGGATTATTGCCAAATTCGGGTTTTAACAATGCAATGATTTCTTCAGTAGTGTAGAAATAGGGATTGAATCCTTTGGTATTCAATTTCACTACATTTTTATTCTTATCTACAAAACTCCAGTCGGTTTTTGTAGAACCCATATCTGCAACTACGAACATAAATTATTGGTGTTAAATGCGCTAAGATATTAAAATATTGAAAAGAATGTAATTCAATGTTACTTCTGGCGTTTTTGTGATTATAGTGATGCGTTGTACATTTAAGCAAAATTAATGAACGAGCTCTTTTATTTGTATAATTTTAGAATATCTTAGATGAAACTTTCAAATAGTAGAAATTATATGTTTATGAAATTAAAGGTGACTGTGGTGGCTGTTGTAGCTGCTTTGTGTGTTTTTGGATTTTATGTTTTAAAGCCAGCTGAAACGCTCACTAAAGAGCAGGTTATTTTGAGCTATGTTTTTCAAGCAACCGATAAGTTTCATTATTTGAATAAGAAAATCGATGATGATTTTTCTGCAAAGGCCTATCAGCAATATTTAAAGTCGATAGACAGAGGTAAAAGAATGTTATTGGCTACAGATGTGGCGGCTTTGGATAAATATAAAACAGAAATCGACAATGAAATAAATGAACAAGCTCCTTTGGCTTTTTATAATGAAGCCCAAGCTATTATTCAAAAGAGAGAGATCGAAATAGAAGCAGTTTACAAAGAAATTTTAAGTAAACCATTTGATTTCAATGTGGCCGAATCAGTGGTGATGAATGAAGATAAAAGATCTTATCCCGCCAATGAAAATGACAGAAAAGAATTGTGGAGAAAATTATTGAAGTACCAGGTTTTATCACGTTATCATGGTTTGAAGGAACGCCAATCGGATACCGTTAAAGTAAAAAAAACGGATGTAGAACTAGAGAAAGAAGCAAGAGAAAAGGTTTTAAAGATGTATGAGGATTGGAGCAAAAACATCAAGCAAAATGATGCGATGGAGAAATTCTCGGTTTATGTAAATGCCTTGATGAGTGTGTATGATCCACACACCAATTACTTTGCACCAGTAGAAAAGAAAGATTTCGATATTCATATGACGGGGCGTTTAGAAGGTATTGGCGCTACATTACAAGAGAAAGATGGTTATGTAAAAGTTACTGCCATTGTTGCGGGAAGTGCTTCGTGGAAACAAGGGGAACTGGAAGTAGGTGATTTAATTACAGAGGTGGCTCAAGGTGCCGATAAACCTGTTGATGTAGTAGATATGAGGTTGGATAAAGTGGTGAGTATGATTCGCGGTCCAAAAGGCACTGAGGTTAGGTTAACGGTGAAGAAAGTAGATGGAACTACTAAAATTATTCCTATCATCAGAGACATCGTTATTTTAGAGGAAACTTTTGCTAAATCGGCTATCCTCCAAAGAAATGGAGATGATAAAAAATACGGATATATTAATTTGCCTTCTTTCTATGCCGATTTTTCTGGTGAAGCAGGTGGAAGAAGTTCAGCCAATGATGTGTTGAAAGAAGTAGAGCGTTTGGCTGTAAATGAGATTCAGGGAACTATCATTGATTTGAGAAACAACGGTGGTGGTTCTTTACAAGATGCGATAGAAATGATAGGTATTTTCATTGAAAGCGGACCAGTAGTTATCGTTGATGATCCTTCTCATATTCCCCATCCTTACGTTGATCCTGATCCTAAACTGAAAGATGCCAAACCATTAATTGTATTGGTAAATGGCTATAGCGCCAGTGCATCGGAGATTTTTGCCGCAGCAATTCAAGATTATAAAAGAGGAGTGATTATGGGAACTGAATCTACTTTTGGAAAAGGAACGGTTCAGCGTTTTTACGATTTGGATAATTTCATGCCTACTCACGATCAGTATGCTTCTTATAAATCATTGGGTTCTGTTAAAGTAACGATCTCTAAATTCTTTAGAATCAATGGTGGTGCTACCCAACGCAAAGGTGTTGTTCCGGATATTATTATGCCCGACGTTTATTCAGGAATGGAGCAAGGAGAGAAAGAAGAGGATTTTGCTATGGAGTGGACCAAAATAAAAAAAGCAAAATACAAGTTGTATCCTACTCAACCCAATTACAAGGAACTTCAGGATTTAGCCAAAATGAGAATGGATACCAGTTCTTATTTCAAAACATTGAATTCTCATTTAATGATAGTGAGAAAAGAAGAAAAGGCAGATAATGTAAGTTTGAAATATGAAGATTACGATAGAGAAATGAAGGAAATTAAGGCAAGTAATCAGCAATTAGAGAAAATTATAGATGGAATGCATTCTGTGAAAGCCGATTATTTGTTGGATGAAAAAGCTCAAATAGAAAGCGACAAAGCACTAAAAGAACGCCTAGGTAATTTCCATGAGTCTCTAGTGAATGATGAGTATATTTACCAGGCGTTAATTAGCTTATCTCAAATGAAAAAATAAGATAACATAGGCTAAAATTAATAAGGGAAATACAATAAAGCTTTTACGGTCTTCAATAAGGTACTGGTAGATTTGTAGGAAAATCTTTTTCATAGTAATGGGTGTTTGGGACAAGTAATATAGAAAAATTAAGGAGAAAGTCAAAAATTAATTGTTCGTGTTCTGCTGATCTTTTGTAAAATGAGAATGGTACTGTAAATTTGAAATATTAACCGCGTAAGTAAAAAATAAACATGGAGAAATTTGCTGAAATATTAATGTACACAGTGCCCTCAGCAATTGTAGGTGCCCTAGCATATTTGTTAATCAACCGTTTTTTGCAAAATGAGCAAAGCCGACAAATGTTGGAACTTCGTAAGGAAAACCAAAAGCATTCTGCTCCATTAAGTATGCAGGCTTACGAGAGATTGATTCTCCTTTTGGAAAGAAGTCAGATCCCAGGAATCATATCTCGCGTTCACCGTCAGGGAATGAGTGCACGATTGATTCAAAATGAAATAGCTTCTGTAATTCGTTCTGAATTTGAACACAATATCACGCAACAGTTGTATGTGTCGAAAAATGCATGGGAATACGTGAAAAAATCGAAAGATGAGAGTTTGAAATTATTGAATGTAGCTGCTTCAAAAGTGGCTGACGGATCCAATTCTTTAGAATACAGTAAAGAATTGCTCACTTTATTATCTGCTCAGGAAACCGATTGGAATCAAAAAGCGATTGATGTTGTTAAAGCCGAATTTAAAAAGTCGTTTTAAGTGGAAATACCCAATGATGCTCAAAAAAGATTTGATCTTCTTAGCAAAGAAGAGATTTTAGAGCAGTTGAGATTGGGCAACACCAGTGTACTGTCTAAAGCCATCACACTTACGGAGAGCACCCTGCCACAGGATCAAGTTTTATTGAGGGAGATCATTCAATCTTGTAAACCCAATCGTAAAACTATCCGCATTGGAATTACCGGAGTTCCTGGTGTAGGAAAAAGCACTTTCATTGATGCTATAGGAAAAATTGCCTTGTTGGATTCTTCAAAAAAAATAGCAGTTTTAGCTGTTGATCCCAGCTCTTCAAAAACAGGTGGTAGTATTTTAGGAGATAAAACACGAATGGAGTTCCTATCGAAAAATGAACAAGCCTATATTCGTCCTTTCCCCGCTAGAAATCATTTAGGTGGTGTTACTGCTGGTTTGAGTGATGCCATTGCTTTGTGTGAAGAAAGTGCTTTTGATTACATTTTTGTAGAAACAGTAGGAGTGGGGCAATCGGAAACAGAAGTAGCTCATTTGGTGGATATGGTGATCTTTTTGCTTTTGCCCAATTCAGGAGATGATCTTCAGGGAATCAAAAGAGGAATTATGGAAGAAGTTCATTTTATTGTAATTAATAAGGCAGAAGCAGAAAATAGTGTAGCGGCGAAAAAAACAAAATTAACGCTGGAGTCCATCATACAATTGATGTTGTCGCCCGATCATCGTTTGGAAAGAAAAGTTCATTTGTGTTCTGCACATACATTGGAAGGCATAATGCCATTGTGGATGGATATCAATCAATATCATGAAAAAATTTCGAAAGATGGATCATTGGTGGATTTAAGAAAGAGTCAGCGTTCGTACATCATGAATTCTTTTCTACATAAATTATTATTGGAATCATTTTACAATACAGATGAAATTAAAGGTGAAGTAGAGAAAATGAAAATAGAAGTAGAGCAAGGAAAGATAGATCCAAAAACTGCAGCGGAAAAATTAGTGAAATTGTTCAGAAATTAAGATGTGAAATATTTACTAAATAAGAAAAAATCAGGACGATAGTTCCTTTGTTCCTCAGGATGACAACCACATCCAAGCACAGAGTGAGAGCGAGTTCTGAGAGTGATTGTTATCCTGAGGAACTATCGTCCTATATTGTTAACTACAGATATTTATAGTGATTGTTAAATCTCCGCAATCACACTAATTCCACCTTTCACAACCTCATCAATCTTTACATTAATTTTAGTACCTAAAGGAAAGAATAAATCTACGCGTGATCCAAATTTTATAAAACCGAATTCGCTGCCTTGAGTGGCTTTGTCGCCTTCTTTAGAATAAAATACAATTCTTCTTGCAAGGAAGCCCGCAATCTGACGAAACAAAATGGCTTTTCCTTTTTTGCTATTCTCCACCACGATGGTTGATCTTTCGTTTTCAGTAGAACTTTTAGGATGCCATGCTACCAAATATTTTCCTGGATGATATTTTACGTATTTCACTTCACCATCTATAGGATATCTGTTCACGTGTACGTTGATAGGCGACATGAAAATAGATACTTGGATTCTTTTGTCTTTAAAATATTCAGGTTCTTCCACCTCTTCAATTACCACTACTTTTCCATCGCAAGGGGAAATAACATGATCTTCATGAATGGGTGTGTTTCTTTTAGGATTTCTAAAAAACTGAAGAACCAATACCAAAAGGAAAAGGGCAATAGCATAAGCAATATAATGTATGATAGCGAAACAAGTAAGGTGAGCAAGGAATACAATCAAGCTGGCAACAATCAATGTTATAATAATGGTAGGAATTCCTTCACTGTGTATCATAGGGTATTTTAAAAGTTGGTCAAAAATAGAATATTTTGTGGAAACTGAAAGTGCTCATCCAATTCCATTCAATACTAATTCATGTAATCCCATATTTCTAAAAGGAAATACACCATAGGAGCAGCTAATAATAATCCGTCAAATCGATCTAGAATTCCTCCGTGTCCGGGAAGAATATTTCCTGAATCTTTTATTCCTAAACTTCTCTTCAGCATGGATTCCACTAAATCACCTAGAGTTCCAAAAATTACAACGATTGCCGACATAGCTACCCAAATGCACCAGCAGTCGTTGAACCAATAATGACAAAAATAGCCAACAGTCATCGATACTATAGCTCCTCCAATAAATCCTTCCCATGATTTTTTAGGTGATATTCTTTCAAATAATTTATGTTTTCCCAGCCAGGTTCCAAAAACATAAGCTCCGGTATCGTTTGCCCAAAGCATAAAGAAAAACGCAAAACCAATATCGAATTTTTGAGTCATCCAATCACTGTGATCACTGAAATTTGCGATCAGTAAAAATCCAAAAGGAACAACCACATACAAAACTCCAACTATGGTGATACCTAAATTTTGAAAGGGATTTTCTTTAGCACGAAACAATTCAT
Source organism: Flavobacteriales bacterium (assembly GCA_023251075.1). Classification (GTDB taxonomy): domain Bacteria; phylum Bacteroidota; class Bacteroidia; order Flavobacteriales_C; genus JAHEZL01. Next base: position 165,736 of record JAHEZM010000001.1, on the reverse strand, counting down.
TAATCAATAAAAAGGTGAGAATAGGGATACAAAGTAGAAGTAGTAGCGTGAAATTATCATTCATGGCGTAAGCCACAAATGCTAAGTAAATAATTGTTCCCAACAGTAAACCAAATCCTTTGTTGGGTTTAATGTTTGAATTTCCAAATAAGGTGTAGAATTCATTTAAACCAATAATAGAAACTACAGCGAATAATCCTGCGAAAGAAGCAAAACTATGCCACATTGCTAATAGCAAAACCAGCACGAATAAGGTGCCGGTTATTGCTCTTTGTATTAGATTCGAGTTCAATTAAAAATCTAAATTGATTTGTAATGGAGGTTTTTTATCGTTGTTATCGGAATCATCTTTTTTAGTTTCCGACTTTTTTTCATCTTCTGAAACCTCCTCCTTCGGTTTCTCTTTCTCTTCGGTCTCCGCTTTATATTCACCGATAGGAGTAACTGTTCTTTCTATTTTAAGACCTTTAGGAGCAGAGAATTCTTCTGTTTTTTTCTCGCTTTCTCCAACCACAGTAGCTTTTTCCTCAATAGGTTTTTTATTTTCTTCTACTTTCGGATCGTCATCATGTTCATGTCCTGGACGAAGTCCGAAAATTTCTTCTAAATCTTCTTTGAAAATAACTTCTTTTTCAAGCAACTTGTTGGCTAGTTTTGATAGCTTATCTTTATGTTCAGTAAGAATTTTTTTGGCAGCAACGTAAGCTTCTTCTACTAATTTTCTAACTTCTTCATCAATGGTTTGAGCCGTTCTTTCACTGTAAGGTTTTCCAAAAGTATATTCAGATGAACCTGATGAATCGTAGTAACTAACATTACCCACTTTATCATTTAATCCATACACTACAATCATTGAGGTAGCTTGTTTGGTTACTTTTTCCAAATCGCTCAATGCCCCTGTAGAAACCTCACCAAAAACAATTTCTTCTGCAGCACGTCCACCCATTGCCGAACACATTTCGTGAAATATTTGATCTTTTGTAGTTAATTGACGTTCCTCAGGTAAATACCAGGCAGCACCTAATGATCTTCCTCTTGGAACGATAGTAACTTTCAATAATGGAGAAGCATGTTTCATAAACCAGCTAACAGTAGCATGTCCTGCTTCGTGGTAAGCAATAGTTTCTTTTTCGCGTGGAGTAATAATCTTGTTTTTCTTTTCTAAACCACCAATGATCCTATCGACTGCATTTAAGAAATCTTGTTTTTCAACTGTTTCTTTATTGCTTCTTGCTGCAATTAAAGCTGCTTCATTACAAATGTTAGCAATATCGGCTCCGGAGAAACCAGGAGTTTGACGCGCTAAGAAATCAACATCAACAGAACTATCAATTTTGATAGGTTTAAGATGTACTTTAAAAATATCTTTACGTTCATTTAGGTCGGGCATATCTACATAAATCATTCTATCGAATCTTCCTGCCCTCATCAAGGCTCTATCCAAAATATCAGCACGGTTGGTAGCAGCTAAAACAATAATTCCGCTGTTGGTACCAAAACCATCCATTTCAGTTAACAATTGATTCAATGTATTTTCTCTTTCGTCGTTAGCACCTTGTGCCAGGTTTTTACCACGCGCTCTACCAATAGCGTCAATCTCATCGATGAAAATAATACAAGGTGATTTTTCTTTTGCCTGGCGGAATAAGTCTCTTACTCTTGACGCTCCAACTCCCACAAACATTTCCACAAAATCAGATCCTGACAAAGAGAAGAACGGAACTTTTGCTTCACCTGCAACTGCTTTTGCCAATAATGTTTTACCTGTTCCCGGAGGTCCTACCAGTAAAGCACCTTTGGGAATTTTTGCACCCAGTTGAGTGTATTTTTTAGGGTGTTTAAGGAAGTCAACAATTTCTTTGATTTCCACTTTAGCTTCTTCTAAACCTGCAACATCAGCAAAGGTGATTTCAACATTGGTGTCTTTGTCGAAAAGAGTAGCTTTTGATTTTCCGATATTGAAAATCTGTCCACCAGGACCGCCACCACCGCCCATTCTACGCATCATGAACAACCAGAAAGCAATTAAAATGGCTATAGGCAACAACCAACCAATCAATTGCATTAATCCCGATTCCTCTCTGTTTTCATCATCTAGTTTAACGGAATTTACGAGGGTGTTTTTTCCATTGTATTCTGCTATTTCTTTTTTAAACTCACCGGGTTCGTTCATGTCGAAATAGAACTGGGGTTCATTGTCTTTAATCTTAATTTTCTTGATTAAAGTGTCGTTTTTAACTTTTGCAATAGAGTCTTTATCGAGATAAACTTCCACTGAATAATTTTCAGAAGTTTTTACCACTACAACTCTATCAACATAACCTTTATCGAGATATTTTTGTTTGAATTCAGAACGCTTAATTTCTTTAGATTCTTCCTGAGTTCCAAAGAAAGTGTAGATTATGAAAAAAGCAATAATTGCAATATATATCCAGTAAATCGGAAGATTCACTTTTGGTTTTTTAGGGGACTTAGGTATTGACATGTGATTGACTAAATATGATTAAGCTACTTGTTTAACTTTTATTGATTTTGCATCGGCCCAAAGGTCCTCAATGTTGTATAATTCGCGGGTATATTGCTGAAAAACATGAACAACAACAGTAACGTAGTCGATTAATACCCATTCTCCATTACTCACTCCTTCGCGTTTCCAAGGGTATTCACCCGTTGTTTTTTTAACTTCTTTTTCTACACTTTGCGCGATAGCATCGGCATGAGTACTGGAGTTACCATGACTGATTACAAAGAAATCGCACACTGAATTTTGAATTCCCCTTAGATCTAAAAGAACTATATTGATCGCCTTTAATTCCTGCATTCCGTGAACTATTAATTCTGCTAGTTTTTCAGAAGCCCCTTTGTTATCAATTTTTTTAGCAACAGCGGTCTTTTTAACTGGAGCTTTTTTTGCAACTGCTTTTTTAGCCGGTTTTGCCGCTGTTTTTGTTGCCTTCTTTGTTTTAGTATTTGATTCTGCCTTAGTTTTTTTTACCAACACTTTCTTCGTCACCTTCGGCTTTTCACTTTTCACTTTTAACTTTTTACTGGCCATTAAAATGCTTTTTATAATTTCACTCAAAAATAGGGAATTTTATCTATACTTTTCTTGTAGATTTTTAGGGCAAAAAAAATTAACATTGTTTATGAACGACAAGCTTTTTGAGAATTTTTTTGAATTGGATGAAGTCGATTCAACAAATGCGGAAGCAAAGCGAATCGCTCTTGAAAACAAGGGGCTTAATTTTGTGTTGTGGGCCAAAAGTCAGAAAAAGGGAAGAGGGCAAGCCGGAAATTCATGGTATAGCAGCGATAATAAAGATGTTGCTGTGAGCTTTGTTTATTACCCTGAAAACATCAATGTGCTTAATCAGTTTGACTTAAACCTTTTGGTTTGTAATGCCGTGCATTTTTATGTTAGTCAGTGTGTTAAAGATAAAATAGTTCAAATTAAATGGCCTAACGATATATTGATTGACAATAAAAAAGTAGCCGGAATTCTCATTGAAAATAGTGTGAAAGGAACTAAAATGGAGCAATGTATTATTGGTATTGGGCTGAATCTCAATTCTGAAGTTTTTCCAACAGAACTCGTTCGTGCTACTTCTCTTAAAATTGAAAATCCATCTTTCAATAGTACTCCAAAACAAGCTATTTTTTCTATAGGTGAATGTTTGGAAAAATTAATCAGAATCGCAGACTTTACAGAAGCAAAAGCCTATTATTTGAATTATCTTTTTGCCTTCCAAAAACTTCAACAGTTTAAAGTTAAGGGACAAATAACAGAAGGAATAATAAAAGGAGTAGAGAGCAATGGTCAATTGTTGGTTTTGACCCAACAAGGGCAGCAAAGTTTTGGATTTAAAGAAATAGAGTTTATTTATTAAAAACTTCTTGCAACTTGTGCATGTTGTAATTGAAAAACTGCGTTAAAGGAGCTTTCACTACCATTTCCATAAACATGTTGATATCACCATCGAAATCCATATAAGTCTCACAAGTAGTGTCGCTCAATGGAGTAATAATGCATTTCAAATCAAATTTAATAGGAGATATTTCGGTAGAAACTAAATGAACTAATTTGGGTTCCTCAGAGTTTTGTAATTTTAAACCAATAGCGGCCATTTTTTTAATGCTAAAAGAACATTCAGTTCCAGAGCTCTTCCATTTTTCTACTTTGTCTTGAGGAAGTAATTGGTAGAAATTATCAAGATTAGCAAGGAAAGTAAAAGCTTCTTTAGCAGAAGTGTTAATTACCTTTTTATCAGTTTGAATATTTGTCATTTTTGCTTGATTAGTTTACCCCAGTTTTCAGGATCTTTTCTCCATGATTTAACCAAGTCTTGTTGTTCTTCTGTGATATATCCCGATTTTACTGCTTGTTGCAATAAAACATCGTAATCAGATAAAGTAAGTAATTCGCATTTTTCTTTTTCGAAAGCTTCGTGAGCCACCGCAAAATCATAAGTGAATATTGCAGCCATGCCCAGTACTGTAGCACCGGTAGCTCTTATGGCCTCAACAGCTTTCAAACTGCTTTTACCAGTAGAGATCAAGTCTTCAATCACTACCACCGATTGACCGGAACTTACTATTCCTTCAATAATATTACCTAAACCATGATCTTTGGGAGCTGATCGAACATAAGCGAAAGAGGTTCCTAAATCCTGAGCCACTAAAACTCCTTGCGCAATGGCTCCTGTAGCAACACCCACTATTACATCGGGTTTGCCATATTTTTCAAGAACAGCGTTAGCCAATTGCTGACGAACGTAAGTTCTTATTTTAGGAAAGGATAGGGTAACTCGGTTATCACAGTATATTGGCGACTTCCAGCCCGATGCCCAGGTGAAGGGATCGTTAGGTTGTAATTTAATTGCTTTGACTTGTAACAGATATTCTGCAACTTTGGACGCTGTATCTTTATTGGAAATCATGACGCAAATGTATAAAGTTTTTATCAACGGATCGCCTATCATTTTTTCAACAAAACGACTTTCAAAAATGAATATGCTGGAATTCAACGAGAAAGATGATAATAATAGAATGTTGAAAATCATTGAGGGCATGGAGAAGGGCCTTTATGAGGGTGGAATAGAAATAGTAAATTCTGAAGCTGAAAAGTTGTGGAAAAATTTTCAGAACAACTATAAATTAATTGAAGCGGCAGGAGGAGTGGTGAAAAAGGGAAATGCTATTTTAGCAATATATAGGTTGGGAAAATGGGATTTACCTAAGGGAAAGATGGAAAAAGGAGAATCTCGTGAGGAATCGGCCATTCGTGAGGTGGAAGAGGAGTGTGGAATTAGTAAACTCAAAATCGTTCGGGAATTACCTTCTATTTATCATACTTATACTTTGAAGGACCAGCGAATTTTGAAGGTGACTTATTGGTTTGAAATGAGCACTACTTTTTCTGGTAAATTAGTTCCTCAGACAGAAGAAAATATTACGGAAGTAAAGTGGGTGGAAGATGTGAATGAGATATTAGAGAATACTTATCCTTCGATTGGAGAGATGGTGAGAGGATTAACCTTCGATTAGTTTCTTTAATTGATATTCGAAGCCCTGACTAGGACTTTTTGCAGGGCAGTAAACAATTTTACCATCGGGACTAATTAGTATCCATTTTACCAATTGGTTTCTCTCGTAGTTTTCTACGCGGATATCTTCAATTTTGTAATTCAACAATAATTCTTCATTCTTCTGATAATGCATGATATTCCAAGGATAGTGGTTGGTGTTCATGAACTGATCAAATTGTTTGCTGTCGTAATCTGTTGAGATACTAACTACCTCTAATTTATCCTGATAGCGATCTCTTAAAAAAGCCAATACTTTTAATTCTTCTTCATAGCTTTTGTCATAGGATTTAAAAAAACTTACATAGATGTATTTTCCTTTGTGTTCACTTAATTTGAATTCGTGATTATTACTATCCAGCAATACAATTTCAGGAGCAGTGGTTCCTGGTTGTAACTGAAAAATCTGCAATTTAACATGCTCGGCAACTTCTTTCACTTTGACGTTGCTAGTGCCTCTAATAACAGAGTCTAAAAGAACTTCAATAGATTTATTGTTGTAGTTCGGATTGCTTTGAATTTCCAAACATCCGTAGGCTAAAATCAAGTTAGCTAAATCTTCATTGTAAGTTTCGCCGGGTGAAAGCAACATCAGGGTTTCTTTGTACATTTTGGCATTCATCAAATTCACTAAATTCTTTTGTGGATCTAAGGCGACTTCGCTTTTTAAATAAGCACGAAACATATTTTGAAACAATCCACAGTATTGAATGTTATTCAAATCCATGGGAGATTGAACAAAGTATTTGGTTCTTATTTTATTGGGTTGTGATTTATACAACATGCTTTCAAAATTACCTATGGTGTACTTTACATATTGCTTGAAATAAGGGTTTTCGTATTTGTAGTATTTTTCTAGTCGGGAAATAAATTTTGAGATTTTTTTGTGCCCGCCTGCCAAATACAATGAATCGCCATACAACAAAAAGAACCTCGAAACTCTTTGGTCGAATTCATAAATCAATTCATTCAATTCTGAGCTATCGGTATTTTTTATGGAAACAGGATATATTTCTTTGGCTAAAAAACCTTGCTCGCGTTCTACTTTAGGATTTAATGCAGAAACAGCTATTTCATATGTTTTTCCAGGTTCTGCAAAGAAAGTTCTTTTGGCTTTTCCGAAATCAATAAACACCATTTTCACCTCATTGATATCAAAGAAAGCAGTAAAGTTTCCTTTATCATCGGTAATGCCTGCATATACTGATACCTTCTTTTTGGTTAAGAAATCACTTACAATATCTATTCTGAATTTTTGATTGGGATGGGATGGTCCGATACCTTTAATAACAACTTCTGCAGCGAAAGAATTCGCGCTTAAAATCAACAGCACTATACATCCTATTTTTTTAAACATCTGCACTAACTTCCTTTGGTAAAAACTGACTTGCGTCGCCACCGTGTTTCAATATATCACGAATGATTACCGAATTTATTGCGGAGTACTTTGGTTCGGTTACTAAATACACTGTTTCAATTTCACCGGCTATGGCGTGGTTCATCATGCCCAGACTTCTTTCGTATTCAAAGTCTTTACCATCTCTTAATCCTCGCAATATAAATTTTGCGTTTACTTTTTTACAGAAATTGATGGTTAATCCTTCATACACTTGAACACTTACTTGTGCGTCGTTTTTGAATATTTTCTTTATCCATTCTTCTCTTTTTTCTATAGAAAAAAAACCTTGTTTAGAAGTATTCTGACCAATACCAATAACCACTTCATCAAAGAGAGCAAGAGCTCTCTTTACAATATCAACATGTCCCAAAGTAATTGGATCGAAAGTACCTGCAAATACAGCTATTCGTTTTTCAGCCATGAGGTAAATATAAGAAAATGTTTATTGCAATGTAAGAGAGCCTTAATTCAATTCTTTCCTCATGAAGTCGGCAGTAAATCCTTTTCCTTTTTTCATCATCTCTTCAGGAGTTCCTTCAAAAACTATTTCACCACCGTATTTTCCTCCGTCCGGACCAACATCTATAATCCAGTCGGCACATTTAATCACTTCCATGTTGTGCTCAATCAACCATAAAGAATTACCGCTATTGATCAATTGATTGAAGGCAATCAGTAAATTTTGAATATCGTGTAAATGCAGTCCGGTAGTAGGTTCATCGAATATAAACAGAGTAGAAGTGGCTTCGGATCCTTTTGATAAAAAAGAAGATAGTTTTATTCTTTGTGCTTCGCCACCGCTAAGTGTGCTGGAGGATTGTCCGAGAGTAATGTATCCCAATCCGGTTTCTTTCAATGGTAATATTTTGTGTACTATTTTTTGTTCGTAGGAGGATCGACCTTTTCCATAGTTGGGTGCCGACTGAAAGAAATCAATAGCATCATCTACCGTAAGATTAAGAATATCATTCACGTCTTTATCGCGGTATTTTACTTCCAGTATTTCGTCTTTAAATCTTTTTCCTCCACACTCGTCGCAAGGTAAAAGAACATCGGCCATGAATTGCATTGAAATAGTGACGGTTCCTTCACCTTCACATTTTTCGCATCTTCCGCCATCCACATTAAAAGAAAAGTGCGATGGTTTATATCCTCTCACTTTACAAAGTGCTTGCTCAGAAAAAAGAGTTCTTATATCATCGTAAGCTTTCAAATAAGTTACTGGATTTGATCTTGATGATTTTCCAATAGGATTTTGATCTATAAATTCCACACCTTTTATCAAATGCAAATCACCACTGACTTTTCCGTTTTTACCTGCCGGAGTTTTATTGATATAGCTGTTGATTTCTTTGAAGAGAATATCTTGAATCAAAGTCGATTTACCTGATCCGCTCACTCCTGTAATAATGGTCATGGTTTCTAATGGAATGTTCACTTTTACTCCCTTAAGGTTATTCAATTGAGCATCTTCCACAGAAATTTTATGTTTCCATTTTCTTCTGGAAGCAGGAGTGGGAATAGATAGTTTTCCACTTAAATATTGAGTAGTTAAACTTTTTTTAGCAGAAAGTAATTCCTTGTGAGTACCCGCAAATACCACCTCACCACCGTGGGTTCCGGCCATAGGACCAATATCAATAAGATAGTCGGCTTCCTTCATTATTTCCGGATCATGCTCTACTACAATTACGGTGTTGCCCAAATCGCGCAGAGATTTCAATACTTTAATCAATCGTTCAGTATCTCTGGAATGTAAGCCAATACTAGGTTCATCCAAAACATACATCGATCCTACCAAAGAAGAACCTAATGAAGTAGCTAAATGTATTCTTTGTGATTCACCGCCTGATAATGTGTGTGAAGGACGGTTTGGAGTAAGATATTTTAAACCAACGTCCATCAAATATTTTAGTCGGTTATTGATTTCAAACAATAACCTGCTCGCAATAAAACTATCTTGTTTATTTAATTTAAGAGTATTGAAGAAATCTTGTAGCTCATCAATAGGGGTTTCCATTAACTCGAACAAATTCTTATTGGCTACTTTAATGTAGAACGCTTCCTTGCGTATTTTGCTTCCTTTACAATCAGGGCAGTCGGTTCTACCCCTATATCGAGCCAACATTACCCTATATTGAATTTTATAAAGTTTGCTTTCAACATGTTTAAAGAAATCATTAATACCATCAATTTCCTTATTCCCCTTCCAAAGTAAATCTCTTTCTTTTTCGGTGAGTTCGTTGTAGGCACGATGAATAGGGAAGTCGTATTTGTAAGCTTTATTGATGAAATCTTTTTTCCATTTGCTCATGGTTTCCCCCTTCCAGCAAGCCACAGCATCTTCATAGATAGAAAGATTGCTGTTGGGAATTACTAAGTGTTCTGCTATACCTAATATTTGTCCGAAACCTTCACAAACCTTACAGGCACCTAACGGACTATTAGGATTAAAAAGGTGAGGGGTGGGTTCTTGAAAAGAAATGCCATCGGCTTCAAATACATTGGAGAATCGTTCTGTTATTATTTTGTCTTTTTTATGAATTTCAACAGAGCAGTGCCCATTACCTACTTGAAAAGCTGTTTGAATGGAGTCTTCTGTTTGAGAAATGAAGTCATCATCGCCAGAAACACTGAAACGATCAATAACCACCATTAAATCATCATCTTTTTTAAAAGATTTAATATTGCTGATTAGCTCCTCAATTTTAATAATTTCATTTTTATGTTTTATTCTTTCAAATCCTTCTAAATTCAACTCTTTTAGGAATTCTAAAATGGGGGTTTCTCCAACTGTAACAGGGGCCAGCAATAAGCCACGATCTCCTTCATGTTGTTTAATGAAGTCGATAACATCCTGAACTTTATGTTTTTTAACTTCTTTGCCTGAAACAGGAGAATAGGTTTTTCCCACGCGGGCAAAAAGAATTCGAAGGTATTCTGCTATTTCAGTGCTTGATCCTACTGTAGATCTTGAATTTTTAGTAGTTACTTTTTGTTCAATGGCAATGCTGGGCGATAATCCTTTAATATAATCAACATCTGGCTTGTCAATTTTTCCTAAAAATTGTCGGGCATAAGACGATAAGCTTTCTACATATCGTCTTTGTCCTTCAGCATACAAGGTATCAAAGGCTAAAGAAGATTTTCCCGATCCTGATAAGCCTGTAATCACTACCAGTTTGTTTCTGGGTATAACTATATCGATGTTCTTTAAATTATGAACTCGAGCACCTTTGATGATGATAAAGTTTTTAGGATCGAAAGTAGCTGACATCCGGTAAAATTAATTTTTTTTAGTTCACTGAGGCAACCTACTCAAAAATAAGGTGTCTTTACCTTGAAAGAAAAATTTTGATATTAGCACACAATATTGTAAATTGATCTTCGTTACACGTATAAACATCTAAAAATTGTATTGCCTATAGAATAAATAACTACTCTGAATTTTAAATTTTACAATTAAAACAGGAGTGTTATGATTTTATCACAATTAGATGACCACATGTTGGTTAAAACATATCTAAAAGGCAATGAGGAAGCCCTTCAAACTTTAATTCGCCGACATAAATCCAAAGTGTATTCTTATATCCGCTTTACTGTTAAGGATAAAGAATTAGCGGAAGATTTCTTTCAAGATACTTTTATTAAAGTAATCAATACTCTGCGTCAGGGCAGATACGACGAAAAAGGTAAGTTTTTACCTTGGGTAATGCGCATTGCGCATAATTTAATGATAGATCATTTCCGCAAGCAAAAAAACAATTACAAAGTTAATGTGAAAGGAAAAGATGGCGAAGATTTAGATATTTTCGACAGGATCGATAATAATGAAATGAATATTGAGCAAGTAATGATTGATACTCAAATAAAAGAGGATGTGATGAAGCTGATCAATTATTTACCTGAAGATCAAAAAGAGGTGGTTTTGTTGCGTCATTTTGAAGAGTTGAGTTTCAAGGAAATTGCTGACATGAAAAATATAAGCATTAATACCGCTTTGGGTAGAATGCGCTATGCCTTAATAAACCTTAGGAAATTGGTGGAAAAGCACCGCATGGTTTTGTCGGCAGATTAAGATTTGTTTTTAGTTTTTACAAAAAGAGTTGCAGGGCCCGCAACTCTTTTTTTGGTTATATAACCTACTTTAAATTTTATCGGAATTATTTTTCGAGTATGGGCTTCCCTCTCGGTGGAGAGGGGTGTGGAAGCTTTTTTGCGGGAAGGAGGGAGATGGAATTAAAGATTTATGAATTTCTATTGAGTCCATCTCCCTGCCTACCACACGATTCTAGCGCCCCCTTCTCCGCCGAGAGGGAAGCCCATGACCGAAAGCTCAGAGTTAAACTATGCTTCAAGGAATAATTATGCTGAATAAAATTTAAACAGGCTCTTGCACAATACATTTTTTATTCGAAGCGTTATCAATAAAAACAAATACTTCTAGTGCTTATGAATAAATTATTTACTCAAGAAAATTTAATTAATGAAATTGATGCAGAGCTAAATGAACTATTCGAACTCGCTTCTATGCCTAACGACTACAGTGATGTAGAAATAGATGAGTTTGATGTTCCTGGAGATAACTGCATCAACAATATCATCAATTACTCAAAAGCATTAAGTGTACGCGATTCTGTAGTGATGGATAAGATTAGCGTTTTGCTTAATTAATGGTTGATATTGACTATTTGAAAATGCCTCGGATTAAGGGTTTCCGGGGCATTTTTATTTGAGTGTTTCTAATCTATTGAATCCAAAATTATCCCTCCAGAATTCATCATCGTTCAAAAAGTTTTGGGTATTCCACAGCCAGTTGATCGAAAATTTACGAATGTCTTTTATGATATCCATTCTTTGGTCTTGTTTGATTTCAATTTTCCTGGTGGGGTAAGCATTCCATTGGTAAATGGTATGTGTGGTGTCGTTAACGTTGAAGTAGTAATACGACAACCAGGCTTGGTTTTTATTGTCTTTAAAAATAATAGGTAAAAGAGCTTTGGTTCGTTGTTCGTTGTAAATAGTGAAATAAATTTCCTCTTCTTCTTTGTCTTCTAATCGGGCATTGTACATATTGGTATCTTTCAATTGTAAAAAATGCCAAATGCTATCTATAACTATCTGGGCTTTCTTTTCAAATTTGAAGTTTACTTTTAAAGCCTCTCTTTTGGTTTTTGTGCTATTGGCGTGTAAAACCATAGCCGGAACTTTTTCGCCGCTTTCTGTTTTTTCAATTAAAAAACCATTGCTATTCCAAAAAGCTTTGTCTTCCTTTAGTTTTTCATTTTTAAAAAACTTTCTTTCATTAAGCAAATTGAACATAAATTCTTCTTGAGCTTTTAGCAAGGTATTGGCAGTAACTCTAACATATTCTTCATGGTCGAAGCACCATTTGTCGTTATACATCATTCCACACACGGTATATCCAAGGGCTTTGCATTTGCCTTTCCCTTTTGGAATGTTTTTAAAAGAACGGAAACTTCCACCATACTCTAGTTTTAAGCTTTTGTAGGCCGCCGATTTTTTTTCTACTATATAAAATGCAATGAATTTGGTTTTGTTTTTATTGAAAATAAATTTGAAGCATTGGTTGGAAATAGCGGTAGAATCAAGATCTGTGGTAATAGAATCCAATAATCCCTTTGGTGTTGTTCTATACACCGAATCTAAATATTTAATCATATTGTCTTTAGGGGTTTTAGCCTGTGCTATAGAGAGGTTTGGTAAAACCAAGGCTGCCAAAAAAAAGATGATTTTATTCATGATTTTTAAATTACTCAATAGTTAAGATTATTTGGTTAAAATAAGGATTCTTATTTTTACTGCATGACGAAAAAAGAAAAAGCTTTAGCAATTTCCAAAATTTTAGAGAAACAGTATCCTAATCCGTCTATTCCTCTGGATCATAAAGATGCATACACTATGCTGATTGCGGTGTTGTTATCGGCACAATGTACCGATGTAAGAGTAAATCAAATTACACCATATCTTTTTGCCAAGGCCGATAATCCGAAGGACATGGTGAAATTATCGATAGAGGAAATTCGCGAAATCATTAAACCTTGTGGCTTATCTCCGGCAAAGTCGAAAGCTATTTTCAACTTATCTCAAATATTGTTGGATAAGCACAAAGGAGAGGTGCCTCGTACTTTTGAGGAATTGGAATTTTTACCAGGGGTAGGACATAAAACAGCATCGGTAGTGATGGCACAAGCTTTTGGTGTGCCTGCTTTTCCTGTTGATACACATATTCATCGTTTAATACACCGATGGGGATTGAGTAATGGTAAATCAGTGGAACAAACTGAAGCCGATTGTAAAAAGTTATTTCCTAAAGAGAAATGGAATAAATTACACCTACAAATCATTTTCTTTGGAAGAGAATTTTGCCCGGCACGCGGACATATTCCCGAAAATTGTCCAATTTGCAGTCGGTATGCCAAAAAATAAAATGAAAATACTTTTAATTACTCCTCCTTTTACTCAGCTGAACACGCCCTATCCGGCAACAGCTTATTTGAAGGGATTTATGAATATCAGGAGTATTGAAAGTTTTCAATGCGATTTAGGAATAGAAGTAATTCTTAAACTTTTTTGTAAAAGCGGATTGCAAAAAATGTTCTCTTCCATCCAAAAGAAAAATGTATCGGAGAACGCCCGCAGAATTATTGCTCTTCAAGAAGATTATTTGAAAACTATTGATGCTGTTATTCTTTTTTTACAAGATAAAAATTCAGCATTGGCAGCTTTAATTGTGGAAAGAAATTATTTACCTGAAGCATCGAGATTTGCACAGCTCGACGATTTAGACTGGGCTTTTGGAACAATGGGGAATAAAGACAAAGCCAAGCATTTAGCCACTTTATATTTAGAAGATTTAAGTGATTTGATTGTTGAATGTGTTGATCCTCATTTTGGATTCAGTAGATACGCTGAAAGATTGGGACGATCAGCCGGTACTTTTGATGAGCTGCATCAAACTCTACAGAAAGCGGCAAGTTTTATTGATGAAATTACTCTCGGTTTACTACAGCAGAAAATTGAAGTACAAAAACCAAATTTAGTAGCTTTTTCTGTTCCATTTCCAGGTAATTTATACAGCGCTTTTAAATGTGCGCAGTGGATTAAAAAGAATCATCCTCAAATTAAAACGGTAATGGGTGGTGGTTTTCCAAATACTGAATTGCGTTCATTGAAGGAAGTTAAAGTATTTGATTATTTCGATTTTATCACTTTGGATGATGGGGAAAGACCGGTATTGAATTTGCTGGAATACCTTCAAGGAAAAAGGAAAGCGGAAGACTTAAAGCGGACTTTTATTCTGGAGAAAAACAGGGTGAAATATTGTAACGGATCGAAGGATAAAGATTTTTCTCAACATGAAGTGGGAACATCTGATTATTCAGATCTGTTACTTGATCAATATATTTCTGTGATTGAAATTGTAAATCCTATGCATCGCTTGTGGAGTGATGGCAGATGGAATAAACTCACTTTAGCACATGGTTGTTATTGGGGGAAATGTACTTTTTGTGATATCACTTTAGATTATATAAAAAATTATGGGCCTTCTTCAGCAAAATTAATTGTGGATAGGATAGAGGAGGTGATCACTCAAACCAAACACAACGGTTTTCATTTTGTGGATGAAGCAGCACCACCCGCATTGATGCGTGAAGTTGCAATAGAAATTATTCGCAGGAGATTAACGTTGGTGTGGTGGACTAATATTCGTTTTGAAAAAAGTTTTTCTGCTGATTTGTGTAAGCTATTGGCAGCTTCCGGTTGTATCGCTGTTTCGGGTGGTTTGGAAGTTGCTTCAGAAAGATTGTTAGAACTTATTCAAAAAGGGGTAACTCTTCCGCAAGTAGCTAAAGTAACTTCGAATTTTACTAAGGCGGGAATTATGGTGCATGCTTATTTGATGTATGGTTTCCCCACACAAACGGCTCAGGAAACTATAGATTCACTGGAAGTAGTTCGACAACTTTTTGAAAATGGAATTGTGCAAAGTGCCTATTGGCATCAGTTTGCAATGACTGCGCACAGCCCGGTGGGAATTAATCCCGATTCTTTCAAAGTAAAAAACGGCAATAAAAAAGAAGGAACTTTTGCCAATAATGATATCATTTGTATTGATAAAACAGGTACACAGCACGAATTGTTTAGTGAAGGATTAAAAAAATCATTATTCAATTATATGCATGGAATCTGTTTCGATTTTCCTCTGCAAGAATGGTTTGATTTTAAGGTTCCTAAAACAAAAGTTTCCTCTGATTTTATTCAAAGTGAATTAAGGAGGTTTGAGGACAAGAAATTAAAAGGAAATACTCGTTTCCTTTGGCTAGGAAACAAATTACAATTGGAACCTTCAGCAAAGAAGAATAAAGTTGAAATTGTTATTTATACCAAAAAAGAAAATATTTCTTTTCAGTGTTCAGAAGCTTTGGGAAAACAACTTTTATCTTTTGTAAATAAGATTCTCGTTGGCAATGAAAAAGTATTTACTTATTCAGAATTAGAGAAAGAATATGCAATTGTTTTTGAGGCTGCAGAGTTTATGATTTTGAAAGATAATGGAGTTTTATTTTTATAGAATGATAATCGCGTTAATTTACTTGTTCTTTCATGCTATCGTAAATCGCCTGCTGAATTCTGGTTCTAATATTATACTTCGTGATTTTATAATTGTTGGGAGATGGGTAAGTTCTATTAGAAAGAAAAATGTAAACGATTTGTTTATCGGGATCAGCCCAAGCTAAAGTACCTGTAAATCCAGTATGCCCATAACTTTTTCTACTTACACAATCACAGGTTGGTCCGTTATTATCGCCAGTAGGTTTATCAAATCCAGCTCCTCTTCTGTTGCCTTCGTTGCAAAACTGACAACGCGTATATTCGGCAATAGTGGTAGAATCTAAATATTGAATTCCGCCATATTCACCATTGTTCAAATACATTTGAAACATCTTCGCTAAATCATTCGAATTTGAAAACAATCCAGCATGTCCGGCAACACCACCCAACATTGCAGCACTTGGATCGTTTACTTCTCCTCTTAAAAGCTGGTGACGAAATAGAGTGTCGTATTCTGATGGAACAATATCTTCTAATGGAAATTTATCTTTAGGTAAATAGCTTAAAGTATAAGCACCCATAGATCGGTAGAATAGACTGTCGGCTAAAATATTCAAAGGAGCTTTACCATATTTTTCATCAATTTCTTTTAGAAAGTAATATCCTAAATCGCTGTATTTGTAATGTTTTTCTTTGTATAATTCTCTTTCAATAATTTGTTTGTGCATACTGTCTAAATAAGTATTTCTCATAAACAGATGATCCGTAATTTTTATGGAGAAGCTATCGCTTTTTACAGGAGAATAAATGGTACTATCGAGCTTTCCATTTTTGATGGTGTTTTTAAAAAAAGGGATATAAGCAAATAATCGCGCTTGATGGGCCAACATTTCTCTAAGGTTAACATTGTAGCATTGAGCAGTATCAGCAATAGGAAGGTAATCGCATAAATTCATATCTAAACTTACCGAATCTACTTCGTCTAATTTCATGAAAACAGGAAGAGTTGCCGTAACTTTTGTAACGGATGCTATATCGTAAATATCGAATTTATTCACTGTGGTTTTACTATCATACATCTGTTTTCCGAAGGCTTTCCAATATACCACATTTCCATTTCTTGCAACCAAAACCTGACAACCAGGAAAGGCTCTGTTGTTGATTCCTTCCATAGCAATAGAATCAATTCTTCTTAATGTGTTTTGGTTCATTCCTTCTTCTTCGGGAATAGAATATTTGAAGCGAATTTTATTCGTAAAAATTCCTGTTCCTGATGGATAACTTGAGCTGCAAGTAACTGGTAAAATTCCTTTAGCACCAATTCCTCCAAATAATAATTGAGCAGTATAATCACGAACAATTTTATTGTCTTGATAGCTTATGATCAATGCCTCTAAATTTACTTTCCCTTCGAAATCTCTCAATACATAAGGATTAGCGAAAAGTGCAAGAATTACTTTTTTGCTTTCCGAAATCTTGGCAATAGCATTAATGGTTTCCTGAGTGATGTTGAAATTTTTATCTGGTTTCGCACTTCCATGAACACCAATTACCACATAATCGAAATCTTTCAATGCCGTTAAAGTGTTATTGATGATAGAGTCATTGGGCGTTTTGTTAAGGTTAAAGTGAGTAACTTTTGTATAGTTATTCATCACTTCCTGAAATTCATTATTCTTCAAATTATCAGAAAAACATAAACTTGCAATTTTGATTTTTTCTAAGTGGGCAAAGGGTAAAACATTGATGTTGTTCTTAGCTAAAGTAATAGCCGATTCCACCAATTTTCTATTCAATCGATCGGCATTAGGTGTATTTAATCTTTCATACAAACTATCGGTTTTTATGGCTTTGTATTTGTTTAAACCACACCATTGTTTCAGCGCCAAAACTTTTTTGCAACGTGCATTGATTTCCTCTACGCTAATTTGTTTTTTGCTGATTGCAATTTTAATTTGTTCAATGGCTTTACCTATATCTTCCGAAAAAAGTAAAATATCATTTCCTGCTAAAAGCGCTTTAGCATCTACTTCACCAGGGGCGAAATATTTACTTACACCTTTCATGTTTAAAGCGTCGGTAAATGTAACACCCTGAAATCCTAAATCTTTTTTTAATAATTCTTTTACCACTTTAGGAGAAAGGGTAGAGGCTAGATTTTTTGTTTTGTCGTAAGCCGGAATATTTAAGTGCGCCACCATTACGCTACCAATTCCGCTATCGATTAAAACTTTAAAAGGATATAGTTCAATAGAATCTAATCTTTCTTTATCGTGACTAATTACGGGTAATGCAGCGTGAGAATCTTTATCTGTATCACCATGTCCGGGAAAATGTTTTGCTGATGCCAATACATGCATACTTTGTAAACCTTTCATGTATTGCAAACCTTTTTGAGCTACTTTGTATTTGTTTTCTCCAAAAGATCGGTAGCTGATCACAGGATTATTTGGATTAACATTTATGTCAATCACCGGAGCAAAATCAACATGAATATTTAACTCTTTGCACTGACGGGCAATTTCTTGTCCCATCTCAAAAATTAATTTATCATCCTGAATAGCGCCTAACATCATTTGATAAGGAAACTGTGTAGTGCTATCTAAACGCATTGCCAATCCCCATTCTCCGTCAATAGAAGTAAGAATAGGTACTTTAGAAATTTTTTGTAAATGATTATCGAAGTTGGCCTGGCGAACGGGACCTCCTTGCATATAAATTACTCCACCAATTCCGTATTTGGTAACTAAGTTGGATATTTCTTTGAGGTGGTTTGTATCTTTTTTAGAATACACAGGATACATGATGAGCTGTGCTATTTTTTCATCGAGAGTAAGTGTTTTAAAAATGGAATCAACCCATGCACTATTCGTATCAGCAAGGAATTCCGGACCTTTCTTCGGTGTTCCTCCTTTTTGTTTTCGCCCCGCGGTAGTGGTAGTAAATGCCACGCCAATAGCCGCGAAAACAAAAAGGGAGATGGCAAATATTTTCTTCATGAAGTAAAAATATACTTCATAGTAAGCAAAAGCAGTTCCAATCTTTTGAAGTTCTTAACAGTAAATGGTTCAAAGCTGAAAGTTTTAAGGGCAAAGTATTTTCTATTAACTTTAAGGCATGAAAATCGGAATCGTTTGTTATCCTACCTACGGAGGTAGTGGAGTAGTAGCTACAGAGCTGGGTAAAGCCCTGGCCGCGCAAGGTCATCAAATACATTTTATTACTTATAGTCAACCCGTTCGATTAATAGAATATCATGCTAATATTTTCTTTCATGAGGTGGTGGTATCTGAATATCCATTGTTTCAATATGAGCCTTATGAAGTAACACTAACCAGTAAAATGGTAGATGTAGCCGAACATGAAGGCTTGGATTTGTTACATGTTCATTATGCTATTCCGCATGCTTCGGCAGCTTATTTAGCCAAACAAATTTTAAAGGAAAAAGGAATCAATATTCCTATTGTTACTACTTTACATGGAACAGATATTACCTTGGTGGGGAAAGATCCTTCGTTTGAACCTGTCATTAGTTTTTCTATTCAACATTCCGATGCGGTGACTGCCGTTTCAGAAAGTTTGAAGCGAGATACTTACAAGCATTTTAAAACGAATAAAGAGATTAAGGTAATTCCTAACTTCATTTGTTTAGATAAATACAAGCCTTTGAATAATTGTTCAAGAGGTGCTTTTGCAAAGGAGTCGGAAAAAATTATAATGCATGTTTCAAACTTCAGAAAAGTGAAAAGGATTGAGGATGTGGTTCGCATTTTTAGAAAACTGAGAAGTCATATCAATGCTAAACTTATTTTGGTGGGTGACGGTCCGGAAAGGATTAATGTAGAGCATTTGTGCAGAGAACTGGAAGTATATAACGACACCCGTTTTTTAGGAAAAGTGAAAAATGTAGAAGAGGTTTTGGCTTTTGCTGATTTGTTTTTGTTAACCAGTGAACATGAAAGTTTTGGTTTGGCTGCTTTGGAAGCAATGGCCGCAAGTGTTCCTGTAGTATCTACTAATACAGGTGGAATTCCTGAAGTAAATATTCATGCAAAAACCGGATACTTAGCCAATGTTGGAGATGTTGAAAGTATGGCAAAATTTTCTTTGGAGATTTTAACGAATGATGAATTGTGCGTTCAAATGCGCGCTAATGCCCGTCAACGCGCTGAAGAATTTTCTTTGGAAAAAATATTGCCAGCATATATGAAGGTTTATGAAGAGGTGATAAAGAGTAAGTAGTTTTTTGGAAGTATAGTTTCGAGTGTGGGTTCCCTCTCGGAGGAGAGGGGTGGGGAAAGGCCTGTGAAGGAGGAGGGAGATGGATTAATTTAGGTTCAATCCATCTCCCCGCTTACACACTAGCAAAATCGCACCCCTCTCCTCCGAGAGGGAACCCACACCCGGTAATTTTAAATTAAAATCTTGTAATGAACATCAATACAAAAAAAAACATACTGTTTATCGTCAATCCAATTTCAGGTGTTGGGAAGCAGAAGTTAGTAGAAAAAAAAGTAGAGCTTTTACTCGATAAAAATATATTCAACTTTCAATTTATTTATACTGAAAGAGCACATCATGCTTATGATATTGCAAAGGACGCAGCTATAGCGGGAATTGATGTGGTAGCAATTGTTGGTGGCGATGGTTCAGTGAACGAGGCAGCAAAAGCATTAGTAGGATCGAATACGCGATTGGCTATTATTCCAACAGGGTCGGGCAATGGATTGGCCCGACAATTAGCTATTCCTTGTGATGTTGCAAAAGCAGTGTTGCTTTTAAATAATAGCGAAGATTTTTTAATTGATACTGCTTATATTCATCATCATTTTTTTGTGGGTGCTGCGGGTTTAGGTTTCGATGCAGTGATTGCAGAAGAGTTTCCTAAAATGAAAAAGAGGGGATTTGCTTCTTACATCAAGTTGTTTTTTAAAAAAATATCAAAGTATAAACCTAAGAGATTTAAAGTAAAAGGAATTTCAGGTGAATTTGAACACGAATATTTTGTTTTTACTATTTCTAATTCCGGACAGTACGGAAATGGCGCCATAATTTGTCCGCAGTCTTCACTTAATGACGGTGAATTAGAATTGGTAACGATTAAAAAAATTCCTGTTTTACTCTTGCTTCTTTTTGCATGGAAATTATTTTCCAGCAAATTAAAAAACGATCAATACTATCGAAGTATCTCTTTTAAGAAAATAAGTATAGAAGGTGAAAATATAATTGCGCATGTAGATGGCGAACCTATTATTTTGCCTAATGAGTTTGACGTTGAAGTAAATCCAAAATCGTTGTGGGTTTTGAGGCCGAAATAGTATTCTAAATTACTTTCTGTAATTTATTTACAAAAAAATCCCCCGCATTTGCGAGGGATTTCATCTTATACTTTTTCAATCCATCCGAACTTATCCTTTTCAGTTCCTTTTCGAATATTGGCTAAGTGTTCATTTACCTTATTACTGAATTCACGGTTCTCAATAGGAGGTAATTCCAAAGTTTTTCCTTTGTATCCTATTGCTGAAATATGGCAGATTGTAACGGCTGTACCGGTTCCAAAAACCTCTAGTAGAGTTCCGTTGGTATGGGCAGCAATTACTTCTTCTACAGAAAGATTTCTTTCTTCTACTTTCATTCCCCAATCGCGGGCAATGCCTAATACCGTATCGCGGGTGATTCCTGAAAGAATGGTGTCGCCAGCAACAGGAGTAATTAAAGTATCACCAATTTTAACCATTAAATTCATGGTTCCCGATTCTTCAATATACTTGTGTTCTTTGGCGTCAGTCCAAATCAATTGGTCAAATCCTTCTTTTTGCGCCATTTTCGTTGGATATAAAGATGCAGCATAATTTCCTGCAGTTTTAGCAAAACCAACTCCACCGGCAGCGGCACGTGTGTAATGTTCCTCAATTTTAACTTTTACCGGTGCATCATAATACTTGTTCACGGGTGAACAGAAAATAATGAAACGGTAAGTAGAAGAGGGTTTTACACCAATAAATTCATCGGTAGCATAAATTAAGGGGCGAATATATAAAGAAGCACCTTTAACATTGGGAACCCATGCTTTATCAATATTTACCAATTGTTTCAGAGCATCTAAAACAAAAGCTTCATCGAAAGCAGGAATGCACATTCTTTCCGCCGATTTGTTCAAACGTTTAAAGTTTGCTTGCGGACGAAACAAAACCACTTCACCTTGTTCAGTATAAAATGCTTTTAATCCTTCAAAAATTGATTGTGCGTAGTGAAGGGAGAGAAAAGCAGGACTTACTGCTATATTTCCGAAAGGGACGATTCTGGCGTCTTTCCATGCCCCATCATAATAATCCATAACAAACATGTGATCGGAAAACTCGTGTCCGAAAACAATGTGCTCTAAGTCCAATTCATGTAATTTTGAATGCTTAGCTAACTCAATTTTAATACTGCTCATTTTCTATTACTCAATTATTCAGTATTCTAAAAGTATCAAGAAAAGTGAGTTTGCAAAAATTTATGACCTATTTATTTAGATTTTTCTTTTATAAATAGTCAGAAATGCAAAGGAAGCACTGACAACTATTCCTTAATTTTTTGTTATAAGGTCACTTTGTCACCTTTTTTCGCTTGGCAAGACCCTTGCAATTCCGCTGCAACAAATTTTTAAACTATGTCAAAAGGAAGTATTAAAGTTCAGGCGGAAAACATTTTCCCTATTATTAAAAGGTTTTTGTACTCAGATCAGGAAATTTTCCTGAGAGAATTGGTATCTAACGCTGTAGATGCTTGTCAGAAATTAAAAACTCTTTCCTCTATCGGCGAAGCCAAAGGAGATATTGGTGATTTACAGGTTGAAGTTATTGTTGATAAAGAAGCCAAAACACTTACCGTTCGTGATAATGGTATTGGTATGACGGGCGAGGAGATTGAAAAATACATCGCTCAAATTGCCTTTTCAGGTGCCGAGGAATTCGTGAATAAATACAAGGATAAAGCAGAAGGAATCATTGGTCATTTTGGTTTAGGTTTTTTCTCTGCTTTTATGGTATCTAGCAAAGTAGAAGTTTATTCTAAATCGTACCAACCAAAAAGTAAAGGTGCACGTTGGGTTTGCGAAGGTTCTACCGATTATGAATTACAAGATGAACCGAAGAAAGAAAGAGGTACCGATATTATTTTGCATATGACCGATGAGGCTGCAGAATATTTGGAAGATTGGAAAGTAAAAGAATTGTTGAGCAAATATTGTCGATTCTTGCCGGTACCTATTAAGTTTGGAACCAAAGAAGGGGGAGAAGGTGAAGCGAAAGTTCAGGTAGATAATATCGTGAATAACCCTGTTCCTCTTTGGAAAAAAACACCTGCCGATTTAACTGAAGAAGATTATAATAGTTTCTATCGTGAGTTGTATCCAATGACTTTCGAAGATCCTTTGTTCAATATTCATTTGAACGTGGATTATCCTTTTAATCTTACGGGTATTTTGTATTTCCCGCGTTTGAAAAAGAACTTGGAGCTACAGAAAAATAAAATTCAGTTGTACTGCAATCAGGTTTTTGTTACCGATTCGGTAGAAGGAATTGTTCCCGATTTCTTGATGTTGTTGCACGGTGTGATTGATTCTCCGGATATTCCTTTGAACGTTTCCCGCTCGTATTTACAGGGAGACCAAAATGTAAAAAAAATCTCTTCTCATATCACTAAAAAAGTGGCCGATAAATTAGAAGAACTGTGCAGAAAC
Organism: Flavobacteriales bacterium; assembly: GCA_023251075.1. GTDB lineage: Bacteria > Bacteroidota > Bacteroidia > Flavobacteriales_C > JAHEZL01. The sequence continues at coordinate 142,452 of JAHEZM010000001.1, read as the reverse complement.
AACCGTGAAGATTTTGAAAAAAAATGGGATGATATTAAAGTATTTATTGAATATGGAACTTTAAGTGATGATAAGTTTGGTGAGCGTTCTCCTAAATTTATGTTGTATAAAAATGTAGTAGGAGAATGTGCTTTGTTGAGCGATTATTTAGAGAAGATCAAAGGAGCACAAACCGATAAAGACAAAAAAACAGTGGTGTTGTACACTCACAGTGAAATAGAACATCACGCTTACATTGAAAATGCAAAAGAAAGAGGTTATGATGTGTTGGTAATGGATAGTCCGCTTTCTTCGCACATCATTAATAAATTAGAACAAACCAATATTGATGTTACTTTTAAACGTATTGATGCCGATACTTTGGATAAGCTCATTGCGAAAGACGAAGCACAAGTATCGAAATTAACCAAAGAGGAAGAAGAGAAATTAAAACCGGTTATTTCTTCTCAAGTGGATGCACAAAAATTTACTGTAGTTTTTGAAAGCTTAAGTGAAAAAGATAAGCCTATGTTGATTACGCAAAGTGAATTCATGCGCCGTATGAAAGAGATGCAGGCAACTGGTGGAGGTGGAATGGCGATGTTTGGCAATATGCCCGAGAGCTACAATCTGGTAGTGAATTCTAATCATCCGTTGATTTCTAAAATTTTAAGTGAAAGTGATGAATCAGCACAAAAAACCTTGGCTAAACAAGCCGCTGATTTGGCGCTTCTTTCTCAAGGTTTACTGAAAGGAAAAGATTTAACAGAGTTTATTAATAGAAGTGTTGAATTAATGAAATAATAGTTCTAAAATCGTAATATTAAAATCGTAAATCATTTAAAATGGAAATAGCAGGAAGAAAAATCAGTACCGGTTTAATTATCGGAGTTATCCTTGGGATAATTGTTTTGTGGGGAGTGGTTTGGTACAACGGCACTGTAAATGCCAATGAGGATGTGAAAGGGCAATGGGGTAAAGTAGAAAGTGCTTACCAACGCAGAGCCGATTTGATTCCTAATTTAGTGAACACGGTTAAAGGTTATGCTAAACATGAAAGTGATGTGTTGATTCAAGTAACGCAAGCTCGTGCTTCTGTTGGTCAGGTGAAAATTGACCCTACTAATATGAAAGCAGAAGATATTCAAAAGTTCGAGCAATCTCAAGGAGCGGTTTCATCTGCGATATCAAGATTGTTGGTGGTAGCAGAACAGTATCCTGATTTGAAAGCGAATGATAATTTTATTGCTTTGCAAGCAGAATTAGCAGGGACAGAAAATAGAATTGCTAACGAAAGGAATAATTTCAATGAAATTGCTACAATTTATAACAAGCGAATTCAAAAAATTCCTGGAAAATTATTCAATGCTTTGGCTGGTTTTGAAGAGCGTCCGTACTTCCAATCTAAAGCCGGAGCGGATGTAGCGCCCAATGTAGATTTCACAAAATAGTTATGAGCGCCGAAAAATTATTTTCAGATGAAGCACAAGACCAAATTGTTAAAGCAATTGAGTTAGCTGAGCTAAACACATCGGGAGAGATTCGAGTTCACATTGAAAGTAAATGCAAGATTGACGTTTTAGATCGAGCGGCTTATATTTTTCAATATTTAAAAATGCACCAAACAGCACTCCGCAATGGAGTGCTGTTTTATTTAGCGGTGAACGATAAAAAATTTGCAGTAATAGGTGATGCCGGAATTAATTCAAAAATAGGGGCTGATTTTTGGAATGAAGTTAAAGATTTAGTTATTGAAGATTTTAAGAAAAATCAGTTTACGGAGGGCTTAGAGAAAGGAATTGAATTAGCAGGAGTAAAGTTAAAGGAGCATTTCCCATATCAATCAAACGACAAAAACGAACTCAAAAATGAAGTTTCCTTTGGAAAATAAATTAGTGTTTTCATCATGGGTGAAAAAGTGCGTGTTGCTTTTTTTGCTTTTGGGTTTTCAATTTAAGGGAGTAGCTATTGATTGTATTCCAGATAAACCAACGGGATCGCCTTTTTTGGTTTATGATAACACAGGAACTTTATCGGCCAATGAAATTAATTCATTAGAAAATGATTTGGTGAATTTTAGTAAAACTACTTCTAATCAGATTGTGGTAGTACTTTTGAATGATTTATGTGGTTATTCAGGATCGGAATTCGGAACAGCATTAGGTGAACAGTGGGGAGTAGGTAAAGAAAATAAAGATAATGGCATTGTAATCTTAATTAAGCCAACGGGCTCAAAATCGGAACGTGTAGTTGCCATTGAAATAGGTAGAGGATTGGAAGCGGTTATTACCGATGGAACAGCTAAACTTATTGAGAAAAATGAAATGATTCCCTCCTTTAAAAAAGGCGAAATTTATCAGGGAATTGTTAATGCTTTGAATGTTTTAAAACCTTTAGCCAAAAAAGAGTTTAGCGAAGCAGATTATGCGAAAAGAGGTCCGGGAATAGGAATGATAGTGCTGGTAGTTTTGATAATTATAGTTGTTATTGCATTTAAATTCTTTCAAGCAAAAACGTATTCGCAACAAAATCATGTTGGTTTATGGCAAGCCCTATGGCTAATGTCAATGATGAATTCAGGAGGAGTAGGAAGAGGTTCTTGGGGTAATTTCTCAGGAGGAAGTGGTGGGTTTGGAGGATTCGGTGGTGGCAGTTTTGGCGGCGGAGGTGCGGAAAGTAGCTGGTAATATTTTTTCTATTTCTTGTAGGGGCGTGCCTTTACGGCCGCACAACTTACGGTAAGGTCATGGGCGGCCG
>JAHEZM010000001.1:0-139706 GCA_023251075.1 Flavobacteriales bacterium | reverse complement strand
GGCACGCCCCTACGAGAGAAATTTCTATATTTGCCTTATGCGCAAAATATTTGTTACAGGGATTGGCACAGATGTAGGGAAAACTGTTGTTTCTGCAATATTGGTGGAGGCTTTACAGGCCGATTATTTCAAGCCTATACAAGCCGGAGAAGATCATCTTGATAGAGAAGTTGTAAAAAGTTTGGTGAGTGCAAAGCGTATTAAATTCCACAAAGAAAAATTCTTGCTTAAAAATCCAATGTCGCCACATGCTGCGGCAGAATTGGAGAATATTGATATTCGTTTAAGTAAACTGAAATTACCTAATACTACCAATAATATCATCATTGAAGGAGCTGGTGGAGTAATGGTGCCGTTAAATTATAGAGGTGACACAGTTCTTGATTTAATTAAATATTACGATGCCGAAGTAGTGCTGGTATGCAGTAATTATTTAGGAAGCATCAATCATACCTTGCTTTCTATTAATGCTTTGAAATCAAAAGAATTGAATATTCTGGGTTTGTTTTTCAATGGTGAGGCCAATGCTCAATCAGAAAAAGTAATTATAGAAACCACCGGTATCCGTTGCTTGGGAAGAATTAAGCAAGAACAAAATTTAAGTAAAGCGGTGGTGAAGGAATATGCCGGAGAATATGTTTTTATTTGATTACACAGAAGAAGCCTGATACAAACCAGCAAAAGCTTTAAACCGGTTTTCATCAATTACCAAACAGCCATCTTTCATCATTTTAAAGATTTCCATTTCCCTGTTTTCAGCAATAGCTTTGTCGGTTTTGTAAATCTTCAATTTGTCTTTGTATTCATTAAAATTACTAGCTAAAGCAGTTAACACATTTCGATCTCTAAAGTCAATTTCCGGATGCGTAGAATCAATTCCAATTAAATAAACTTTTTCGCTGCCATACATAAATACCTTGATCGTGTTTTCTGTAACTAATTCTAAAAATTGAACTTTTTTAAAGGCTTTTTCAAATACTACATCACTAAATATTTCCACCAACTCAATCGCCTTATCAGGGTCATTGTTGTTGATTTTTTTCCACTCACTATCATCAATGCCATTCGACACTAAAAATTGAATGAATTCGGGTTCCAGTTCTTTAAGCTCAAGATCAGATAAAATGCGGTACTTCATGTATAGGTCGGTTGATAGTTTTAAAGGTAATAAAGATAAATTCGAATCTTTATTTTTTCATCACTTTTTTTCTTTCAACTTTAAAAAACAGAGCATAACCTCTATTGCTCCAGTGTTCAGGATTATCTTTTATATCTAGCACAAACAAACTTTTAGGTGGGTTTTCAATTTGAGAAAGATAGATCGTGTCATTTTTAGAATTTCTATTTTCCTCCATGATCTGTAATCGATCATTCATTTGATTATTGAATTTTTCAGCTCTTCCCGAATAAAGATCACTTATTGCTGTGAAACTATTTCTGCTCCATGTGAGAAAAAGCACTATACAGATAATCAATAATAATTCTGCTTTTGGCGATAAAGGAGCGAGTTTGTTTACTTTGTTTTTGAAATGATTGAAGAACACGCTTAGATTAATAAACCACAGTACAATAAAGGAAAAATAGGCAACATTAATGGTTCTGTGCTGACCCAATATTCCCATCGACCAATAGGCGGGAAATATGCTGATGAAAACTACAAAAAACAGAAAGAATAAAGAAAGTAAAGGCGTAAGAAAAAATGATTTGGAGAAAAGTTCTGTTTTGATCAATACATTTTTATGTAGAAAATAATACAAAACAGAAATACCTAGTAAGGGTAGTGATAGTATCCATTGGCTCGTAAATCTTGCGGTTTGAGCCAAAGAGTAAAAAAGAGATTTGAAAAAAAGATGTTTTTCCGAAGCATAGCCTTCCCTCACATGATTGCCAGGGGCGAAGAATACCAATGATGAAAAAGTCAATGTTAACAATAGAAAAAAGAACAATGTTTTTTTGTTTTTTAATTTTTTGAGAAAGGCTAATACATTCAAAATAATGAGAAGGCTTAAGCAAAGTAACATGCTTATTTCGTTGCTGCCAATAGTAATAACGAGCATTGAAACAGAAATACAAATATGAATTACGGACGATCGAAAAAGAAATTTCCTTTTATAATGCAGTATCAATAAACTAGCGAAAATCAAAAGAGCGAAATTTCCGCTTTGGTAAGTCACCGCACCCGTGTACCAATAAATTCCTTCCGATATTAAGGGCATTTGATAAAGAAACAGCACAGTAAGCAAAAGACTGATTGTTAGAATTTCAATCTTTTTCAGGTATTCATGGCTTAATGCATAAACAAATAAATGAAAAGAGAGAAGAGTAAGGAGAATCAATACAACAGGAATCAATTTATATCCTGTAAGGGAATCAAAAACCAAGGGGTTGTGTAGTACCAGAATATTAGAAAAATATCTGCCATTCCAATGAAAGAAATCGTGTTGTAACGTGGCAAATAATGGATTTTCTTTTCCTCTTAGTGAATAAGTAAAATCATCGGCAATGGGGCTACAGTAAGCGCTAAGAAGTAAATAGGGAATAAGAATAACAATTAAAACGAGAAGGAAGAGATAGTTTTTATTAGTGCTTATGAATTTCACTTTTGTAAAGCAATCATCTTAATGGCGGTTACTGCAGCTTCGGTTCCTTTGTTTCCATGTTTACCCCCCGATCGGGCTCTTGATTGGTCAATATTATCATCGGTTAGCACACAAAACACTACAGGCTTATTGTATTTCAAGGTTACTTTTTGAATGCCGTAGGTGGTACCCTGACAAACATAATCGAAGTGTTTGGTTTCACCTTGAATTACGCAACCAATACATATTACCGCATCCACTTCTTTTTTCTCCAAAATGATTTGAGCCCCCAAAGGCAATTCAAAGCAACCGGGTACATAAGCAATAGATATATTTCTTTCGTAAACGCCCTGTTTTATTAAGGTATCAAGGGCTCCTTTTTTTAATCCTTCAGTAATTTCACCATTCCATTCAGCAACCACTAAAGCTATTTTCATACCTTCAGCATTGGGTAGATTCGAATTGTATTCAGAAAGGTTTTTATGAATGGTAGCCATTCCTTATTTGGTGCTTTTTAAAGCAACTTTAGCTTTTACAATACCTAACGATTTTTCAATTTTTGATTTCTCAGTACCAAATTTTGGATCCTCGAAATATACAATAACCTCTTCGTAATATTTAACAGCATCTTCCGGACGGTTTAATATTTCAGCTAAAATTGCAGCTTTAGTTAATGCCTTAGGAGAAATTAAAATATTGTTAGCGCTTTTAGCAGCATCTAAATATTTTTTGATGGCTGTTTCGTAATCATTCTTTTCAGAATAAATATCGCCAATCAGCATGGTTTTTTCGTAAGGAAGAATTTCACCACTGGCATCAAAAGCTTCAATTTTTTCTAGTGCTAAGTCGTATTTTTTTTGGTTGAAATAAGCTACTGCTAAATAGTAGTTGGCTTTATTTCCTTCGGGAGTGTTAGAGTAGCTTTCAGAAAGAGCTTCAAAGCCTTCAAAATCTTTGTTTCCTTTCAAGGCCAAGTCCACAGAATCTTGAGAGAATAATTCTGCAGCTTTTTCAAAGCTGGGATGAGCCTCTTCAGAAGCACCTGCAACAACAGAGTATTTATAGTATAAAAATCCACCTAACAAAAGAGCTACAGCGATTGCTCCTGTAGAAATGGCTTTTTTATTCTCTGTGAAAAATTGTTCTGATTTGCTTATAGTGCTACCAATGTCAACCATTGGCTCGTCTTTTACTTCTTTTTGTGACATGTCATTTTTTATTTGGAGTACGAAAATAGGGAAAAGGATTGAAAATATAAAGCGTAATATAATGGCATTAAAAATTGAGGAGATTAGAGGAAACATTATAGTTAATAGATGCAGCTCCGTTAAGCTTTCAGCTTAGCGGAATATTTCTGTAGGGGCCTGCCTCTTTACGGCCGGCCAACTTACTTAATATCGTGGGCGGCCGTAAAGGCACGCCCCTACAAGAAATCCTCCTTGACTTAATGAAATTGAGGCTTTGCGGGTGCGGAATCTTGTTTTGAATATCTTCTTTTTTTAAAAACTGCGTAGCCAAAATTAAAAGACATGTCTTTTGGCCAGATTAAATATTTTCTAGAATCATTCCAATTAAAAATATTTGATGGAATTAGGTGAAAATTAAAAGTTAAACTATCTCCTTGAACTTGAAATAATGTACACTGATTAAATTGTCTTCCATCTAGAGTTATGAAACGTTGAATTATGTAGCCAACTTTAGCGTTTTTGTTGTATGCTCCACAAATAAATAATGATTTTTTACCCTGTGCTTTAATAAAATCAGCACTATCATTTGTTATTGATTGATTCTTTAATTCCGCTATATCTTTTATTTTTTTTGGAAGGTCTCTTAAGTTGTGAAGCTTCTTTGCAGAATTGTTATTTATTTTAGAATAATTTGTCAACGGAATTTCGCGTTGTAAATAATTCACTTTATATGGTTTACAGGATGCTAAAATGATTGAAAAAACAAGAACAATAAAATTTTTCATTCTAGAACAACGGGAAGAAGTCCTTTTTATTATAGCAAACCTACTACTTATGCCTCTCTTTTAACACCTTTACCACGTCTTCAAACTTATATCCTTTGGCAGCCAACAAAACAATATAGTGGTACATTAAGTCGGCAGCTTCGCCTAAGAACAATTCTTCGTTGTTGTCTTTGGCTTCAATCACTAGTTCAACCGCTTCTTCACCCACTTTTTGAGCGACTTTATTAATGCCTCTGGCTAACAATTGAGAAGTATATGATTTTTCTGATGGATTGTTTTTTCTGTTTTGAATAGTTTCTTCCAGGTAAGCTAAAAAATCGGTAGAAGAAGCCTCGCTTTTTTCTGCCCAACAGGTATCGGTACCGGTGTGGCAGGTTGGTCCAACAGGATTGGCTTTGATCAATAAAGTATCGTTATCGCAATCGATTTTAATATCCACTACATTCAGGAAATTTCCGCTTTCTTCACCTTTGGTCCACAAACGGTTTTTAGTTCTGCTGAAGAAAGTAACCTTGCCGCTTTCTTTGGTTTTGCCAAAAGCTTCTTCATTCATATAGCCTAACATTAAAACAGCTTTTGTTTTAGCGTCTTGAATGATGGCCGGAACCAGTCCGTTGGTTTTTGTAAAGTCGATTTTCATACCTCTAAAATTATACAATTCTCACATTAACACCTTGTTCTTTCAAATACTTCTTCAATTCGGGAATAGCAATTTCTTTAAAGTGGAAGATACTTGCCGCCAATGCTGCATCCGATTTTCCATTGATAAAAGTATTGCGAATATGTTCCATGTTTCCTGCGCCGCCCGATGCGATGATAGGAATGTTAAGCAAGCTGCTCATCTTCGCCAAAGCTTCATCGGCAAAACCAGCTTTGGTGCCATCGTGATCCATAGAGGTAAATAATATCTCTCCGGCTCCACGTTTTTCTGCTTCTAGTACCCAGGAAAATAATTCCAAATCGGTTTTAATTCTTCCTCCATTCAAATGCACAAACCAGGTTCCGTCGATTTGTTTTGCATCGACTGCTACAACTACACACTGACTCCCAAATTTATCCGACAATTGATTGATCAAATCGGGATTTTTCACTGCTGCCGAGTTGATGCTAATTTTATCTGCACCGGCATTCAACACAGCATGAGCATCATCCACAGAAGAAATTCCGCCGCCAATAGTAAAAGGAATATTGAGTTGTTCGGCCACTTTAGTAGCGAGCTCAACCACAGTTTTTCTTTTTTCGTGAGTAGCGGTAATATCTAAAAGTACCAATTCATCAGCACCTTCTTCGGCATATAATTTTGCTAATTCAACAGGGTCGCCGGCATCGCGTAAACCAACGAAGTTCACCCCTTTAACAGTGCGACCGTCTTTAATGTCGAGGCAGGGTATGATTCTTTTTGACAGCATGAAGGTAATTTACGATTTCAGTTTTGCTCTAATCCACATATCGCGTTTTAAGTTCATTCCCCTATAACGAATATCGTGTTCAGGGTGAACAACACGTTGATGACCTTTTTTGAAAACAGTTTTTAATCTATCTTTTATATCATATATCATGTTGTATTTAAAGTGCATTTTAGGAAAGTATTCATAGCGTTGAACAGCAATGATTTCGAAACCTAAATTCTTTAAAATATTACAAACGATTTCTTCACTTCCGAAGCTAAGATGATCGGGAAGTAAAAAAGGTTTATGATGTGTAACAGGCGTTAAATCTTTTGAATCTCCTGTTTGAACAATGAATTCTCCACCAGGTTTCAATCCTTTTTTCATCATTTCGAAAAATGCCGGGGGATTGGGAAGATGAGAAAATACATTTAAAAAGGAGATAATATCGTATTCGGGTTTAAGGTTAGATACATCAATAAAATCAACATTTAATCCTCTCTGTTGAGCAGATAATCTTTTCACTTCCATTGGTTCACTCCCTACTAAAGTGGAATCTTTGCTCACTCTTGCGCCAAATGTTTCAATGAATTCACCATAACCGCAACCTAAGTCAAACAATGATATTTTTTTATTGTTAAGTTCCTGACCGTATAAATCATTCAAGCGAATTTTATAGGCATCAATTTTTTCCGGACGGTATTGATCGGCAACGTTAATTGTTTCGTCTCCTTTGTGTAATCCCGACATAGCAGCCATTGTTATTTCATCTTCAGAGGGACGAGGATTAACGTACAGCAATCCACATTGTGTACATTTCACCAAATTGAAACCATTTTCTGAAAGAAAAAATTTCGAATTACTAGACTGGCAATTATAGCAGTTTACCTTTTGCATGGATATATTTTATTATTGGTTAAATATAGATAAATCTTCAAGTTTTATTCTGTTCTCGTAAACAGCTTTTCCTACAATTGCACCGTAACAACCGGCAGCTTTTAAATCATGCAGATCTTGCATAGTAGTTACTCCGCCACTGGCAATCACATTCAATTTCGGAAATTTATCAATCATCTTTTTGTACAATTCGGTAGCTGTTCCTTGTAAAGCACCATCTTTTGAAATATCAGTACAAACAGTATATTTAGCACCTTTGGCAATATAATCTGCTAAGAAATTCCAAAGATCAATTCCAGAATCCTCTAACCAACCGTTGGTAGCAATTTTTTCATCTTTTACATCGGCGCCCAAAATAATTTTATCTCCGTATTGTTTGATCCATGAGGAAAAAATAGTTGGATTTTTAACGGCAATACTTCCTCCTGTAACTTGAGCTGCACCACTGTTAAAAGCCAATTGAATATCGCTGTCGGTTTTAACTCCGCCACCAAAATCAATAGTAAGAGATGTTTCTTTGGCAATGTTTTCCAGTACTTTATGATTGATGATGTGTCCACTTTTAGCGCCATCTAAATCCACCAAATGTAAACGCTTCAATCCTGCAGCTTCAAACATTTTAGCTACCTCAAGCGGATTTTCATTGTACACTTTTTTTTGAGCGTAATCGCCTTGTGTGAGTCGAACACATTTGCCGTCGATGATATCTATAGCTGGTATTATGAACATATTAAATAGTATGAGTTTTTACCCAGTACGTCATTGCGAGGTACCCCGAAGCAACCTTATCTTGGTTATGAGTTTGCTTCGGGGTACCTCGCAATGACGTACTGTATGTATTAGTAGTAATCACAATGCTAAAAAGTTTTTCAAAATGTTCTCGCCAACTTTACCACTTTTCTCAGGGTGATACTGACAAGCATAAAAATTATCTTTTTGAATTGATGCACTGAAAGGACTAATGTAATTACATGTTTCAACGGTGTATTGATTCACAGGAACATAATAACTGTGAACATAATACACTTGATTATCTCCATTGTTAAATACAGTACTTTTTTCGATAGAATTGCTATTCCATCCCATGTGTGGAACTTTCAACTTCGGATCAAATTTTTTTACTGTTTCATCAATAATTCCAAGACAAGTTGTATTCCCTTCTTCAGAGAATTTACATAACAATTGCATCCCTAAACAAATTCCCAAAACAGGTTGTTTCAATTGAGGAATGAGTGTATCTAAACCTTGTGCCTTCAACTCGTTCATTGCTGCTTGTGCGTGACCAACTCCCGGAAAAATTACTTTATCTGCCGCTAAAATCTCCTCAGCATTATTCGATAGAATAGGAGAGATGTCCAATCGTTGAAATGCATATTTCACCGATTGAGTATTTCCTGCTCCGTAATTTATAATGACCAGTTTCATTTTATAATGTTCCTTTTGTAGAAGGTAAACTTTGATTATCTGGATCTCTTTTAATCGCCATTTTAATTGCTTTTGCCAAAGCTTTAAAAATGCCTTCAATTTTGTGGTGTTCATTGCTGCCTTCCGCTTTGATGTTTAGATTGCAACGGGCGGTATCGCTAAATGATTTGAAGAAATGGTAAAACATTTCGGTAGGCATGTCGCCCACTTTTTCACGTTTGAATTCAGCACTCCATTCAATCCACGGACGACCACCAAAATCTATCGCCACTTGCGCTAAACAATCGTCCATTGGTAAGCAATATCCGTAACGTTCCACACCTAATTTATTGCCCAAAGCTTTGTTGATGCATTCTCCCAAAGCCAAAGCTGTATCTTCAATAGTGTGGTGCTCATCAATTTCTAAATCACCCTTGGTAAGAACCGTTAAATCCATTCCAGAGTGACGTCCGATTTGATCTAACATGTGATCGAAAAAAGGTAAGCCAGTAGAGATGGAAGTTTTACCTGTTCCGTCTAAATCGACTTCAATCTTGATCTTTGTTTCTTTGGTATTTCTTTCTACAACGGCTGTTCTGTCTGCTTTGCGCAAGAATTCCCAAATCTCTTTCCATGAAGTTGTTTTAATAGCAATGGTAGAAACGAGGTCAGTTTCTTTTGCAGAAATTTCACTTGCGCCCAATGCTTCATTATTGTTTAACCAAATACCTTTTGCGCCTAAATTCGCAGCCAATTGCATATCGGTAATTCTATCGCCAATCACAAAAGAGTTGGCTAAATCGTATTCACCGGTCATGTATTTTCCTAACATACCAGTGTTCGGTTTGCGGGTAGGAGCGTTGTCTTTAGCGAAGGTACGATCTACGAAAATATCGGTGAATTCTACACCTTCACTTTTCAAAGAATTGATGATCATATTTTGCGAAGGCCAGAAAGTATCTTCTGGAAAAGAAGAGGTTCCCAATCCATCCTGATTGGTCACCATCACCAATACGAAATCTAATTTTTCGGCAATTTTACTCAGGTTTTGAAATACACCTGGGTAGAATTCCAATTTGTTTAAATCGTCAACTTGATAGTCGTTGGGTTCTTTAACTAGAACTCCGTCGCGATCGATGAATAGTACTTTTTTCATGTTATTTCATTTCTTTCAAAGCGTTTATCACTTCTTTATTTTCTTCAGGTGTACCCACAGAAATTCTAATACATCCTTCGCACAAAGTCACCGTATTTCTGTTGCGCACAATAATACCTTTTTTCACCAAATAATTATAAGTCGCGTTCGCATCATTTACTTTGGCTAAAATGAAGTTAGCATCGCTTGGGTAAACTTTTTGCGTGATACTTAACTTCGCTATTTCTTTAGCTAGCGCTGCTCTTTCTTGATTCAATAAATCAATTTCCTTCATCACCTTTTCTTGTTCTTCCAACTTTTTCAACACTGCTTGTTGCGTAAATTCATTGATGTTGTAAGGAGGTTTTATTTTATTTAAAACCTTAATGATGTCTTTGCTCGCATAAGCGATACCCATTCGCAAAGCCGCCAATCCCCAGGCTTTAGAAAAGGTTTGCATCACAAATAAATTAGGATGCAGATCCAAATAACTTACCCAACTTTCTTGTGCAGCGAAATCGGCATAAGCCTCATCGATTACTACAATTCCATCAAAACTCTTTACTATTTTTTTGATGTCTTCCGGATCGATGCTGTTGCCTGTTGGATTGTTTGGTGAACAAATGAATATCAATTTCGTTTGTGCATTCACTGCCTTTAAAATTGCAGGGACATTTAACTGGAAATCATTTGTTAGCGACACCTTTTTTATTTCAACATTGTTAATGTTGCTGTACACTTCATACATACCATAAGTAGGAGGAAGTATGATAACATTGTCTTCTTTAGGTTCACAAAAAGCACGAATGATTAAATCGATTACTTCGTCGCTCCCGTTACCGAAAAGAATATTTTCTTTGTCGATATTTTTAATCGCCGCCCATTTCTTTTTCACCTCCCATTGCATGGGGTCGGGATAGCGGTTGTGTCCGGTATTGAACGGATTTTCATTCGCATCCAAATAAATGCTCGCTTCGCCCGAGAATTCATCTCTGGCAGAGGAGTAGGGGGTTAGCGCTTTGATGTTGGGGCGCAATATTTTGTTTAAATCGAAACTCATACTATTTAATTTAACCCAGTACGTCTTTGTGAGATTTTTGTACCCAAAAATGAAGCAATCTCATCATCCAAAAGGAGTTTGCTTCGGAGTACCTCGCAATGACGTACTGTGTGTGTTATTCTCTTTTTAATCTGATAGTCACCGCATTTTTATGTGCCATTAATTCTTCTGCTTCGGCCATAATTTCAATCACGTTACCTAACTCTTTTAAACCATCTTGTGTAATTCTTTGGAAGGTGATTTTCTTCACAAATGAATCTACCGATACGCCACTGTATGCGCGAGCATAACCGTTGGTAGGTAAAGTATGATTCGTTCCAGAAGCGTAATCTCCGGCACTTTCGGGAGTGTAATTTCCTAAGAAAACAGAACCAGCATTTACAATTCTATCTACAAAGAAAGCTTCTTCTCTACTTTGTAAAATCAAGTGTTCCGGAGCATACTCATTGATTAAAGCCAAAGCTTGGTAAACATCTTCCACACAAATCAAGATTGAGTTGTTCAATGCTTTTGCAGCGATCTCTTTTCGAGGTAAATCGTTCAATTGTTTTTCAACTTCTGCTTTCACTTCTACAATCATATTTTCTTGTGTAGTAACAAAAACAACCTGACTGTCGGCACCGTGTTCTGCTTGTGATAATAAGTCGGCAGCGATGAAAGAAGCATTCCCTGAATCATCTGCAAAAACTAAAACTTCTGATGGTCCGGCTGGCATATCAATCGCCACGCCTTCCATAGTTGCATATTGTTTGGCAGCGGTAACATATTGGTTGCCCGGACCGAATATCTTATAAACTTGTTTTACAGTTTCTGTTCCATAGGTCATTGCGCCAATTGCCTGTGTACCGCCCAATTTGTAAATTTCGGTGATGCCACACAAATCGGCAGCAAACAAAATAGCAGGATGAATTTTTCCTTCTTTGTTGGGAGGAGAACACATTACCATTTCTTTGCATCCTGCAATTTTAGCGGGAATTGATAACATTAAAACAGTAGAGAAAAGAGGAGCAGAGCCACCTGGAATGTACAATCCCACTTTCTCAATAGCCGTAGTTTTTCTCCAGCAATCAATACCGTTGGATATTTTAACTGGCGCTTCAACCACCAGTTGATTTTCGTGAAACTTACTAATGTTACGTGCTGCTTTTTCAATAGATGATTTCAATTTATCTGGAACCAAAGCGATCGCTTCTTCGATCTCTGTTTTAGAAACTTTGATAGAGCTTAAGTTGCACCCATCAAATTTGGCCGTGAATTCTAAAAGCGCTTTGTCACCTTCATCTTGTATTTTAGAAAATACTTCAGCCACCACTTTTTCCAAATTTGCTTTGGTTTGGGTAGGGCGCTTTAGTATGTCGTTCCAGGTTTCTTTAGCTGGATTTATAAATGTTTTCATCTTCGTATTTTTTCCACTTAGTTCGTCCTTGCGAGGTACTCTGAAGCAATCTCCTTTTTATGATGAGATTGCTTCATTTTTGGGTACAAAAATCTCGCAATGACGAACGGAGTGTGTTAGATAACCATTTTCTCAATAGGTACAATCAATATTCCCTGCGCACCAGTTGCTTTCAACTGATCGATAATATTCCAGAAATCACTTTCTGTAATTACAGTATGAACAGAGCTCCAGCCCGAAGCAGCCAAAGGCATTACCGTTGGAGATTTCATTCCTGGAAGGATTTTAATAATCTCATCAATCTTATCGTTAGGTGCATTCAACAACACATATTTGTTGTTTTTTGCCGCCATCACCGCATCAACTCTGAACAATAATTTTTCTAAAATTTCTTTTTTTCTGGCGCTTAAGTTTTTGTTAGAAGCTATTACCGCTTCACTTTTTAGCATCACTTCCACTTCTTTCAATCCGTTTTTGAAAAGTGTGCTTCCGCTGCTTACCAAGTCGCTGATCCCGTCGGCCAATCCAATGTTCGGAGCAATTTCCACCGAACCTGAAATAACATGTATATCTGCATTGATTCCTTTTTCTTTGAAGAAGGCGTTAACAGTATTAGGGTAGGAGGTTGCTACTTTTTTGTTTTGAAACCATTGTAAGCCCGGGTAATCGATCTCTTTAGGAACAGCCAATGACAATCGGCATTTCGAGAAGCCTAGCTTGCGAAGGTTTACCAAATCCTTTTCTTTTTCAATCAAGGTGTTTTCACCAATGATAGAGATATCGGCAACGCCATCAGCAAGATATTGAGGAATATCTGAATTTCTTAAGTAAAGTACTTCAAGCGGGAAGTTGGTGGCAGTTGCTTTCAACTGATCTTTTCCATTATCTACTTTGATGCCGCACTCTTTCAGCAATTGAATAGAGTCCTCTAAGAGTCTTCCTGATTTTTGTACTGCAATTTTTAAAGTTTCCATTATTTAGTTCAATGTTTAATTTTCAAAGTTCGATGTTTAAAATGCAAAAACCCGCCGAAATAGGCGGGCTTTTGCTTTATTATTGTATTACAGCATCATCGCGCTCACCTATTGGCAAGTGTTGTTATGGTGATGATGGTGTATAGTTAAATTCATTTTATTATTTGTTATGCGACAAATGTAGGAGATTAAATTTGTTTTGCAAAAAATAGATGCACTTTTAGTAGAAAGTGTATTTGTATTTGGTTTTCTCTTCAACTACATTGTTTTTTAGTTCTGTTTCTTCAATAACCAATTTTTTCTTTTTCTTATATTGATGAGTATAAATGTTGACTGTTTTTTCTTCTAAATAGGAGGCTAGTGAAGAAACTGTTTCTTTCACTAATAAATTGTCATCAGCATATTCGTATTGCCAAATAGTGTTTATTTCTTGTTTACCTTCATCATCAGGTGAAAATAATTTTTCTTCGATAAGCCTTCCTTTGTTATCATAAGCGTAATAGAAATCTTCACTAGGCTCTTCATAAAGGTATGATAACATTGATGTTTTTTCGCCTTTTGTATTGTATGAAAATACATAGACGAAATTAACGGTGTCATTGTTCTGACAACGTTCTTCTTTGATTAGTTTGTTTTCTTTATCATAGGTGTTTTTATATTTTTCAAAATAGTATTCATTTCTTTTTGGAAAACCGTATTTAAGTAATGTATCATTTCCATTTTGATCGGGGTAATGATTCCAGAAATCTTCTATTTTTCCTTCAGAGTCGTAATTTATCTCTTTGCTGGGATTACCATTTTCATCAAATTCATGTATAGCAGACGATTCAAGTGTTTTATTCCCATTGAAATATTTAGATGAAATTATTCGTCCGGCTGCATCGTATTCGACTAGTTGGAATCCCGTAATTTTATTTTCCTTGTTGAGAAAAGTTCTTTCTTCTGTTTTTATTTTTTTGTCTTGAGACAATGCTATCAGTGTATTGCAAACAAGAATGATCGTGTATAGTTTTCTCATGTTTTTCTTTGTTATAACAGGGTAAAACTACGTAATTAATTCAAAAAAAGAGCGACCCTTTTAAGGTCGCTCCGTTGTTTGTTTTATTAGAATATATTTAAAAAGTTGTACCCAATGAAATACCTAGCTCCATAGGTAATGAATACATCATTCTATACATTGTTGATGATTCGGAGGTAGAATAGTAAAAAGGTTTAGAGAATCTGTAACCAGAATAAAGGTCAATCACAAAATGTTTTCCAAAAGTGTGTTGGTAGCCAAATGCGGTGGAGAAGCCATAATCTTTTATAAGTTCTCTTACGGCATTATTATCAACTACTCTTGAATAGTGGAATTTTCCTTGTGCATAAAAACCATCAAATACTTTAGAATCAGCACCTAAATATAAGCGAGCATAGGGTTGAATTCTATACCCTTCAAAGGCAAGAAACATTCCTGAGCCAATTACTCCTACACTTATATTGCTATTGATTTGATGTTCTACTTCAAATTTGCAGCTAAAAAAGTGTAAAGGATGTATTTTAACTGCAGTAGTTTGAGCCTGTAAGGTACCCAAAATGAGGACGCCAAGAATACCTATTAAGAGCATTTTTTTCATAGCCATTAAGTTTTACTTTAAACTTATGAGAATTAGTGTTCGCAGGTTTTTTGTGCTGGTGCTGGATCAACTGTTCCAGAAGCTCTGAACACAAATTCGCATTTTACTTGATCTTTATCTTGAGTTCTGGTCCAATTACTTTGATCACTAATATCATTCAAATTAGTTTGTCCGCTCATTACCATATAATGGTGATCATTGCAGGATGTCGGAGCATCTAAAACTCTACTACTGTGTACCTTTTGTGTTTGACCAGGGTTCAGCGTGTAAACATGTTCTTCACATTGTCCGCTTCCAGTACTAACAGTAATTACTTCGTCGGTACTGTTGGTAATGTATTGCTCGTATGTGTAACCTTCTGGTTTACAGCTTGATAAGGCAAGTGCAGCAACCAGAGCCAGAGATGAAAGGAATTTAATTTTCATAATATATTTATTAGTTGTTTAAGGATAAGAGCTTCAAAAACGAAAGAAGTTACAATCTATTACATTTTTTTTCAAGACGCAATTAAATCAGGTTGGTTGTGTCTTGAAAAAAAAGATAAAATGGTTTGTAACTTTTCTTTATCCATCAGATCATAAAGCTAAACAAGATAATTAGTTATTCTATGAAACTACAGATATTCATTTTCTTTTTGATGGCAACTATCAAAATTTCAGCCCAATCCTTTTTTCTTACTCAATCTACGCTGGCGGAGCAGGACTTCAA
The DNA here is from genome assembly GCA_023251075.1 of Flavobacteriales bacterium. Classification (GTDB taxonomy): domain Bacteria; phylum Bacteroidota; class Bacteroidia; order Flavobacteriales_C; genus JAHEZL01. The sequence continues at coordinate 124,577 of JAHEZM010000001.1, read as the reverse complement.
TTCAGTTTTAATTCCATATAATACTGATGGATCATGGGTTCTTGATTCAATGGTGATTTCAGGTAAAACAGATGTGAAAAGAAAAATGATACCTACTTATAGCGGATTAAAAATAACTTCCTATCAAATATTAAATCATGGAGGGGTTGATATTACAGGAACCATGAATATTACTTTTAATGGCAATGATAAGCCAAGTTCATATAAAACTACTTTAAACTATTTAAATTACATTGAAACAATAGATGGCACTATTGCTTACTCAAATACGGGTAAGCAGAACAGCGAGAATCTTCAGTTCTCTTATTCTGATCTTAATAAAATAACCCTAACGAAAGAATATTTTATTCCTTTTTGGGAGCCTGATCAGAATGATATTGATTCTATGCAAATTGATTTAATGGGGGGAGATAATCACAACCACAATTTAACCGCCTTTCGTTTTGGGGGAGATGGGAAGCTTCTCTCTTTTAAATCAGTTTTTGCTTCTGATTCTGCTGTGTATCATTACAACGGTGGATTATTAGAACATATTCATTATGCCAATGAAGAGGAAGTTGAATACTATTGGTCGCCAGCCAGTAAAGTAAAAGAACTAGAACGGGATTTAACAACATTCTACCCCAATCCAAGTAATGGTGAGTTTATTTATTATGTAGAAAAATCGGGAATGTACGATGTTTATAACATAACAGGTAATAAGGTATTGTCGGTTTATCTATCAGGTCAAAACACACTCGACTTAACTTCTTTTGGAAGCGGAGTTTATTTCTTAAAGGAAAAAGAGAGTGGGAAAATAAATAGATTAATGGTTAATTAATTATTTGAAGGTATCGGGTTTAAAGGTGTAAAAGGCATCTCCCGATTTTTCATCAACGATACAATGATTGGTTAATTTCAAAAGATATTCAGGAATTTTTAACTCTCTAGATACAATTAAGTAATCAAAGTGATTTTCTTTTAGAAAGGCAAGCTGACTTGCTTCTTCAGAAATGAATTGAGATTTGGCTTTTTGCCTTTTAACGAATTGCATAAAGCTTCCATTTTCTATAGCCTCAATTTGTTGCGAGTAAACGGGTTCTTCAGTGGTAGTGACCATAATATCCAAATCATCAATTCCAATAGTGCCTATATTGTTTCTGAGTGCCATTATATAATGCCCATTAATATTTGAAGTTGAATACATGCAATAAGTGTCATTGAACCCGCTAGGATTTCTTAGGGTTGCTATCATAATTATTTCATCGCTATTCTTTGTTAATTCTTTTTCAATTTCATTTAAGTATTGGGTAGAATAGGCATTAAACATTCCTTGATCGTTTTTAAGTCGTTCATAAGACTGTATAATATTTAAAATAAAAACACCTGTAATTAGAGAAAGAATAATGGTTTGTGTGGACGTTTTAATATTTGAGCTCAATAGTTTCGATAACATAAAAAACAAAACGATATTGAAGGATGCGCTGGCCGTGTGTATAAAAATCTGTTCCGAGTTAACAGTGCTAAACATCAACATTCTGCCAATTAATCCCCCAGAGCATATCATTAAAGTAAAAATCAAGATATATGAAAAACCTGACCCAAATTTCCAGTTGTATTGTTTTCTACATAAGAAAAACAAGATGAGGAAGCAGAAATGTAAAACAATAAAATAAATAAAGATTGTAGCTGAGAAATTGATTTTTGATTTTATGAAGTCAACCCAATCTCCACTTCCCTTTAATGCATTAATAATATCACTAAAATTAGTTCCGCTTCTTCTTATATCACTCGTACCAGCTAATTTGTAAAATAGCAAAATGAATATGACCCATAACAAAACGAATGCTTCTAATTTAAGGAAATCAATTTTAGTGATTGACTTGAACAGCAGCATACACAATACCCCTATAGCTGTTGCAAAACAAATGCTTGGCGCAGTTACAATGGTAGCTATAACCAAAGACATTAAAAAAAACAAAGCCACTCCCCATTTTCTATTGTGAAGCATAATAAAAGCCGCAATTAAAAAGCTATAGTAATAGCTTATTTTATTGGGAGTTTTATTGAAAAAGTATTCTCTGTAAAACTCGATGTAATTAAAGAATTTAATATCGCTGATGATAGAGAATAGAACTCCACCTGTAAACATGAATAAAATACTAAGTATAATTTTTTTTGAAGTGATAACACCAAACTGTTCTATTAAAGCCACGATACCAACAGCAGAAGTAAAGGTCATTAAAGGATGTGTAACCAGATACAACCTTTTTAAATAAATTCCATTAGATAGAGTGGAAATAAGATTGTTCATCCATAAATCATAATAATGATAGGGTTTCTGTATTTCAAAAGAAATATCTGTTAAAATATTCGCATGAAACTCATTTTCAATTCCAGTATATTGCATAAAATAACCTGCGGTACTGTAGAGAGAGAAATCTTTGTCGGGAGAACTTACATCCAAAATTTGCAATAAATAAGGAGAGTCAATGGAGGTAAAAGCGAGAAAATTCCATGTGTAGATAATGAACAGCAAAATCAACAAAAATCCAACTGATTTCCAATTCCAAACAGAGTATGAGTTTATTAGTCCTTCCCCTTTAAAACTATATTCTTTGCGATACATTAACCAGTAAATACCGAATAAAACGGGTACACCTAAAAAAATACTTTTACCTCCCGTACATATTAATGCAAAAGCACTAAGCATAATAATTTGCCCAACAAATGAGCTAAAAAATATTCTTTGGAAAGGTTTGTCGATCAAGAATTTCTTATTGAAAAGCAATAAGTTTCCCACCGAAAAACTTAAAAAGAAGAAACCAGCAATAATGATAAAATGCAGGGCATATTCAAAGATGTAATGGGCAATGCTCATTTTGTTAAATTCAAAATATTGAGTTTGTAAAAGTGCAAAAAATCTATTTATGTTCCGCAGAATGTTTTGTAATCTTTATCAGTGCTTATTTCTGGTGGCTGTTTGAATAACGCATATTCGTTGGAGTTCGAATAAGGATCAGAAAGTGCAGAAAGTAATTCTTTTAATATTTCTAAATCATTTTGAAAAGCAGCATTATTTAAAGCTAACTCAACCATATGATTGCGTGGAATCAAAGAAGGATTGTTTTTTTTCATGAGTTCAAAGGGAACGCTCTCCTTTTCTATTCTGCTGCGCCATTGTTTATACCATTCTTTGAATTCAGTATCTTGATATATTTCTTCGGCAGGAAAATTGCCACTTTGCAGGGCTGAAAAGGTATTGGTGTAATCGGCAGAATGCGAATGCATCCATGCCAATAACGATTGAATTAATTTTTCATCATGATTTTCTATGGCCGTTATTCCTAATTTTTTCCCCATCATTACCATCCATTGTTTTTTAAATTCAGGGTTGAAGGCATCTAATACTTCTTGCGCCAATTCAATAGCTTTTGTGCTTTCAGGATGTATTAAAATTAAAAGAGTTTCGGCAAACCGAGAGAGATTCCAGTGCGCTATAGCTGGTTGATTGTTAAATGCGTATCGGCCATTGTGATCAATAGAACTAAAAACAGTTTGCGGGTTGTAGGCATTCATGAAAGCACAAGGGCCGTAATCAATGGTTTCTCCGGAAATACTCATGTTATCTGTATTCATAACACCATGAATAAAACCTACTCTCATCCAATTCACAATCAATTCAATTTGTTTTTCCATTACCGCTTTGAGTAAGTCAAGAGCTGGATTTTCAGTGTTTGTTATATCTGGATAATGCCGCTCAATAGTGTAATTCGTAAAAGATCGGAAGGTTTCTACATCAGTGAATCTACGAACATATTCAAAGGTTCCTACACGTATATGACTGTTTGCAATTCGGGTTAATACAGCTCCTTCATTAACTTGCTCTCTATATATTTCTTCTTCTGTAGCAATAACCATTAAGCTTCTGGTGGTTGGAATTCCCAATGCATACATTGCCTCACTGATAATGTATTCGCGTAACATAGAACTCAAGGTGGCTCTGCCATCACCTCTGCGAGAATAGGGAGTGGGTCCGGAACCTTTTAACTGAATATCGAATCGTTTTTTTTCAGGAGTAATATGTTCTCCCAATAAAATAGCTCTTCCATCACCCAGTACAGTAAAATTCCCGAATTGATGTCCGGCATAAGCCTGTGCAAAAGGTTGAGAATTTTCTGAAATTTTATTTCCCGAAAATATTTGGGCAACTTCAGTTTCACTGAAATCGTTAAGATTTAATCCTAATTCTTTTGCAAGAGTAATATTCATTGTTACCACTCTAGGATGGTGAACAGGAGTGGGGAAGCACAACGAAAATAATTTTTCGTTTAAGGTAGTGTAGCTGTTGTTGAAATTAAATCCTATATTTTTTTTCTCCGACATGTAGGCCTAAAGGTATACAAAAGCTTTATTTATATTCAATTATTGTAAATCGAAATAAATTGAGGTTTGAAATGGATTAATTGTATTTTTGAATTAATAAATGATGAATGAAAAAGTATATTTTAAAGGGCTTAATGAGTTGCGCTTTTTTGCGGCTCTTTTAGTTTTACTTTGGCATTCGAACAGAATTATTACTCCCGATGGATTTGATTACAATCCTGTTTGGTTCTTTTTGAGTCAGAACGGAACCAATGCAGTGAATTTCTTTTTTGTGCTTTCAGGTTTTCTCATTAGCTATTTGCTCATTACTGAGTTTGAAAAAACAGGAACAGTAGTGGTGAAAATTTTTTATATCAAAAGGGTTTTACGAATATGGCCTCTGTATTATCTAATCATTGTTTTAGTACAATTCATTTTACCTTTTATTTTTCAATTGGCTAATCAACCTTACAAACAAATATCTGGTTTGTCTACCTTTTTTTATCTCATTATTCTCCCTAATATACCTTATGCTTTTTCTATGGGAATAGGGAAGATCGGACATTTATGGAGTATTGGTGTTGAAGAGCAATTCTATCTCATTTGGGCACCTATTGTTAAAGCAATGAAAAAGAAATTTGTTGCTATTTGTTTCTTTATAGTGGTATTGAAATTTGTATTGTACTATGTTTTACTTCAAATTGAAATTCATTACTCTTCTGAAACAACGAAAGGAATTAGTCTTTTGATCAGTCTTTTCGGAATCGAAAAAATGGCAATTGGTGGAATTGGAGCCTACTATCTTTTTTATTTCAAAGATAAACTGATGTCGTCATTTCTTTTTTCTGCTCCCATGCAAATGGTTGTTATGGGATTATTGCTTCTTCATTTATGTATCAACGAAACTATATTTACTACACCATTTTTCCATGATCTTTATGATTATACTATAGGGGCGCCATTCTTTTTTATGATCGTAGTACCAGCGCTTTTTCTTTATCTTATTTTGAATGTGAGTGTGAACACAAAATGTATTTTGCGAATTGAAAATAAAGCACTCAATTATTTAGGAACGATTTCTTTTGGATTATATATGTATCACATGATTGCAATTTTCACAGCAGAATTTATGCTCTCTAAATCCGGATTTGAATTAGGAACTATTGCTTATGGAATTACTTTTTTCATTTTAGCTTTTACTCTCAATGTACTTATGTCGGCACTTTCTTATAAGTACATTGAAAGTAAAATCTTAAAATTTCGTCCAGTTTAAATCCTCTTCGAAGGAGCTTCCTTTCCGAAAACATTTTTTTATCTCACCACTGTTACTCTTCCAATCTCTGTTTTCTTGCGAATGCTTTTGTCTGTTTCTTCTACTTTATAATCTACCTTCCATACATACACATCTTCCTGTACCTTTTGTCCCTGATAAGTTCCATCCCATAAGTTTGTTTCGCTGAAAGTTTCGAATAATAGCTCGCCCCAACGATTGAATATCATTAAATGGTAACCTTTCAAATTGTGATGCGGCGTTGAAAAATAATCGTTAACACCATCTCCATTAGGTGTAATGGCATTAGGGAAAAAGATAGAATACGGACAGTATTCGTTGATATGTATTTCATCATTGGTATAACAGGTGCTACCATCATAGTTTACTCTTACATTATAAACTCCTTCACTTTTGATGGTGATTTTAGCAGTGCTTTCACCAGTGTTCCATTGATACAAGTAATTTTGATTATCAACACCCAATACCATCTGATCATTGGGTAGTTCAAAACAAACAGTTGTATCGTTACCTAAATTTAATTCAGGATACGGTAATACTTCCACATGTATCGTATCCATATACACACAACCAGGCAAGTTGGATAATTTCAACATATAATCCCCTTTTGTTGATACTGTGATGTTCCCCGTTTTATCTCCCGTTGGTTGCCACAAAACAGTATCTGCTGTTATACTTGTTCCTATTTGTGTTGTCTCTCCTTCACACAAGATTTTATCTGCACCTAAATTAAATACAGGTATCGTATGCTTGATAAATTCTACATAAGAAGTATCTCCGCATTTACCTGCTATACCATAATATATTTTTGTGCTACCTGCGTTAGCTGTTGCCGGATTATATTTTCCGCTAACATTTACTCCTGTTACAGGAACTCCCCACCACACTCCTGTTGAGGGTTGTACTTGTGATTGTAAAATAATCTCTGCATCTGTAGGACAAACATCTTTTTTTAATGGAGGCACAATGCTGGCATTCTCATTCGGAAGAATTGTGATTTTCACACTATCTCTGTTATCACACTCCGATGATATTCCTGTGGTTAAATATTTCAAATAATAATTGCCCGGCGGAGTGGTTTCTACTGATGAGGAAGCTAAAACATTGTCTTTATACCATTTTCCTCCAGCCGTACTGTTAGTGCTCAATTTTAAATCAAATACAGGCGTATTCTCACAAAGAATGGTATCATTGTTTGTGATGTTCGCTATTGTTTTTGCTTTTACTTCAATATGTATGGTATCTATATAAGGGCAAACTCCATTTGTGGTATAACTAATTATCTTCACACCTGTTCCCGCTGTTTTAGGATTAAAAGTTCCCAAGTTAACATCGGTAATACCCGTTCCGCTCCATTTTCCTGCAGCTGATATATTTTCCTTTTGTAAGTTCAATGCAGCTTTTTCTATGCAAAACGGACCTTGATTAAGGGTGATCTTTGCGGTATCGGGAGCGATAAAATTTATCGTTACACTATCTATTGCACTGCACAAAACGGTGGCACCTTTTAACACGTAATACACTTTGTAAGGTACATTCGCCTGTCCTTTCGAGGGTGTGATAGTACCGTTATTACTCACTATACCTACAGGTAAACTTAACCAAGTACCATTGGGTGTTGTATTCGTACTGAGTCGGATTTTAAACGGTGAAGCATTACGACACAAAGTAGTATCAGGTGTAAGTATGTTTGATATTTTTTGATTTACTACCGTGATCGTAATAGTATCCTGTTTCCAACAAACTCCGTTGGTTTTATAGTTGATCAAGTGATTGCCTATTCCTGCTACAGCGGGATTAAATTTTCCTGCATTAATATCAGTAATACCTGTTCCGCTCCACTTTCCTGCATCTGATGTAGGATCAAGTTGCAAAGTCTGCTCAGGGTCACTGACGCAAAACACACCTTGCGGACGTGGAATTTTTGCTGCTTCTGCTTTATTCACATGAATCGTTCTTGCATTGGAATCCGGACAATTAGGAAATGGTCCGCCTGTTAAAACATAAGCTAATACATAATCTCCTCCATCACCATTTTTTCCTGCATTGAAAGTGGTTCCGTTTAATGTTGCAGAATTTGATCCCCCGGGTTTTTGTACTATTTTCCAAATACCAGAAGCAGTGGTGGTTGTTTTTAAAGTATTCAAATCGAAATCTTTGTCGGAACAAAGAGGTGCAGGAAATTTCAAAGTGGTATCCGGACAAGGGCATTTACTCTTTATTTTTATGGAATTACGAAGAGGACATTTTGTCGCCGAGCTAACCTTCCAATTGGTAAATGCACCAGAATTAAGCACATTAATTATTCCGGGCTGACTGACTGTAGTATTCGCTCCCTTTGATGCCTTTAGTGAAACACCAGAGACCTCTAATGAAAACCAAGGTCCAGCAGGAACAACAAGATTTAGTCCAGTTACAACTGTTTCTGGCTTATTACGATCACAATTAACGGTTGCAGATACAGGGCCTGCGACTACTACCCCATTTCCATTCTTTACAGTAAAAGTAGCAGTAGTTCCACAAGTTGCCGAATAATCAGCTCCCAGAACTGAAAACCCATCTATTACTACAGGAACATAAGTTTCAAATCTTCCCTGATTATCACCAGGCCAATCCTCATAGCCTGTAGGTCTTCCAACAACGTAATTGTTTGGATCGGAGTAAGGTTCAAAATAGGTTGTTACCGAATCGGAATTCAAAGTATAGGAATAACTACATCCGGTTTGAATGGGAGTAGTAGAAGTAGCGTCAGCAAACCATCTCATTGAACTGCAATTAACATCGGTGCTTGTTAAGGTTACCTGATCGCCTTTGCAATATGAATTTTTGTTTGGACTGGCGCTTGTACCTGTTTTCACAAAGTTTTGGTTTGCTACAGCGATGGTTTTTGATACCGGACAATGTCCGTTCAAGCGAACTTCAATAGTAGCTATTCCATCAGGCACATTCAAAAACTGCAGACTGCTTTGCCATGCCCCTCCGTTTATTCTACATTCATACATACTACCCAGGACCTGATTTACCAAGCTTACATTAATAGTAGGAAGAGTGGTGCAAGAGTAAACCACAGCTAATGTAAAATCAGGAATTGTATAAACCTGAACTATCTGAGTTATACTATCTACACAACCATCGGAATTGGTAACTTTAAGCGTTACGTTTTGCGGACCTGCGGTAGTGTAATTATAAATAGGATTTTGAGAAGAACTAAGGGCTCCATTTCCAAGCTTCCATTCCCACTTCGTTAATGGGCCGGTTGTATTCGAAACAGACTGGTCGGTGAACGTTGTTGCAATTCCTAAACAGCCATCTGTTGAAGTAAAATCAGCCACAGGTGGTTTCGAATTGGCATTGTAATCATACTTCAAAGTAGTAGTACATTGTTGTCCTGCATTTGAACCAATAGTTACCTCATAATGCCCCGGTGTAGTAATCGTGATAGATTGGGTCGTTTGTCCGCCCGGACTCCATTTATAACTTGATCCCCCAATCGGTGCAGTAAGAATAGCATTTGGATTACTACAATCTCCATTAACTTTTGAAACCAATAAAGGCATTGGTGTACATCTTGCATCAACATAAGCATAGCCATAGTGTGCTCCTAGAGAACAATCTCCTGATCTAAAAACAACAGTAACATTTTGACCAATAAACGAGCCTAAAGGAATAAAAACAGTTGACCATTCTTTATACACATGGCAAACATTTCCACCAGCATCTACATCATTTTTGAATCCTGTTATTCCCGCACCCGAAATCACGTCAAATGTTCCACAATCAATCTCAGCTCCATTGGCATCCAACACTCTAATAGAGAAATAAGGTCTTTGTTCTAATGTATGGTCAGCAGGAGGATCCTGAAGCACAACTGCGTAACTATAAGAAAATCCATAGTTTTGAGGAGTTACTAAAAAGGTTTGTCTAATCTCAGCTGCATTACCACCATTGACCTGGTCACCTAATCGAACAGAATAAGACCCCCCATCGGGGTTAACCATGGGTAAAACAGCAGTACACAACATGGGATCTTTTCCTGCTGTAACAATTTCGTGGTGAGGGGTTATCAAAACTGCATCTACAGGGAGAAAACTATAACTAAATTGTACGGCTCCAGTTACTTGTCCATGACTTCCTTCCCATCCGTTTAGATTCCCATTTTCAAAATCCATATTGACACACGGACCATTCGGAATTGGTTGTGGAGGTGGTAAATCAAAAGGCCCTCTAAAAACTTCTCCTCGTTTAATGGCCTCGGCAACATCATCCTCTACTATTTCCATTCCATGTGTATAAAACTCTTTTCTTAAAGATCCTACTTTCGTATTGAAGGTGCTCCTTGCGTAATCTGTGTTATAAAGTGACCTGTTGTTCACATGCATCACAACAAGTTCGATAGCCAGGCTCCTCAATTCATTGGAAAAATATTTCGTCAACTTAAGGCTGTCTTCATGAGATACATGAATGTCTTTCATTAACAATTTAACAGCATCATCTTTATCGAATTCTGATTGAATGAAATTCTCTGCTTTTGAACCTTCATCACCTTGTCCAATTGTATCAATTGAAAAAATAAAAAAGAATGTAAAAAGACTTACAATCGTTTTCCTGCTATTTAGCTTAGTTTTCATAAGATATAAAAATTAGGTTGATAAAATCTACTGTAAGCGGAACACATTATGCAAGCAAAATAGAATAGTTATCTATGGGAATAAAAACAATATATTGATAAAATAACCAACTGGAATTCAGATTTTAAGAGTGATTTTTTTAATCAATCGGAGGGGGTAAAATGCTTATCATAGTCCTGCAAAAACCCAAGAAAAATCAATAGACGGAAGTAAAGTAGATGCTAATGTAATAAATGAAATTTGCTACTTTCAGGTTGCCTCGAATAAAAACTTAAGTTACCGCTACTGCATTAATTTTCTATATATTGTTGTAGGTGTTGATTGAGCTTTTGCGTATATTACTACATCAGCAATAGTTACTCTGTCGGGAGCACACACAGCGTATAAAATCATATCCGCAATGTCTTCTGCAAGCAATGGATCAAATCCTTCGTAAACTTTTTTAGCTTTTTCCTTGTCACCTTTAAATCTTATTTCTGAAAATTCTGTTTCAACTGCACCTGGCGCTATGTTTGTTATTTTAATTCCATGTTCAGTTAAATCGAGTCTCATGCCTTCACTTATTGCTTCTACAGCTTTTTTTGAAGCGCAATAAATAGTGCCGTTAGCATATGTTTGTTTTCCTGAAACAGAGCTTATATTTATGATGTGTCCTTTTTTTCTTTCAACCATTTGCGGTATCACTGCGCGTGAAACATAAAGGAGTCCCTTTACATTAGCATCTATCATGGCATCCCAATCTTCAATATCTCCATCGTTGATGGGAGCTAAGCCATGAGCATTACCCGCACTATTAATTAAAATATCGATGTTTTTCCATTCCTCCGATAAATTATTGATTAGATATTCAACCTTGGATTTGTTGCGGACATCAAAAATTAAAAATTGAACTTTGACTTTACCCAACAATTTACTTTTCAAGTTTTCTAACCTCTCCATTCTACGACCACACAAAATTAGATTATATCCATTCTCAGATAATTTGATTGCAGTTGCCATTCCAATACCTGAAGTTGCGCCTGTTATTAAAGCTATTTTTGTCATATCTACTCTATATTGGTTATCTGTAAAAATGTTGATTAAAATGGCATCCGACCTCTAAATATGTTTATGTACGTATTTTACAGCTATTTGCCCACGCAGAAATTTCTAAATATAGAATCTAGTAGGTCATCTGTTGACACTTGTCCTGTGATACTGCCTAATTCAAACATAGCGCTGCGAATATCAATAGCTACTAAATCGGTTGGAAGTTTATTTTGAATTCCTTTTAAAACGGTATCTAAACTTTGTTGTGCACGGGTGAGAGCATCATAATGGCGACTGTTTGAAACAATAATGTCGCCTACTTTTACTTGTCCTAAATTCACCAAAGAAATTAACTGATCTTTTACTTTTTCTATGCCTGTTTTTTCTTTGGCGGAAATAAATAAAATATCATTTCCTTTAGCGATGAAGGGTATGCTAAGATCTGTTTTATTGAAAATAAAAATTAAGCGACGTTTATTACTATCACTTTTATCGGTAAAAGATTTTCGAATAGAATCAAGTTCCTGTTGGGGTGTTGATGGATCAAGCAAGTACAAAACAATACTGGCTTGTTTAATCTTTTCAAAAGTTTTTTCAATTCCAATACTTTCTATTTCGTCGGTGGTTTCTCTTATTCCAGCGGTATCAACAAAACGAAATTTAATGCCTTTGATGTTGATTTCATCTTCAATCGTATCTCGGGTGGTTCCAGCAATGCTTGAAACAATAGCTCTTTCTTCATTCAATAAAGCATTGAGTAAAGTTGATTTGCCTACGTTAGGTTTCCCAACAATAGCCACCGGAACTCCATTTTTAAATACATTTCCTGCAATGAAAGAATCAATTAATTTTTGAATAGCTGCTTGTGTTTTATTCAATAGATTAATGAAATCACTACGATCAGCAAACTCCACATCTTCTTCACTAAAATCGAGTTCTAATTCTATTAAAGAAGCGAAGCGAATAATTTCTTCGCGTAGTTTTTTTATTTCGTTGGAGAAGCCTCCTCTAATTTGTGAAATGGCCATTTGATGTTCTGATTCAGAAGTTGAGTGTATCAAATCGGCAACGGCTTCTGCTTGCGATAAATCTAATTTGCCATTATAAAAAGCACGTAAAGTAAATTCACCAGGTTCGGCCATTCGCACTCCTTTTTGCAGAAAGAGTTTGATGATTTCTTGTTGAATGTAAGGTGAGCCATGACAAGATATTTCAATAGTATTTTCGGCGGTGTAGGAGTGAGGTGCTTTGAATACACTTACCAGTACTTCATCAATGATTCGTTCTCCATCTGCAATATTTCCAAAATGCAGCGTGTGAGATTTAACATCGAGAATATTTTTGGTGAATACGTCATTACATTTATTGATGGCGTCTTTTCCCGACAAACGAATTACGGCAATGGCACTAACGCCAGGTGCTGTTGCTGGCGCAATGATGGTGTCGTTGCTGGCTGCAAATTGTCGGAGTCCTTCCATAAGTGCAAAGATAATGTTTTGTCTTTTGCTTCCGGCAGCGGGCCGACTAAAGTTTAACATTTTCCTTTTATTAATCTTATCTTCACCATCTAAAATCACAACATTGGCAACATTTAAAGAACTTGGAATTTCTTCTTCTTTGATTAAAGGATTAGAAGAAATGCAAATTAATACTCCTACTGATATTCAGGAGAAAGCTATTCCTTTTTTGTTGGAAAAAGGCAGCGATTTTATTGGTCAGGCCCAAACAGGAACGGGTAAAACTGCTGCATTTGGATTGCCTTTACTTATGAAGGTAAATCCTAAAAGTGATAAGGTACAAGCCCTTATTTTATCACCTACACGCGAGTTGGCACAACAAATTGCCAAACAACTTTTTAAGTTTACTAAGTATCACGATAAAATTTTTACAGAAGCGGTTTTTGGTGGCGAAAAGATCGAGATTCAAATCGCCAAGTTGAAACGTCCAACACAAATTGTAGTGGCAACTCCCGGAAGATTGATTGATCTGCTCAATAGAAAAGCTATTGAATTGAGTAATGTAAAAACTATTGTATTGGATGAGGCAGATGAAATGTTGAGTATGGGGTTTAAAAAGGAATTAACTACCATTTTAAGTCATAGTAAAGGAAAGCGAAATACGTGGTTATTTTCGGCTACCATGCCTTCTGAGATAAAGGAAATCATTAATAAATATATGGCTGCCGATGCGTTGAAGGTGCAGGTAGATAAAGATAATGTGGTGAACAAAGCCATAGTTCATGAATTTGTGCGTTGTGAAGGCACCGACAAACTACCTGTATTATTGAATTTCTTGAAAGATCAGGGTAGCCATCGTGGAGTTATTTTTTGTAAAACAAAGGTTAGTGCTGCTACTTTAGCTAAACAGTTAATGGCCAAAAATATTTCGGCCGATGCTATTCAAGGAGATATGATGCAGAAAGATAGAGAGAAGGTGATGCGCGCTTTTAAAAACGAAAAATTACAGATATTAATTGCTACTGATTTAGCTGCCAGAGGTATTGATGTTTCAGGATTAGCTTACGTTGTGCACTATCAATTACCAGATCAGGTGGAATATTATACGCATCGTAGTGGCCGAACCGCTCGTGCAGGAAAAAAAGGATTATCATTAAGTATTGTCTCTAAAGAAGAAATGAAGTCACTTCATTTTATTGAGAAAACTTTAGGAATAAATATATTGGAATCTAAGTAGGGGACTCTTCTACGAAAATACCTCTATGTTATAAAAAAGGGAATTACTTTTTAGTGAATTTATTTTTCAAAAAACCAATTGCGATAGGTGCAACAGAAATAAAAACAATTCCTAAAATTATTTTTTCGTAGTGTTCATTTACGAAAGAAATATTTGCTAAATAATATCCAGCCAATGTTAATCCAGTTACCCATGCCGCACCCCCAATTGCACAGAAGGTAATGTATTTGGTGTAGTTCATTTTGCCAACTCCTGCAGCAAATGGTGCAAACGTTCTAACGATTGGAACAAAACGAGCCATGATTATAGCTTTACCGCCGTGTTTTTCATAGAACTCATGTGTTTTATCTAAATACTCTCTTTTAATAAAGCGTTTCAACCAATTAATTTCAAACACCTTTTCACCAAAGAATTTTCCTATAAAATAATTGGTGTTGTCGCCTAAAATAGCAGCGATAAAAAGCAAGGGAATTAAAGCCCATACATTTAATGTATCGGTTTGAGCTATTAATAATCCAGCCGTAAATAACAGAGAATCTCCTGGAAGAAAAGGGGTTGCCACTAAACCTGTTTCGCAAAATATGATTAAACAAAGTATAAAGTAAAAAGTACTTTGGTATTCTACAATCCAACCTTCCATAGTTGGTTTTAGATTGGTGAGCAAATCCATTATGTCTTGAAGCATACTATTTGAGTTAAAAGTAAAAAGGCAAAAATAAATTAAGAATATTGCCAAAAGTACGGAACCAAAATTATTTTTCTACATTTGAATTCAAACATTACACTATGGATAACATTTCGGCAATAGAATTAAAAGAAAGATTAGATAAAGGGGAAGACATTCAATTGATTGATGTGCGTGAGGGATATGAGTTAGAAATTGCTACGATTGGTGGTTTACATATTCCAATGAATGAGATTTTATCCAACGTTGATAAAATACCACGTGATAAAACAGTAGTGGTGTATTGCAGAAGTGGCCGTCGATCGGCAAGCGTAATTTCTGCTTTAGAGGAAAGATTCGGTTTCGATAATCTTTACAATCTTAATGGAGGAATATTAGAATGGCAAGAGGATGTTGATAATGAGATGGAGAGATACTAAGTGTTAAACTAGTTGTACAAGTCGATCAACTCTAAAATATTCTGATTGTCTTTTGCTTCAGGCATCACTTCAAACAGAAATTCATGATCTTTCGCATTCATGATTAATCCTTTTTCAAAATGTTCGTAAGCTTTGTTGAAAGATCCTCTCTCTAAGTAAATAGCAGTTAAATAATAGTGAAAACGGTGAAAATCACCATGTAAGTTCATTCCTTCATGAATAGCTTCAATTGCTGTTTCGTGCGCACTGGTTTTCATGATTAAGTCGGCAAACTCTAAAAATAACTCTGGTTCTTCCGGATTCAGGTTCAATGCTTTTCTAAAAGAAAAAATAGCATCGTTGGTATTACCTAACTTATCTTCTAACTCAGAAAAAGCATACCAGTAATCGGCATTTTCTTTATCTATATCTAAAGCTTTTTGAATGCATTTGTAGGCATCTTTGGTTCTTCCGAGTTCATCTAAACAAATTGCTTTGCCTAACCATGAATCACCAAATTCAGGATCTAGAGAAATTGCTTTGTTGTAGTGCTCCAAACTTAATTCGAAGTTGTTTAATTTCTCGTAACATTCGGCGATATAGCAATAAACAATTCCTCCTGGAGTTTCCAATTCGAAAGTCTCTTTATAGATTTCAATAGCATCTTCATAGCGTTCCAAATGCGCTAATAAATTTCCTTTGCTGAAATAGGCAGCACTGAAATGAGGATTAATAGCTAAAACAAAATCGTAAGCATCAATAGCTTCTTCAACCTTTCCTGTTTTGGTATAGAAATTCCCCAAATTAAACCAGGCACCATCGCTATAAGGCTCAACATCTAAATAGTTCAAGAGATAGTCGATACCTTGTTCTGTTTTGTTTTGAAGATCAAAGCAATATGCCAATTCATAAAGTGCTGCATCGTTTTCAGAATTCTCTTTCAACGCGAGTTTAAAATATTCAATAGCATTATCGTAGTCGCAAATAAATTGATATTCAAAAGCCAGCATTACATAAACTTCATCTTTATGTTCAACAAACTCAATGGCCTTTTTTAAATACTCAATTGCCTTTTCGTGTAATTTCAATTTACTCAATACCGTTGCTTTGGTAAGATAAACTTCTGCATTCCAAGGTAATTCCAGTTCTAATTGAGACAATAAACGTAAAGCTTTTTTGAATTTATAATTACCTGCAAGGATTTGAACCTCAGATAATTTTAATTCTTTAGATTCAGGATGTTGCGACTTTGCGTATTTCAACACGAGCATTGCTCTTTGGAAATCTTTTTGATTGGCGTAATAATCTATAATATCGGAGAATTTTTCGCGATCGAAATAATACAAATCATTTCTCGCTATCATTGTTTCAAAGCGTTCGATGTCGTTGTGAATTTCTTCCGGCTCGTGATTGAATTCGTTTTCTTCCATGCATTACAGGTATAACCAAATATTTGCTTTTAATTTAATTCTAACAATACCTGCGCCATATACTTATTCACTGGATTTTGTGAATAAAGTTATAATGGATTGATAACGAAAGCTTTTGAAATTCTTGTGTTGAAAAGAAAAAATAAGATTAAGCGGAAAGTTTGCCGTGATTGATAATTCCAAGCACTTTTCCAGTTAAAGTTTTTCCAATAAACGGATTGTTTTTGGAAAGCGATTGTAAACTTTTTTCATTGATTACTACTTTTTCTGATGGATCAAATAAAGTAATGTTTGCACTTTCTCCTACTTTGATAGTTGGAATTTCTAAACCAAAAACTTTGCGAGGTGCAATGGAAATTTTTTCGATTATAGATTCCAAAGAAAGCTCTTTGTTTAAATAAGTATTTAGTACAGAAAATGTATTTTCAATTATTGCCGCGCCAAACTCTGCATGATCGAATTCACACAATTTATTTTCAATATTTTGTGGTTCGTGATTAGAAGTAATAAAATCAATCGTTCCATTTTTTATTCCGGCTACAAGAGCTTTTCTGCTTTGTTCATCACGAAGAGGAGGCAATACTTTAAAGTTAGAATTGAAGCCCATGATCTCTTCATCATTGAATACCAAATTTAAAACAGCAGCATCAGCAGAGATGTTTAATTTTTTCTTTTTGGCTTCTTTAATCAATTCAACTGCTCTGCCACCAGAAATATTATTCAAGTGTAATCTTCCTTCGGTATATTCCAATAAAGATAAATTAGTAGCCACTGCTACGTCTTCTGCAATAATTGGTCGGGTTTTTAAACCCAACTGAGCTGAAACTTTACTTTCATTAATATAACCATCGGCAGCTAAATTTTTGTCTTCAGCATTTAAAACCAATAAGGCGTTAAATTTCTTACCATATAATAAAGCCAATTTAATTAGCTCGGTATTGTTGATTGAACTTTTTCCATCAGTAAAAGCAATGGCTCCCGATTGCTGCATATCAAACATTTCACTCAAATCTTTTCCGGCACCTTTTGCAGAAAGATGACCAGTAGGATAAACATCTACAACACTATTTTTTGTTTGGTTCACTATATATTCAATTCCCGATTTAGAATCGATAATTGGATTGGAAGCAGGGGAGAGAATCACGCCGGTAAATCCACCTTTTGCAGCACTTTTAATCCCATTCTGTAAAGTTTCTTTGTGCTCATTTCCCGGATCGCAAAAATTTGCATGAACATCCAGCCAGCCAGGGGAAACACAAAGATTTTTAGATTCTATGATTTTAGCTCCTTTGCTATTGACTTTACCAATCTCAGCTATTTTGCCGTTTTTAATGAGGATATCTGACTTTTTATTATGGAAAGGGGAATTTGGATCGATGATGTGTGCGTTCTTAAGCAGTAGATCCATTGGCGTATAATTTTTTCAAAAATAGGAAAAATTTGCTTCAATATTCAAAGTTTAAGTATTCAAAGTTTTAAAGAAGAAGAACCTTCAATTCTGGGCTTTGTAGCTTAAACATTTTTTCTAACTTAGCCCCTCAATTTAAAAAAAGAAAATTATGGCAAGTTGGTTTGGTTGTAAAATTAGTTATTTAAAGCAAGCTGAAAACGGTAGTATTTATAAGAAATCAGAACAATATTTATTAAATGCAGAATCGTTTACTGAAGCTGAAGCTCGTTTACAAGCTGCTTTAGAAGAAAGTATTCCTGAATACAATTTATTAACTTGTGCCAAAAGCAATATAAGCGATATCATTTTTAATGAAGGAGCTGAAGCTTATTACAAATGTAAATTGACTTATATCTCTCAAGATGAGGATTCTGGAAAGGAAAAGAAAGTTACCGAAAATTATTTGGTAGCAGCAGATACTTTAGCTGAAGCAAGTGAATTGCTAACTGAAAAAATGCAAGGATCAGTGGTAGAGTGGGAGTTGCCAATGATTAGCAAAACAAACATTGTTGATATATTTCCTGATGAAGAACAAACTAGTGCAAAAGGAAAAGGAAAAAAAGGGAAGAAGTTAAGCAAATCAAAAGAGTACGAAAGTTAAGAAATGTCGATTACTATACTCATCATATTAGTAACAGTAGTTACTTCAATTCAGGGCTTTAATCGCCCTGATTTTGTTTATAAGTATCGCTTCAATGCTTATGCTGTATCTCATAAAAAGCAATGGTATAGAATTTTTTCGAGCGGATTTTTACATGCCGACTGGGTGCATTTAGGATTTAATATGCTGGCCTTGTATTCGTTTGGAAGAATAATTGAAGAGGTTTTTAAAGAAATTTTTGGTGAAAAAATGGGCATGGTAAATTATGCTCTTTTGTATGTTGGTGGATTGGCTTTTAGTTCTCTTTATTCTTTAGCAAAGCATAAAAACAATTCTTACTATAATGCCTTAGGTGCTTCTGGTGCCGTAAGTGCTGTAATTTTCACAAGTATCTTGATTGATCCGGGAGGAATGATGAGGATTTATTTCATTCCAATGAACTCTCTTGTGTTTGGTATTGTTTTTCTTGCTTTTTCCTATTATATGGGCAAAAAAAATATAGATAACATTGGCCACGATGCCCATTTTTGGGGTGCTATTTTTGGTTTTATTTTCCCACTGTTTTTACAACCATTGCTGTGGGGGCATTTTTTACATGAAATTCAAAAAATATTCTAAATGAACAAAGCAGTATTTCTAGATAGAGATGGAGTGATCAACTATGATCCGGATGATTATATCTATAAAATGGAGGAATTTCGATTTCTGGATAATTTATTTGAAATCGCTACAGAGATTACCAAAAGAGGGTATTTATTGGTGGTAATCACGAATCAAGGGGGTATGGATAAAAAACGCTTTACAGGTGAGGATGTTGAGAGAATTCATACGCACATAGAAAAGAGCTTTAAAGAAAACGGAACTCCTATTTCTGAGATTTATTATTGTCCGCACCACAGCGATTTACAAAAGTGTTTGTGCAGAAAACCCGATTCATTAATGGTAGAGAAGGCGTTGTATAAGTACAATATTGATCCTGCTCAATCTTATTTCATTGGCGATAAACCACGTGATATTGTTTGCGCTGAAAAAGCAGGAGTGAAGGGAATAAAAATAGATGTGAATCAATTAAAGTTGAATATTTTAGATCAAATAAAATAGATATTCTAAATTTGACCGTCGAATACAAAATTTTGAACATTTAAAGTATGCATGTTTACCATAATTATAACGGATTTCTGGTGGAGGATAGCGAGAAGCTATTCACATCGGCCAATCGTGCTTTTAAATATGGTGATGGTTTCTTTGAAACCCTTAGAATTTCAAATAACAATATACTTTTTTGGGATCGTCACTACGAACGCTTAGAAAGAACACTCGACTTTTTTGGTTTTGACACTACCGGAATGGATAAGGAATTTTGGGAAACTCAAATCAAAAAATATTTCGTTAGAAATAACTTTCCCGATTGTAGATTAAGATTGTCGATTTATCGTGATGCTGGTGGTTTGTACACCCCCGATAGAAATAAACTAGGTTTTATTATTGAAGGTACCCCATTAGAGAAATCTATTTATGAAATCAATGAAAGAGGATTGAATTTAGGTTTGTTTTGTGATGTTATGAAAAGCCGACAACCATTTTCAAATTTTAAAACCATTAATTCTCTGCCTTTTGTTTTGGCTGGAATTTTTGCACAAAAAAGTAATTTCGATGATGTGGCAATTCTAAACGATGCCGATAGAGTGAGCGAATGTATAAGTTCAAATATTTTTATAGTAGAAGGAAATCAAATTATTACTCCTGCTTTAACCGAAGGCTGTGTGGAAGGTGTAATGAGAAGTTTGATTTTTGATTTAATGGCTCCGGGTCAGGTGATTGAAGACAATATCGATGTTGATCGTTTAAAAGATGCTGATGAAATTTTCTTGACTAATGTGGTGAAAGGAATTCAGTGGGTGGGGAGTTTTGCAGGTCGCCAGTACACAGCTAATACTTCTTCTCAAATCATTAATATGTTGAATATGGCTGTGGTTTAATGACTAAAAAAATTACCATATTATTTTTCACCCTTCTCCCCTTAATTTCTTTTACTCAACATGAATCTTTAGCTAAAAAAGCGGAAGAAGATGATTTAAATTACGATACCAATTACATCGATTCACATAGAGAAAGACTAACTTTAAGAACTTTTCTCACTTTTAAGAGCGATCAGGTTAAGCAGCAGGGAGGTAACAAACGAGAACTTCTGGATTATCAGGTTAATCGTCCATTTTCTATTGGTATTGGATTTAGCTACAAATGGCTCAACTTATCGGCTACTTTATTTACTCCTTTTCCCAATTGGGATAAAAAATCAAAAGGTGTTTCCTCTCATTTCGATTTAAGAATTACTACCAATGGCAGATCGTGGGTTACTGATTTCTGGGCTCAAAAATTTGGTGGGTATTATTTAGCAAACACCAAAAGTGTGTTCCCTTTTTGGAACAAACCGGGTATTTATTATCAACGTCCCGATATCAATACCACTTCTTCAGGTGGAATTGTTTATTATAATATCCGACATAAAAAATTCTCCTTCAAAGCTATCTTCTCTCAAACGGAAAGGCAGTTGAAAAGCAAAGGAACACCATTAATAGCAATGAATTGGACGGGTTTTGAGATGAATACTCATGGGGGCATTACAGGTACTGCAAACGCTAGTACCGATTCCGCTTTAACGCCTTATGTTATTGCAATGAATTTTAAACCTGTAGAGAGAATTACCAAATTACAAACCGCAACATTAGGCTTGGGTGTGGGTTATGCTTATACCTATGTATATAAGGAACATTGGTTCTTTACATTGATGGGAACTGTTTTTCTGAATTCACAATCACATTGGTATTATAGTGCTGCGGCACCTAATGGTATTAACGTTATTAAAGGCTCTGCAAATATGATGTGGAGAGGAGCGATGGGCTACAATAGTCACTCGAATTACTTTGGTTTAACTTATGTTTTCAATAATATCTCTTTGGGACAAAGCTTTGGAAGTACTATGGATTATAATTTCTCTACCGTCAATTTTATTTACGCACACAGGATTGACGTGAGGGGGAAGAAAAAAAGAGAAAGAAAAGCACCTTATTAAGATGATTCAAGTTTTGTAGAACCTTATTTTTCAAAATAACTAAACTCCTTTTTCAAATTTCCAATCATTACGTCAAACTTCCCATCTTCGGTAACTCTTTTATATTGTGCGTTGATGAAAGAAAGATCTTTTGCATTGATGCTAAAAGAAATGGTTTTGCTCTCTCCAGCTTTTAAAACTACACGTTGGAAAGCGCGTAATCTTTTTACAGAAGGAGTGATGCTTGCAAAATGATCTCTGCTGTATAATTCAACTATTTCTGTTCCATCAACGGTTCCGGTATTTTTAACCGTTACTGACACCATTAGAGAAGCATCTCCCTTTAAAACAGTATTGCAATTTAAAGCTGAGTATTCATAAGTAGTATAGCTTAATCCGAATCCAAAAGGCCACTGTACGTCGTAACCAGTTTCTTTATCGCCCATACCTAAATCTTCTTCCACATCAGAATATTTACAGTCGTAGGTTAAAATATTCCCACTGTATTTAGGATAAGTAAAAGGTAATTTTCCAGATGGATTGTTTAAACCAAATAAGGTTTCTGAAATAGCTTTTCCTCCCATGCTACCCGGCCAGTATGCCATTAAAATTCCTTTGGCCAGTGGTTCGATGTTTTTTATTAATCGCGGACGACCTTCGGTAAGTACTATAATTACAGGCTTTCCTGTTGCGTAAGCAGATTTTACCAATTCTTGTTGTGTAGAATCTAAGTCTAGTTGACGAATAGAACCAGGAGTTTCAGCATAAGCATCTTCCCCCAAGCAAAGAACAATTACGTCGGCATTTGATTTTTTCAAATAATTAGACGTTTCAATAGCTACATTTTCAGCTCCGGCTACATTTTTTAATTCTTCAAAAATTGTGGTATAGTAAGAAGGATATTTATCTTCTTCATTTCCTTGCCAAGTGAACGACCAGCAACCATTTAAATAAGAAACTTTATCGGCAGCCGGACCGGCCAACAATATTTTAGTGCCTTTTTTCAATGGTAAAATTCCACCATTATTTTTTAATAAAGTCATTGCCTGACGAGCAGCATCTAAAGCAATTTCTTTATTCTTTGGATTGTTAAACTGAGCTATTGCATCTTTCTCAGGATAAGCATTTTTGAATAAGCCTAACTTGTGTTTTAAAGTCAAAATTCTACCTACCGCCTCATCAATTCTTTCCAAGGGAACTTCACCTTTATTTACCAGATCAATTAAATAATCCAGGAAGTCGGTTTTAAACGGAACCATGCTCATATCGATACCAGCCATAATTCCAATTTTCACAGCTTCACGCTCATCTTTAGCAATGCGATGACGACCATGTAAGCGTTTAATATCCAACCAATCGGTAACGGCAACACCTTTAAATCCAAGTTCTCCACGCAATACATCAGTCAATAAAAATTTAGAAGAGTGAACTGGCACGCCATTAATTTCTCCAGAATTAATCATGATAGTGGAAGAACCTGCTTTAACAGCCGCTTCGAAAGGGGGCAAGAAAATTTCCCTCAATTGAGTTTCAGGAATAATAGAAGGAGTTCTGTCTTTTCCTGTAGCAGGAGCAGAGTAACCTAAATAGTGTTTCATGCAAGAAGCAACACCTGTTTTTTTATCTAAGCCATCTTCTTCATATCCTTTAATAGCAGCACAGCCCATATCGGCAACCAACTTAGGATCTTCACCATAAGTTTCGCCAAAGCGAGCCCATAGTGGCTGACGCGCAACATCTAACACAGGAGCATAGTTCCAACGAATACCTGCAGCACGTACATCAGCAGCCGTAGCTTTTGCACCTAAGCGCGACAATTCTGGATTTCTTGAAGCAGCCAAGGCTATATTTTGTGGAAACAATACTGCTTCTTTATGATAAGTAGCCCCATGTATCGCATCAATTCCATACAATACCGGAATTTTATGAGGTGTTTTAGCAGCGTAGTTTTGAATTTCTGTTACAATACTTCTCCATTCTTCCTGATCTAGGGCTGAAGAATAAGTATTTAAAATATTTCCAACTTTACGTTTCACTAATATTTCTTCCAAAAGGTTTTTATCTAAAACCATTTTGCCTTTGGCTGAATCAAATTTTGTAAGAACAGTTAAATTGAGAATGGCCATTTGCCCTACTTTCTCCTCTATAGTCATTTCATTAAGAAGTTTGTTCACTTCTTCAGGAAAGTCGTTTTTTGTATTTGCGGTCTCGTTAGCCGGAGAACAAGAAAAAAGAGCAATAGCTGTAGTGCTTGAAAGTAAGATTTGTCGCATTCTCATATATAAAGTGATTTTGTTTAGCGAATATATAGGAAGTAGCGTAGTAAAACAAGCGCTTAAAAAAAGAGATTATTTTTCATTACTATTCTTTGGAGTGGTTGATATTCCTACGAACCAACCTAATGCTGATGCGCCTAAAGCGTATAAAGTCCGTGTTATGTCAGTACCCGAAAATTTTAGGACCAACCACACTATTAATCCAAAAAAGATAGAGCAAAGCGCAGCTCTTTCCGATTTGTTTTTGAAATAGAGTCCGCCCAACATAGGAACAAAAAGAGAAGCTAAAGTTATTTCCGATGAACCCGCTACCAGTTCATAAATATCACTTTCGAAAAATGAAATAAAAACAGATATTAGGGTAATCATAAGAACAGAAACGCGAACCATTTTCAACAAGGTTTTATCATCCATGTTTTTTCTGAATCTTCGTAGGATATTTTCACCCATCACAGTGGAAGGAGCGAGGATAGCCCCGCTGGCAGTACTTAGAATGGCTGAAATCATGGCTCCAAAAAATAAAGCTTGCACAAAAGTATTCGTGTGTTTTTGAATCGCGTAAGGCAAAAAACCTTGTTCTTCATTCAACAACGCTGATGGTTCGAGTTGGTAAGCACAAAGTCCTATATACAAAGGAATCAATCCAATGCTCAAATAAAAAAATCCGGCCCAAATAGAACTCTGAGCCGCCACTTTTTCTGATTTAGAAGACATTACTCTTTGGAAAACATCTTGTTGAGGAATTGAACCTAAGCCTATGGTAATCCATGTAGCAATGTAAGCTATCCATTCCTTTCCTTCAAAGGGAACAAAGCGATAAAAATCTTTAGGAGTATTAGAGACAACAGCTGTAAAACCATCGGTTTTTTCAGTGAGGATAACAGCAATAATAATGAGCCCAACAATAATCACTAATGTTTGAATGGTATCGGTTAAAGCTATGGCCCACATACCACCGGTGATGGTGTAAGCCATTACGATTGCCGCGCCAATAATAACGCCCATATATTCAGGGACGTTTGCTACCTGATGGAATAGAATACCGAGCGCTACCAATTGTGCGGCTATCCATCCGAAATAAGAGATCACAATTAATATACTGGCAATTAATTCTGTTTTAGCACCAAATTTCTCTTTATAGAAATCACCAAATGAAACGAGATTCATTCTGTATAATGGTCGCGCAAAAAAGAATCCAATCAACAACAAACACAAAGCTGCTCCAAAAGGATCTTCAATTACTCCTAAAAATCCGTGTTGAATAAATTCTGTGGAAGAACCTAAGATAGTTTCTGCGCCAAACCAGGTGGCGAAGAGGGCGGAGGCAGTAACAAACATAGGCAGTTGCTTGCCGGCCAGCATAAAGTCGGAAGAGTTTTTTACATAACGATTGGCAAAAACGCCAATAGCTACTGTGAATAAGAGATATAGAATAACAAAAATCAAAATCATGCGGGCCTGAAATTAGTACTTTTTTTATTCTTTGCATTTTGTTATCCTTGTTTAACAATCGCCCTAAGAATGAGAGTTTATTTCTTTTTACTTTTTTTGTTATTTCAACAGTTTCTGCACTCTCAATTTGCGGCTCCCATTAATCAGATGTATTCTTGGAGCAATGCTTCCAATCAGCGCTGGATAGGAGAATCGTTTTGGCCTAATAGTTTACAAGAATGGGAAGTTAAAAATGGTAAGGTTTATTGTTCTCGTCCGAGTAGAATGAGCACACTTCATTACCTCCCGTTCGAGAATTTTGAAAACTCTTTATCAGGATCTTTTTTAGTAGGGAGAAATGATACAGCCGCTATTGATTCATTTGGAAAAGCAGGAATAATAATAGGTTTGTCGAATAACAAACTAAACTACAACAGCAGATCAATGATTCATTTGTATTCTTTAGAAGAAGATGGTTATTGGATAGGAATAGAATATGATCATGTTTTTATTGAAGAATTATCTTCTCATGAAAAAGCAGTCTCCAATTCGTTAGACACATCGTTACTTAATAAATACAATAGGGCAGGATTAACCCTTGATTATAATATGGTGCAACAAGGAGATTCATTGGTGCTGGTGGTTTTTGTTGATAATATAGTAGCAGCCGAAATGTATGTTTCCAGAAATATTTTAGAAGGAAGCATTTGTTTTGCAGCTTCTTCTAAGCAGAGAAATTCAGAATATTTTTTTAATGATTTATTGCTTCCCTTAGCTGATTTGTCAGAAAGAAATTTCGGACCAATCAGTACTTGTTTGTATTCTTTTAATGCTGATGTTTTAAACTTCTCCGCTCAACTGGCACCTCTTGCAAAAGAGAAGAATTACGAACTTCTTTTAGAAGTAAGGAGAAATGGTTTTTGGCAAAAATTGAGAAGACTTCCTGTGGATACTTTCGCTATGCAAGCTCGTTTCAGAAATATAAAATGGAATAGGGAAGGTAGTACTCCTTACAGAGTTAGTTTGTGGAATAACAAAGAAATGATAGGAACATATTACGAAGGACATATCACGAAACAGTCGAAAAAAAATGAAGTAAAAATAATGGCCATGAGTTGTAATGGCATACCATTTATTTCAAATAGCAATACCGATTATAAAACATTTTGGACTCCCTATGAAATGATTCATGAAAAAGTTAAGTTAGAAAACCCCGATTTGTTGGTTTTTCTGGGAGATCAAATGTATGAATCCCGCCCTGTGATGATGGAAACCGATAGTACTTTGTTCATTGCTGATTATTACTATCGTTGGTTGTTGTGGTGTAGAGAATTTAATGATGTTACACGGAATTTACCTTGCTTAATTATATTGGATGATCATGATTATCGACAAGGGAATTTATGGGGTGATGGTGCAAAGAAAGCATCTGTAATACCCGACTCTTTACCTCCTCAATACAAAACTCATGAAGATGATTGGCAAACGGATAACGGTGGTTTTTTAATGAATGAGGCGTTTTTGAATCTTGCGGAAATATTGCAAACCGGCCATTTACCTAATGCTTATGATCTAAGCTCTAGAAGTTATTTTACTACTTTAAATTTTAACGGAATTGGAATTGCGTTGTTGGAAGATAGGAAGTTTAAAACATCACCTATTACAGCTTTACCAAACATTTCTATTTTAAATGGTATTGCTCTAAATGATACCCTTTCTTTTGAAAAATTGAACAATTCGCACTCAACACTTTTGGGAAATACTCAATTGAAAATGTTAGATCAATGGTCGGAAAACTGGAATGGTGAAATAATGAAAATTGCATTTACACAATCGGTTTATGCTGCATTAAGCTCTACAAAAAAAGGATTTGTTCCTTACGATTCAACCAATATTTCTATAAATGATTCAGTAGCTTATCCTACACATTTATCGAAAGATATGGATTGTAATGGTTGGCCAAAATCGGGGAGAGATACAGCATTATTAATGATTCGAAAATCTTCCGCTTTATTGGTAGGTGGTGATCAGCATTTTCCTAGTATTACTCAACAAGGTATTAAGGATTGGAGGGATGCTTCTTATTCTTTTACTATTCCTGCAGTAAACAATACCTATCCACGTTTTTTCTTACCTGATTCCAGCGATAGTTTTGGCAATAATAATTACATTGATGGATTTGGTAATAAAGTAAGTATGGATATCTTTAATAACCCTGCCAAAATTGATTCTGTTCCAACATGGTTACAATATACTCCCGGTTTTGGAATGCTTATTTGTAATAAGAAAGATCAAACTTATGAAATGAAATACATGTTGTTTAAGGATACCGCAAGATATTCCACATCAATAATTACTAAACCAAATGATAATGCGTTTTCATCATCATCATTCAAAACGGATACAATAAGTGCTAAAGGTTTAGGAAAACTTCCTTTAATCAGTATTTTTAATGAACAAGAGATCAAATTGTATTCATTGCGAGCCAATAATATTTGTTTGAAAGTTCCCTCTGCCGGTCGCTATAAAATTACAATTAGTTCTCCTAACAGAAAGAAAAGCAAAATAATTTGGGTTGATGTTAAATAGAAAATCCCTCTCTGGTATTATTGTTTTAATCATCTTTATTACCTCCTTCGATTTAAGAAGTCAGGAAAGAAATTTATTTGAAAGACTCAGAGACAACGCCTCATTAGGAGGTTCTGTTTACACTTCTGTTTTTAGAAATACCTTAAAGCCAGGAAATCAGTTTTATACTGGTTTTCAATTGAATTTAATTTCACATCCTTTTGAAATTGAAAGTTTTTTTGTGCGTTACGATTTAGGTGTTTCATATGATTATAGCTCAAACAATTATAGTGTAAGGGTACCCGTTGGATTAATTTTAGCGCCTGTAGCCGCATTATATCTTTCTCAAGCAGGTTTGGCTGTTTTGGGTTTGTATCTTGCTTTAATTCCGAATTCTTTAGGATATGAATTTTTCATTTCAAAAAAATGGCAATCGAATTTAGCTTTTGATGTTTTAAATATAATGTATCACCGAGATGGGATAGATCTGTATTCAGGTATATCAGCAGGTACGTCCTATCATATCAATAAAACAACTAATTTTATTACCAATCTTAGTTTTCAGAAAAACTGGGGATTCAATCCTAATTTTGATGGAACTTGTTACCAACTGTGTGCTACTTTAGAGCATGATTTTTAGATCAATCATTAAATGAAAAATACTACCAAACTCAAACACATACTTCAGTTGTACACGGTGGAATTGAACATGGACGAAGATTCTGTTTTAACCTTAACGATTATTCACAAAGATTCGAATGAAATAGCAACGTTTATCGATAAAGCTTATTCGGTAGTAATAAGAAAAGCGTTTGGTTATATGATGAAAGAATTAAAAGAAAAGGGGAGAAATTAAATTTATTTCCACCATCTCAACAAAATGGTTTCAGCCAATAAAAACAACAAAGCCAAAACAATAAAATACTTCCAGTAATCTTGTCGGGTTAACAAATCTAAAGAATTACTTCCTTTAATATCTGCAGCACTAACAACGTGTGTGTTTGTGTTGTTTTTCAATAATTCTGTTACTTCTTTTTCGTTGTAAAAATACATTTGAGATTCTGATCTGTCGTAATTCAATGCCAATTGATTTACTGTTTTTTGGTCTTGAAGGATATCATAAACACCGTCTTTCTTGATCCAATCACTAGTGAATAAATAAGGTGTATTACTATTTTTAGAAAGATGTAATGCGTGTTCACTCTCTTTATTTTTTAAGAAAAAATTAGAGGAATTATGGTTACTTAAATTTCTAACAGGAATTTCAAGGGTAGGCTGAAGTTTCATGGCAATTTTCTCACTCAATACTGAAGTTAATACTGTACGATATAACACAGGAGGGAAGAGCCAGTTTTTTTCAAAATTAGTATGTTGCTCATTAAGGGGAGAGGTGATCATTAAAATGGAGGAATAGGGAGTTTTGTATTTTATTAAATAGCCATCGTTATTTGCTAAAGTGAGCAATACATCTTTACCCTGAATGAAATCTGAATTTACTTTGTAATGGTGTTTTACATAAGGAAGATTTAATTTTTCATTGCTTTGTATCTTGCTGTTGGTAAACACATTTTGGAAAAAATCACTTTCGTAATTTACTTTATTAACCACCGATGAACTGGTATCCCACGATTGTAAGACATCTATCTTTAACGAAGAAGCAAGCTGTTCAAATCCTTCCATGTTCTCTGCCGGAATAATAAACAAGCTGCTTCCCGTGGCGGAAGCTCTTTGAAGTTCTTGTACTAAACCCGAAGTGTATTTTTCAATTTCGTTAACTATAATAATGTTGTATTGTTTAAGATTAGAATAATCAAATTGGTTCACGCTTTCCCTTTCCAACACAATACTTGAATCGAGCTTAAAAACCTTTTGAAAAGCGCTTTTACCTTCTTTGCTATAGAGTTCTAATATTTTAGTTTTAGAACGAATATCGTAAGTGAAATAATAATGATTATCGAAAACAATAGGATGATCTTCAATACTCACCATAGCATTGTACATTCCCGGATTGGAAAGGGTGTAAGAAAGAGTAGTCATTATACTGGAATTAGCATTGATATTAATGCTGGCAAATGATTTCTGTTGTCCGTTAATCACCAAATTGATTGGAATATTTTCCAGATTTTGATCTCCGTAATTCGTGATTTTAACTTTTAACTCCTCAGCGCTTTGAAGCTTTCTCACCGGTGATTCAAACCAACAGCTATCAATAGAAAGGTTGTTTTTTATACTGGGTTCCATTGGAATAGCATAAACTGTATGCAATGAATCTGCTTTTTCTTTTCCGCTAAGAATATTTTTTTGAAAATCACTTAACCAATATAAATCAGCCGATTTTTCATCACCTATATCCGATAATTGTCGGGTATATACTTCTGAAATTTTTCTTGAAATGGGAGATTCTTCCACCAGCTCCAATTCTTCTAAAAATTCTTTCAGGTGAAGATGTCGGCGATGCTTGCCAAAAAAATCATTGGTCGTTAATAAAAACTGATCAGAGGCAGGAAATTGCTTTGCCAATTCTTCTACTTTCTTTTTTGCATCCACCAAAATATTTCCATTTTCATTGCTCGAATTCATACTAAAAGAATTGTCGATGTAAAAAGCATGTAAAGTGCTAACTTCCTTCTTAGCGTGAAGATCATCACTACTAAAAGGCATAGCAAAAGCCAGCACCAAACAACTAAACAACAACAAACGAAATAATAAAATCAGAAGATTTTTAAGTTGGTTAGCCGATTTACTTTGTTCTTTTATCGACTTTAAAAACAAAGTATTAGGGAAATAAATCTCTTTGTATTTTCTAAAATTAAATAGGTGAATTAGAATAGGAATTGCCAGTAAAGCAAAGGCCCAAAGAAAGGAAGGATATAAAAAGGAAAAAATCATTACTACAAATATAAAATACTTAGTGAGATATGAATTCTAAAAGATTTATGTAAATTTCGGTCGCTTTGAGATATTCCTATACATTATGATTGAGCAAACATTAGACACACGCCAGAAAGCCTTAGCGGTAAATTTAGACAGAACTATTTACGGAACTTTTGCTGAGATTGGTGCCGGACAAGAGATTGCGCGTAATTTCTTTGTTGCAGGAGCAGCATCTGGAACTATAGCAAAATCTTTATCTGCTTATGATATGCAGATGTCGGATTCCATTTATGGAAAACGTCCGGGAAGATATGTATGCCTGCCACGTTTGGTTCAAATGATGGATCATGAGTATAAAAAACTCATGACGAACTTAGCGCCCAACAATCCTGAAAAAAGATTTTTTGCGCTTTGCGATACTGTTGAAACAATCAATTATTCTAAAACCAATCAGAGTCATGGTTGGGTTGGGGTTCGCTTTCAACACAAAGCAGGGGAGGAGCCAAGTGATTTTATAGTTCATTTAAGATTATTAAATAGAGATAGCTTACAACAACAAGAGGCGATAGGGGTAGTGGGCGTAAATCTTTTATATGGTTGTTACTATAATACTCACGATCCGGAAGGAATTTTAAAAAGCCTGAAAGATAATTTACGCAGTGGAAGAATAGAAGTGGATATGGTTCAGTGTTCCGGCCCGGCTTTCAAAAGAGTAGACAACCGTTTGTTGAGTTTGTATCTTATAAAATCGGGAATGGCCGAAGCCTGTATGTTTGGCCCTGATGGAAATACGATTCACCCAACAGAGGTATTGTACAAAAAAGATATCATGGCCTTAAGGGGTCGCTTTCGTCCGGTTACTCACGTGCATCTAGATATGCTGAAGAACGGATTAAAACAATTTGAAAATGAAGGGGGCGCTAAAAAAGATATTGTTGTTATTACTGAACTAACGCTTAAAGATTTAGCAGGGGAGGAAGGTATTGATGATCAGGATTTCCTCGATAGAGTGGATATTCTAACTTCTTTAGGACAATATGTTTTGGTTTCAAGTTTCCTTGAGTATTT
Source organism: Flavobacteriales bacterium (assembly GCA_023251075.1). Lineage (GTDB taxonomy): Bacteria > Bacteroidota > Bacteroidia > Flavobacteriales_C > JAHEZL01. The sequence continues at coordinate 92,758 of JAHEZM010000001.1, read as the reverse complement.
CAAATTGGTTCCTTTCTTAACCAGATACAATACAGGTGCTCAGGTAGCTTTGGTTTTAGGAGCCAATACATTGATTAATATTTTCAATGACAAATACTACAAACAATTAAATGGTGGCCTATTAGAATCCTTTGGAACTCTTTTTCATAAAGATGTTCGTTTGTATTTGTATCCCTATAAATTTGGAAATGAAATCATCAATTCCAGCAATATGATGATTCCTCCTAAATACGAAAGCTTATACAAATACCTAATCGATAATAACCGTATTGTTGATTTTGAACAGTATGATGCCCATAATTTAAGTGTGTTTTCTCACAAAGTACTGGAGAAAATTCAAGCCGATGATAAAGAATGGGAAACCATGGTTCCTCCAATAGTAGCCCGTATTATTAAAGAGAATAAGCTTTTTAGCTATAGAAATGAAGATGCTAAAAAAATTAAGATCAGAGACGAGAATTTAGGAGGGAAATAGAGCCAAATTCAATGTTAAGAGTGGGTTTAGGAAACGCTAATTTCCTACCCTATAGTCGCTATTGTTAGCATTTCGTCTTAATTATCTTATCTTTGCGCCTCATTATAAATAATATACATTGGCAAATTTTACAGAACTAGGACTATCAGCGCCACTATTAAAGGCCTTAACAGAGATGGGTATTGAGACTCCCACTCCCATTCAAGAACAAGCGATTCCAATTTTAACAGGAGAACAAAGAAACTTCATAGGACTTGCTCAAACAGGAACAGGAAAGACGGCCGCTTTCGGATTACCACTTTTAGAAGTGTTAGACGCCGACAAACGCCACACTCAGGCATTAATATTAGCGCCAACACGTGAACTCGGACAACAAATTGCTCAGCAATTACAGTTGTATGCGAAGTACATGAGCGCCATCAGAATTCAGGTGGTTTATGGAGGTGCATCAATCATGGAGCAAATTCGTGCATTGAAAAACACTCCACACATTATTATTGCGACTCCAGGACGATTAATGGATTTGATGAGTCGCAAAGCTTTATCAATCAAAGACATTAGTCATGTGATTTTAGATGAAGCCGACGAAATGCTAAACATGGGTTTCAAAGAAGATATCGATGAAATCCTTTCTCACACACCAGAAGATAAAGTAACTTGGTTATTTTCAGCTACTATGCCTCGCGACATTAGAAGAATTGTGAGCAAGTATATGCCTGAAGCTGCTGAAATTGCAGTGAACAAAGGTGGTGAGATGAATAAAAATATCAAACACCAATATGTTGTTGTAAGAGAAGGAGATAAAACAGAAGCCTTAAAACGCTTTATTGAAGTATCTGAAGATATGCGCGGAATTGTATTCTGCCGTACTAAAATCATTACCCAACAATTGGCCGAAGATCTTAAAAAATACGATATCAAAGCCGAGCCTTTACATGGTGATTTATCACAAAGTCAGCGCGACCAGGTGATGAAACGCTTTAAAGCGGGTGGTTTGAAAATATTAATTGCTACCGATGTTGCTGCAAGAGGTATTGATGTTAACGATTTAACTCACGTTTTCCATCATTCGTTACCAGATAGTTTTGCATTCTATACCCATAGAAGTGGTAGAACAGCAAGAGCTGGAAAAGATGGAGATTCTATTGCTTTTGTAAGTGGTGGTGAGGTGAGGAAAATAAAGATGTTGGAGAGAGAGCTTAAAATGACTTTCGAAAAAATTACCATTCCTAGTGCTAGCGGAATTGGTTTGATAAAAATAACCCAATGGGCTGAAAAAGTTTTGGCAGCAAAACCTGTAGCATCTAAAGTTCCTGAAATTGAAGCTAAAGTGAAAGAGCTTTTTGCTGAACTGGAAAAGGAAGAGTTGGTTGAAAAGCTAATTGCTATTGAAATGAAAAAATTATCATTCGATAGTCGCGATTTAAATGAAGGTGGATCAAGAGGTGAAAGAGGCGGCGACAGAGACAGAGATAGAGGAGAAAGAGGTAGTGATCGTCGTTCTTCTAATGGAAAAACTCGTTTCTTTATCAATATCGGAGATATGGATAGAATCGACGAGCGTGAATTGGTGGAAATGGTTTCTATGCAAACCAGATTATCGACTGAAGATATTAGCGTAGATAAAATTGAAGACAAGCATTCTTATTTTGAAATTACTGAACAGCATGCTGAGAAAGTGATGGATGATTTTAAAGGATTTACTTTTAGAGGTAGAGATATTCGTGTGGATAAAGCAGCTCGCGGTGGCGGAGGCGGTGGAAGATATGGTGGTGGAAGCAGAGGCGGATTTGGCGGCGGTAGCGGTCGTAGAGATGGTGGTCGTGGTTTCAGTAGTGGAGGCGGACGCGGAGGATACAGCGGTGGCGGTCGTCGTGAAGGAGGAAGAGATGGTGGAAGTCGCGGTAGCTTTGGTGGCGGTGGCGGAAGAAGAGAAGGTGGAAGTGGTTTTGGTGGCGGACGTCGTGAAGGCAGCGGATCAGGGCCAAGAAGAAGAGTGTAGTTTTTTGAAAATGATCATAAAAGAACTCCATCGAAAGATGGAGTTCTTTGTTTTCGTATAGTCGAAATGCTTTATTAAGCGTACATTTCTTCTCTCAATGCCTGAACTTTTGCTTCAGCCATATAATCATCGTAAGTCATTTGCTTATCTATTTGTCCTTTAGGTGTGATTTCAATAATTCTGTTGGCTACAGTTTGAGTGAACTCACGATCGTGAGAAGTGAATAAAACTATTCCTGGAAAATTCTTCAAAGCATTATTAAACGCAGTGATCGATTCCATATCCAAGTGATTCGTTGGTTCGTCTAAAATCAAAAGGTTAGCTGTAGTTAACATCATTCGGGAAACCATACAACGTACTTTTTCACCTCCTGATAATACATTTGATTTCTTCATTACCTCGTCACCAGAAAACAACATTTTACCCAAGAAACCTCTGATGTAAATTTCATCTTGGTCTCCAGAATACTGACGAAGCCAATCCACCAGATTCAGTTTCCCAGTAAAATATTTTGCATTTTCATTAGGAAGATAAGAAGTGGTAATTGTTTGTCCGTAAGTACAAGTACCCGAATCAGGTTGTGCTTCACCGGATAGAATTTGAAAAAGAGCAGTGATAGCCGGACCTTCTTTTCCAATAAAGGCGATTTTATCTCCTTTGTTTACTATAAACTCAATATTGTTTAGAAGTACTTTACCTTCACCTTCAACCGTTTTTCTTAATTTCTCAACAGTAAGAACCTGATTTCCTGATTCACGATTTTGTTGAAATATGATACCTGGATATCTTCTGTTTGAGGGTTTTATATCTTCTAAAGAAATTTTATCCAGAGCTTTTTTACGACTTGTAGCTTGTTTCGATTTAGAGGCATTCGCACTAAATCTTGCCACGAAATCCTGTAGCTCTTTTATTCTATCCTCAGCTTTTTTATTGGCTGAAGCTTTTTGGGCAAGGGCCAATTGACTGGCCTGATACCAGAAAGAGTAGTTACCGGGGAATAAAGTAATTTTTCCAAAATCTATATCGGCAATACTCGTACAAACAGTATCTAAAAAACGACGGTCGTGAGAAACAACAATTACGGTATTGTTGAAATCCAAAAGAAAATCCTCTAACCAGCTAATGGTGTGCATATCCAAGTCATTGGTTGGCTCATCGAGAATCAAGATATCAGGATTACCAAATAATGCCTGGGCTAACAAAACTTTTACTTTATCAGATCCTTTTAAATCCTTCATTAATGTGGCATGCATTTCGTCTTTGATACCCAATCCACTTAATAATATAGCCGCTTCCGACTCAGCATTCCAACCATCCATTTCAGCAAATTCCGATTCCAATTCAGAAGCTCTTAATCCATCTTCTTCAGAAAAATCGGGTTTAGCATAAATAGCATCCTTTTCCTGCATTATATTATAAAGCTTTTTATGCCCCATAATAACCGTATCTAAAACCGGAAACTCATCAAATTCAAAGTGATTTTGCTTCAACATCGTGAAACGCTTTCCTGGCTCTATATATACGTGTCCGGAATTAGGCTCTAAATCACCTGAAAGGATTTTTAAAAAAGTAGATTTACCAGTACCATTCGCACCAATCACACCATAACAGTTCCCACCGGTAAACTTAATATTCACTTCATCAAAGAGTACCCTTTTTCCAAATTGTAAGGAAACATTAATCGCTTCAATCATTTTCTAAAATTTAAGAGTGCAAAGTTATGCTTTCTTTTTGGGTTTTCGACCCTAACTTTTAATATTTGTACTTTCATAGGCAACCCATTTGTAGTATATTCGTCTTCAGGTCGAAATTAACCCTTAACATTTAATATTATTTTATGAATTTATCATTTGTAAAACACAAAAAAAGTCTTGCTATTATTGCTTTAGCAACCACAATGACTTTTGCTTCTTGTAATAAAGACAAAGATGCTCCGGCATTACCATCAGTTACTTCAATGGATGCTGGAACCTCTGATTTTGGTGGAAGTGCTAAAACAGAAGGAGTTGCTTATGGATTAGTAACTTTAGGTATCGCTTATTGGAATACAGCTATCGCAATAAATCTTGCTGTGCCAGTAGCTTCTTTCAAAGAAGCATTCAACCACACAGCGGTATATGATTCTAAAGCAAAAGAATGGATTTGGTCATACGATGTAAAAGTTGGATTCTTGACTTATACAGCAAATTTACATGCCTCTGAAGATGGCGACAATATCAAATGGAAAATGTTACTTTCTCAAAAAAGTGGTTTCCAAAATTTTGAGTGGTACACTGGAACGTCTAAAAAAGATGGAACTAGCGGACAATGGAAATTAAATAAAGATGTTACTAGTCCAACTGGATATATTCAAATTGATTGGACTAAAGCATCTGACGGAACACACTCAACTAAGTTTTTGTTAACTGATCCGAATGATGTTAATTACACAAGTTATATTGACTATAGTGTAACCAACGAAACTGAATTCAACGGACATTACAACATATTTGAAGTTGGAAAAGGACTTACTCAGGTAATGTGGAATAAAACTGATAAACATGGAAAAGTAATCAACAATGCAAGCACAAGCTATTGTTGGGATAATGCAACCAATGATGTTACTTGTCAATAATTGAAATTGAATTTTTAAAAGGCCGTGAGATTCTCACGGCCTTTTTTATTGCTTTATAAATCTGAAAAAAGAAATGATGAGATAAGATATTGATCAGGCTTATCGAATGAGTGGCAATAGCAATAATTACATAAACATCAATGAAATCAATACTCTTACTACTGTTCTCCATAACTACAATTGTCCTATAATTAATATTATGTTAAATAGTAATATTGAGAATTTGAATATGAGAAAACAACTCGTGAACCACATTTTTACTTATATAATCTTTCACCCTCTCTCGTTCAATTCCAAAACTTTTGATACTTTCATCCCCGAATTAAACAATAGCTGATATTCCTATTATGAAGTGGTTGAAGATTTCTGTAAAAGTATTAGTGGTAATTTTTGCCCTTATTGGTTTATTTCTAACACTTTCATATTTCGCCGTAAAACTGGGATTCACTAAAGACTCTGGCTCTGTTGATTCCAATAACAGATATTTCCAAGATATTAAAGACAAATACAACCAATCCTTTAAACACGATACTAATGTTGCCCTTCGAAAAGATTATGAAGCTCTTCACAGAATTCTTATACTCAATAAATATTATCCGAAAAATGCTCAGTTCATATTAAATGCTTACATGAAAAGCGGTAATGAAACCGAAGTATTAAGAATGATCGATGCCGTTGATATCCGTTTACAAGAAAACAAGGAATATTTGAATTTAGTTGCTGAATACAGCAAACGTAAAAAAGATAATAGCCCATATGACAGCGCCAGTGTTTTTGAATGGATGAATATCAGCGAATGGACCGATTTTAAATTTGCGGTGGCTAAAGATAAAGTAGTGATTGATTCTGTGGCAAAATTAACCGGTGTTGAGCCCCGACTCATTGTTTCTGTATTGGTGGGTGAACAAATTCGACTCTTTAACTCCAAACGAGAAGCTTACAAAAAATGGATTGGTCCGCTGAAGATTCTCTCCGTAGAAAGCAAATTCTCTTTAGGTGTTACAGGAATTAAGGAGTTTACTGCGCAAAAAATAGAACAAACTATAAAAGATAGCACTTCGGTATTCTATTTAGGTAAAAAGTACGAACACCTATTGGATTTTTCTACCGACTCTATTAACAGAGAGCGTTTTAATAGACTAACTTCCTATAAGAATCACTATTATTCTTACATGTATGCTGCCTTATTCATTAAACAAATGAAGGTTCAATGGGAAAAAGCTGGCTTCCCTATTACCGATCGTCCGGAAATTCTAGCTACTCTGTTTAATGTTGGTTATCCGCAATCACAACCCAAAGCCAATCCAAGAGTTGGAGGTTCAACCATTACCATCAACGATATAAAATATTCTTTTGGAGCAGTTGCTTACGAGTTTTATTATTCTGGAGAGCTTTTTGATATCTTTCCATTCAAATCAAAGAAATTCGACTGGGATGAAATTTAAGTCAGCCATATTAATTCTCTTTATCACCCTCACCCATTCTTCAAGCATTTTTGCACAAAATTCCGACTCCAACATCTTCATTCACTGGCGAACTCTTAGCGATGGCATTGAATATTGTGAAACCGACGCTCCTTTCAAATCCATTGTTAACGACTCTAAACTCACTTTATTGAAGATCAATCCTAAGAAAGTTGAATTTAAAATGCTGTCGGCTACAGAATATGATTCTACCAGAACTGCACCTGAATGGTCGAAAGACATGAATGTTGATATTGTTGTAAACGCAGGCATGTATGATTTAAGCAAGCGCTTATCAAACAAAGGATACATGCAAAACTTCAAGCACTTTAATAATCCTACTTTTTTAGACGGATATGGTGCCATGATGTCTTTTAATCCAAAAGACAGCTTAAATCCTCCATTTAAAATTTTTGATTTAAGTTGCGAAAAATGGGATTCTGTAAAAACATTTTATAATTCCTATTCCCAAAGCATGAGAATGTTGGATTGTAGTGGAAATCCTTTAACCTGGAATAAGAAAAATCAATCGTGTAGCATGTTATTGTGTGCGATGGATTTACAAGGAAATTTATATTATGTTTTTACCCGATCACCTTACACTCACAACGAAATGATTGTTTTTTTACAAATGCTTCCCTTTGATTTGGTAAACGCTACATATTTGGAAGGCGGACCCGAAACCAGCTTGTATATTAATGTGAATGGATTTCATTTTGAGAAAACCGGAAGTTATATTTCCAATTCTTATCCTAATGATAACAACGATCATTTTTGGAAATTACCCAATGTAGTTGGCATAAAATCTAAAACAACGAAATAGCTTGGCGATATTTGCCAAAAGTTTTAGTGTCATTATTTTTTATCTTCGTTGCTCCTAACTAAATTTAAAAAATGATGAATTTCTCCGAAGCTACCAATGCTTTTGCATTGGCTACCAAAATTATCAATCAAACCAACAAACATCTTTTTCTCACTGGAAAAGCAGGAACAGGTAAAACCACCTTCCTAAAACACATTGTTCAAAATACACATAAAAAAGCAGTGGTCGTTGCTCCTACAGGTATTGCTGCTATTAACGCAGGTGGTGTTACCATTCACTCTTTTTTTCAATTGCCTTTTGGTTCTTTTATTCCTGTAAAACAAAGTAATCCTTTACAAGGTAGATTTAGTGATCCCTCTACCCTTTTTAAAAATTTACATATTAATGGTGTAAAACGAAAGATCATTCAAGAGCTAGAGCTTTTAATCATTGATGAAGTGAGTATGCTTCGTTCTGATATTTTAGATGAAATCGATTTGGTTCTTCGTTTTGTGAGAAGAAAACAACAGAGCAGTTTTGGTGGTGTTCAGGTTTTATTTATTGGTGATTTACAACAATTACCTCCTGTGGTAAAAGATGACGAGTGGTTTGAACTAAAGAAATATTACAAAAGTGTTTTCTTCTTTGATGCTTTAGTATTGAATCAAAACAAAGCGTTAATTGTTGAACTCGACAAAGTTTTTCGTCAGGAAGATCAAAATTTCATTACCATTTTAAATCACTTAAGAAACAACCAGATTTCTACTCACGATATTCAAAAATTAAATGAATATTATTCTCCGGCATTTCAACAAAAAAAGGAGGATAATTATATTACTATCACTACGCACAATTATAAAGCAGATAAAATCAATAAAGATTATTTGAATGAATTGAATGGCATTTCTTATTTATACAATGCTGTTATAAAAGGTGATTTTAGTGAACAGGCTTATCCCCTAGAAAAAACATTAGAGTTAAAAGTCAATGCTCAAATCATGATGGTGAAAAATGACCCTAACGGGAGATACTATAATGGAAAGATTGCGGTGATTCATAGTTTAAGTGAAAAAGAGATTAAAGTTCAATTTCCCGATACTAAGGAAATTATCACATTAGAGCAACACATTTGGGAGAATCATAAATACACGCTTAATCAAGTCACTAATGACATTGAAGAAAATGTAATTGGCACCTTCACCCACTACCCTATTAAATTGGCGTGGGCCATTACGGTGCATAAGAGTCAGGGCTTAACTTTCGATAAAGCAATTATTGATATTGGGTCGGTGTTTGCTGCCGGACAAGCCTATGTTGCTTTGTCGAGATTGAGAAGTTTAAACGGATTGGTACTCACTTCAAAAATTAATGAAGGAGCTATAGAATACGATAAAAACATTGCCCTTTTTTCGGAGAATAAGAAGTCGGAAGAAGAATTAAAACAAATTGCCCAAGAAGAAAGTCAGGCTTTTTTTAAAAGCTATTTATTGAATTGTTTTGATTTAAGTGGATTATTGAACACCTTACAAAGTCATGTGGATTCTTACTATAAAGACAAGAATAAATCCACTAAGCAAACTCATAAGCAATGGGCCATGCTTCTGCGCGATCAACTCGAAAAAGAATTGGTTCATAGTCAGAAATTCATTCAATATGTTCATGGGGTTCTCGATAAAAAAGCCAATGATTTTTTATCCACTCTTCATCAAAGAGTAGCTGCGGCTGAAGGCTACTTTACTCCTATTGTAAAAACATTATCAACCAAAATTCTTCAGCATATAGAATTAGTAAAGAGTGAAAAGAAAATGAAAATTTATCTTTCCGAATTATTAGAGTTGGAAAGTGCATGCAACGAGCAAATCAAAAAATTTAAAAAGGCAATTTTGTTTTGCCAATCTATTATCGATAAAACGGAATTCACTAAAGATAAAATCAGTCACTTAAATAGGGATGATGAAAGATTAAAACAAATCTCTTCCTCACTTCAAACCAATACTTATTTAAAAAATAAAGAGAGAATCAAAGTAGAAAAGAAAGAGAAAATCCCCACTAGAGACTATACATTGCAGTTATACAAAGAAGGAAAAAGTATAGAGTTAATTGCCAAAGAAAGGAGTTTTGGTGTAACTACTATTGAAGGTCATTTATGTGATTTGATTCGTGAAGGAAAACTGGAAGCAAAAGAATTTGTGAATGAAAAAATTATTGATTCAATACTCGAAATAGTCAGAAAAATCAATAGTTTTCAATTGGGAGTAATCAAAGAAAACGTGGGAGATCAGTTTACCTATAGAGAGATAAAGTTTGCGCTGGCTTCGATGAAGTAAATAGGCCCCAATACGTCCTTGCGAAAATTTTGTACCCAAAATTAAAGCAATCTCATCATAATACTTACACAAACAATCCTCTTGATTAACTAAAATTCTTTACAATAAGATTGCTTTAATTTTGGGTACAAAATTTTCGCAAGGACGTATTTTTCGTGAAGTTTATAATGTTTTGAATTAATGAATCTCGAAGGAACTATCGTCCTGTTTTCTCTATCTTATCACAGTTATAGTTCCTGTTTTTGAATCCATTATTTCATAACCATTCCTCTCCCCTTTCCAATCTGCTTTATAAGTATAAACATCCATTTGCACAGGCTCTCCTTTGCATTTACCATCCCACTGTTCGTCGGCATTGTTAGTTTGAAAAACAACTTCTCCCCATCGATCAAAAATTAACAATTTAAAGTACGATAGATTGCTGTGACCGATATACAGCACATCATTTTTACCATCGTTATTGGGAGTAAATGCATTCGGAATATAAATAGTAGAGAAATCAAATATCACCACTTTTTTTCTTAGGGTATCATCACAACCTAAAGCATTAGAAACCTTTAGTAGAACCGGATAAACACCTCCTTTTTCTTCAGGAAATTTTTTGGTTGGATTTTGTTCATTGGTACTATCTATACTTCCGTCGATATCGAAATACCATTGCCAATTGGTAATTTTGGAATAGGATAAATCTGTAAAAGAAATTTCTGTTTGAAATATGTTGGTAGGTTGAGGATTGAAAGAAAAATCAGCCACAGGTTTCGGTTCGTTATGAACCAATATCATTGCATTAACGATTGTATCTGCAATACAATTATGGACTGAAGTAATCGCTAATTTAACATCGTAAGTTCCCGAAGTGGTATAAATGTGTTTCGAACTCCAACTATTGGAGGTGCTATTGTCGCCAAATTCCCAAAAGCAAGTAGATCCTGATGTAGATGTATTGGTAAAATTAACCGTGTGAGGATAACAGTCATCCATATCATCGGCAGTAAAATTAATTTGTGGCTTATCATAAACAGTAATCATACTTGTTTTAATCGTTTCAATTACACATGCATCTACTGAAGTTACTTTTAACTTTACTGTATATGTGCCAGCCTGAGTGTAAATGTGTGAAGGATTAGATGCGGAAGAAGCTGTGCCATCTCCAAAATCCCATTCACAGGTTCCTATTAAAGAGGAGGAATTATTGAAAGTTGTGTTATATGGCGCACAGCCTTGATTATTAGTAACAGAGAAATTTACCAACTTAAAATCACTACTTAACAAAGCTTGTTTTACGATAGTATCATCTACGCAGCCATTTACCGATAAAACAGAAAGCTTAACATCATAAGTGCCCGGAGTGGAGAAAACATGAATAGGATTCACACTATTATCTATCGAGCCATCACCAAAATCCCACGTGTAATTGCCACCTACAGTAGATTGGTTTGTAAAGTTTGCATTTATAATATTGCAATCAGCTGTTTTATTGATGGTGAATTTTGCGAGAGGAGTTGGATAAATCTGAACAACAGAATTCTTGGTGGTATCGGCAGTACATCCTCCGGGAGTGGTTAAAGAAAGTTTCACATTGTAAGTTCCCGGTGAAGCGTAATTGTAAACAGGGCTATTGGTTTGTGAGATATTGCCATCTCCAAATTCCCATCTAAAATTTCCTTTTGCTTTTGTTTGGTTAGTAAATGTTACGGGTTGTAGTGAGCATGCTGTAGTAGAACTCGTTAGAAAATCAACCGATATTTTTTCGGGTTGAACATCAAAACTACTCACAGAGCACAGTATAGCAGGATCATTAAAACTAAGGCGGAAAGAATATTGTCCTATTCCATAATTTTTAGCAGAAACATTCAGTATAGTATCTGTTTCGCCAGCTATTGCTATTCCATTTTTATACCATTGATAAATTCCATTTTTCTGATCAGGATGACCAATCAGCTTAAGATCCTTATTACAAAAGGAACCAGTAGTATCCAATGAGTTTTTTGATTTAAAATATTCGTCTTTATTGAGCACCAGATTATCAAACATAAAATAAAACAAATTGCTTGAAGAATAAGAGGGATAATCGGATGGAACGGTACACGAACCACCAATCATCATTGCATTAATATTCACTGATGGCGTAAAACTAATGGTGATTTTACTCCATTTATCTGAAGGGAAATAAGAAACTGAACCTAGTGCTATCCATCCCATAGGTTCGGGGCATTCCATAGTTGATATGGGGAAAGTGGCAGTAGTAGATAAACCGAAAATAGTGACATCTATTGGACTCAGAGAATTTGCAGATAGGAAACCCGAGAAATCACCATTTGCTTCAGTAGCTGTAATATTCAATTCAATGGTGTATTTAGTGCCAGCCAACATTGGTTGCAATAAATTCGCTCCTATATATTCTTTGTATCCATCTACACTATAAGCTCCCACACATGCTTTGCCGTCGGGTACAGGTGTTGGAACCATAGAAGGCATATAGCCGCAGGTATTAAAATAATCGGAAGTTGCTGTTGTGGCTTGATGCCAGGTATCGGCGTAATCAAGCTGACTAAAATAAGAAGGACAAGTATTATAATTTTCGAAAGAAGGATTGGGAATAATAGAACTTACACCAGTTCCGGTTCCGCTTTTCACTTTACAAATACAATCCGATGTATCGTTTAAATCGATTAAACCATCTCCATCATCATCTTTTCCATTACCGCAATTTTCCTGGGCCTGTAAAACTCCCACAGAACAGAAAACGATAAAAAATATTACCCTTAAAAAAGTCATTCTTTTTTATAATTAAATAAAACTAAAATTGTACATCCGAAATTATTTTTTCCTCAGGCCAAAATATATCACTGCTCAATCTTTACCAATTTATTAAGGTACTTTAACAATGATTTACAACAACCAAATAAAAGAATAATGCTAATAGGCGGCGCTAAATTAGAATTAATTTTAGTTGGAAACAATAAGAATTTCAATAAAAACAAAAAAGAGTTTTAATTAATCCGACAATACACTCAATCTTAATGAGCGCTTTAGAAAAACAGCCATTACAGCTACAGATAATATCATTATTATTAGTGGTAATGCCAATACTTCTGTGAAAATAACCATGACTAGATTAGGCATAAATTCTTTTAATCCTTGTTCTATAAATGAATTTAAAAAAGGAAGCAAAAGATAAATAGCGATTAAAGGAAACAGTTGAGAAATAATAAATCCGTAAAACATGTAAGAAAACAAAGTACTTAATCTGTAGCCTAAACTAAACAGCATTTTCAATTCCGCCTTCGCTTTAGAAATCAGTAATTGAATATTCATTACCAAAGAATTTAAGGTCAATGAAACGATCAGTGCGCCAATAAAAGCCAATATTGATAAAAACAATTTGATTTTAGTTTTACCACTTCCAGCCAACAGCTTGTCTTTATTTACCTGATATCCTTTACTGCTTAAATACTTTTCTACTTTAGGGTCTGATGCATCTTCCACTTCTATAAGAACACGAGAAAACTCACTTTGTTTTCCTCTGCCAATACTCACATTTGCCCACTCCACAAACTCAACAGGAGCTAATACAGAGTTAATTCTATCGGAAAAACCCACTACTCTTGTCTTCATCGATTTGCTTCCCTTAGGTCCGTGAATTTCTAATTCAAAATCGGTATTCATCCAAGCCGATTTTGGCAATTGCGGTAATCCACTTTTAGAAGGAGTATATCCAAAGCTCACCAAATTATACAACTCGTTAGACAGAATGATGGGCACTTCATTCTCTCCTTCTTTCCAACGGAAATCGGAAGGAACATTGTCTACAAAATTGCGCGGTACTGCTTCTAAAAATATTTCAGAATATAAATTGAATGGAGCTCCTTTTCTAATAGCCACATCAAATTGGTTGGAAGAAAATCCTACTGCATTCTGAATCGTATTTCCATCTTTTATTGACTCCACTTCTTTTGCATTAAAAGAATTAGAAGAAAGGTGGAGAGTATTCATATACCCTACCGATTTATTTACCACTAAATAATTATTGGAAAAAGCATCTTTATCCTCTAATACTTCTTCGAAATTGAGATATAAATTAAAAGTAAGAGCCATTACCACAACGCCTATTACCAATGCAAAAAGAGTGAGCACCATTTGAAAGTACGATTGTTTACCCCATAATATTTTAACTAGCAATCGGTTCACAGTTTTAGTTTTTGATGGTAAGCGAAATGCTGATCTTCAAATAAATTACAAGAAATAACACTCGCGTTATTCTTCGTTAAAACATCGTTGATTAAGCCTATACATTTTCGGGTATTGTTTTCATCTAAATGACTAAAGGCTTCGTCTAAAATAATGAATTTAAAAGGCTGACTCAATGCTCTCAATATAGAAATACGCTGGCGCTCACCACGAGAAATTGTTTTGCAGCTCTTATTTAAGAGATGCGCCACTCCTATTCTTTCTGCATTATCTTGAATTTCTTTATCTGTAAAAAAATTAGTCAATCGATTTTTGATTTTAATATTCTCCAGCGCAGTATATTCTTCCAGTAATTTTAAATCCTGATAAATAATAGAAATTTCTGTTTGTCGGCAAACACTCCACTGATCAGGTTTCCAGTTCTTCACTAATTGGTTATTGAAAAGAACCTCACCATTGTAATCATGTCGCAATCCGTAAAGAATATGAGATAAAGTGGTTTTACCTGTTCCCGACGGAGCGCAAACATGATAGTATTTTCCAGATTCAAAAGAGATATTTGCTCCCCAAACGTCAGATACTTTCGAATAAGTATCTTGAATGGGAATCGGAATAACTTTATTTAGCTGGATACTGCTCATTAAGATTGAGGAGTAGAATTACCTCCCAATTCATTCATTAAATCAAGAATAGTAATTAAAATATTTTCTTCTTTATTTTTTCCTTCCAAAATGAATTTGCTATGCATTGTATTTCCTTTTGCTGGTTCAGCAACATAGCTAACTTTCACTAACTTTTTCTCTATGGTATTTATAGCCGGAGCAAACATAGGCAAGAACTCTAAAGGAAGTTTTTTCGATAAGCCTTGGAAATTGATAGTTAAGCCGTTGTTGAAATTGGAGTACAAATTGTTTTTACTTTCTGCAGGAGTAGCCATAATAGTTTTAACTACATTAGAATCTCCAGTAGCATAAACGTAATTGCCTTTAAAAAATAAATAAGAGTTGAAGGTGGGAATGTAAAAAACGCTGTTTTTAATAGTTGGAGCGTACTGAACCAAAGCTCTCTCTATTAATCCTCTTCCCATTATAGTGTCTTTAAGAGTAATTGCTAAAGTATAATTCACATTGAAAACAGGTTTCATTTCATAATCCATTTCCGATTCTGTAGAGTGTTCGGTACCTGTTTCGGTGTGGCCCATTCCCATTGAAATATTTAATCCGTTGAAAGTAATCAAAGCATCACCACCAAATATTGGCTCCAGCATTTCTGTGCTTGCCCCCATATACAATCCAAGTAAAGAATCGGCCTGATGTTTCCATAAGCTTTTTTCTCCGGAAAGTAACAAAGAACTTAAATTCGTAGAAATTGCTAAATCTAAAACAGGATCTTTTTGATTTAATCCACTTGCTAATTGCTCAATTACACCCGATTTTTCGAAGGTTTTTTGATCATGACTACCATTGGCAAAATACTCATCACTAGTTCCTTCTAATACACCATTTTTAAAATCAAAAAAGGAAACAGATTCTGAACCATTTTTTTCTGATTTAGATTCTGATGCAGAAATTGTAGCTAATATATTATCGAATATTGATGATAAAGAAGATCCTTTTTGATACATAGAGATATGATGTTCTGAAGTGAAAATCTCTTTTCCTTTACCAGTAGTTGAATTGACTAGCGATTTTTGGGAATCATCTTTCAATTTATTGATAATACTCTCTCCTTTGTTGATGGCCAAAGAATCAAAGAAAAGAAACATAGCATTATCATCAATAAAAATACTATTGCCATTCGAATAAAGAGCCTTATAACTCCCCGCATCTTTCGCCAATATTTTTTCACTTTCTAATAAAGTCAATAAATCTTCCGGATTAGTCAATGGAATAATTGCAACAGAGCCAGTGCTATCAGAATTGAATATATATGATTTCCCCATCCATTCCAGTCCGGAAGAAGCGGGATTTTCTAAAATTTGTTTTAGTATAGGATTTTTAAGCGATTGGAATTTCAGCTTATCATTTCCCAATGCAATATCCCATTTAAGTTCGCCAATAATAGCTTGTTGATTAATAATCACTACTGAGTTAACATCAGCAGGAATGTAGTTTTGAATTTTAGAATGATCTACTGAGCAAGCGAAAAAGCTTGATGCAACTACAAATGAAAATAATACTTTCTTCATCATATACTTAAAATAATCTTAAAAATTTACGTGGCTTTGGAGTTTCAAAACGGAGATCTTCTCCAGTTATTGGATGCTTGAATGCTAAAATATAGGCGTGTAACCCTAAGCGAGCAATAGGATCGGTTTTAGCGCCATATTTTTTATCGCCTACTATTGGGTGTTCTATATCTTTCATGTGTACACGAACCTGGTTTTTTCTACCGGTTTCCAAATCTACTTTCAACATGGAATAGCGAGGCGTTCTTTGTAAAACTTCATAATGAGTGATAGAAAGTTGTCCGTGTTCAGGATTCTGACTAGAGTAAACAATCAAAGCTGAAGTTTCCTTAAGGTATGATTTTATAGTGCCTTTATCCTTTTCTACCGGCCGTTCAACAATAGCTAAATAGCTTCTCTCTTTCACCGATTCATTCCAGGTTTGTTGCAAAACTCTTTTGGCCTGTTCAGTTCTGGCGTAAACCATTAATCCGCTGGTATCTCTATCCAATCGATGAACGATAAATATTTTATTTTGATAATGTTGCTGCTTTACGTGAGCACTTAAAATGCTGTAAGCGGTATCTCTTTTCTCTTTATCGGTCGCCACTGATAAAACTCCGGCGTGCTTATCAATTACTATGATATGTTCATCTTCATGAATGATAGTGATATCGTGCAATTGTTTTGCTCTGGGCACCGGAACCCAATGTACTTCCACTTTTTGTCCGGCCAACAATGGATGTTTAGCATGAGTTTGCACTTCACCATTTACGGTAATGTGCTTGTCTTTCATTAATGTTTTGATATTGTTTCTGTTTTTTCCCGGAAGGTTGGCTATCAAAAATGTCATCAACTCACCAGGCTCCTTAACCATTAAAGTTTTAGTGGGCTTCCTCACCATGTTGTTTTTCTCTCTACCTGCACTCATGTATAATTGACTTTAATTGTGTTATTAGAAATCCTGCGCTACGAAAATAAGAATTGTTCTTACAATTCTATCTGTAATCCGTCGTAAGCGAGGTAAACATTTTCAGGAAGCTCTTTGCTTACTTCATCGTGTAAGCCTAATTGGTGACTAATATGCGTTAGGTAAGCGCGCTCTGGTTTAAGCTTTTCAATAAGCTCTATAGCTTCATTCAAGGTGAAATGTGAGATATGTTTTTCTTTTCTTAAAGCATTTAAAACAAGAACTTTAGTTCCTTTTATCTTTAGTAATTCTTCATCACTAATATAATTTGCATCGGTAATATAAGTAAAGTCATTTACCCTGAATCCTAACACCGGTAACTGATAATGTAAAACCTCTATAGGAATAAACTTAACCCCTTGTACATCGAAAGGATTTTTGTCGATGAGATGAACGTTGAGTTTTGGAATTCCAGGGTAATTAACTCCTGAAAACGCATAATGATATTCTCTGCGCAAGGCAATGTGAACTCTTTCATCACCATAAACATCAATAGGATTTCCTGAGAAATAATTGAAAGCACGAACGTCATCTAATCCGGCAATATGATCTTTGTGTTCATGTGTAAATACTACTGCCGATAAGCTTTTTACTTTTTCACGAAGCATTTGTTGTCGGAAATCCGGACCGGAATCAATCACAAAATTCTTCCCTTCCTCCTCTATCATTACCGAAACACGCAGTCGGTTATCTTTTGGATTTTTAGAAGTACAAACCTCACACGAACAAGAAATAACAGGAATTCCTTGCGAAGTGCCAGTACCAAGGAAAGTTATTTTCATGAGTAGATTTTTTTAATTTTCTCTAATACAAAATCAACTTCTTCAGCAGTATTGTTTCTGCTAAAAGAAAATCGAACAGCAGGTAATTCTTCATCAACACCTAATTCTTTAAGAACTCTTGAGCCCTTATGACTTCCTGATGCGCAAGCACTCCCTCCCGACACAGCAACACCTTCAATATCTAAATTAAACAACAGCATTGAAGCAGAAGACAATTTAGGCAGACATACATTTAAAACAAAAGGAGTTGAATTAGATAAAGTTCCGTTCAGCTTCATTTGATCACCAAAAATCTCTTCTAATCCTTTTAGTAATTTCAATTTTAAGACTGAAGCATGTTCATAATCTTTAGAAAGATCACACAAAGAAACTGCTTTTGCCATCGCCACAATTCCCGCTACATTCTCAGTTCCCCCGCGCATATCACGCTCTTGCCCCCCTCCTATTATCTGTGATTTTATTTTGTTTTTTTTATTTGCATACAAAAAACCTGAACCTTTCAATCCATGTAATTTATGTGCTGAACAAGTAATAAAATCAACATTAATTTCCTTTACATTAATAGGTATATGTCCGATACTCTGAACAGTATCAGAATGAAAAAAGGCATTGAACTGCTTGCAAATTTCCCCTACTTCTTTAATAGGAAGAATGGTGCCCAACTCATTATTCACATGCATTAAACTCACCAATACTTTACCTTCTAATAATTCAAGAATAGCACTTAGATGCTCTAAATCTATTTCACCAGCACTATTGAAATTTACATGATGAACCTTAGCCGTACAATTATTTAAAGTATTGTAAACAGCAGAGTGTTCTATTTTACTGGATACAATATGCTGAACATGTAAATCATGAATTGCCGCATGAATCGCTAAATTATCTGCTTCTGTTCCACCACCGGTAAAAATAATTTCAGAAGATTGAGCACCAATAAAATGGGCAATTTGTTTTCGGGAAAGTTCAATTAATGATTTTGCATCCCTTCCTTGTTGGTGAATAGAAGATGGATTTCCGAAATGATCGCGCATCACTTTGGTAACCTCCGATATTACTTCTTCGGCTACGGGAGTAGTGGCGGCATTATCGAAATAAACCCTCATCAAATCATTCCCTTAATATCTGCAATAATTTGATTGGCCAATTGATCGGCCTTTTCTTTATTGGCGCTCTCAGAATAAATTCTGATAATAGGTTCTGTATTCGACTTTCTCAAGTGCACCCATTCCTTAGGGAAATCTATTTTTACTCCATCAATAGTGCTTATATTTTCATGAGCATATTTCTTAGCCATTTTCTCTAAAATAGCATCAACATTGATTTCAGGAGTTAATTCAATTTTATTTTTAGATATAAAATAAGAAGGGAAAGAAGCTCTTAGTTGGGAAGCAGATTTTCCTGATTTCGCCAATTGCGTTAAGAATATAGCGATACCAACCAGGGCATCTCTACCATAATGCAATTCAGGTAGAATAACACCTCCATTACCTTCACCGCCTATCACCGAATTATTTTCTTTCATTTTGTTTACCACATTCACTTCCCCTACCGCTGCTGCGTCATATTGCCCACCTCTCGCTTCAGTAACATCTCTCAATGCTCTCGAAGAAGAAAGATTAGAAACGGTATTGCCTTTCTTTTGAGAAAGAACATAATCAGCCACAGCTACTAATGTATACTCTTCGCCAAACATAGTTCCGTTTTCACAAACCATCGCCAAACGATCTACATCCGGATCCACCACAATACCTACATCCGCTTTCTGAGATTGGATCAGGGCAGAAATTTCTGTTAAATGTTCAGGAAGGGGTTCTGGATTGTGAGGGAAAATTCCATTAGGTTCGCAATACAGTTCAACTACATCAGTTACCCCCAAGGCTTTCAATAGAAAAGGAACAGCAATGCCTCCCGAAGAATTTACAGCATCTACCACCACTTTAAACTTTGCGTTTTTTATAGCCTCTATATCTACATAAGGTAATTTTAAAATATGTCGAACATGCTCTAGTATGTATCCACCTTCATGTTTAATTACTTTTCCTAAATCATCAATTGCAGCATAGTTGAATTTTTCTTCTTCAGCATACTTTAAAACTTTCGCTCCATCTTCAGCAGAAATAAATTCACCTTTATTGTTGAGTAATTTCAAAGCGTTCCATTGTTTAGGATTATGAGACGCTGTTAATATAATTCCACCATCGGCTTTAAGATCAACCACCGCTACTTCCACAGTAGGTGTGGTAGAAAGATCTAAATCAATTACATCTATGCCTAAACCTTGTAAAGTTGATACCACTATGCTTTTGATCATTGGCCCGGAAATTCTTGCATCCCTTCCCAACACTATTTTCACTTTTTTGGAAGTACTTTTTTCTTTCACCCAAGTACCAAATGCACTGGCAAATTTAACTGTATCTAGAGGTGTTAAACCTTCACCTGCCGGACCACCAATGGTACCTCTTATTCCTGAAATTGATTTTATTAATGTCATGATTATTTGATTAAGCCGGATAAAAATAGTTATTTTAGTCACACAATCTTTAAATTTAGAACCCTGTTCATAAAATTTGGATTGATCTTTGGGAATTCGATCGCACTTTTTGATTGTAAAACAAATTTTATAAAATGAAAAAACTACTATCAGCGGTGCTTTTCGCAACATTTTGTGCAACAACCCCATCCTTATCAGCTCAAATTCAAATTGAAGATGTAATAGCAGATACAGCTTGCAACTGTTTGAAGAAAATAAATACAGACTCTTCAGCTTCTAAGGTCAATGCCATGCGTAACGCTTGTTTGAATGAAGCACAAGCTAAAAATCAAGCAGCCATTATTGAAAGTTATCAAAGTGGTGAACAAGGAAAAAAAATGGATGAATCGAATCCCGATAATGGAAGGTTAATGGTTAAAGTATATACTGTTTTAATGAGTAAGTGTCCTGAATACGAGCGTGTCACCCGAAAAATCAAAAGCGAACATCAAAGGAGATAATTTCAGTTTAAAATCATTTTTTATACATTCGCAGCAAACGCTAGTAGCGAATGCTTTTTAATACCTTACAATATTTTCTTTTCCTGCCATTAGTCTTCGTACTGTTTTACTCTATTTCGGGGAAATACAGATGGACTGTTTTATTGGCTGCTAGCTACTATTTTTATATGTGTTGGGAGATCAATTATATCTTCCTATTGTTCACATCAACAACTATAGATTTCTTTTGCGCTAAAAAAATAGAATCCAGCAAAACAAAAAGATTAAAAAAAATATGGATGTTTGGTAGTATCCTATCCAACTTAAGTATCCTGTTTTTTTTCAAGTACTTTAATTTTTTCACCGATACTATTCAACTTTCATTAGGTGTTTTTAATATCCAAACCGTATTTCCCGATTTTCATATTTTGCTTCCTGTTGGAATTTCCTTTTATACCTTTCAATCTTTAAGTTATACTATAGATGTATACAGAGGTAGTATGCCTGCCGAAAAACATTTTGGCTATTTCGCCTTATTTGTATCCTTCTTCCCTCAATTGGTTGCTGGTCCGATTGAAAGAGCCTGCCATTTAATTCCCCGACTAAAAGCTGTTAATCCTTTCAATTATCAATTGGCAGTATCAGGTACCAAATTAATAGCCTTGGGTTTATTCAAAAAAGCGGTAATTGCTGATAGATTATCACCCTATGTAAGTTTGGTGTTCGATCATCCTGAAAATTTAGAAGGTTTTCCTGTAATTATTGGAACTGTATTTTTTGCTTTTCAAATTTATTGTGATTTTTCGGGGTATTCAGATATAGCTATTGGTTCAGCAAGAGTATTAGGAGTTAATATGATGAAAAATTTCAATCTCCCCTATTTCTCCTCTGGTTTTGGTGAATTTTGGAAGAGATGGCACATCAGTTTATCTACCTGGTTTAAAGATTATGTATACATTCCCTTAGGGGGAAATAAAGTGGGAAAAGCTCGTCGCCATTTCAATCTCATCTTTACTTTTTTTGTTTCAGGTTTATGGCATGGTGCTAATTTCACTTTTATTATTTGGGGTATTTATAATGGAGTTCTTATTACCATAGAATCTCTTGTATCAAAATACTTTAAAGTAAATAGTAAACTTATTAAAATTCCATTTGTTTTCTTTTTCATTTTAATTGGCTGGATATTTTTTAGAGCCAGCAGTATTGAAAATGCTTGGATTATTATACAACAAGCTTGTCGTGTTGACATCCATCAATTAGGCATATACATGTTCAAATCAGAAAGCAATCCTATAGAGTTGTATCTTTCGTTTCTAGGGATATTTAGCTTGTTGTTTTTTGAAACTTGTCAGTTCAATATTGATGGATTCAACAGCAAAATCAGTAGAATTAATAATTACATTAAGTGGCCGCTGTATATTGTTATCGTATTAACAATTTTAATGATTGGCATTTTTGAAAGAGATCAATTCATCTATTTCCAATTTTAATGAAACAGTTTATTATTAAAATATCGATAGTACTTGGGTTTGCCATCACTGCCTGGTTATTGATTGTGTATTTCAATATTGAGAAATTTAATGATTACAATTATTTAAAATTAACCCACGAAAACAATTCATTGATCATTGGCACCAGTAGAGCAAGATTTGCAATAGATCCATCGGCATTTAAGAAATATCCTGATATGCATAATTTTGCATTTACAGCAGCGGCCTCTCCTTATGGCGAGGTATATTTCAACGCTATTAAAAGAAAAATAAAAGGAGGTGAAAACAACTTATTCATTTTAGAAGTGGATCCTTACGGATTATCGGAAGAAAAAGACAATGAGAAAAGTGTTAAAACCGACAAAAAAAATTGTGTTGGTAGACAAATTTTTATTGATGTTGATCCTAATTTCGAATACATTTTTAAAAACGAAACACCTGTTTATGCTCCATTGATGAACAACGAAAAAATAAATATGCATGTTTACGAAAATGGATTCTCTGTAGTAGACAATAGCTTTTCAACGGAAAAAACAGAGGCAATGAAAAAAGCTAAATTGATTCAATACCAAAAAGAATCCGATCAAAACAAACCTTCCGAATACCGTATTGAATACCTTGAAAAAACTATAGATTACCTACAACAATACGGTGAAGTATATTTAGTAAATGTTCCTATTGGAGATAAATTGTACAACATTCAAAAAAAATATTGGCCGCAACATGAAGATAAGATGAAAGAAATTGCCCAAAAACACGGAACATACTATATCCCTTTGCAAAAGTATTATCCTCAATTAAAAACCTTTGATGAAGTGCATGTTCTTTCTGAAGATGCTTTACCAATTTCCACTTTTCTAGCACATCAAATTGATTCCTTAAAAAAAATTCAATAGTTCTTGTAACGTTTTGCTTTTTCGGTATTGAGTAGTAGAGAGATCAATCTAAAATCCTTTATTTATGAAAATACTATTGAGCACATGCTTTAGCTTTTTTATTTTTATTGTAAACGGACAAGGTTCCATTACCACCACCATTACAGTTGTTGATCACAACAAAAATCCTTTAGCCAATACACAGGTAAAACTTAATGAAAGTACTAGCAATGAAATTACTTCCGGAACTACCGACTCCAACGGAGTGGTTGTCTTTCAAATTAGTAGTGGAAAAAAATGGATAGCCAGTATTCTCGATATTCAAAATGCTGGTGTTATTGATGTGCCTTCCGAATGGGGTGTAATTGGTAATATGCTTATTACTTACGACAATAGCGCTTCTGATCCGACAATGCATCAACCTTCCGATAGGAGATTTACAAAATTAATCATGGAAGACGTAAAGCCCAATCAAATGGATTTGAATCCCAACAAATCTGTTGTTCGCGTAAATATTCTTAGAGGAGATAGCACGCCTTTAACCAACTATCTCGTGAAATTATCAAGCTTAAGTTTAGGGAAATCCTTTATCACTAAAACCAACAGCAAAGGAGTAGCGAAATTTAAAGTCCCTAACAATTCAGAATACGAAGTAGATGTAGATGATTTAGATAGTTATTCTTTTGTAAAAATAGGATCTGAAAGCGGTGAATACGATTTAGACATCACCTATGATTCTTCTACAGTAGTTGATTATATTAAAGCAGACACCATTCAACAAATTATTTCAGATAGCACAGAGGAAGCTTACGGAAGAGTTTTGGTTAAAATAAAAGTAGGCGCAGGTGTTCCTTCTAATGAGGTTCTTTATCTTGAAATGGAAGGAAGTAACACTGTCTATCGATCCACTATTTTAGTAGGAGGCTTTGCTTATTTTATGGTTCCTGCCAAAAGAAAATATAAAGTTCATTTTAATAAACATAGAGATGTTCAATTTCTTGATTACTCCACCAATCCTGGAAAATCCACTAGTTTCTTAGTGATTGATTACCCTTCCAAAGATGGTAATGCAATAAGAACAAGCTATGCTCCCTCCTCTACTTCCTCTTTTTCAACTTCTTATTACAATCCCTCCGAAAATAGTGGGGTGAATTATGAACCATCCACCGTTAACGAAGTGCTTGTAAATAATGATATACCTGAATTAAAATTATTGAACTACAACGACTATAACGGTAAGAAATTTTCATCACCGGTTGACAATCATGCCATTGAAATCTACCCTAAATGGTGCAATGCTATCAATGAAAATTCAAAAGAAGCAGTAATGGAAATAGGATATTCTACCAACAACGATTCTAATTCCTCCTCTAAACCGCCGGTAAACGTAGCTTTTGTTATCGATAAAAGTGGTTCTGTGGAAGGCTATTCAAAAATAGAAATGCTTAAAAACACTTTATTATTTCAAATTCAAAAATTACAAAAAACAGATATTATCAGCATCGTTACTTTTGATGAAGAAACTAATTTACTACTAGCAGCAATGCCTTTGGGAGAATGTACCAATATACGATCGATTATACTAGGAATTCAGGCTAAGGGCGGAACTAATATTTATAAAGCTTTGGTAAGAGGATATGATCAGGTATTGTCTAATTTCCTTCCCAACGGAATCAATCGTGTAATTCTGATGAGTGATGGTTACGGTACAACTCCAGAAGATAAGTTGATACTAAAATCGAAAGAATTCAATAAAGAAGGAATAGAATTAAGCACTATTGGTATTAGTAGAAATTGTAACAAAAGATTACTTACTACTTTGGCAGTAAATGGAAAAGGTCATGTACATGTAGTAAGCGATACCAAAACATTAGAACAGTCAATAGAAAAAGAAATTTTAAGCCTATCACATACCCATTCTACCGATTTAAACATTGAAATATTTTATTCCGATAACATCTCATTCAAACAGGTTTTTGGGTTCAAAGCGCTACGCACCAGCAAATACTCACATAAAATAATGATTACAGATGTTGAAGCCAATGCTAATAAAATTGCCTTGGTTAAATTTTCAATTAAAAATATAAGCGATGAAATTGCTAAAAAACCTGTGCTGGTAAAAACAAAATATTACGATACTAAAAAGCAAAAGAACATTGTTAAAGAAGAAATGATTTACTTGAATTGGCTGGTGAATAATGATTCTCTACCTCTAGCCAACGATCTTCAACACAAAAAACTATTGTGTATTGCCGTTCTCAATGAATCTATTGAAGCTATGATGAAAGAATATGGATCAGGGGACTTAGCGAAAGCAAAAGAGACTAGCGGATATGCAATTGGATTCTTTAAAAAGCAATATCCAGATTGTAAAGACGAAGAGCTTCTTCAATCGCTAAGATCTATCCGACATTTCCATTCTCAAATAGAAATGATGGCAGGAAAATAAAATCATAGATTATTCAAAATCAATATTTTAGTTTGATTTATTCCCAATAATTCCGACTTTAGATGAAAATCTTTGAAATGAAAAATCTATCTCTTCTATTTTTATTGACTCTTGGTCTCAATATTTTCGCTCAAAGTCCACAAGTAAATCTTCAATTGAATTGGGAAATACCTTTTAATTTTGCTTATCCGGCTCTTACTATCGAACACGACAAACAAGGACAGGATGTAATTTATGTTGCGGCCAAAGAGCAAGGTTTATTGATTTACGATATCAGTTCTACCCCTAATAAAATCAAAACTATTACCAAAAATCAGCTCGATACTTTAGATGTAATGAATGTAACTCAAGAAGGAAATTATCTTTATCTGGCTTTAGGAAATTCATTTACCAATGGGGAATATCCAGGAATGGCGATCGTTGATGTAACTGATCCCACTCAGGCGTTTGTAACCGATATATGGAAAAAATACAGTGGTGCCAAATCAGGTGGAGGCATAGTAAAAATAGAAGGAAATTATGCATACTTCGGGGGAATGGGAGATGGTTTAATTGTTTTTGATGTTAGTAATAAAAATAATATTTCCATTGCAGGGAGCTTCACTCCTAGTATTAGTTTTCCAGATCCTAATCCTGATCCCGCTAAATACAATGCCAGGGGAATGGCTGTAAAAAATGATATTGTTTATTTGTGTTATGATGCCGGAGGAATTAGAATTATCAATACCACCAACAAACAAAATATTATTGAAACCGGCAGATATTCAAATCCGGCTATGAATGGAAAACCCAGGGCTTATAATAATCTTGCGCTAAACGATACCCTATTGTATGTTGCTGTTGATTATGCAGGTGTTGAGATTTTAAACATTAAGGATACCTCCGATATAAAATTAGTTTCGTGGTGGAATCCTTGGGGAACAAGTAATTGGTTTGCAAGTAGAGGTCACGCCAACGAAATTCAATTCGATAAAAATTCAAATCTTCTTTTCATTGCTACAGGAAAAAGTGACATGAATGTGGTGAGTGTTGAAAACCCCGCTCAACCCGATTCAATTACCGTTTTTGGTGGCATTAATAATTCTCAGGGAACCTGGGGTGTTGGATTATATCAAGATAAAATTTATTTAGGATATATCTTTGTTCCCTTATGTATCCCCTTCTGCTCTAACTGGGGAGGTGTAAAAGAAATTTCGTGGACTGTGAACGGCACAAATATTCAAAATTTGGAATCTAATGAATTGATTGTTTATCCTAATCCCAATGAAGGTGATTTTAATTTCAATTATAACTCCAATGGAAAATCAGTAAACATAATTGTGAGCGATGCAATGGGCAAAGAAGTATATCGTAAAAATGGTGTGCTAAAACAACAAAACAACATTCAATTAAACTTGAATTCAGGAATCTATATTTTATCGATAAAAGATGGCGATAAAATACTTAATCAGCGATTACTTATTAATTAATTTTTCAGGATACATGAGGTGATGCACTTTTTTTGCATAGGCTTCCCAGTTAAAATTATCATTAACATACTTACAGCCATTTACGGCAATTTTTTGATATAGCTCTCTATCGTTCAATAAAAGCGAAACCTGCTTAACATAATCTTCGGTATTTCTTCCAATCAAAATAGAATCCTGATGTTTAGCACCCAATGCATTATTAGCCAATACCGATGTAATACAAGGTATTTCCATTGCCATCGCCTGCAATAATTTATTTTGCAAGCCAGTTCCAATTAACATGGGAGCAATAGCAATTTTTGATTTTCTGATATACTCACGCATATCATCTACCCATCCTGTTATAATCACATTTTTATTGGCTAATGCCTGTACCTCTCTCGATGGATCTGCTCCTGCAATAGCCACTTTCAAATCAGGGAAATTCTTTTGAAGCAAAGGCACTATTTCTTTACACAAATAAATGGCTGCCGATACATTGGGAGGATACGACATGTTTCCAAAAAACAGCAAATCATATTCTTTATTCGCAGGAGTAGGTTGAAAATACTCTGTATCTACACCATTGGGAATAATATTAACAGAGGATACATCGCCAATAAATAAACTATTCAAATCCTGATCGGAAATAATCAATTTATTTTTAAACCAATGGTAAACTCTGCTTTCATATTTTCTTAAACGATCGTACTCCCATCGATAAATTTGCTTTGCCGGAAAATAAGCACCATCAATTCTTCTCTCCATTCCTTTGGCAAAAGCATCCATATAATCGAGAGTCATATTTACGCCATGAATATTTCGCACATATTCAGTAGTTCTCAACAATTGAAGAAAGATATGATCGGGCTTAATTTTATCTACCAAAAGTTCTACTTCATGCGCAATTTTTGAGTTGTAGAAATAACCCGATTGGAAAGGTAATCCCAAAATAAAAGAGCGAATCATATTGCTCATAATTGATTTCAGGGAAATAGGAAAAACATGGATTTCTTTGCAATATTTCTTTACCTCATTAATATGTTCCTGCTTTACTTCATTATCGGAAATCGCTATCAAATAAATATCTTCCCATTTCGATAACTCCTTAATAAAATGATAGGCCCTTAGCTTATCTCCCTTTTCAAGAGGATAAGGCAAACGAGATAATAATATTAATGTTTTGGGTTTCAGAAATATAAATTAAAGTGCCATTAAAAACTCTTCTATTCTTTTGCAAATACCTGAATTATCGTATTCTTCCTTAATAAGCTGTTGCGCATTTAAAGAAAGTTCTTTACTCACTTTTTCATTTTTTAAAAAGAAAGAAATCATTTGAGCAAACTCCTCCGCTTTATCGGCAATTAAAATATGTTCACCATTTACACATAAAATGCCCTCTGCTCCTATGGTGGTTGAAACAATATTTTTTCCCATCGCCATTCCCTCAATAATTTTTATGCGCATTCCTCCTCCCGATAATACAGGAACTACCATCACTTTTTTACTCTTATAAAAATCGCGGGCGTTCTCTACTTCACCCACAATAAAAACTCTTTCTTGTTTATAATTGAGTAGCCACTCCGGCATATCTCTACCCGCTAAATACAAATTAGCCTGCGGAACTTTTTGTAATACCAAATGCCACACATTTTTTAAAAACCATTCCACTGCTTCCACATTGGGCAACCAATTCATAGAGGCAATATGGAAAACAGAAAAATCCTCCTCTTTCTGTGTTGGAGTAAATAATTCAGAATCGAGAATCATTCCTGTTGGAACCGAAATAGATTTTGCATTACAACCTAAACTTTTGAAAACTTCAAGGTCTTCGTTAGTCATGGCCAACAATCCATCAATTTTCTGCAATACACCAACTTCATATTCTTTCAGCTTTTTAGCCAGAAAATTCAAATAGCCTTTCTTCAAGTAATTCCCTGAATTATTGGCTACACGCTCCCAAATAATATGCTCTACATTGTGCGATCGCAAAACAATTTTGGCTTTCGATAATCTTCTGATCAGATCAATATAAGGAGTTACATAAAGTGTTTCCAGCAAAACCACATCGTATAAATTACCCTCCAATATCTCTATTAATTTTTTTTCGAAATCTTCAGAAACAAAACGCTTCACATTGTAAGATTCGCTCTCAAATAAATTCATGAAAGCATCCATCAAATGAATGGAAGTATCTACAAAAACCGCTTCTAATTCGGTTTTTTCTAAATAAGCAGAATTTATTTTGTTGTATTGTACCGGATGTTTTGGGGTGGTGATGGTTAAAACCTTTACCTGATGTCCTAATTCCAATAAACCTAAAGTAACATTGTTCATGGCTATTGCGCCACCATCAATAGGTGGATTGGGCGGACGCTGACAAAGCTGCAATATTCTCATGATCCTTGTTTTTTAAAGAAGGTCACTACTTTATTCCAGCCATTTCTGTACACAGCCATGCTGAATAATTTTGAATCTCTGGTTGATTTATAAGTTAAAAACACGCCCACAGGCATTAAAACCATTGACGCCATCCACATCCCTATCCACGGTTCAATAGCATTGTTTTTAGCTGTTTTTTCAAAGATGATAGAGATTACATAATACACTAAAAAGAAAAGCACTGCTATTACCACAGGCCACCCTAAACCACCTTTTCGAACGATTGCTCCCAAAGGTGCACCAATGAAAAATAAGATGAAACAAGCCACCGACAAGGTGAATTTTTTATGCCACTCAATTTTGTATTTACTCTCATTCTTAAAACTTTCTTCTTCGTAGGTTCCCGACCTGTCGGGATACCCTAAAGCAGAACGTGCCGATTGCTCAGCATCTTGTAGAATTATGGCTCTCTTTTCCGAAGGTAAAATTCCTATAATATTGGCCGCTACAACCATTGGTTTTACCGTATCTGCCACCATAGTAGTATCCCGAATAAAATAATAGTAATCACTAATTTCATTTTTTAAATTATTTCTTCTCTGTTGAATATCTTTTTTTAGAGAATCCAAACAGTATTCCAACTGTTCTACATTCATCATTTGGGCGGAATTTCTGCCAAAAGAATTTTCGTTGTTGCGAAAAGCATAAGCCGACATATCGATATATATTACATGTTCAGCAAAAGTACTTCTTAACATCGATCGAGGGGCATTCGGATTAGGGTTATTTAAGGCTCTGTCCTCTTTATATGCTGCACCATTAAACAAAGTGAAACGCATGTATTTTCCATTTAAAATATTCTCAATCTTTCCTGAATCGGCTACCAAAAAACTATTGCTTTCATTGTTATGATGATCGTAAAGCGTTATACCTTTCATGGTTTTATCGCTGTATTTTTTCTCTACCCGAATGGTATAATCTTGCATACCATTGTAAAATACTCCCTCAGGAATGTTTAATTCCGGCTTCTTTTGAACAATATCATTCAATAAACTATGCATTTTAAAGGCAGTAAGCGGAAGTACATTATTACTGAAAAAGAAAGCTGCAACAGCCATCATAAAATTGAATACTATCAATGAAAACATGGTTTTCTGTAATGAAATCCCTAACGATTTCAATGAAGTTAATTCGTTGGTTTCTCCTAGTTTTCCAAAGGCCATGATAGAAGAGAGTAGAATCGATAAGGGTAAGCACATGGGCACATGCCACAAGCCAGCATACCACATCATTTCCAGAATAACCGATAAATCCAGTCCCTTTCCAATCAAGTCATCCACATACTTCCACATCCAAATCATAAGAAACAGGAAATCGGTAATGATCAGATTCAGAAGGAACGGACCAATAAATGCTTTAATTATAAAGAGATGTAAACGTTTCACTAGCTTATTTTGGAAAAATCAATTTCCCTCAAATTTATCTAATATTTGTGATTTTATAACTAATACTTTATGTTTGCAACCCGAAAAATATTCGGCGAGGTAGCTCAGTTGGTTAGAGCGCAGGATTCATAACCCTGAGGTCGGGAGTTCAAATCTCCCTCTCGCTACTCAAGGGCTCTAAAGAAATTTGGAGCTCTTTTTTATTTCATCTAATTGTGTTCCTCTCGTAGAGGCTCCCCTTGCGGTTCCCATTTATAATTTTGTGTTTTGGGCACCCGCAAGGGGAGCCCCTACAAGAGATTCACAAAATCCCCCTACTTTAAAAAATCAAAAATGCTTTCCATTGTGATTTTCAAAACTTATTTTCGATTGATGAAGAAAATCGTTGGAGTATCTGCACTTTTATTTTTACTATTAATCTCACTTGCATTTTTTGCTTTAAAACAACCCGATTTTTCAAAAGAAAAAATTGAAGTTGATTCTTCTATGCCAATAGATACTAATATCTTAAAACAACATGTCACTTTTTTCACCTCTGTTCAACCTGCTAGAAATTTTGCCAATATAAGTTCCCTGGATAGTTGCGCTAATTATATTTTTTCTTATTTAAAATCATTTGCTGATACAGTATATTTTCAAGAGTTTACAGTAGAAGGAAAATTGTATAAAAATGTAATTGCAAGTTATGGAAGTGAATTTAAAAATAGATTGATTGTGGGCGCTCATTATGATGTTTGTGAAGAATTGCCAGGGGCCGATGACAATGCCAGTGGAGTTGCTGGTTTACTTGAAATAGGTAAAGCTCTGCACGGAAAGACACTAAATAAGAGAGTCGATTTAGTAGCTTATACCTTAGAAGAGCCCCCTTTCTTTAGAACCAATAAAATGGGAAGCGCCATTCATGCAGAAAGCATCATAGAAGATCGTTCTACTATCACAGGAATGATTTGTTTAGAAATGATTGGATATTTCTCCGATGAAAAAAACTCACAAGATTATCCTATAGCCGCTTTAAAATTAGTGTATCCCAATATTGGGAATTTCATTACTGTAGTAGGAAGATCAGATCAAAGCGACTATACCCAAAAAGTTCGTCAGCTTATGAAAGCAGGAAGTTCTATTCCAGTTGAATCTATTAACGCTCCGGCGGCTTTATCAGGAATAGATTTTAGCGATCATTTAAATTATTGGAAAAACGATTTCAACGCAGTGATGATTAGCAATACCGGTTTTTATAGAAATCATAATTATCATACTGCCGACGATACGATGGAAAAACTAAATTTTGCTAAAATGGCTTTAGTAACACAAAGTGTTATCCATTGCATTATTAATTTCTAATTAAAACAACTCCATTTGTGCCCCCGAATCATCAGTCTTTTCAGAGCTTCCCTCTCCCACTAATTTTATAAAATCATCTTCAGTTAAAATTTGTACTCCTAATTTTTCAGCTTTCTTTAATTTCTCCGGGCCCATATTTTCACCTGCTAAAACAAAAGATGTTTTAGAAGAAATAGAGGAAATATTTTTACCACCGTGCTTC
Organism: Flavobacteriales bacterium; assembly: GCA_023251075.1. Lineage (GTDB taxonomy): Bacteria > Bacteroidota > Bacteroidia > Flavobacteriales_C > JAHEZL01. The sequence continues at coordinate 60,360 of JAHEZM010000001.1, read as the reverse complement.
TCTACTTCTTTTTTAATGTCATCGCGGGAGAAGTTTTTAAATACACCAGAAACCACAATTGACTTACCTTCCAGAATATTACTTCCACCCACTTTCTCTACTTCTACTACTTCGAAGTTCAAACCAATTCCTTTCAATTTATTAATTAATTCTACATTTTCGGGATGAGAAAAATATTCTTTAATGCTCACTGCAATTTTTTCTCCCACGTCTTCTGCATTGATCAATTCCTCTGTTGACGCTTGAATGAGCGCATCGATATTTTTAAAATGAAAAGCCAATTTCTTTGCTACTGTTTCACCTACATGTCGGATACCTAAAGCAAACAATACTCTTTCAAAAGGAACTGATTTAGATTGAGTAACACCTTGCAAAAGATTATTGGCCGACTTCTCTGCCATTCTCTCCAACTTTACCACCCATTCAAATTGCAAAGTATATAAATCGGCAATGTTTTTTATTAAGCCTGAATCATACAACTGATCAATGGTTTCTTCTCCTAATCCGTCGATATTCATTGCCTTTCTGGAAATGAAATGATACATTTTTCCTTTGATTTGGGGTCCGCACAAACTATCGTTTAAACAATAATGCATAGCTTCACCTTCTTTGCGCACAAGTTCACTTCCGCATTCCGGACAATTTTTTATGTACACCAAAGGAGTTGAGTTCAACGGACGTTTAGATAAATCTACTCCTACTATTTTAGGAATAATCTCACCTCCTTTTTCTACATAAACATAATCACCTTCACGAACATCTAATTTTTCAATAATATCGGCATTATGCAGAGATGCTCTTTTCACCGTGGTACCCAACAACAAAACAGGTTCTAAATTCGCTACAGGAGTGATTGCACCTGTTCTTCCTACCTGATAAGATACGCTCAGTAATTGGGTACACGCTCTTTCCGTTTCAAATTTATAGGCTATAGCCCAACGCGGATATTTTGCAGTAACGCCCAACTGTTTTTGCACTGCATACTGATTCACTTTAATTACCACACCATCCACATCGAAAGGTAATTTTGATCTTTCCTGATCCCAATAATTAATGAATTCTAAAATGCCATCAATAGAATCCGTTTTCTTTAAAAAATTATTTGCGGCCAAAGGAACTTTAAATCCCCATTCCTCCGCTTTTTGAATACTTTCATAATGAGTAGAAAATGGTAAATTTTCTCCTAAAACAAAATACAAATAACAATCTAATCCGCGCTTAGCAACCACCGAAGAATCTTGCATCTTCAAAGTACCCGATGCTGTATTTCTAGGATTTGCCAATAAGGCTTCACCCGCTACTTTTTTTTCTTCGTTGATTTTATCGAAGGCTTCGCGGGGTAAAAATATTTCCCCACGAATTTCAAATTCAGAAGGAATATTGTTGCCTTTTAATTTTAAGGGAATGGTTCTGATGGTTCTAACATTGTTGGTAATATCATCACCCTGCACCCCATCTCCTCGCGTTAAAGCCTGTACCAATTCTCCATTGCGATAAGTCAACCCAATAGCTACACCATCGTATTTCAACTCGCATACATATTCTATTTTTTCATTGGTGAGTTTGCTGATTCTGTTTTCAAAATCTACCAGTTCTTCTTTTGAATATGAATTGCTCAATGAAAGCATTGGATATTTATGCTTCACCGTATTGAACTCTTTTACAATTCCACCGCCCACCCTTTTCGTAGGCGAATTCTCACTGGCGTATTCAGGATATTGTTCCTCTAATTGCTGCAATTGTTTGAGCAGCATATCGAAATCATAATCGCTGATTGAAGGCGCTGAAAGAATATAATATCTATAATTGTGATCTTCTAATTCTTTTGAAAGCTGAGCTATTTTTTGCTGAATATCAGGTGTACTCATCGAGTTAAAACTGTTTGATCAAACGTATTTTATTTAATTTTCTAAAAGTCAAGTTCAAGACGATAGTTCCTTCGTTTCTCCGAATGACAATCACTCTCCAAACTCACTCTCACTCTCACTCTTCCTACTCCCCGCCCTCCATTTTCATGATAAACATTTTCATTTTTCTTTCTACGGCCAACATGAAAGAATAAGGATCTTCATCTCTACCACCTTTCAACTCTTTTTTATCGGGCTTCAAGGAATTTACAATAGCATTGAAATCTTCGTGGGAAGAAAGTACCGACATGATTCCTGTAGAATAGTTAAAGTAGTACCATGTTTTATCATCAATTTTCAAGTACAAATACACTTCTTCTTTCGTTTTTTTCCTTTCAATCATTACATAACCTTCTACATATTTATTGATCTGATGATTGTCCATAGAACCAATACCAATTAAGCCTTTAGAAACGAAGGCATTTTTGTCTTTATCCCAATACAAGTTCAAATGATTGATTACAAAATTGTGTTTTAACTCATCAGGAAAACGTTTGAATTGTCCGTATAAAGCAATATCAGAAACCAATTTATCACCTTTCTCTTTTCCTACTAAATCACGAAGAGCACGTTCGTAAGCCGGACGATTATTGTTCACTGCACCTAAGTTTGGATTACCTTCCAGGTTGTTCATAATGTGTTTCCACATACCGTCATCCAACAAGAAATCGAGCGTCATCACCACATCAAATTTCGCAGTATCTACAGCAGGATCCAATTCACCATGCCCTGCAATATTCACTTTCATTTGTCCGGTTTTGAAAGTCAAATTCATTTTACCTTCCGTTTCCACCGCACAAGTTTGCGTGTTCATTGCCACATAAGTTCCCGGATAATTTTTCTCCCGCAATTTCTCTTTATTTGAAATTCTGTATTCACTCGCTTCTGAATCATACACCAAAAAACCTTTACCTCCAATAATTATATCATCCGTAAAACTTCTTTTGGGCGCCATTAAAGAAGTGTAAATACCAGTAGAATCGTTGGTAACATTTAAACCATTAAACAACCTTCCGTTCGGATCACCAAATATTTTAGTAATAGTATCTACAGGAATCATCACATTGGCAGGATCGATATCTGCTTCAAAGCTAATCCATGGTTTTGCTTGTTTACATTCGTGAACCAGTTTGGTACCACCATCAAAGAAAATTCCTTTTTTATTAGCTGCAATACTTGCTCTTCCTTTATACATGAACTGCGGACTCAGTTTAAACAATTGTGATTCGGCAATGTCACCACTGGCAATAGTTTGGTAAGTAGTATCTACACGAATATTGCTAAAGTGTAATTTCTGGCGACCACCTTCGGCATCTACATACTCATAATCACCTTCTGCTTTATAATCTTTTTTGGCATAAACATCCACGTGAGCATCCAAAATGGTGTGGTACTCGGTTAAACTATTCGCCACAATTTTCGCTTTTTCAAAAGCTTTCATTTTGGCTGCTTTTTCTACCACCACTTCACCATCTCCAGGATAAATTCTGGCATCGGCCACATTCAAATATTTAACTTCATGTGCTTTAATGATGTAGTTTTTAATATCGAAATTTGCCTTGGGTGAAATGAATTTCAGTGAATCTTGTTTAGGGTGAGTAGAAATAAATTCCGATCCCGACAAATCGAGATCACTCGCTCCGGCAGCACCATCGGCAGTTTTAGCCTGACCAGAACTGGTACTTAATTCCAATTCAAATTTATCCATAAACCATTTGAACTGATCCATGTAACACACATATTGATTCACAGGAAAGTCAACGAATGATGCTCCACCATTGGCTATAAAATCACCTTCCCTTTTATCGAAATCGATAATCGATTTTACATTTTTAGTAGCAAAAGCAATGGAACCTTCTGCAGGATCAGCAGCTTTTAATTTAAAATCGGAAGTATCGGCCTTAAATTTTCTGTTTTGAAAATCGAAATCTCGCGATGTTAATTCTGCATTTTCAAAATCAACTTTTCCGTAGCCCCCCATTTTTTGTGTACCATAAATCATTGTACCATCCAACTTGGCCTGAGAGCCATACATCTCAATAGGTTTATCGATTACACTAGCCCATAATTTATCGTTATAGGGTTCGAAATGGAATTTTAAATTTTCCCCTTTTGCCGATGGGTATTCCACCGCTTCTTTTCTTTCTTTGACTTCGTATGTTTTAGCAATCGCATTTACAGAATCGACATAAAATATAAAATCTTCTGAGTAAGTGGTTGATGTGATATAATCTAATTTACCGTTACCACGAATACCTTTATTACTCACATTAATCTCCATGAAATAAGTAGCTTTTCCTCCATACACCGGCACTCCTTCTTTGGGGGCGGGGTGATGAAAACCTAAAGAGTGATCGGGCATAATTTTAAGTTTTTCCTTAAACACAGGAAAAATCCCCCCCGATGTAAAACTACCATCAAAGGCCACGCTGTTTCTATCGAGTGTATTCATACTATCCAAAGAAAATGGTTCAACAGTGAAATACACTTTATCTTTGGGATAGGCGGGAATTTTAGATTTAGGATTATTTAAAGCATTCCGTTTATCGAAAAATACTTTTGAAGTAGAATCACTAATGAAAATGGGGTATTGAGGAAAAGAATCGATTCTTATTCCTGATTTATTGAAAGGTTTATCGATCAATATTCTTCCATACAATTTCTCAATGGTATTACTAACACGCATCATCATTACCGAATCGGGTCTTTCCTGATTTAATGTAGGAGCAAAAACCCGCATTGAATCGGCGTTAATGATTTCTATTTTAAAATCATCGTATTTAAATTCAAACTGTTTTCCAAAAAACTCTGTCATCCCCGATTTGATGGCACCACCAAAAGTCATGTCGCGATTTTTGTGCAACACAATTTCTCCTTCCATAGGTTGGAAATACACTTTTCTTCCTTCACTCAACATTACCTTTCTTACGCCGCGAACAATCATATCACAGCTATCGGTAATAAAAAGTGTGGCATTGGGTTTACTTTCAATATCTGAGTGAATAGAGATATTATCATAATCTTCTTTCTTCGATTTTGAATATAGGTAATGGAACAATCTTTCTTTAACCGTAATCTCTCCTTTAGGAATATCATAATTCAGGAAACCGTAGTTGGCCAGATGAATCAATAGAATTTTAACGTCGTTTTCATCCTGGTGCATGTAACTCACAAAATCATCGAGAAAGAAAGTTCTTTTCTTATTGTTTCTGCTATCGATGTACTTTTTAATTTGATATAAAGGATGCACATCATTTAAGCCTTGCAAAGCAATAAATCTTCCTTCATCATAGAAAAGTGAAGACTCTAAATCCATTTCATGCGTTGATGATCCAATAATAGCACTCATTACCATAGCAGGAGTATCTACTCTCCATCGCAACCATTCTACATCAATATCCACATCGTGGTAGGTATCGTAATAAGGAGATCTCGACAAACCTTTTTTATCACGATACAGTGTAATTAAATTTACCGATTTCACATATTTAAATTGTAAGGTAGGATGATAAATAGAATCATCTTTCAAACGAATGATTACTGCCGCATCAGCAGAAACCATAGTACTATCAGTAATAGAAAACCTTTCGGCCATTAATTCCATTGTAGGTTTCCCCTGATATTTGAAGGTAAGTTTAGCACGTTCTTCTGAAGTACCCTGAGCAATAAACCGAGCGCCTTTAATAGAGAATCCGCCTTCGAAATCAACGTTTTTAGAAATCTCTTTAATTCTTTCTTTTTTACTATATGAAATAAATGACGGGAAACTGGCGCTGCTTGAATCAACATCGGCCTGAATCTGTTCCATCACTCTACCTTTTAATGCATGATCGAAATATTTTGAATGAAAGAAGGTAACCGAATCGGCACTATATTTAGAGAATCTCATGTTGATACTGTATTTATTCAATAAAGCATAAGATACTTTTCTCGATACTCCTACTCTTTCCCAGGTTACTGTTCCACCTGTTCCCATAAACATTTGAGTGGAAGGATAAAAAGTACCTTTGGTTTCATAAATAAAAGAAGTATCGCGTTTGGCAACACAATACAAGGTCATTTTATCAGAAAAAACAATCTTGGGCAAACTATCGTAATCGAAAGTATAGTTCTTAGAAGTTCCCGTCCATCTTACTCCATTAGAAACATAGATAGAACCATATAAAAATAAATTGTTGGTGGTACTCATGAAGGAAGTAAATCCTCTTAAGTTACCCTTCATCAATTTGGTTAATGTTGCATTCCATGCTGAAAAGCTCATTTCCGATTGGTCGGTAACAATAAATCCTAACAAAGAAGTAAGGTAGTTTTGAAAATCGGGAAGTGCTTTCAATCTTCTTTGCAACATGAGATTACACATGATTGAAATATCATCTTTCTGATCTAAATTGAATTTTCTGGTGGCTGCAGAATACACGAAGGAATTTTCTATTCCCAATTTTTTTAATCTCTTTTGAAAAATTTCATTTACTGTTTTATAAAACTTCTCTTCCTTTTTAGGGTCCATAGGTTTGGTATTCCAGGCCGCCTCAAATTCCATCATCAACTCTTCTCCTCCATCAGGAATAGCAGTAGTAATAAATCCATGTATTTCCTCAAAAAACTTATCGGGATCACTGGAGAATTCCTTAATGGTAACTTGTGCATTTACAAAGGAAAAAGCAATGAAAAATAAAATGAAAAGTATTTTTCTCATGTAGCAGATTTATTTAAAACATTTAATTAGCGCCCAATTGCCAGAGAAATTCTCCGACGAATTATCATCTCCTGAAGTTACTACTTTATCAAACAATAAGCCAAGAGATGCTATTTTTTCTTTTAACACTTCCACATCTTGCAGAAGAAAACCACTCATAATCAATATTCCTCCAGGCAACATGGCTTTAGTATATTTTTCCATATCCTCTAACAAAATATTACGATTGATATTAGCCAGCACAATATCGAATCCTTTGTTATCGATTAACGATGCATCACCCTTTAAAACTTCTATTTTTGAACAGCTATTTTTTTCGAGATTTTCTACGCAGTTTTCGTAAGCCCACTCATCAATATCTATCGCCACCATTTCCTTGGCCTTCAACTTTTCAGCAAGAATGGCTAAAATCCCCGTTCCACTTCCCATATCTAAAACCCTTTTGTTATGCCAATCTATATTTTTCATTTCCTGCATTACCAGGTATGTAGTTTTATGATGACCGGTTCCAAACGACATTTTGGGTTCAATAATAATTTCATGTTGGTATTTCTTATGCAAGATGTGAAAAGGAGCGCGCACCACACACCATTCACCAATTTCAATAGGAGAAAAAGAACTCTCCCAATTGGCGTTCCAGTTGGTATCGGGCAAGTCATCCGCAACAAAAGAAATCTTTACTTCATTTTGATGTTGTTGAACAAAATCTTCAACAACACCTTTTTGATATTGATCTTTTTCAATAAAGGCATTAAATCCCTTAGGCGTTTCTTCAAAACTATCGTAGCCTGCATCAGCGAGGGCTGCAATAAAAATTTCAGCCCATGGATCAACCGGACTAACCTGAACTTTTAATTCGATGTAAGTTTTACTCAAAACCTATAGTTTAGTAATGAAAAAACAAAGTTCATAAGCAGAGCCTATGAACTTTGTTTTTAAAATTAATTTTTAATTAAATCCGTTAACGATAGCCAAGAAATCTTCTGCTTTTAATGCAGCTCCACCAATTAAACCACCATCCACATCTTTTTTACTGAATATTTCTTTCGCATTATCAGGCTTACAGCTACCACCATACAAAATACTAATGCTTTCAGCCACATCAGCTCCATATTTATTGCTTAGTTGTTTTCTTATAAATGCGTGAATTTCCTGCGCCTGATCAGGAGAAGCTGTTAAGCCTGTACCTATTGCCCAAACAGGTTCATAAGCAATTACTACTTTTTTAACTTCTTCAGCGCTTAAATGAAAAAGCTCTTGCTCCATTTGTCTTTGAACCACTTCAAAATGTTTACCTGCTTCTCTCTCTTCCTTCACTTCACCATTGCAATATATTGGAGTTAATCCTTTGGATAAAACAACACTCACTTTTTTAGCAATAGATGCACTGGTTTCATTGAAATACTGACGACGTTCACTATGTCCGATAATGATATACTCAGCACCAATCGCTTTGATCATAGTTGCCGATATTTCACCGGTATAAGCACCACTTTCTTCTTGGTGACAATTTTGTGCCGATAATTTAACGCTGCTGCCCTGAAGAGCTTTGGCTGCTTCACTTAACATTACATAAGGAGGAGATACGATTACATCTACTCCTGCGCCTTGTACTTTAGCTACATTCGCTTTAATAGCTTCAATTAAACTTAAGCCTTCGCTTACAGTTTTGTTCATTTTCCAGTTACCTGCTACGATTTTTCTTCTCATAAATCTTTAGAATAATTAATATTTAAATCCTCCATTAAATCCTCGAAATCGGGGAAATCGTTAATATGCCACTGTCCGAGTACTTCACCATTTTTCATTAAAACCAAGCCCGGATTGGCACGAATTATTGTTTTGAGTACCGTTCCATCGCACCCATAAAAGGGATATTCAGTTTGCATTTGATGACGAAATGATCCAATATAATCTATACCAGAAGCCGTAAGCACCATAAATTTCATTCCTTCCTTATCTGCTTCCTTAGCAAAGGCATTCAACACTTCAAACTGTGATTTGGTTTTTTCTGTAGGTTTAAATCCTACTGCTACCTTTCCTTCCTTTTCAAATTCTCCTAATTGTTCTAAATCATAAGAAATCAGCATAAAAGTATAAGCGCTATCTTCCAGTATTTGAGGTAACAAATCATTACCATCATCGTCAAAAATGGTAAACGCTTCAATTTTCGGATCAATTCCCGGAGTAATTTTTTCAATTCGAATACTGATGTATTTCCAGTTTTTCACATCCTTTGGATATTCAGAAAACTCTTGTTCTTCACCTGTTTTTAAATTTTTGAGAGTATAATAAAACTTCTTTTTACCTTCTACTCTGATCATATTCTCTTTAATATTTTCACCCACCGCATAGGGTCTAAAATCGATGATAGGTAAATGACGATAAGTGTAAACCACCAAAAGCAAAGAACATAAAATTGAAACGCCCAGTACTACTCTATCGCCCGTTTGTTCGAAAAGAGAATTGATAGATCTTCTGTAGATAAAGAGTAAAAGGATAAAAAATAAAAGAATAAGATCTTTATAAAAAGATTGATCGGGTGTAATTTTAATCGCATCGCCAAAGCAACCGCAACTTCTCACCAAATTATAGTTCCATGAAATAAAGGTTAGAAAGGTGAAGAATAAAATCAGAACAAGAGCGATGCTACTTACCCATTTCATTTTTGTACCTGTTAGAATACAAATTCCCAATACTATTTCCAGAACTACCAAAATAGTAGCAAAAGGCAAAGCTATATCATGCAGTAAATGGAATTTCCAAACAGCCAATTCCAATAACCAATCAGGAAACCACGATCCATGAGTATCTAAATAAAATTGAGCTTTATTGGCGAACACTTCAAAATACTCTTCTAATTTGTAAGAAAATCCAATAGGATCATTGGCTTTAATTAAACCTGAAAGAGTGAATAAAACACCTACTACAATTCGCGCTATCCAAATTAAAATCTTCATTCAGTCAGGCGAATCAATGCGAAAACACTGTAGTTAATAATATCGAGATAATTGGCATCTAAGCCTTCCGAAACAATTGTGTTTCCTTTATTATCTTCTATTTGCTTTACACGAAGCAATTTCATTAAAATCAAATCGGTTAAAGAACTTACACGCATTTCTCTCCAGGCCTCGCCGTAATCGTGATTTTTATTCAGCATTAAATTTTTAGCTTGTTCTAAATAAGCTTTATGCATTTGGGCAATTTCTGGCTGGGGAATAATATCATTGGACTCTGCGCCTTTTTCCAATTGAATCAAAGCCATTGCACAATAATTAATAATTCCAATGTACTCGGAAGCTATTCCTTCCTCTACTTTAGAAACACCCTTAACCTCTATAGTTCTTATTCTTTGGGCCTTTATAAATATCTGATCGGTTAAGGAAGTAGTACGAAGCACTCTCCATGCCGTGCCATAATCTTTCATCTTCTTCACAAAAAGATCAACACACTGGTTGATGATTTTATCAAACTCTTGCTCTGTTTTTGCGCTCATTGATTACCTTTGACTTATGAATTTTTCCGACGTGCAATTTAATACTTTTTATAACAAATTCACCTTACAGTGCAGAGGTAAAATTGTAGATTTATCAACACCCTTAGTAATGGGGATTATCAACTGCACACCCGATTCCTTTCACAAAAATAGCAGAGTTGCAAACTTAGAAGCAGCCTTATCTATGGCCGAAAAGCATATTGCAGAAGGAGCGCAAATTCTTGATATTGGCGCTTGCTCTACCCGTCCGGGAGCGGAAATCATTCCTGTTCAGGAAGAAATAAACCGACTAATGCCCGTAGTGGAAGCCATCAGAAAACAATATCCTGAAATACTGATCAGCATTGATTCCTTTCAATATGAAGTGATTGAAAAAGTATTGCCCCTGGGTATTGATATAGTGAATGATGTATCGGGGTTGGCCGATGAAAAAATACTGACTTTAATCGCTAAGAAAAATATTGCTTATGTATTGATGCACAATCAAACAGATGCCAAATACAACAATGTAACCAGCGATGTTTATCGTTTTTTTCAAAATAAATTAGAGATCTTGAAAAAGAATCAGGTTAATAATGTTGTTATTGACCTGGGGTTTGGTTTCGCGAAATCTTTAGAAAACAACTTTGAATTGCTAAAGAACATCAACCTGTTCAATAACCTAAATACGCCTATACTGATTGGTGTTTCCAGAAAATCAATGATCTGTAGAACATTGAAATGTTCTCCTGAAGAGTCGCTCAACGGCACTACGGCTATTCACGCCATTGCTCTTCAAAAGGGAGGAAATATACTAAGAGTCCACGATGTTAAAGAAGCTATGCAAGTAGTGAAATTGCATCAACTGCTTTAATCTTGTTAATTATTTATTCATTATAAATAGTTTTGGATCGGGCGAATGGGTTAAGAAGAAACCTAAACCACCTTGCACGTTACTAGGATAGTTAATGGGTTCACCAAAAACTTGCGTCAACACATTCTTTCCTGCTTTGGTTCGCAGCGATAAGTAGTTATAGTAGTCTTCGCTAATATTTGACAGCGAAACAATTAATGTATCGGAAATATTTGCATCGTCAAAATCAGGAATATTCATTGTGCCATGCACTGATGAAGATTCGAAATTTTGATCACTTAATGTTGCGTAGCTAGCATAAGTATTCCCCTGTGTTAAAAAATTCGATACATCCCAATTCGATGGATTAGCACTACCAATGCCAGAACCATTTGGATTATAATAAACATTAAGCATGTAATTATTTCTTTGAGCGGGATCGTCAAAGGTATAATCCACTTTTAGAGTATCTCCTTTCATGTAACAATTTACTGTTTTCAACTCCACTTTCTCCAGCATTGTAGATTGTGCTACAACATGCATGTTTTTCTTATTGTCGTTAACATTTAATGTGTACAGTTCATTCGCATTTTGAGGAATTTGAATTCCTGCATAGAGTCCTGGACTTAACATCACCAAGGTATCTACTTTATCTTGATAGGAAATGGTAACTAGAGCATCTTCTACCAATAATTCTTTCATTAAATCTTCACTTATTTTTGTGCTATCGGCAGATTTTGAATACCTGTTATCCAGCAAACTGAAACTTCGTGTTAAAGCCACCAACATAATATCTCCAGGAATCACCTGACTATTCACTGTTAGTTTTTGGGAAAAGTCATCTATCTTAATTGATTTCTCTTTGGGCATACAGGATGCTAAAGAAGTCAAAACTGCTACTGTTAAAATTATCTTTTTCATAAATTAAAATTCAAAATTATATGCTACCGACGGAATAAAACCAAACAACCCTCTTTGCGAATAAGAATTACCTGATTCATTGGTAACCAAATGAACGGTGTAAGGAGTGTTACTATTGTAAACATTGTATGCTCCAACATGCCACTCTCCTCTAAATTTTTTGGTTGGTTTACTTTTAAAAATAAAGTTGATATCTAAACGATTGGTAGGCGACATTGATACTTTATTACGTGTCGTATAAACAGGAATAAGATCTATACCTGTCATGCTACTATTCATCATTGCATAAGCACCTACCTGAGGAGTAAATCTTGAACCAGACATATACACCCAAACAGCACAAACAGAAAAACGTTCAGTGAATTTGTAGTTGGCAACAATACTCAAATTGTGCCGACGGTCATATTTAGCAGGGAAAACATTTCCTCCGTTTAACTCAGGAAACTGACGCGTCGACCAAGACAAAGTGTACCCTAACCAACCACTTAACTTGCCCTCATCACGTTTCACTAAAAACTCCATCCCATAAGCATCTCCTTTGCCTTGCAACAACTCTTTTTCAAAATGATTATTCAATATCAAATTAGCTCCTTCTCTATACTCTGTCACATTCTGCATCCATTTGTAGTAACCCTCCAAGGTTATACTGGTATTTATTTTAGGAAAAATGTGTGAATAACCAAGAGCCAATTGATCCGCAATTTGCGGCTTCATATTTTCTGTAACCGGATACCACAAATCGGTAGGTAACGCTACGGTGGAACTCGAAACCAAATGCATGTATTGTCCCATTCGAGAATACCCTGCCTTGATATTATCATGTTTGGTTAGTGTGTACTTAACCCCTAATCTCGGCTCTAATATCAGGTAATTCTTGTTAGTAACGTAAGCGCCCGATAAACGAAGCGCAGGAGCAATATCTATTCTATCGTTGATCTTATAATCGGCATGAGCATAAGCTGCATATTCTAAAGCATATAACACTTTTGGTTTGCTATTAGCCAAAAGATTACTGATTTCTCCTTTGGTACTAATTACATTTGGGTTAAATATATGTTGAATAGCCTGTCCGCCAAATTTCATTTTTAAACGATAGGAATGATTATAATCCCAATCCGTTTTCATACCATAATCATTTACTTTCGACGAAATCAACAAGTTGTTGTCTTCATATTTACCATTGATTTTATACGAAAAATTAGTATTAATTATTGACGTGTTAACAAACACCTTTTCATTTACTATTCTATTCCATCGCAAACTGTTGGTGAAATTTCCTAAAACAAAACCAAAACCCAAATCAAAACCATCTTTACCTTCCTTCACTTTTAAAATATCATCACCCAAGTACGCACTAAAATATAAGCGATCTTTCTTTGATAACAGTATATTAAACTTCGCATTGAAATCATAGAAATAATAGGGCAATGGAGTTGCAGTAAGCTTAAATAATTGATCGATATAGCTTCTTCTTCCAGCCACCATGAAAGAAGCTTTATTCTTCCAAACCGGACCTTGCAATGTTAACCGTGAAGAGAGCAGACCTACGCCACCCGCCCCACTAAACTTTTTCATATTTCCATCATTCATCCTAATATCCATTACAGATGATAATCGTCCACCATAGTTACCAGCAAAAGGACCTTTAACAATTGTAACATCTTTTATGGCGTCGGAATTAAACACCGAGAAGAATCCAAAAAGATGACTCACATTATACACCACCGCTTCATCTAAAATAATGAGATTTTGATCGGCATCTCCCCCTCTAACAAACATGCGCGATTGCCCTTCACCTCCTCCTTGGATACCTGGTAACAACTGAGCAACTTTTAATATATCCGTTTCTCCAGCTATTAAAGGAATGTTCTTAATATCCTTCATCGGCAAATTAATGGTTCCCATTTGTGTGGAATTATGCAACTCTTCCAATTTACTTCTCTTCCTCTTTATCTCTACTTGCTTCAATTGTAATTGTTCCTTCTTTAAATATATTTTCAAAGGTGTGAATTCGGCTTGTTTATTCACCAGAATAGATTGAGTGGCATAACCCATATAACTCAAAGTTATGGTGCAAGTATCAATGGTAGGAGAAGTAATAGAAAAATAACCATACTTATTGGTGGTTGTTCCATATTGTGTTCCTTGAACAAAAACAGAAGCATAAATTATGGCTTCGTGAGATTCATCATCATATACATTTCCATTGATTGTAAATGTTTGAGCCGACATCATCACCGAAAAAAAATAAAAAAACAACAAAGTGGAGATTGAATTTTTCATGTTCATTAATTGCAGTAAAAAGTAGTTATTAGGTGTATGATCTTAGTAAGATCAAAAAGTTACAAGACAAAAAAAAGATATGAATTTCTTCATATCTTTTTTCTTTAATTCGATGACGAAAACTATCTCGGCTTATCGGCCTCTGCAAATACTTTTTTCAATAAATCAGAAGTACGCGCATTCACATCTTTTCTAATTTTCAATTCTTCCTGAGCCACTAATTTCATTAAACCTTCAATGGCTTTTTTTGTGCAATAATCTTCTAAATCGGGATTCACTTTTTCTACCATAGGAATGCTATTATACTTAGTTACCAATGGATTCCAGTGCTTAGTAATTTCAACTTGCTGTAGCGCTTTCACTACTATAGGCTTAAATTTATCGTACAATTGCTGGTAGCTTTGAGATCTTAAATATTCGGTAGCTGCATTATCGGCTCCTTTTAAAATATTCATTCCATCTTTAACAGTCATGTTGGTAATCGCATTCAAGAAGATATTCCCCACTTCTTTACTCGCCAATTCAGCTGCTTCATTCAATGTGGTTACAAATTTATCTACCTGAGAGCCCATTCCTATCGCTCTTAACTTGGTTTCCATTTTTTTAGCATCTTCAGGAAAAGGAATTTTAATCAGTGAGTTTCCATTAAATCCCCCCACCGCCGAAGCTAAAGTACCTGCTTTAGTGGATCCTTTCGAAAGCGCTTCTTTTAGTCCGTCAATAATTTCCTTTTCACTCAGAGCAGGTGTTACCTTAGTAACCTGTTGCAATTGGGTAGCTTTATTTTTTAGGGCTTTAGTGTTTATTTGAGCACTTAATGCAGTGCTGGTTACGATAAAACTTAAGAGCAAAACTTTTTTCATGTTAATTAAATTTTATTTTTTTTCTCAATGATAATGCCAACGTCCAAACTAAATAATATATTTTAGTCGAAAGAATTTATCTTCAGCCCATGAAAACAGTTTTAATTATCGATGACGCCGGTTTCGACCGCACAATATTGGGAGCTCTTTTGGGCCAGGCAGGATATGATGTAATTGGTGAAGCCGCCAGTGGTAAGGAAGGTGTTGAATTGGCGAAAACACTAAAGCCCGATTTAATTACCCTCGATAAGATGATGGAAGACATGGATGGTATGGAAGTACTGAAAATTCTTAAATCAGAAAAAATAGAATCTAAAATTGTAATGATCAGTGGTGATGATTCAGAACAATTTCAAAATGAAGCCAGAAGTTTAGGGGCAAATGATTACTTCAAAAAGCCTATATATAAAAGCGACTTCAAAGGGAAGTTAGATGCATTGTTTGGCTAATACTTTTTCGGTTGTATGAAATTATACGGACTCATTGGCTTTCCTCTCTCCCACTCTTTTTCGGTGGGATATTTTAAACAAAAGTTTGAAAAGGAAAACATTGTGGATTCTGAATACCGTAATTTTGAAATTCCATCGATAGAACTGCTAAAAGAAGTTATTGCTTCCAATCCTGAATTAATCGGACTAAATGTTACTATACCTTATAAAGAACAAGTAATACCTTATTTAGATGAACTGGATGAAGCAGCTCGTGAAATTGGAGCGGTGAACACTATTAAAATTTTTCGAAAGGGCTCCTCGTTTAAATTGAAAGGATACAATACGGATGTGTACGGTTTCAAAGAAACTTTAAAACCACTTTTGAAAAACAATCACCAAAAAGCATTGATTTTAGGAACTGGCGGGGCTGCTAAGGCAGTAGAATATGTTTTAAAAAATATAGGCTTGGATGTGGTGTATATTTCCAGAAATCCTGAAAACGCGAATGAAAAATCATATACTGAATTGAATGAAATTGCGATTCGTAATTTTCCGGTAATTATTAATTCTAGCCCGCTGGGAATGTATCCAAAAGTAGATGCTTGTCCGGATATACCTTACCAATTCATCAATTCCAACAACCTGCTTTATGATTTAATTTACAATCCTGCAGAAACCCTGTTTCTTAAAAAAGGAAAAGAAAAAGGAGCGTTAATTCAAAATGGCTTAGCTATGTTACAGTTGCAGGCAGAGAAGGCCTATGAAATATGGACTTCTAATAATTATTAATTTTGAATTGGAAAATTTCAATATTTCTTTTCTTCGTAATATCGGCGGGCAACGCTCAGGTTGTTATTGAAGAAATTCACGACACTAATTCTATTGATAAAGAAGTTTATGTATTTCCCAAAATAAAATACCACCATCAGGCTGTTGCCGATTCTATAAATCACTTCCTCTTATTTAATTTTCTGGAAATTGAAAACGGAAAATTTCAAAAAAGCATCTTTGAAAACGTATGGCTGAAAGATACCAACCAGGTAATTGCTAGAATAAGTCACATTTCTTACGAGGTGTTGAACAATTCTAAAAACCTCCTTTCAATAATGATTTCCGCTGAGTTTTGTGGTGCTTACTGCGAGGGCTTTGATATGTATTATAATTTTGATTTGCGTACAGGAAAGAGCATTACTATCCATCAATTACTTTCCAAAGAAGGAATAGAATTGTTCAACGATAATCTCAAACACAATCTTTATGAAAGATTAGATTCCACATTAATAAAAGTAAGGCAAGAATTAAGTTTAGTAAATAATGACGAAGCCAAAGAAGAACTCGATGATAAGATTGAATTCATTAAAAATTGTTTTTATCGGGAAAATCCTCCTACCATTGATCATCCTTTTTATCTAAACAAACACGAAATTGTTTTTATTCTGAGTACTTGCTCTTCCCATTTGAATAGGAGTTTAGATGATGGCGATTATATATTTCATTATACCATTGCGGATAAACACAATTGTTTTACGCATTTTGCGCTCAAGCTAATTAAGTAATCAAAGTTTAATTTGAAGGGTAAGATAAAAACTTCTTGCATCAGATGGAATAATTCCCGGGCCAGGATATGATTCAGCTCTTCTAGTGAAATAACGTGCATCCAGCAAATTATTGATACTGCCTTCCACACTTATTTTTTTATAGGTATAAGAAGTACTAAAATCCATGATGGAATAACTAGGAATGATTCCGTTTACCGCATTGGCAGTATATGCAGCATTGGTTGCATCGGTGTATTGCTGAGCGGTATATGAATATTGAGTGGAGGCCACAAAACCTTTGTATTTAAAACGCAATCCGGTTTTCCACATCATAGGCGGAACCAACTCTACTTTTTTTCCTTCAAAAGCTTTTTGTTTACTTCCTAAATATTCCGCTTGCATCATCGATAGATTACTGTAAACCGAAATCTTCATGTCTTTATTTCCACCAATCAACCACTTGTAAAAATCTAATTCCACTAAACTTTCAAAACCGAAAGTACGGGAGTCGGAAATATTGGTGCGCAACAAATACGCAGTATAGGTGATGGTGTCGGTTTTAATAACAGAACCGATTCTGTTGTTGTATCCCAAGTAAAAGAAAGTAACATCGTAGTACAAAATACTTTTTAAAAAACCTCTAAACCCTGCATCAGCAGTGTATCCTGTTTCATCTTTTAAATTAGGATCGACTTGAAAATTAGGATTCACCACTCTCATATCATTAAAATTAATAGAGCGATAATTTTGAGAAAAATTGGCGTAAGCTTCAAATAAAGTACTGTGTTGATAGCTCATTCCTACTCCACCTAATAAAAAGGCTCGTTTGTTTTCTCGGCTGTCCTGAAACTGTGCTTTATAAATTACTTGTCCGGCTAAATTTTTATTTTCTACATTATAATACCCATCCGATCTGGTATCAATAAATTCATAACGAATACCAGGTGTAACAGAAAACTTAGGTGTTATTTTGAAAATATTTTCAATAAAAAAAGATACATTCTGACTAGGAAAACTGTATTTAGAATTTTCTGGTTGATCGGAATTTGCAAAAGAAAAATTAGCAGAAGAAGTACTATCTCCAAATCCTTGATTTCGTTGTGTGAATCCGCGATAGTATCTTCCTCCCACAAGAAATACCGATAAATTTTTTCCTAATTTGTAATATTGAAGAAAGCGCATTTCAGCACCTATATTTTTAAAATCATCACTTAATAAATTTCTTTCTTTTCCTTCATCAGCCCGGGTAATTTGATCTAATATTCCTAAAGCATCTCTGCCCGCCAACAAACCAAAGGCTCTGAAATTTAAACGAGAACGATCCGTAAAAACATAATTACTTTGTAAGGCTATCAAATTCCAATTTACTTTAAACCAATTTCTAGCTCTTATAGACTGCATTGGATCTTTATTGAACATCGCATCGGTTAATCCTCCAGGCTGATGGGCCAAATAATCCATAAAAGTATATTCTACTCCAATATTCCACTTCTTACTTAAACTATAATAAACAGAAGCATACGCTGAATTCACATTAAATTCAGAATTGGGCCTCCACCCATTTCCTTGTTTGCGCTGAACAAAAGCATAATAGTTTAATTTTCCTTTTGCCACTGTTCCTCCCACACTGTTGAACGAATTGATAAATCCCCAGGAACCTAAGGTTTGTCGGGAAGTAAATTCAAATTTTCTTTTCTCCGGACCTTTCTTCAATTTAAAATTTAAGAAACCACCAAACTGAGTTCCATATTGCAGTGATGCAGCCCCTCTTACAATTTCTATTCTGTCGATGGCTTCAGTGGGCGGACTGTAATAACTCTCTGGATACCCCAAAGCATCAGCACTAATATCGTAACCATTTTGTCGGGTATTGAAATTAGAAACTCTGTTAGGATTCAATCCTCTACCGCCAATGCTTAGCTGAATACCTGCACCGTCACTTTCCCAAATATTTAAACCCGCTATTTTCGAATAAACTTGTCGGGCATTATTAGTCGCCTTATTTCCCGATGTATTATTCATATCTATCGTCTCTGTTTTTTTTCCCGAATAAATAGCGGTGCCTTCTACTTCTTTCAATTTTCCTATACTAAAACTTCGCTTACCTTCAACTCTAACCGTATCCATAGCTTGTGTAAGCGGAAATAATTGGAAATTAATAATCACATTGGTGTCGAGAACAGAAAAAGGAATCGTTTGCGATTCCTTGGTTTCAAACATTGCCATTAAATGATAATTCCCTGTTTTCAATCCATCAATAATAAATTCACCTTTAGAGTTAGTGTAAGTGAATTTGCCATTTTCAAGAACCAATACCTGAGCTCCATCCAATAGTACAGAACTATCAGCCGCACTCACTATGCCTGAAACATTAAATGCCAAAACTAAGTTTGGCATGAAATGCAATGAGCAAAGAAGGAGATATTTAAAAACTGTATTCACTGATTAATCTCCATCGTTATCTTGATAAGTAAGCAGTATTCCTAAAGCTGATGGCATATCTGATTTTAAAGGAAGAACTACCTTCTGCAATTTAGTATACACTGATTCAACGGAACTTTGGTTGCTTATAATGGTTTGCGACAAAGGATCACCCAATGAATAACAAGCAGAAACTGCATCTGCAATATTATTTTTTAAAGTCTCATTGGTGGCCGAGGCATCGAATGCTACCAAATGATCATCAAATCCTAAACCATCAGTATTTCCATATTTTCCCAAGTACAAATTTTGAAAAGATTGAATCGATTGATTTAACAATTCGGCTGAAAATTTTCCGTAGTATGCTTCCGTTTGTTCAGGTAAAGCCACTCCCAAAGATTTTATGCCTACCGGAATTGCAATTTTTCCATCGCGTAAATATCTTTCGAAATACTCATTCATAGCATTTAACAAAAGGCTGGCAGAACTACCTAAACTATATCCATTGCTATTGATAAACGTAGAGAGGTAAGTATTCCACGCCAAAACAACGTTATCTACTTTTGTTTTAATAGATAAAACCAGTGCCTGTAAATATTGTTTTCTATTAGTAGCAGTTGATGCTGTAAGATAATAAGCAACAACTTCACCGTCAGTTTTATTATCGTAGTACAATAAATAATCAATGGCCGGAAATCCTTTAGCCGTAGAATTACTTAAATAATCAACATTGAAAAAAGCAGTTTGAATATTGTTTTGAATTTTAGTGGTATCCGTAGGATAAACATTTAAGTTAGCTCTTAAAGAAACGTTGGTAGCTGGTCCAAATTCAAAAATATCACAAGATTGCCAGTGGAGATATGCTTGTTTAAACTTATTTCGTAAATCTTGTAAATTCAGAACATTTGGATTGTTTACAAAAGTATCTGTAGCTACGCTTAAATCATTTACACCATTTTGCAATGCTGTATAACTTGGAACAATAATATTGGTTCCTATATTATTCAACATTCCTTTCAAATCAAAATTCTTTTCATCTGAAGGTTTGGGTTTGTGGTGACAAGCAAAAACAACCAGAATAGAGAATAATATCAAACTAACTTTTTTCATTTATGGCTTCTTATATTTTAAAAACTAAATAGCATCCTTAATACTGTCCCAACCATAAATAGCACTTATAGCACTAACAACACTATTTAATTTATCGGTAGTTAATTCATATAAATTATCACCATACAATGCCACAATAGTATCAATTTGAGCGTTGGTAATATGCGTTTTATGAGTGTTGTATTTCAGTGACAATAAAAAAGCAATCGATTCAGAAACGTTCGTATTTACTTTAGGTGTATTGGTTAAATCTTCTCTGGCTTCTTGTAACTCATGAATGGCAGCCGCTGCAGTCATTTTTTCAAACTCTTCAATAATAATAGCTGCTTGTATATTTTTAGTGGCAATATCACCATTGCTAATAGCAACACGGCCTTTTAAGAAAGCATCCATTACAATTTTATTAGATCCTATTGTATTTACCTGATTACAATAGCTACTCCAATATTTCAAACCGGTTAAAGTGGTAGGAAAATCAATAGGTGCATAAAAAATACCAAAGGCTCTGTCCCAGTTGTGCTCCATCTCTGTTCCTTCTTCGCTAACCACAGTTGTATTATCGGCTGAGGCGGAAAGTAATTCAGTAATTTGATGCGTAATTAAAGCTCCCATCAAAGTTTTACTAACAAATTGCTGATAGTTAAATCCTTTAGGCGACAATAAATATTTTTTTGTAGCATCTACCGTACTTACTCCAATTCCGGCAACACCGTTAGATGCAGGTGAAACGGAATTACTATAAGAAGCAAGGCTGTCTAAATACGCTTCAATATCTAAACGAGCAGATAGAATACTTGAGCTTTTAATGTCCACACTTGCTGCATTCAAAAGAGAACTAACAAACGGACTATTTACATTGGCAAACATATCTTGTAGTTTACTAGAACTCAAAACCGTTCCTGTAGCCCCCTTCTTCATCTCTGTCTCTAACTCTACAAACATGTTGATTAAGGTTACTTCATCGTCGTGTTTTACATTAGAATAGTTGTAAGTGGTAGGAACTGTATAGCTAAACTTATTGGTATCATCATCTGTATTTGTGGGTTCGTCTTTTTTACATGAGCTGAATAGCAAAGCCACTGATAAAACTCCTGTTGCTGATAAACTCAGCCATTTTGATGTTGTAATTTGATTCATTGTTTTGTATTTTTATTTTTCGATTAATAAATGATGGGAAATCCTTGACTAGTGGTTCAAGCACTTTTTACAGGGTTTCCCTTTTTTACGAAGCAAATATATCTTGAGGGGGTGAGGGGTACAATACCTAAAAAGTGGTATAATCATATCGAAAGTTATTTTGTTGAAGAATTCTAAATAGCTTTGAATCAATGGAAAAGATCCTGGAAGCCATAAAAGAAGCTCTGCTTTATTTTACTCATCCCGATGAGCGAATTTATTATCCTTATTTGCTATGTAGTATTGTTATTACTGCAATAGTGTTTCTTATTCATAACAAAAGTTTTAAAGGACTAATAAAATATATTTTTCCTTATAAAAGACTAATACATATTTCATCCATCAACGACATTCTTCTGCTCATTATCAATCACGTAATAAACATTTGTTTTTTCTTGCCTTTTTTAATCAACTCTATTGTTTTAGCCTATTATCTCCAGCAGTGGATGAATGAAAACATAGGATACTCAAACATTAAACTCTCTGATGGTGAAGCCGTTTTTTATTACGCCTTAACTTATTTTGTAATGAACGATTTTAGCAGATACCTCCTTCATCTTTTATTACATAAAAATCGAGTTTTGTGGGAATTTCACAAAGTACACCATTCAGCTGAAGTACTTACTCCAATTACCCTTTACAGAGTGCATCCTTTGGAAAGTATTTTATTTCAGTTAAGAGGAGTATTCGTTGGTGGATTTGTTTCGGGAATATTTCTTTGGATTTATTCCTACTCTATCTCTCCGTATGTAGTTTGGGGAGTTCATGTGGGAACTTTTGCGTTCAATATACTAGGTGCAAATCTTCGCCACTCACACGTGTGGTTTTCTTTTGGAAAATATTTGGAAAGAATTTTTATTAGTCCGGCCCAACACATAATTCATCACAGCAACAACCCCAAACACTTCAATAAAAATATGGGGTCGGAATTGGCTATATGGGACTGGTTATTTAAAACTCTATACATTACCAAAGAAAAGGAAGAAATTAGTTTTGGTGTAGAAGAGAGTAAAGAACACCGAAGCTTGATCAAAATGCTTTTTAATCCATTCCTTAAAGCCTTTAAATTCAATAAGAAGTAATTTCCCTATTTTTACTTCATGCAATTCATACTATCATCTCCCTATCAGCCAACGGGCGATCAACCCGAAGCAATCCGACAATTAGTTGAGGGAGTAAATAACCATGTGCCTTTTCAAACACTGCAAGGGGTTACCGGATCAGGTAAAACTTTTACTATGGCTAATGTGATCAAAGAAACGGGAAAACCTACTTTGATTTTGAGTCACAACAAAACTTTAGCAGCTCAATTGTACGGTGAATTCAAGCAGTTTTTTCCTGAAAATGCAGTGCATTATTTTGTATCGTATTACGATTACTATCAGCCAGAAGCCTATCTTCCGGTTACCGGAACTTTTATAGAAAAAGATTTATCGATCAATGCTGAAATAGAAAAATTACGTTTGGCAGCTTCTTCGGCTTTGCTTTCGGGAAGAGAAGATATTATTGTGGTTTCCTCCGTATCATGTATTTACGGTATGGGAAATCCTGAGGATTTTGACGCCAATACTTTTGAGATGAAAGTGGGACAAAAAATCGCGCGCAATCAACTGTTGCGTCGTTTTGTTGATTCCCTTTATTCTCGTACCGAACTGGAATTGGAAAGAGGGAATTTTAAAGTGCGTGGAGATACCATCGATCTTTTTCCTGCCTATTTAGATATTGCTTATCGTATTTCTTTTTGGGGTGATGAGATTGAAGAGATTCATGCTTTTGATCCGGTTAATGGACACAAACTAGAAAGTGTAAAACATCTTAAAGTTTTTCCAGCTACCATTTTTTCTACTACTAAAGAAAGATTGAATGAAGCTATTTGGGAAATTCAACAAGATATGGTGAAACAAGAAGAATTTTTTAAAAGCGAAGGAAAACACATAGAAGCACAACGCATTAAAGAGCGCACGGAATACGATATTGAGATGATGAAGGAACTGGGCTACTGCTCAGGAATTGAAAATTATTCTAGGTACATGGACGGTCGAAAAGCGGGCACTCGTCCCTACTGTTTGCTAGATTATTTCCCCGATGATATGTTGATGTTTATTGATGAGAGTCACGTCACTGTTTCTCAAATAAAAGCAATGTATGGTGGCGACAGATCTCGTAAAGTGAACTTAGTAGAATATGGTTTCCGCTTGCCTGCAGCAATGGATAACCGTCCGCTGAAATTCGAAGAATTTGAAGAAATTGCAAAGCAAGTGATTTATGTTTCTGCAACTCCTGCCGATTATGAATTACAAAGGTCAGAGGGTGTGGTGGTAGAACAAATTATTCGTCCTACCGGATTAATAGATCCACTCATTGAAATTCGTCCTACTATTAATCAGGTAGATGATTTACTAGAACAAATTGACGAGACTGTAAAAAAAGGAGAGCGTATTTTAGTAACTACCTTAACCAAACGTATGGCCGAGGAGTTAGCGAAATATGTTACTAACTTAAATGTAAAATGCCGTTATATCCATTCCGATGTAGATACTATGGAGCGTGTGGAAATATTGCGTTCACTGCGTTTGGGAGATATTGATGTATTGATTGGAGTGAACTTATTGAGAGAAGGATTGGATTTACCAGAGGTTTCTTTAGTGGGAATTTTAGATGCCGATAAAGAAGGGTTCCTGCGTAGTGAAAGATCATTGACTCAAACAGTAGGGCGCGCAGCCCGTAATATTAACGGACGGGTAATTATGTATGCCGATAAGATGACCGATTCGATGCAGAAAACCATTGATGAAACCAATCGCAGAAGAGCAATTCAAATGGCTTACAACGAGAAGCATGGCATTACTCCTCGAAGTTTAAATAAAACACGCGAAGCTATTATGGAACAAACAGCTGTTCTTGATTTCCAAAAACCTAAGGGATATATAGAAAAAGAAAGTAAACCTGCCCTAGCTGCCGATCCTATTATAGAATATATGAGTGCCACTCAATTGGAAAAAGCAATTACTCAAACTCAAAAAGCAATGGAGAAAGCCGCAAAAGAACTCGACTTCCTACAGGCAGCAAAATTTAGAGATGAGTTGTTTATAATGAAAGATAAGTTGAAATCTAAACTTTCTTAGAAACTTTTAAGAAAGTTTCTTCAACATCTTTTCTACCCTTTTAATCTTCGTGGGAGTTTTCATTTTAGGCAATCTGGTTTCCAAAACCTGCTTCATCACCACTTTGTATTGTTTATCCAATACATGCATTGCGTTTTCAGCATAAGTTGGAAACTGATTTTCAGGAGAAACATTAATGAAATCAATCAAAATAGGCAAAGTAACATTTTGGTATTTTTTATCTTCGGAAAGGGTGGTAAGAATTTTTGCAGCGTGATCTTTAGCGATCACAGAGCTTTTATCGGCACACTCTAAAATAGCGGATAGATTATCAAAAATCACTTTCGGATTATTTTTTACAATAGCACTTAAAGCAGTCAGTGCGCCCCATAACATTCTATTGTTTTTATGATTTAATAAGAATAAAAAATCTTTGTAATACTTTGCAATCAGTTCGGGTTTATGGTATCCCACTTCATACAATACTTTAATGCAATCAGCAGGAATATCCTTGCTTTTGTTATTAAGGTTTTGAACCAATTCTTTAATTGCAGAAACATCATTTGCTTTCACTATTTTTTTTGCCAATTCTACATTTGGAATTTCATCGCGACGACCAAGTGCGCAAGCCAATTGATTTAGGATACTCATATAATTTTGCTTTCTAACAAAGTAAATAAGTTATAAAAAATAAGGTCGGGTTTTACAGCTACCTGACTTTTTAAAATATTTTCATTTGTTTTACCGGTTAATAGTAAAACACCCTTTCCTCCTAGTTTTTGGGCAGCTTCAATATCCACTAGTAAGTCATCACCAATCATCATAAATTCATCACCCGGTTTCCCTCCCGCTTTTTGTAATGCCAATTCAAAATATTCTTTTGAAGGTTTGCCAATCAATTTAGAATAAGTACCACTGGCATATTCAATAGCCGAAATGAATGCTCCGGCATCGAGATACAAATCATTTTTCACGGCCCCGAATTTATTTTTCTGCATTGCAATGATTTGTGCTCCATTCATCACTTTTTTAAACATCTCATTCAACAAAGGGTAAGTCCATCCATCTGCCATATCTCCTATAACCACTACTTCCGGATTAGCCGCATCTGGTAAAACCGATAAATATTTTTTAGCGGATTCCACACAATATACACTAGCCGTTTTATGATTTTGAAGAAGATAATTGGCGGTTACATCCACCGCTGTAATAATGGGTATAGAGAGTTCAATAGATATTGAAGCAAAAAAATCAACAATATTTTTTGAGGAGAATTTAGTGGAATTACTTAAAATACAAGAGGGAATTTGATTGGTAGAAATATAGCTTAGAAATTCTTGTGCTCCAGGAAGTAATTCATTGTCTTTACGAAGAACACCATCAAGATCAATGAGAATATATTTCATATTCTATTTTTTACAGGTATCCAAACTTCTTCTTCTGAATTCACATCGTTTATTTTGTATTTATCTCCCAAAATTTCAAAATGCGGACGATTATCCAATTCATATCCTGCAGCAGGAATAGATTTCGTGAAAATTTCTTTGAAGAAAGATGCTGCACCGCTTTGATCTCCTTTATAAATAAAAACGGCATACAATCCACCCGGTATAATCAACTCTTCCATTCCATCGGGAATTTCATCCACCGTGTTTACTTCAATAGCAGCCCATTTGGTAAAGGGTAAACTCATATTAAAACCATCCTTGTAAACCTGAACCGAATGTAAATTGCTATTTACTTTGTTTTGAATTTCGTTTCGTCGTGGCATAAAAGTACGCCACAATAAAAAGGTTTTATCATCGGTAAACGAAGTCGTAATACTTAATCCGATGAGTTGTTTTAGATCAATATGTTCAATACGGAATAGCATCAGATTTTACTTTGAACCATTAGCATCATTACATTTTTTCAATTGATTAGTAAATTTAGTATCCTCCATTATATATGGATTAACCTCGTTACTAGCGTGAACAATTTTCTTTTTTTGAGGATCGTAATAGTAATAAAGTATAGAATAATAATTATCGAATTTCCGCATAATAATAACATTATCCCCGCTCTCCTTCAAGGTCTTTTCTATATCTTTTCTTGGTGAAACTACCACACCATACTTGTAATATTTCATTAATTCATTAGGATTCCAAAAAGCAGTATCCGTAGGAATAAAATACAGCGAATCTATTCCATTCATACTTTTTGCATATTTCGAAATTCCTTCGCAATAAATTTCTTCCTTAATGAGCATCAATTTTTTATTTTTAATAAAATCATAATTTTTACTTGACTCATAAAATTCATCCCGATGATAATTGAAATTTTTCTTGGTCTCAAACATTCTCATTCTTTCCACAATATCTATAATTGAATAGAAAAACATCTCAATATCTATATCATCAACATCTTTGTCTAAATTATTAGGAATAATAATTGGATAGTAAGGTTTTTCTGTTTTGTAAACATAATGTGTTAATCTAGCAAAAACCATTGCTAAAAAAGAAGAGTTAATATTTATTCCCTTAAAACCATAGGTTAGTCCAAAATAAGGTTGCTTTGGAGTTTGTTGATCCCCCCATACTACATCGAATCCTAAAACAATAATATCTTTTCTCTTCTTATATGACTCCACATCCTTTCTAGAAATCAAAACATACGGACAATACTTCCAATTACTATCTACTAATTGCTTTATTTTTGCATTGTAATTGGGCGCATTTTCATATTGATAGACCAATAATGTTTTCGATTTTAATTCTTCAACAGCAGCTCTGTTTCCAGAACCAAATTGTGAGTAAACGGTTTGAATTGATAAGACAAACAATAGGCAAATGACAGATGTCGATTTAATCATAACAACAGAATTTTGAATTAGGTAGGCAAAAATAAAAATAAAGCACATAATAAAAAACATCAGTACTTTCCCTGCCTCCAGTAATTGGCTACCCATTGATAAACCATAAAACCTATTAAATACACCAAAGGGAGCTCTCCTTCAAAATCGTTGGTAACAAATATTTCGGCAATAGCTAAAACTCCTGTAATCCCTAATCCTAAAGCATAGTAGTTGAGTTTTTTTTCATTGGAATCACCAGAATAAATTCCTGATAAAGGTACCATCATGGTAAATCCAAATATGGCCACTGCTAAAAAGGGTTCGTGAAAAGTGATAAAGAAAGAAACTAATCCTAACACAAAAACCAATGCGGCAATACCCACAAAATTGGAGATTTTAGTTTCGGTTTCCGACAAAGCATACCGTCCATATTTATTCAATCTCAGGAATAAATTTGAAAGAGGTTGAATAACCCAGGTTAAAAATGCGAACAGCGCTATCATTACTATAATAGGTAAAATGAAAGGGGTCCATTCCGGATTGGATTCTTCAATGGCTCTTAAAACTCTTGATAGTAAGTAAATTCCAATAATCAATCCCCACTGCATATTCCTGCTTTGCTTCGACATCCAGAACTGATAATTCAAAAACCAGCGGTACAAAAAATATTTGGCTTTCATGGCTTGAATCATTCCTGCACGGGCATATTCTAAAGAAGGATTTAGTCGCAATGCTTCCCTAAAATGAGAAAGTGCTTTGATGTGATCTCTTTTTTCAAGCAATCCCCAACCATAATTGGCATGGGTAAAAGCATTATCAGGATCTTCATTTAAAGCGCCTTCAATAGTGCTAAAAGCATCATGCTTTTGGTTCAACTTCACATGTGCTGCCGATTTCGCGTTCAAGCAATGTACATTCGACGGATCACGCTTCAAACCTTCCTCAGCTTTTTGTAAAGCTTCTGTGTATTTTTTTTGATGCAGTTTAATATCCGACCAAACCGCAAAATATTCTGCCTGATCAGGATCGGCATTTACTGCTATGGAAATAAAAACTTCAGCTTCTTTATCTTCTTCTTTATTTAAAAGAATAATCGTTTTTATATAATAAAAAGAACTCTCGGAAGCATTAATTCTAATAGCATCTTCAATGGCTTTTTGAGCTTCGTTGTATTTGTTTTCTTGTAAATATATTCTGGATAAGAGAGCTATACCGAAGGCATGATCAGGAAATTCCGATAAATGTTTTCTGATTTCTTTTTCAGCATCGGCTGTTCTTCCCTGCTGCAGCAGTAATTCGGCTCTTTCGTAAAACTGGGTCATTTACTTTTTGATATTTAAATAGCTTAAAATCTCATCGTACAATCCCGACTCATTAGCGTACAAAGCGTAGTTTTTTGCGGAATTGAACCAATCTTTGGTAGACGCACGGTGCAATTTAATAGCATTCAACAGATCTTTGGTAGTTAAAGGTTGAGGAATTCCGGTTTTAATAGATTCTTCTAGTTTACCTTCAATAGCAATATCGATTAAGGCTGTGATATCGGCACCAGAATAATCCACTGCTTTTTTCGCTATTTCTTTATAGTCGATATCCTTTATCGGTTTGTCTTTTAATTTGATTTTCAAAATAACTTCTCTGCTTTCTGCATCGGGAGGAGAAACAAAAATTATTCTATCGAATCTTCCCGGGCGGCGAAATGCAGAATCTAAATTCCAGGGAGCATTGGTTGCCCCCAACACCAAAATACCATCGTTGTTGGCATCCACACCATCTAACTCAGAAAGGAATTGATTGATTAAGTGGCGCCCTGCAGATTGTTTCATGTCGGAGCGACTTGCTCCCAGCGCATCAATTTCATCGAAGAAAAGCACACAAGGTGTATTTCTTCTGGCGTAATCAAAAATCTGATTGAGGTTTTTTTCGCTATTGCCAATCCACATATCCAACACATCACTGATAGTGATATTAATAAACTTGGCTTTTACCTGTCCGGCTGTAGCCCTTGCCAAATGTGTTTTACCACATCCCGGAGGTCCGTACAACAAAATCCCTCCTCCTATTTTTTTACCGTATGCCTTATAGATTTCAGGATTTTTTAATGGTTGAATGATTTTCAGATCGATTTCCTTTTTCACTCTTTCCATTCCACCTACATCGCTGAAATCAATTCCAGGGTTTTCAACGATTCTATAAGAAGCTTCTTCATCGAACTGATCTTCATCGTAGTTATCGTCGCTATTGTAAGTCGCTTGGTTTCTCAATTCGTTATCTAACTCACTGTCGCTGTAGTTGGGCTGAATTTGCAAAACACGTTTATAGGCATCAATCGCTTCACCTATGGCTTTATCGCGTAAATGTGCTTTAGCACGTAAAACCTGAGCTTCCAGGTTGAATTCAAATTGTTTTTCTTCTGCAATAATTATGGTTGCTGAATAATTTCCTTGCATTAAAAAGCATTTCGCCAACAGCAATTTTGCTTTTTCGTTGACGCTATCTTTAGTCAGTACCTGATTGAATTCTATCATTGCATCGGCATATTCGCCCTCCTGAATCAACATTTCGCCCAAATGCAACTTCAACGGAATATTATCGGGAGAATGCTTGAGTGCTTCTCTTAGATTGTTTATTGCTTCTGATGCCATATTATAAATTTATTCCTTTCGTTCTTCTGATCTGATGCACCGCGATTTTCAAAATATCGAAAGCTACTTCGGCCATTTTATTTCCTTTATTGTCTAGGGCAGGATTAATTTCCACCATTTCAAAACAACATACTTTGGGATTTTTCAATACCTCTTTCACTATTTTTTCTGCTTCATGTGCCCAAAACCCACCTGGTACCGGTGTTCCTGTTCCTACCGAGATAGAAGAGTCTAAACAATCTACATCGAAAGACACATATACTAAGTCACATTCTTTCAAATATTCCTCAATATCCTTCCCCATTTTATCCACCCCCATGTTGCGGAAATTATCTACTGTATAATTCTTTAAATGATGTATTTCCATGAGTTCATCTTCAGCAGGTTCAGTATCACGAACGCCAATATAAACCAAGTCGCTAGGTAAAATATCAGGGCGATCTCCTCCTAATTTTTTGAATTTTTCCCAATAAGTAATGGTTTCTTTGCTTGGATCATGCAATTGATGTTCTTTATGATCAATACCCAATGACACGCAAAGCGGCATTCCATGCATATTTCCCGATGGCGTAGTGTAAGGAGTATGTATATCGGCATGTGCATCAATCCAAATCACTCCGATTCGTTTTCCCGGATTCGCTTTTCTTATTCCCGCTATGGTTCCTGTAGCAGGAGAGTGATCTCCGGAGATCACCACCGGAAAATATTTTCCTTCTTTTATTACTGAAGCCACTTCATCGGATAATCTTTCGCAGATATTTAATATTTTATCTATTCTTCTGGCATATCTATAAGGAGTTTCTTCAAACAAAGTATCGTTCTCATCTTTAATTTTAACATTGGGATACTGCCCAAAAAATGGATCCTGTAGTGTTTTAGCCACTGTTTTCAAGGCATCTATGCCCATTCCGGCTCCCCACTTAGCAGCTCCGATTTCCGATTTATTTTCTATAATTTTTACCGTCTCCATATTCTTATAATAATTATATTTGTCGCGTTTTAATAAATGTAACTTACTTAGATCATAAAATTAACATTAAAGTAGCTTCATTACTATGCAATCTTATTACGAATTACAAAAAGAAGTACT
Source organism: Flavobacteriales bacterium (assembly GCA_023251075.1). GTDB lineage: Bacteria > Bacteroidota > Bacteroidia > Flavobacteriales_C > JAHEZL01. The sequence goes on along the minus strand of JAHEZM010000001.1, from coordinate 29,014 downwards.
CGAGGAAAACAATCCCGAATTCGAAGTTATAGATAATGAATTACATTTTCATAAAATTCCATTGATGGATATCATTAAGCAATATGGTACTCCCCTAAGAATAAGTTACCTGCCCAATATTAGTAAGCAAATACAAAGAGCAAAAACCTTTTTTAAAGTAGCTATTGCAAAACAAAACTATCAGGGAAATTATACTTATTGTTATTGCACTAAGAGTTCTCACTTTTCTTTCGTGATGGAAGAAGCGCTAAAGAACGATATTCATATTGAAACATCTTCGGCTTTTGACCTACATATTATTAAGAATTTATACCAAAGCAAAAAGCTAACAAAAGACACTTATATCATTTCTAACGGTTTTAAAAGGCCGGCTTACACACAAGGTATAGTGAAGTTGATTAATGAAGGATTCAACATCATCCCGGTAATCGATGATATTTCTGAGTTAAAAGCTTACGAAAAAATTAAGAAAACATTTAATGTAGGAATCAGGATTGCTACTGAAGAGCAACCTAACTTCGATTTTTATACCTCCCGTTTAGGAATTAATCCTAACAAAATTGTTGATTTCTATAAAGAACGTATCAAAGCCAACAAGAACATAAAGTTGAAGATGTTGCATTTCTTCATCAATACAGGAGTTCAGGATAACGACTACTACTGGAATGAGCTGAACAAGTGTTTACAGGTGTATGTTCAGTTGAAAAAGATTTGTCCGACTTTAGATTCTCTCAACATTGGTGGTGGTTTCCCTATTAAATCCTCTTTGAGCTTTGAATGGGATTATGAGTACATGGCAGAGGGGATAGTTGAAACGATTAAAAAAGCATGCGACGAAGAAGATTTACCACACCCCAATCTTTTTACTGAGTTTGGAAGTTTTACGGTGGGTGAAAGCGGAATTATGCTGTACAGTATTTTGAATCAAAAACAACAAAACGATCGTGAGTTGTGGTATATGATTAATAATTCATTCATGACTACCCTTCCCGATGTGTGGGCGATAGACCAACGTTACCCCATGTTATCAATAAACCATTGGGATAAAGAATGTCAGCGTGTGTTTTTAGGTGGATTAACCTGCGACAGTGAAGATTTCTATAATGCCGAGAAACACAACAATAAAATCTTCTTACCTAAAATTGGTCCGAAAGACAAACCATTACATCTTGGTTTCTTTTACACCGGTGCTTACCAGGAATCATTAAGTGGATATGGAGGATTGAAGCATTGCTTAATTCCTGCACCAAAGCATATTATTATTAGCAAAACCGACGAGGATGATCAAGAAGAATATGTTACTAAATTATTCTCTAAAGAGCAGAGCGCTAAGTCGATGATGAAAATATTAGGATATTAGAACAGAATTCAAACCCCGATATTTAATGTTCAGTGTTAGCTATCACATTGAACATTTTTTTCCTATATTGTGTCCCACAAATTAACTTTTTATGAAAAAATTGATACTTTTTGCCTCCGCAGGATTCATTTTATTTTCTTGTAATGAAGAAGAAGAAGCACCTAAAGTTGCTCCCGATACTGTTGTTAAAGGAGTTATTACTAATGCCGATGGAAATACTGCCTGGTTAGAGACTTTTAAAAGTGAAAAATATTCTGCTACTGTAAATGCCAAAGGAGAATTTGAAATTAAAGTTTTATTAAAAGAACCCACTTGTTTTGATTTGGTAAACGGAAAAGCAAAAACCTATTTATGCTTAGCTCCTGGTGATACAGTGAATGTAAGTTTCGATGCTAAAGACATCGAGAAAACAGTGAAATACGATGGTAAAAATGCTAAGTTCCCTAATTATTTAGCCGATAAAAAAAGAAATATAGATGCCATGATGATTTCAGAATTTCAATTCTTGTACTCATTACCCACTGATTCTTTTTTGTTATTGGCTGAAAAGTCTGTTTCAAAATGGAATACAGCTTATGATGCCATTAAAGGAGATACTAACATCAACAAAACCTTTATCGCTAATGAAGAAAAAGCATTGAAATATGATAGAGCTGCCTTGTTTTTAGATTATGGTATTTGGTATAAAAAATTCAAAATGATCGACTCTGTTCCTGGGTTTGAAAAAGTGCTTGAAACAACCAAAGATGCCAATCCGGCAAATGCTTCCGATCTTTCTATGGAAAGCTATAGAAACTTCTTGAATAGCTACATTAATATCAATGCTGAAAAAGAATTGGCTGCCGATACTGCTCTTAAATCTAATCCGGAAGGAGCTGAAAAAGCTAAATGGTTGGCTATTGAGAAAAACATCATTGATTCAGCAGTTAAAGATTATTTGAAATTCAATTTTATTATTAGAAACAGTGCACTTTCTTTTGTTGCAGAAGAAAAAAATAAATTCAAAGCAGCTACAAAAGACACGGTTTATTTGAAGTTATTGAAATAATTAAATTCAGCATTGGTTGTTCGTAATAATGCCGCTTTCTTTTTTTAACCACAGAGAGCACAGAGTCACTGAGTTTCACAGAGATTGATTTTAGAACACAAAAGCCGCTTTGCTTTGCAGAGTTCACAGAGGTTAGCCCCGAAAACACATTTTATTTTTAAGTTCTACCCTCTGTGACCTCTGTAAAACGTAGTGACTCTGTGAACGTAATAAATAAGTTTTATCTTTTTTGAAACTCAGTGACTCTGTGCTCTCTGCGGTTAAAATTAAACTAGTAGTAAAATAACATATAATGATTTTTTAGTTTTTTGAAAAAGAAGAACGCACCGCCCGAACTGTATAACCTTGTTTTCTTAATAACTCAATAATCCCCTTCTCTCCTACCAAATGTCCAGCGCCAACAGCAACAAAACAAGAACCCTCTTTCAAATAGAATTGTGTTAATTGCTTTGTCATCACAATATTTCTATTGTCGATTAAGTCCTCCTGAAAACTGGAATCTATAGTACTTTTAGAATTTAAAAAACTATTCAATGAATCAAGGTTTTGATTCAAATATAAATTCACCATTTGATTAATTACAGTAGGAGAAGTTTCTAAACTATCCACACTCATCATCAATTCCTTAATTTGCTCCTCGCTTTTCATTTTGTTGATGAGTTGCATTTGCGACTCGATACTTTCCAATCCCACAATGATTTTTCCCAACTCCCTTCCCTCCATTTGAAATTGAAGATCCATAGGGTACTTAACGTCATTCTTCGACATTGACTCAAAAAGTTGAGTAGCCAATATAATTGGTTTCATTTTATCCAGAAGCATATTACTAGCAATATCTAAATGCTTTTTTGCCGCTTTTTTTACTTTTTTATAATCACTTTTTGAAAGAATTTTATCGAGATAATGATTGGGATCTGTCTCCATAATCTGAGCTAAAAGTTCTTTAGCATCACTTTTATCGATCACAATTTCAAAGGCCAATACAGAGCATTTATTTCTTAATATATTTACCGAATCTGGAAAATTGAATATTCTGCTATCACGCAAATGAAAGGTTCCAAACAAATAAGAAGGTTGCTTACAATCTTTACCACTGATCTCCCACAACACCGAATTACATTGAGAATAAAGTGAAATAGAAAAAAGAAAAAGGGAGAAAAAAAAGAGTTGTTTCATAGCATATCAAAAAGCTAAATTAACAAGTTTTGAAGGATAATTGTTAATAAGATAAGATTATGGTTACATGGAAATATGACGGATATCAGTAGTTTTGTTTGAATAAAATAAATAGAAATGAAAAAATCTTTGAAATTAGTATTGGGAACCTTAATGGTAACAGCAACATTATTTACTTGTTCTTCTTCTCATGAAGTTTGTCCTGCTTACTCAAAAGCTCCTGTTCAAGGCGTAGAAAAAATATAACGAATTAGATAAAAAAATAATACCCCGGTCTTAACCGAGGTATTATTTCTCCATCCCCACATATCCCCCTCCTTATTTCTTTATCAGTCGGTCGGTGTAAACAACTTGTCCTTTGTTCATCAGTCGTATCATATATATCCCTTGTGATACCCCAGAAAAGTCGAAAGCTAAATCAGGCTGCATCACTTCTACTTTTTTACTGTAAATAGTTGATCCCATTGCATTAACTAATTCAACCTGTTCAACATTTTCATCAGTGAGCAAGTTAACGCTACTGAAAGTTGGATTGGGATATATTTTATATTTTTCTCCATCTCCTAATGCTTTGGCAACTCTTACCGCCGAAAACTCTTCAATACCATGAATATCTACCATCTTTAATCTGTAGTAACTCTTACCCATCAGCGGAGCAATATCAGTATAGTCGTATATAGTAAGATTTTCTTTATTTCCCTTTCCTTCAATAACACTGATAGATTCCCATGAGCTCATATCACTTGATCTTTCTACAGAAAAATAATCATGATCAATTTCTGTAACGGTTGCCCAATGCAATTGAGTTTGTCCGTTAATTTGTTTAATATAAAATCCTAACATCTCCACATATAAAGGAGCAACAATTCCCATTTTAATATCATCTAAAGCAAAGTCGTTACCCGATGCTGCAGTATTTTGATTCACTATACAAATGTTGGCTGATGTACTTGCACCAGAATTCCAGGTTTGACAAAATTGTTGCCAGTTACAAGTTGTTCCTGATGCGTTAAACGGACTACCTAAGCTTACACCATTTATTGAAAACTGAAGAATGGCCGGACTTGATGCATGCACCGAAGCTACATAAGTTGAAAAAACATAATCAGAATTGGCTGTAGTAGAAATAGTAGAACACCACACACTAACGTTAGCCGTTGGTGCACCATTCACTACCATCATTTTACCAGAACCGGAGGTTTTATCGCCACAGGTTGCAAAGGCAGCGTGATCGGCTGTTGGATTTGAAACAACATCATATTTTCCTTCCGGATATAAATTTCCGGGATTGTAACCATAACTACTGGTGAAATTGCTATTTCCAGATTCGAAAGTACCGTTGGGAACTAAGTTGGTAGAGATGCTACACTGACTATTTACATCAAATGAAAACAGAAATCCTGCTAACACAACTCCTGCGAGTCCTCTGATATGTGTTTGCGGTTTCACGAGTTTTCATTTTTGTTTTTTGTGCAATTGGTTTCCTTCTTCAACGCTAAGTGTTTTCACTTAGTTTCGTTTTTAAAAAAATAACAGAATAAGTAAGGTCAACATTATCCACAAATAAGCATTCAATTTTTGAAAATGATACAACACAAGGCTTGATATAGCTAGAGAATAGGCTGTTAGACTCAATAAATTATTTTCCTGAATAATAAATACACTGAATGGCCAGCTATACATTTCTTCACAAATAAAATACAAGCCATCAACTAAATAATTAATGCCCACAATCAATACCTTAAAATAAGGTGTAATTAAAAAAACAATTCCAGCATACATAATAATTGCAATCAAGGGAATCACCATTAAATTGGAAATCATAAAGTAAGTAGATAAATATTGGAAGTAATAAATAAGAAAAGGAAGTAGTGTAATTTGAACTGCCAAACTCAACAACAATAAATCAACAACACTCTTCTTCCATTTTGATTCTATATTTATCCACCGCTGAAATATGGGAAGAACGAAAATAATTCCCAGCATTGCGCCATAGGTTAGCTGAAATCCAATATCATATAAAAACGAAGGGAAAAGAATTAAAATGATCAAAGCCGAAACAGTAGTACTATGAAACAAGTTGTTTTCTTGGCCAAAATACTTACCAATAGCATGAATAGAAAACATCAATGCAGAACGCAATACGGCGGCTTCAAATCCAACCATCCAACAATAAAACCAAATTAGCGTGAGTGTAAGTATCAAAGTAACGATCCCTCTTTTGTGCAAAAAAATTCCAAAAAGAAAAACAATAATCAAATAGATTATGCCCACATGCAACCCTGATACAGATAAAATATGAGAAACTCCCAATACGCCAAATTGATCTTTAACATCTCTATCAATATAACCCCTATCTCCTATCAATAAAGAAAGTAAGAGTGCCTTGGCATCGGAACTCAAAGGGGATTGAATAATTTTTTGATGTGCATAATTGTAAATATCATAAGCCGAATTGTCATTTTTTAAAACAATAATTTTACTCTTCTCATGAAGATAGAGCTTCATTGAAAGACCTTTTCTTATCAAATATTTTTCGTAAGCATTGGGTAGCCTTCCTTCTTTCACCAATGGATAAACAGAGAGATTGAAAACATTAAACGCATCGCCTTTTTCAATTTCTAATCCATGAACACTGTCCATATTTACTAAAGCGCCACACTCTTTTCCTTGAATGTTTGCACTTGCAATTGCCCACGCTCCTTTTTTTGAAAATCGTATTCCTTCCGTAAAACTTAAGTTGATAGCGTTGATTTCCGTTTTCGATTTTATTACAATAGTACTTTCTTCCTGAAAGAGGTTTAAACATTTTCCAAGCATGAAAAAACCCATTGCTAAAAAGCAAGTTTTTAAAAATAGAGGCACTACACTTTTATTGATTTTAATTTTGTTGCTATGCCCTAAAGCAATTATTACCCCAACAAGCAATAGCAATGCTGCAATGAAAATTTCATTTACAACACCAATACCTAAAATTAAAAACAACAAAGGAAGAGCCAGCGGCGAATGCTGAATCTTATCCATGTAAAGAATTTTGTTGCGGTAAATATAAAAGGAAAGAAAAAGATCTGATTAATCTTTTCTGAAAAATTCAAGAGAACTCAAATTCAATATTAACACATTTTGAAAATAGAAGTTAATGATTTGACTATAAGTATATCCTAATTTCGCCATTTTCATAGCTCCCTCCTGACACATACCCACGCCATGTCCGTAACCTTTGCCAATAATATAGATGGAATCATTTTTAGGTTTAACCTCAAAATAAGCCGATTTTAAATGTAAATCATTTCTCATTTGTGCCGCCTTAATTTTGCCATTGGGAAAATAAATGTTAGCAACTCTTTCTTCCGATGACACATAAAAAATTTCACCGTCAATAATTGTATCACCTACATTTTCAATTCCAATAGATTTTAAGTAACTATTCCATTTTTGTTTGGGGATTACTTTTTTCCAATTTGCATTTTTACTTTTAGTACAAAAAGTATCTGTTACACTTCTGAGGTAGGGAACCTCTTTCGACCATACATCTTCTGAATTACAGGTTTGTCCGCCACAATTAGAATGAAAAGTAGCATCAATCAAATCGAGCTTTGTATCCGTAATAATCATTCCGCTGGTAGCCATTGTTGCGTTAATGATAGAAGTCACTTTCTGACTTCTGCCGTAATACGCCTGACAATGTACATTATCGCACAGTTGAAATCCATCTAATTCGTGGCGATGAATATTTTTCATCGCATAAGTTCTGCAAATGATAGCCTGTAGTTTATAATATTCATCTGTTAATTTATACCCCGCTTCTGATTCTACTACACCCGCAACATATTTTTCCAGATCCACTATATTCACCAATTGAATGGTTTTAGAAAAAGCAGTTAATTTCAAACTCTCCTCATAATGTCGGTGTTTCGTATTGGTTGTTATTTTAAAACAGGCTGATGGATCTGCAGCTTTCAATAGAATACTTTTTCTGGAATAGGATTTACCCTGTAAAATGAAATGCAGATTTTTCTCTTTCAATGAAAACTTAAGTAAAGTACCTGCTTCTATTGATCCCAACTCCACTGAATCCGACATTACTTTGTAAGAGCCTTTATTCACCGTGAAATGAGTAGTGATAATATTTTCTAAAGAAAAAACATTGATAGAAAGTTGATCGGCAAAAGAAAACTGAAAAATTAAAAGGGAAAATATAAAGGAGATTCGTTTCATTTCTTCAAAGCATTTACAATAGAAGTCGCCACTTTTTCCGATGCTCCTCCTCCACCTAAAATTTGTTTTAAATTTTTATACTCGGCCATAAGCGCCGATCTTTTTTGTCCTTCAGAAGTAATCGACAATAATTCTTCGCTCAGCTTATTTGCGTTCATTTCGTCTTGAATTAATTCTTTAACAACAGGTTTATCGAGAATTAAATTCACCAAGGAAATGTATTTCACTTTGATTAATCGCTTTGCGATTTCGTAAGAAATTTTACTGCCTTTATAACACACTACTTCCGGCACTTCAAAAAGGGCCGTCTCTAAAGTTGCCGTGCCCGAAGTAACCATTGCAGCATGCGCAACACTCAGCAATTCATAGGTATTACCACTAATAATCTCAATGTTTGCTTCACCAATATTTTCTTTATAAAATTCAGGTGATAGAGATTTTACTCCAGCAATAATATATCGATATTGAGGATTTTTTTGTGCAACTTCTACCATTACTTTCAACATTGATTTCACTTCCTGCTTTCTGCTTCCTGGTAAAAGCAAAATCACTTTATCATTCCCTAAATTATATTTCAATCGCACTTCCGAAGCAGGTAATAATTCATCACTCTTGATTGCATCCAGCAAAGGATGACCAACATATTCAACAGCATAATCAAACCTTTTGTAAAAGTCTTTTTCAAAAGGAAGAATGCAATACATTTTATCTACCACCTTTTTTATTTTGTGCACACGAGATTGCTTCCATGCCCAAATTTGTGGAGAGATGTAGTAAAAAACTTTATATCCATTTGCTTTAGCCCATTCTGCTATACGCAAGTTAAATCCAGGGTAATCCACCAATATCAATGCATCAGGTTTATAATTCTGAATATCCTTTTTGCAGAAAGAAATATTATTCAGAATAGTACGCAAATTCATTATTACTTCGGAGAATCCCATAAAGGCAATTTCTTTGTAATGAATCACGAGCTCCCCTCCTACGCTTTTCATTTTATCGCCACCCCAAAAACGAAAATCAGCATCCCTATCTTTCAACAGTAAATGCTTCATCAAGTTTGATGCGTGTAAATCGCCCGATGCTTCTCCTGCTATTACATAGTATTTCATTCTAAACCTCCTTCAAGAATTTTCACAATAAAAACCACTAAAGCATAAAACATGGTTGCTATCAATATGCCTCTGGCTCCCCACAAATTATTTCGTTTCAAATTCATAAAAAACAAAGCCAGATTTCCCAAAACACTTAAACTAAAAACATTGGCAAAATTGTGTAAAGTAGAAAACACTTTTTTGGTGTAAAGCCAAAAACCCGGATCAAACCTTTGTGCTGCATCTAAATAAAAAATATACAAAACCAAAGGCATCATAATACATACCGGAAAAATAAATCCCAGCAGCAATCCCCTGTTTCTGAATTTATCTAATTCAGGAGATCCAGTCTTCCAGTTCTTTCCTAAACTCATGTGCTGTTAAATCATATTTGGTAGGTACTATAGAAACATAACCTGCTTTCAATGCTTCTTCATCGGTGTTCTCTCCACTATCTAAATTGATAAACTGTCCGGTTAACCAATAATATGAATTGTTAAAAGGATCTTTACGTTCATCAAAATTTTCATCCCAATAAGCATTGGCTTGTCGGCAAACTTTCATTCCCTTTATTTCCTCTTTGGGTAAATAAGGAAAATTCACGTTCAAACACATTCCTTTGGGCAGTCCTTTTTCTAAAACTTTTTTCGCCAACTTTAAAACATATTCTTTGCAAGCACTAAAATCAGCATCAACATCATGACTACATAGAGAAAAACCTATCGACGGAATTCCTTCAATAGCACCTTCTATCGCAGCCGACATAGTACCCGAATAAATTACATTGATAGAAGAGTTAGAACCATGATTGATACCAGAAACCAATAAATCAATAGGACGATCGGCCACTACTTTAACTCCAAATTTCACACAATCCACCGGAGTACCAGAGCAACTGTATTCAGTTAATCCTTTCTCTTTGTGTTTTTCAAACAAACGCAAAGTAGAATTGATGGTGATTGCGTGCCCCATTCCCGACATTCCCTGATTGGGGGCCACAACAATTACATCTCCTATTTCACGCATATAAGCAATCAAATTGCGAATGCCATTAGCTGTTACACCATCGTCGTTGGTAACCAAAATAAGTGGTTTTTGCTTCATTTTACTAAAATATAAACTAATCTTTCTTCGCGTTAAATATTAAACTTTAAACTTTGAACTATGGAATGTTAGTTCACCTGTTGAAAAGTTGAAAGCAATGCCCCAAAATAGAGAAACGTTAAACAGTACATTTACATCAAACAAAATTTTATGAATAGATTATCTCTTTCTCTTTTATCGTTAATGATTAGTATTCAAATGTTCGCACAGGACGAGAAAAACCTGAAAGCCGAAATAAATAAAGTAACCGTTTTTTTACAAGGAGCACAAATAACCCATGAAGGTGATATTTCACTTGCTAAAGGAAAACACTTTGTGAAATTAACTGAACTCACCCCCTACCTACAAACTAACTCTATCAGCGTAAAAATTGGCGGTGGAATTACTTTGATCAATGTATTGCACCAATTGAATTACGAACAAGAAGCGATGGCCCCCAAACGCATTAAAGAAATAAACGATTCTTTAGAATTGATGAACGATCAATTGAGCTTGTCGTTAGCAAAACAAGCAGTACTGGAAGATGAAAAAGCAATGGTATTGGCCAACAAATCCATTAAAGGTCAGGAAGTTTTAGATGTGGTAGATTTACAGGAAGCAGCTAAGTTTTTCCGTGATCACTTAAATGAATTGGCAGAAAAAATTCAGGAAGGAAAAATAAAATCAAGAGACATCCAGGAAGTAGTGAATCGTTTGAACAATGAAAAAAACACTATCGGCCACAAAAGCGGAAAACAAACCAGTGAAATTGTAATGGAAGTTTATGCTTCTGCACAAACCAATGCCTCTTTTGAAATTACTTACTATACCAGCGGAGCTACCTGGTTTCCAAGCTACGATATAAGAGCAAAAGATATCGCTAGTCCCGTGGTTTTAGATTACAGAGCCAACATTCAACAAAGCACGGGTGTGGAATGGAAAAATGTAGAATTGACTTTATCTACAGGAAATCCTAGTATCAGCGGACAAGCGCCTACGTTGAACAAATGGAACATTAGTTATTATGAACCGGAAAGAGAAAGAAAGCACTCTCATGATATAATGCCTGCCTATGCACCGTCTTATGGAGATTATGATGGATTGGCTAAAGAAAAAGAAGAAGTAATTATTTCTTCTCAAAAAAAAGTGAGATACGACGCTTCTCAACCTATCGCCATCTCTCAAGAATCAACCACCACTCTTCAATATATTATCTCTACTCCTTACACCATCCAATCCAACGGAAAAAGTCATAAAGTAGAAGTTGCTAAATATGAAGTACCAGCAAGCTATAAATACAAAGCAGTTCCTAAAATTGATCCTACTGCATTTTTAATTGCGCAAATTACCGATTGGGAGAAATTGAATTTACTGGCAGGTGAAGCAAATATCTTTTTTGAAGATGCCTTTGTAGGAAATTCTTATATCGATCCTGCTGCATCAAACGACACTATGGACATCTCGCTCGGAAGAGACAAGGGAATTGTAATCACCAGAACCAAAGCAACAGAGCTATCTAAAAAACAAATCATAGGTTCCGACAGAAGCTGCGAAATCACCTGGCAAACTAAGATTAAAAACAATAAAGGAAAAGCAGTAGTAATTGAAATCAAAGATCAAATTCCTGTATCCACTAATAAAGACATCGATGTCACCGCTGATGTTAAAGAAGGAATATTGGATGCAGAGACAGGGATTATCAAAAACGAAATCACACTAAATCCTGGTGAAGAAAAAACAACGAAGTTTTCTTATAAAGTAAAACACCCTAAACGTTATAGTGTGGTTTTGGAATAGATGTTTGGCAAGTCTTTTTTATTTTACGTATTCCGCAAATTTCACGATGTGTTCAGGAATATGAACATTCCAATATTTCCATTCGTGTCCGCCGGGTGAAACAATATATTCGTATTTAACTCCCTTTGCTTTCAGTTTTTCTACAAACAGATTATTAGCAGTGAAGAAAAAATCTTCACTTCCGCAATCAATTACCAACTTAACTGAATATAAAGTATAAGCACTATCGATCATATAATACGGACTATTGCGCAACCACTGATTCAAACTATCTTTTTGCTCTCCTAAAATTGAATTCAATCCCCAGTTTTTAGGAAAAGGAAGAATATCTAATCCACCACTCGAAGAACCCACATAAGAAAAATATTTAGGGTGTTTCATTCCCAAATAAACCGCCCCAAATCCACCCATGCTTAAACCTGCAATCCCTCTTTTATTTCCACTTTTATATATTTTGTATTTAGAAGATAAATAAGGAAGTAATTCCTCCATTAAATAAGATTCGTATTGTAAGTCTTTCAGTCGCGGACTATTCATATACCAACTATTCATTCCATTTACATTGATAACACATATCTTTAGTGCATTAACCAGAGAATCCATACTCAAAATACTCTTAGGATAACTCATTTCATTTCCCCCATAACCATTTAGTAAAATGATTGAACGCAGCGAATCTTTAATCATACTATCCTTAGGGTAATAAAGACTGAAGGCAATCATTCTTTTTAAATATTTACTTTCAAAACTATCTGTTTTTAAAACAAATGAATATCCCTTTTCCGCTTTAAGCGAATCGTTGGCACTATCTTCTTTTTGAGAGGATATAGCGCAACAACTCAATACCACAACAGTTAATAGCAGTAGTGCAATTCTTGAAATCATAAGATGTACAGATTAAATAAAACTACGAAGCCATTGATTGGCATCTTCTATATCGGTAAAGGCAACAACAGGACAAATTGGACTCCGGAATTTCATCATGAAATTGAAAGCTTTTTTCTTGAATTCCGATTCCATTAAAACAGCAATACAAATAGCTACATCTAAATTTTTTTGATCAACGACATTCATCATTTGTTTTAATCCAAAATCAGTTACATTTCCAAAATTGATCATCATTGGACCTTTTACCCCATTGGTGATTTGACTAATAGTATTAGCCTGCTCCAATATATATACTGGCTTTAAAGCAGAACGGGTTTTAAAAGTGTTAATTATAAAACCTATCTCATTGACTTCTATATTGCTTGTTGTGGTTTTTACCACTTTGATGGCTGTTATTTATTGCAATGTAAAAATATTATTTACAATAAGTTAATGCACGTGGCATTATTTTTTAACAGTTCAGGAAATTACGAATTCTTTGTTAGTGTAGGAATGAATACCCTCTTGCACATTGGTGAATACTTCAACCTTCTGATCACTTACAACCCAACATTCCTCCGCAGTACTTTCTACCAAAGTAAGATCATGAGAACTAAACAATATTACTTTGTTTTCAACTTTAGCAAAATGCTTAAGAATTCCGGAAATTTCTTTTTGATTAGATATATCTAGAAAAATTGAGGGTTCATCGAGCAAACAAACAGGTGCATTTTTCATGAACATTGCTGCTATTTCCACCTTTTTCTTCTCTCCCTCACTTAGGGATAAATAAGGTTTTTCTAAAAACTTTTCCAATTTCATCAGAGCGATCACATGATTCATCAGATCCATTGTTTTGGAACTTTTTAAAACCTCTTCGTTATTTACGGCTTCAGCTGAGTAGCTTAGCAATTCGTAAACTTTTAATTGCTCTTCTATTACCTTCCTTGCGGGCAGCCATGAAAAAATTTTTTGTCGGCTAGAAAAAGAAAAATCTTTCATATTCACACTATTCCAAAAAATATTACCCGCCAAAAGATCCACCGAGCCCATCAAGCTTTTGAAAAAAGTTGTTTTTCCAGAACCATTCAATCCTAAAATGGCAATCACTTGCCCCGATCTAAATTCAAAAGAGAAATTCTTGATTAAAGAAACTTCATCATATCCTATCTCTACATCAACTCCTTTTAAGTGATTCATAGTCCTTTATTTCTTGATTTAAAAACCAACATTATTATAATTGGTATGCCAAACAATGAAGTAACGGCATTAACAGGTAAAGAATCTACCGACCAAGGCATTGACGACAATAGATCACAAGCCAATGCCACTGTGCTACCTAAAACAATAGAACCTATCAGCAAATATTTATGGTTTGAAATTCCTAAAACAAAACGCAAAAGATTGGGTATTGCAATACCAATAAAAGCAATAGGGCCGCAATAAGCAGTAACAAAGGCTGTAATTAAACCAGAGATCAGCAATAATTTAAAAACCAACTCACGCTTTTTCTTTGGCGCTATTTCTTGTAATTCACCTATCAAATATTGATTTAACAAAATCCTATCCCTATAAACACTAATAAAAGAAACCAATAGAATAAAAACCATTATGCCTATTTGCATATAGCTCATTCTTGAAAAACTTCCCATTCCCCACATGCTATACTCTTTCAACGATTCATTATCGCTCACATAAATCAATATATCAACTATAGCGCTGGCTAAATAACTAATCAACATCCCCATAATCAATACAGAAACATTGTCTTTAAAGCGATTGGCAACACTAAACAAGAGTATTAAAATAGAAAATGAAAAAACAATAGCCGCTATAATTTTAGCTGTTGAATTATCAGAAAACAAAGAGGTAAACCCCGCCATAGTAACCAATGCTACCCCCAATCCTGCGGCAGATGAAATACCCAATACTGAAGGGCCAACCAAAGGATTTCTAAACACTGTTTGCATAATTAAACCTGCAAACGACAAAGATGCGCCAATGATAATGGCAGTGAGTATTCTTGGTATTCTTATTTCAAAAAACACATCTCTTGAAAATTCCTCTGTTGGAGAAAACAACTCGGAAATTGAAAGTCCTGAACTACCAAAACTAAGTTCTAATAATGTCAAAAAAATGAGCACCAACAGCACAATCAACATCCACTTGTTGAATCGCCCTTTCTCACTCGTTAATATGCTTTTTATATCACTCAACTGGAATTATTTTATAAAATTTCAAACTATCTACCGAATGAATTGAGTTAATCATATCTTTCAATTCAATATCAGGATTAAGTAAACTTGACTCAAAGTAATTCACTTTACTTAAATCGCAATAAATAATAGATTTTAATTTCTCTGGATACACTCCAAATGTAGAATTAATTTCATCTTTAGTAATTTTTTGTATCTGCCAGTTTTCAGGGCTCACCTTTCTCCAAAAATGAGCTTTTCTCAGGTAACTAAAAAATGCCTCCTTATCCATCATCAATACCGGTTTGGTTGACTCTTTCACAATATAATCCCCTCCTGCGTCTTTAATCAATGTGGCTACATAACTTCTCGCTCCGGGAACCGTCCATATTCCATCATAATACTCTCCTGCCATTACTTTGGGTGCGCTAACAGAATCGGAAACAATTGCTTTTACATTCAAATATTTCTGTTCAATAGTTTTGAAAATAGAATCAGCCAAATGAACTTTTCCTGAAATTAATCCGAATACTTTAATCCATTCTGCTTTGGCCAAGGGACTAACCTCTTCGTATTCATTAATTTGAATTAAGCGGATATTTAGTTTTTTGGCCATACTTTTATTCATATCAAAATGACTGGAGCCATATACTGTTGCATCTGGAAACTTAATGAGAGATTCCCAATCGGGATTAGAAGAATGTTTGCAATTAATGATTTTGCCTTCACTAATTTTTTTATTCAATAAAGAGTCTTTGAAATATCCGGCATCAAAAACGCCTACTATATTGTCTAATTCATTTAAAGCCTTTATAAATTGAAGTTGAGTAGTAGAGGAGATAAAATATTTTGGACTTTTTTCTCCTTTTGTAAAATCAAACCTGTCGTTACCAATAGTTAAACTATAAGTACTATCAAATTCATAAATTTTGAACCCCGAGGCATAAAAAACATCGCCCGTGCCCGCCGAAGCCTCTACTGGTGTTGTTTTAGAACCGCAAGAAACCAACCCAAAAAAAGCCAATAAATAAAATAAGCTTAATTTCATCCTACGAAATTACAAGTTCTTTTGTCAGGAATAAGATTCCTTTCCGACTATGTTAATAAACTTTATTTATGGAAAAGTACAGAGTGTTAATTTTTAGCTTATTAACTTTGATTTTTATTCAAAGTTGTGCACAAAAAAATACCGTTATGACAGAAGAAAACAAAACCTTTAATGAACTAAGTGCTGAAGAAGAAAGAGTAATCATTAACAAGGGTACTGAAGCGCCGTTCTCAGGCATGTATTATAAACATAAAGATTCTGGAATATATGTTTGCAGAAGATGTAATGCTCAATTATTTGAATCGGGCGATAAATTCGACAGTGGTTGTGGATGGCCGAGCTTTGATGATGCCATACCGGGAGCAGTTAAAGAAACAACCGATTTCGATGGAAGAAGGACAGAAATTACTTGTGCAAAATGTGGAGGACATCTAGGGCATGTGTTTAGAGGAGAAGGCTTCACCGATAAAGATACCCGACACTGTGTAAATTCCGTTTCACTATCATTTGTACCACAAAATAATTCAAATGCTAAGATGAATAAATTTGACACCGCTATTTTTGCCGGAGGTTGTTTTTGGGGAGTTGAACATTTGTTGAATCAAAACAAAGGAGTGATCTCTGTGGAATCTGGCTACACGGGAGGTTTTGTGAAAAACCCCGGTTACAGAGAAATATGTACAGGAAGAACAGGACATGCCGAAGCAGTTAGAGTAGTTTTTGATAGTTCTCAGGTAGATTACAAAACTTTAGCCCAAAACTTTTTTGAAATTCATGATCCTGAACAAATCGACGGACAAGGTCCGGATTTAGGAAATCAATACCGATCTGAAATTTTCTATAATTCAGAACTACAAAAGAATATTGCTGAAGAATTGATTTCAATTCTGGAAAAAAAAGGATTGAAAATTGCTACTAAAGTAACAAAGGCAACCGTATTTTATCCGGCAGAAGATTACCATCAAGATTACTATGAAAAAAGCGGTAAAACACCCTATTGTCATAGCTATACCAAGCGATTTTAAACACTCATTTCTTTTTTCACAAAGTACTGCGGATAACTTTTTCCTTGCTTGCTGTTTTTCAGCATATTATTGAAGTACATTTGAGCAATAGATAGAACGCATGTCTGCAAAGAAAAAAGATGCTGAACAGGAGCCTGAACCTGAGAAAGGTAATACCCTGAAAAAACCGAAAGAAAAAGAAGAGAAAGTAGAAGCGGAAACAACAGGGGCTACCATCAAAAAGAAAAAGGAAGATGATCCGGAAAAGGCCGAGAAGAAGTCTTCCTTTCTTGAGTTTTTTAAAAGTGAAAAAACAAAAAACATTACTGGATTAGCTTTTCTATTGTCTTCTGTTTACTTATTTGTGTCCTTTGCTTCTTATCTATTTACCTGGAAAGAAGACCAGGATAAAGTAAGTGGATCATGGGGAGATCTTTTAAGTAATAATACTGTGGAAGTTGAAAATACCTTAGGGAAATTAGGCGCTATTGTATCTCATGTTTTCATACACAATTGGCTAGGTATTATATCCTTCTTATTCCCTTTTCTTTTTGCTTTATATGGAATCAGATTGTTTTTCAAAAAGAATTTTTTGTCGCTGAAAAAAAGCACTAAATTATCTATCATCGCACTAATTTGGACTTCCATTGCTTTAGGTTATTCTTTTCAGAATTTTGAGTTTGCAGCGGGCGGTGCTTTTGGTTTTCAAAGCACACTGTGGCTACAAAATATTTTAGGCGGATTGGGAACTGGTGCATTAATTCTTTTTTCACTGATTGCTATACTCGTAATTAATTTCAATTTCTCGATGCCTCTGGTTTACGACTTATTTAAAAAGAATGATGTAGCCGAAGTTCAGGAAAGCATTACTGAAGAACCTATAGTTCAGGAGGAAGAAAAAACAGAGGAAACTCCCTTAATTATTCCTCCCGATATTCTTCCTACTAAAAATGAACTCAGGATAGGAAAAACAGTAATTGCCGATCCTACTCCGGAAAAACAACCAGAGCCAATTGTTGAACCCGAAATTGAAGAAGAAGCTCCTTTTGAAGAACCTGTTTTAGTGTCTAATCCCCCTTCCTCCAATGTTAGTTTAGAAGTAGAAAAAACATCTGTTAAAGAAGAAATTTTATCTCAGGAAGAAATCAATACTTTGGTTGAACAACATGGTGAATATGATCCCACTTTAGATTTGGGTTCTTATACTTTCCCTGGTATCGATTTACTTAAAGAATACGAAAGCGCGGGTAACACAGTAGAACAAAACGAATTAGAAGCCAATAAAAACAGGATCATTGATACTTTAAAAAATTACAGTATTGAGATTTCTCAAATTAAAGCTACCATTGGTCCAACAGTTACTCTATATGAAATAGTTCCTGCCCCCGGAGTGAGAATTTCTAAAATCAAAAACCTCGAGGACGATATTGCTCTAAGTTTATCGGCACTAGGCATTAGAATTATTGCACCCATACCTGGAAAAGGAACAATAGGTATTGAAGTTCCCAATCAAAAACCTGATTCTGTTTCTATGCGCACTGTAATTGCATCGAAAGCTTATCAGGATTCAAAAATGGAATTACCTATTGTATTGGGTAAAACTATTTCCAATGAAATTTACGTGACCGATTTGGCTAAAATGCCTCACTTGTTAATGGCTGGTGCAACCGGACAAGGTAAATCGGTAGGATTGAATGCTATTCTCATTTCGCTATTGTATAAGAAACATCCGGCTCAATTGAAATTGGTTTTAGTAGATCCTAAAAAAGTGGAATTAACTCTTTACAATAAATTAGTTCGTCATTTCCTTGCAAAATTACCCGATAGCGAAGAAGCTATTATTACTGAAACTAAAAAAGTGGTTAACACTGTAAATTCATTGTGTATTGAAATGGATACCCGTTATGAGTTATTAAAAATAGCTCAGTGCAGAAATATAAAAGAATACAACGAAAAATTTGTTGCCCGCAAATTAAATCCCGAAAACGGTCATAAATATTTACCTTATATAGTGTTGGTAATTGATGAGTTTGCCGATTTAATTATGACTGCCGGCAAGGAAATTGAAACCCCTATTGCCCGTTTGGCACAATTGGCAAGAGCAATTGGAATTCACTTAATTGTTGCAACACAACGCCCTTCTGTGAATATTATTACCGGTACAATTAAAGCCAACTTCCCTGCAAGAATTGCTTTTAAAGTAACTTCTAAAATCGATTCACGAACAATTTTAGATGCAGGTGGAGCCGATCAATTAATTGGTCGCGGTGATATGTTAATCTCTACAGGCAACGATTTGAAACGCGTTCAATGTGCTTTTGTAGATACTCCTGAAGTAGAAAGAATTTGTGAGTTTATAGGAAATCAACGCGGATATAGTGACGCTTTCCAATTACCGGAATACAATGATCCTGATGCTACATCGGGACATGAGGATGTGAATCCGGATGACAGGGATCCATTGTTTGTGGAAGCCGCTAAAATGGTGGTAATGCATCAACAGGGCTCTGCTTCTCTTTTGCAACGTAGATTAAAACTAGGTTACAACAGGGCCGGAAGAATTGTAGATCAATTGGAAGCTGCAGGTATTATCGGTCCGTTTGAAGGATCTAAAGCCCGTCAGGTTTTATTTCCCGATGAACATAGCTTGGAACAGTATTTGAATTCAAAGAATAATCAATAAGAAAAATAGCTTATCATGAAGAAGTTTTTATTCTCCCTTTGCTTTTTACCACTTGCATTATCTGCTCAGCAAGATGCAAAAGCAACTAAAGTATTAGATGACTTAAGTGCAAAACATAAAACATTTACCACTACTACCGCTGATTTCGATTTTACTATTTCTGATACCACTTCAAAATTAAACGATAAAAAAAGTGGTACTATGAGATTGAAAGGCGATAAGTATTCTTACACTTTGTTTGGTGCTACTAAAAAATCGAATGGGAAATTTGTGTGGACAATCAACAAGGCTGATAAAACAGTTACTAAAGACAATGTAAGCTCTGGATCAGGGTCTACAATAAAGCCAAACGAGATTTTCACCATTTACAAAAAAGGATATAAGAGTAAATATATTGGAGAGAAAACTTTAAATGCTAAGGTTTATCAAGTGGTTGAACTAGTTCCCGATCCGGCAACCAATGCTAAAAGTCAGTTTAGAAAAATTACGATTTATGCCGATAAAACAAGCAAACAATTGTACAGAATGGACTTAGCCGAAAAAAAATCAGCAAAAGTAATTTCTATTGTAATTAAAAAACTAACACCGAATACAGTAATGCCTGATACTGATTTTGAACTGAACATGACGAAAGATTGTCCTGGATGTACTCTGGATGACGTAACATTAGATTAAAGTATACGTATTGGCAGCTCAACAACTTGATATGAAACACACCTTTAAATATTGCTACGTAATTATACTTTCTTTCTTAAGTTTTTCCACTGGTTTTGCAAGCACCATCACCTTGGATGGAAATTGGTTAGATGCCGAAAACAATAAAACAGCTATAGTACAAAGTGATAGTAAAGTAATTCTAACCAGTCAAACAGTTAAAATGAATGGAACTATCGATGGAAAGAAAATTACCATCACAGTAAATTCTGAAGCAATGACAGGTGTTGTATCGGATGATAACATGACCATCACCTGGAGTAACGGCAATCAATGGTACAGAGATATCAGCGGAACATGGAAAAAAGGGAATGTTAAATATTCTGTAGAACAAATTGGAAATATCGTTAGAATTAAAAATGCGAAAGGAGTAATTGAATATGTAGGCTTCGTAAAAGAAAATGGAATAACATTAATTGAAAAAACCAGCAATTCGGCCACCAACGGAAGTCTTCTCACCAAAAAAGAAATAAAGTGGAGCGATGGTTCCAAATGGACTAAATAAAAAAACCTCCGTCATTCGACGGAGGTTTTTTATTTTAATGATGATGATGGCCACCTGGTCCGTGAACATGACCATGTGCTATTTCTTCGGCAGTTGCCTCTCTAACTTCATCCACAATAATATCGAAATTTAAGGTAACACCTGCTAAAGGATGATTACCATCCACTTTAACTTGATCTCCAATCACTTCAGAAATTGTAACCACTACTGGTCCGCCTTGTCCTTCTGCATGAAACTGCATACCTACTTCTACTTTATTTGTACCGAAAGCTGAAAGAGGTACAGTTTGAACCAATTTAGGATCAACATTACCATATCCTTTCTCTGCCGGAACAGCAACAGAAAACTTATCTCCTTTGGCTTTATTTTCTAACTCCTCTTCGAGTCCAATCACCAAATTTCCATTCCCATGTAAATAATATAAGCTCTCTTTTCCTACACTAGAATCGAGGATCTCTCCTCCGTCATTCTTCAGCGTGTAAGTGATGGCCACCACTGAGTTCTTTTTAATCTTCATAAATATTTTTAATAATTTCCGCTAAAGGTAGGGTTTTGTTATAGCTTAATAAAATGATTTCAAAAGAAACTATTTAACCCAATTTGAAAGTATAAGATCATGATGGCTAATATAAAATCCTTTACAGTTTTCTCTCCCCAATCGGAAATCGCCGCTAATATTGCTATTAATTCTTATGATGGGTATAGCAAAGAACGGATTCATGACATTATTCAAAACCACGAACAATCATTTATCAATATTATTCATAAGGAAGCCGATATGCATAGAAATGATTTTTATGCATTGGTTAGGAAGCGTTTTAATGAATTCATTGCAAAAGGATGGTTAACTCCCTCCCCTCTCCCCTCTATTATCATTTACCGAAAAACAAATGCTATAAAAACCTATAGTGGCATTATAAGTTTATCTCATTTAGATGATTTAAAAAACGGAATTATTCATTTGCACGAAAACACTATTGAAAAAAGAGAAAATATTTTAGCTCAATATATCAAAGAGGTAAAACTAAATGCCGAACCCGTTGCTTTGATTTACGATAGAAACCCTTCGATTAAAAAATTAATTGAAGCGAACAGCAAAGAAAATCCTTTTATTAAATTCAAAGATCAACAAGGAGAAACTCATGAATTATGGTTGGTAGATAATGTCCAATCTATCTCTCTTTTCAAAAAAGAAATCGATTCAATCCAATATCTACTAGTGGCTGATGGTCACCACAGAATAAAAAGTTCGTGGCGCAACTACCAGGAAAATAAAAACGAAGCTTATTTTTTAAGTATTTTATTCGACGAAGATAATGTTGACATTGAACCTTATAAAGAAGGAGAAAAGAAATACAATTTTCAAGAGATAAAAAAAATCACTTTAAAAGGAGAAGTATTGCCACCTAAATCAACATGGATATTGCCCAAATTAAAAACAGGACTAACAATTTACGATTTGAGCCGTTAAGTTTCTTAATTTTGCTGCATGTCGATTCCAAACAATCTTTCCTCCATTCTAAAAACAATTCCTCCGGGAGTTAAATTAATTGCGGTTTCTAAAACAAAACCAGAGAGCGATATACTACAGGCATACCAAGCCGGACAAAAAATATTTGGAGAAAATAAAGCACAAGAGTTAGCCGCTAAATGTCAAAGTCTTCCCAAAGACATTGAATGGCATATGATAGGTCATATGCAAAGCAACAAGGTAAAATATATTGCACCTTTTGTTCACATGATTCATTCTATAGACAGTTTAAACTTATTGAAAGAAGTGAATAAACAAGGGATAAAAAACAATCGAATTATCAACGTTTTGCTTCAATTCCACATCGCAGAAGAGGAGAGTAAATTTGGGTTTTCAGAAGAAGAAGCAAAAGAATTACTTTCTTCAAGAGAATTCTCCGAACTGAAAAATATTAATGTTTGTGGAATAATGGGCATGGCTACTTTTACTGAAAACACCAATCAAATTCAAAAAGAATTCAGCCATTTGAATTCAATATTTAAAAAACTAAAAAGCGAATATTTCACTAATCATCCCAACTTCAAAGAAATTTCAATGGGTATGTCGGGAGATTATTTAATCGCCATCAAAGAGGCCAGCACTATGGTACGCCTTGGAAGTTCAATATTTGGAGGAAGATAATTTATTTATCACCCTTATCTCTTCTCAAAGAAAAATCTACAAAAAACTGCATGCTGGATGGATTCTTCATCGCATCCTGACTGGCTACATTTTCTAAAGGAATTCCCATCAGTAATTTTTTCACTGGTGTTTCCATTTTCTTTCCGCTAATAGTATAGGGGATTTCTTTAACCGCAAAAATATCATCAGGCACGTGACGTGGAGAATATTGAGTTCTTAAAGCTGATTTTATTTTTGATTTCAATTCATCATTCAACTCGATTCCTTTTTTTAGAACCACAAATAAGGGCATATAATGCTCTCCCCCTTCTTCATCGGTGCATATTACCATACTGTCTTTTACTTCTTTCAAACTTTCTACAGCCCGGTACACTTCACTAGTTCCTATACGGATTCCACCTCGATTCAATGTTGCATCTGATCTTCCAAAAATAATGACTGTACCTTTTGTACTTATTTTTATCCAGTCACCATGTCGCCATTTACCGGGATACATTTCAAAATAACTGGCTTTGTATTTTTCTTTCTTTTTATCGCCCCAAAAATAAATAGGCATACAAGGCATAGCCTCTTCAATTACCATTTCACCTAACTGATCATATACAGGAAGTCCTTGTTCATTGTAGGCTTCCACTTTACAGCCCAATAACCTGCACTGAATTTCTCCCGCATATACTGGTTCGTAGGGAGTTCCACCTACGAATCCGCTACAGATATCTGTTCCACCACTCAAAGAAATCAACCACAAATCTTTCTTAATACTTTTATAAATCCACTCAAAAGCTTCAGAAGGCAATGGAGAACCGGTACTTCCCAACGATTGAATGTTTTCTAATCTACCATTGTAATTAACCCCTTCTTTCATGCAAGCAATGTAGAAACTTGCACCTGCTCCAAAATGGGTAATTTGAGTTTTTTCTGCTAAATCCCATAGCACATTTATATTGGGATAGGCTGGTGCACCATCATAAATTACCACCGTAGTTCCATGTAACAAAGCAGCATTGGCATAATTCCACATCATCCATCCTGTAGTGGAGTACCAAAAAAACTTCTCTCCTCTTTTACAATTTTGATGTAAACCCAAAGTTTTCAAATGTTCAATCAGCATTCCACCCACGCTATGCGTAATGGCTTTTGGTTTACCTGTTGTTCCTGATGAATATAAAATCCAGATAGGATCATTAAAATTCATCCTTTCAAATTTACAAATAGCGGAAGTATTACTCACCGTCTCTTCCCAAAGATCATGGCCTTCAATAATTCCACAATCGATATAATTAATCATTACCACATTTCTTACAGAAGACAAGCGATTAATTAGTTCAGTTACTGCATCAAGCTTCGAAACTTTTTTACCATTATAAGAATAGCCATTGCAAGCAATTAATACCACAGGTTCTATTTGACTGAATCGATCTACAACACTAGGAGTACCAAAATCAGGAGAGCAACTCGACCATATTGCTCCCACTGCATTGGTAGCCAAAAAAGCTATTAATGCCTCAGGTATATTGGGCAAATAGGCTGCTACTCTATCTCCTTTACCCACTCCATTATCGCGTAAATATTTAGCGAAGCTTGCTACCTTCTGTTCTAATTCTATCCAGGAAATTTCTTTTGCGGGTAAAAATTCCGATTGAAAAATGAGGGCCGGAGAATATTTTGTTTTGTTGCGTAAAACGTGTTCAGCGTAATTCACTTGGGTACCTTCAAACCATTTAGTACCAATAATGCCATCGGTTTTTGAACGAACTGTTTCAAAACCACCATCGTGTTGAATATCATAATATTTCCAAACAGCTTTCCAAAAGGTATCTATATCACTCACCGACCAATTCCAGATAGAAGCATAATCGGTAAATTTCAAATCGAATTCCTTTTCTACAAAGAGTGCGAAATGATATAAATTAGAAGATCTGGTGAATTTCTCTGAGGGTTGCCAAAGTGCATTCATAAAACAACAAATGATTTAAGGTTACCCCTTTACGCCATTTGCTCTCATTTGTTCGCTTACTAAGGAATGAAAATCAAAAATATTTCTGTCCAACATATGTGAAGGATGAATATTCTTCATAGCATTGTAGATAGAATCTACTCTTCCGGGGAATTCTTTATCCCATTGGCTCAACATTTTTTTTACGGTAACCCTTTGCAATCCATCTTGAGAACCACACAAATTACAAGGAATAATAGGGAATTTTTTTTCTTCTGAATAAGCTGCAATATCTGCTTCTTTACAATAAGCCAGTGGGCGAATTACAATGTGTTTACCATCATCGGTTTTATATTTGGCAGGCATTGCCTCCATCTTTCCGTTGAAGAAAAGATTTAAAAACATAGTCTCGATAATGTCTTCACGATGGTGGCCTAAAGCAATTTTGGTAACACCCATTTCCTCTGCTGCGCCATACAATGTGCCTCTACGCATACGGGAACACAAGCTACACATTGTTTTCCCTTCAGGAATTTTCTCTTTAACAATGCTATAAGTATCTCTTTCTATAATTCTGAATGGAGCTCCAATTTGGGTAAGGTATTCGGGAAGAATATGCTCAGGGAAATCGGGTTGTTTTTGATCGAGATTAACGGCAATAATTTCAAAATCCATAGTAGCCGACTTCTGCATCTTCATCAACATATCCAGCATAGTATAGCTATCTTTACCACCTGAAAGGCAAACCATCACTTTATCTCCCTTCTCAATCATTTGAAAGTCTTTTACAGCAGCCCATACCGAGCCTTGTAAGCGTTTCAACAAATCTAAACTATCTTTTTCTTCTGCCTGCATGGGGCAAAGGTATGAAAATTCAATTCACCAAAATCACTTTCCCCACAGAAGTCTTGTTGTTATGAAATACCTCAATAAAATAACATCCCGACACCAAAGAACTTAAATCAAGTTTAGAACTCTTTTCATAACTCTCCATCAGCACTAAACCCGTTATATCTCTTACGCATACTTTTGTGATAGAATTTTCATCAATCGATAAATTGATCAAGCCGATGGTGGGGTTAGGATAAATTTGTAAAATCTCCTCCTCCTCAGTTTCATTAACAGGATCAACAAAAACATCTTTTCCCAACAACAGAAGATCAATCATATTTTTCGTAATATGCTTTAAGCGAGGATGTGGTTCAACTAAAGAATTTTTACAAGTAGCACTTTTAAAAGGCTTACCTCCCATACCTAATTCACCGCACCACTCATTAGAATTCACATTAATGATAACACCCGAATGCAAAGTTTTTTGGAAAGCCATCAACGGACAATAATTCTTTCGTTGTCTGGTAATATCATTTTCGAAAATAGTACCTACAGTAACATCATACCCTATTAAATTTGCTTTGTAAAATCCCAACGCAGCCGTATCTAATATTGGAACTCGTCCGATAATATTACCTCTATAATCTAAATTACTAAATACAGAACCATCATATTCGCCATTTGCCAGATAGAGTATTTTTCCTTTTTTCATATTTACTCCCTCAAAGATGGGAGAGTTGGGTAAAATAATTTTATGCCCATAAAAGCCACCATAATCACACGCATAATGTGTTTTAGATCCCTTTATTTTAGTTTGTGAAGACCCTTCAATACCATATCCTCCATGAGAAGGAGATGCCCCCAGCCCCCATTGAGCACCAATACTTTTAAGTATCGAATAATTTAAAGTGGGTTGTGCCCATTCTATCGTTTTTAATAATGGATCTTGTGTTGCATTGTAAACATTATCACCATCGGCAGTTAAGGATCTGTAACACGACATTTTATTTTTATCTGGGGTATATCGAACTTGCCACCACATAGTATTTCCCGACAAAATCAAAGCATTCTTTCCTCCGTCAACAAATTGATCAAAATTCAATCTTGCCTGCCTGGTCCAGTATTCACTATGACCAATAACAATTAACAATTTCGCATTTTCTATTTCACTATAATCATCCATATCAGCATCAGAAATCACATTCACTTTATATTCGGTATTATGAATCCATTCCAAAAAAGCGTCCATTAATCCTTGCTTATAATCCTGAGGTCTTTGAAAAGAAACCGTTGTTGCCGGCACACCGGTCCATGTACAATTAGGATAATTGGTTACGCAATCATTGTATAAACTTTTTCCTCCTGATACGGTATAGGCATTAATGGTATTGGTTGGACAAACGATAACAATATCTGAATTGATTTTATCTCCTTTTACAATAAAAGGAACCTTTCCGTCCAATAAATAATACCCACTAGGCAAAACGGCTAAACCAGGAACCAACCACTTATTGTTAGTGCTATTCTGTATAGGGGTTTGAGCATAACCAAATCCATTTTTCCAAGGTTCACTGTTCGTTGGCTGTTGTAAAATTACATTTGTAAAACCAGCAATAGAAATCCCCCCACTTGAATGATTTCCCACTATGCTTAAAGGCAGATTTCCTCCCTGTTTACTTTTTCCATTTAAATAAAAAGCCACGCTATCTCCTGCTCGGTAGGAGACTTTATCTGTATATCCGTCTAGAATCTGAGACTCCAGAACGATTGAAAAAAAAGACAAAACAATAGTAAACAAGATACTTTTTTTCATAAGTTACATTCAATACATCGTTAGTAATGATCTTGGAGGAGTGCCAATATAATTTTAAAGGAAAGCGTTAAGTTTTAGGTTTTACTTTTAATGCTTTCAGTTGTAAGATGCAACAGAAGGCAAAAGGTTACACCCTCGTTGTAAAAGTTTATGAAATAAGAATTTAATGAGAAGAGAATACCTTAAGAACAGTAAGCAGAATTACTTTTAAGTCAACCAGTAAAGAAGGATTTTTTATGTACTCTAAATTTAGGTTTAGTTTTTCGGGCATCACCTCTTCAATATAGGTTTTTTCCGGATTGGAAGATTTACCTAAAACTTCATTTTCTTTGAAATATTTTAGTGAGGCGAAATCGGTAATACCCGGACGAACACTCAATACCCTCATTTGCTCCTTATTGTAAAGGTCAACATATTTTCTCACCTCCGGTCGCGGTCCCACAATGCTCATATCACCCATCAATACATTAATCAATTGTGGTACTTCATCCATTTTAAATTTCCTCAGATAATAACCCACCCTGGTAATTCTATTGTCTTTCATACCCACGGTAAGTTGTCCCGATTTCTCCGAATCGGCTTTCATCGTTCTAAACTTAAAAATTTTGAAATCCTGATTGCCTCTGCCTACACGCACTTGTCGGAAAAATATTCCGCCTTTTCCAGAAAACAAAATAAAAATGCAAATCAATAAAAAGAAAGGAGAGAATAGCACTAGAGCTGTAGAAGAAAAAATGATATCGAAAATGCGTTTCATTGTTATTAAATCACAATTGCTTTTAAAGAATGGGACAGTAATCTAACTTCTCCCTTTTTTAAAGGGAGAGTGTGTAAGCTTGCGCGGAAAGGCAAGAGGGATTTCTGTTTGTCCATTTATATTTTTTATTACACAATATTAAAATCCCTCTGCCCTTACTATGGCAATTCCGCACTCTTTAAAAAAGGGAGAAGTAGGATTAGCGTTTCATTATTTTTCCATCACTTTTTCAACAGCAGCAATCACCACACTCAAAACAGTATTTACATTCTCATCGCTTAAGCCATAATATACGGGCAGTGAAATTTCTCTTTTAAAATTATCATAAGCTACCGGATACTCTTCCATTTTGTAGCCTTTGTTTTTGTAAAAGGTAAGCAAAGGCAAAGGTTTAAAATGAACATTTACTGCCACCTGATTGATGCTAATCTCTTCAATAATGGCATTTCGTTGTTCGAGCGTTGCACCTTTAATTCTTAATGGAAAAAGATGAAAAGATGACACTTTAGTATCATTCAAATAAGGCGATAACTCAGCCCATGAATATTTGGAAAGTTCAGCAGAGTAAGCATCAAATATTTTTTTTCGTCGGGGTAAATTTTCACTATCATAACGACTCAACTCCACCAAACCAATGGCTGCCTGAATATCGGTCATGTTGCATTTAAAGCCTGCAGTAATCACATCATATTCCCATGCCCCTGCTTTGGTTTTACTTAAGGCATCTTTATTT
>JAHEZM010000023.1 GCA_023251075.1 Flavobacteriales bacterium | reverse complement strand
TTGCCAAAAAAGAGGAAATTGTTGAAGAATCTCCTGCTGCTATTGAATCAGAAATTCCTGCTGCTCCTGCTGAACCGATTGATGAATTGATTCGCGCAAAAACAGAGAAAATTGACGGTCCGAAAGTAGTTGGTAGAATTGAATTGCCGGTTGAACAGAAAAAAACCTCTGGCCATTCTCAAAATGATTTCCACAAAAAGAAAAGAGAGAGAATTAAAAAGGGTCCCGTTACTGGTCAGCAGTTACAACAACAAGCACCTCCTTCTAATAATCAACAAAGAAATAATAACCAAAACAATAATAGAGGAGCCAATACTGGTGGCGGACAGAAAAAAGGGGGTGGTGCTAAACCATTCAAACCTGAAATTTCTGAAGACGCAATCCAACAACAAATTAAGGAAACTCTTGCTCGTTTGAGTGGAGGTAAACCTAAAAATAAAGCGGCTAAATTCAGAAGAATTAAGAGAGATGAGGCCGGACAAAGAATTGCCGAAGAACAAGATCGTTTGGAATTGGAGAAATCAATTCTGAAAGTAACCGAATTTATTTCTGCTAATGAATTGGCAAGCTTAATGGATGTTACAGTAACAGAAGTTATTTCTGCTTGTATGAGTCTTGGTTTATTTGTGTCTATTAATCAACGTTTAGATGCCGAAACCA
The DNA here is from genome assembly GCA_023251075.1 of Flavobacteriales bacterium. Taxonomy (GTDB): domain Bacteria; phylum Bacteroidota; class Bacteroidia; order Flavobacteriales_C; genus JAHEZL01. Next base: position 54,387 of record JAHEZM010000023.1, on the reverse strand, counting down.
TTGCTATTGTTGCAGAAGAATTTGGATTTAAAGTTCAATTTGTAGGTGCCGATCAGGAAGAGGAAGAAGAGGAAGAAGTAGATGATGATGCTATTGCCAGAGCTCCTATCGTAACGGTAATGGGTCACGTTGATCATGGTAAAACTTCCCTATTAGATTATGTTCGTAAAGAAAATGTGGTAGCTGGTGAAGCCGGAGGAATTACTCAGCATATTGGTGCATATTCAGTGCAATTGAAAGGTGGGCAAATTATTACTTTCCTAGATACTCCTGGTCACGAAGCGTTTACCGCTATGCGTGCGCGTGGTGCTAAAGTAACCGACTTAGCCATTATTGTAATTGCGGCTGATGATGCTATTATGCCACAAACAGTGGAAGCAATTAATCACGCTCAGGCTGCAGGTGTTTCAATGATTTTTGCAATTAATAAAATTGATAAACCTGGTGCTAATCCCGAAAAAATTAAGGAGCAATTGGCCAACATGAATATTTTAGTGGAAGATTGGGGTGGTAAATTCCAATGTCAACATATTTCTGCTAAAAAAGGACAAGGTATAGAAGAGCTTTTGGATAAAGTGTTGGTAGAGGCAGAATTGATGGATCTTAAAGCCAATCCGTCAAAATTGGCAAAAGGTACTGTGATTGAATCTATGCTAGATAAAGGTCGTGGATATGTTGCTACGGTATTGGTTCAAAACGGAACAATGAAAGTAGGTGATATCGTTTTGGCTGGATCTTTCTATGGTAAAATTAAGGCCATGTTTAATGAGCGTGGGGTAAGAGTAGAAGAAGCAGGTCCTTCTAAACCTGTACAATTATTAGGTTTAAACGGAGCACCTCAAGCAGGGGATCATTTCAGTGCAATGAAAGAAGAGCGTGAAGCTAAAGATATTGCCCAAAAACGTTTGCAGTTACAACGTGAGCAAGGTATCAGAACACGTAAACATATTACATTAGATGAAATTGGTCGTCGTATTGCTATCGGTGATTTCCAACAATTGAACATTATTGTTAAAGGTGATGTGGATGGATCTATTGAGGCATTATCTGATTCATTGTTGAAATTATCAACTTCTCAAATTCAAATCAATATTATTCATAAATCTGTGGGACAGGTTTCTGAATCTGATGTATTGTTGGCTTCGGCTTCCAATGCAATTATTATTGGTTTCCAGGTTCGTCCTTCTGCCGGTGCTCGTAAATTGGCAGAACAGGAAGATATTGAAATCCGTCAGTATTCAATTATCTACAAAGCAATTGAAGAATTGAAAGACGCGATGGAAGGTATGTTGAAACCGAAAATTGAAGAAAAAGTAGTTGCAAATATTGAAATTCGTGAAGTATTTAAAATTACGAAAGTAGGTTCTGTTGCTGGATGTTATGTTACAGACGGTAAAGTTACCCGTAAAAATAAAGTGCGTGTAATTCGCGATGGTATTGTAGTATTCTCTGGTGAGCTTGGTTCGTTAAAACGATTCAAGGAAGACGTTAAAGAAGTTGCTCATGGTTATGAGTGTGGATTAAACGTGGAGAATTTTAACGATATTAAGGTGGGTGATATTATTGAGGCTTACGAAGAAGTGGAAGTAAAACAAACTTTAGCTTAAATGCTTTCGTAAAGTTTTTGGTAATTCTCTACCATTATCTTCAAATCAAAATTTTCTTTAACATGCGCAGAGGCTAGTTCTCCTAGCCTTCGCGCATTTTCTAAGTCGGCAATTACTTCTTTTAATTTGTCTAATAGATGTGATGCATTTCCCGAATGAAATAGCTTCCCAAATTCGGGTTTTACTTGTTCAGGAATTCCACAAACATCAGAGCAAACTACACATAATCCTGACGCCATCGCCTCTAAAGTAGTCAACGGAAAGTTTTCTGCTAAGGAGGGAAATACCAAACAATCTACCGAATTGTATAGGTGATTTAAACCTTTTCTATCATTGATTTTATCCAACTGAAGAAAATATTTAACTCCTTCAGGTTTTTCCCCAACGATTATTAAATCAATATTATTAGTGATTTCAGGATAAATATTCCAAAATAAATCGATCCCTTTAATGGCATTATTATCTGGAAAATTAAATACCAATACACGTGGTTTTTTCCATTGGCGTGAATCTTCATTCACAAAAATACTAGTATCTACTCCATTATGAATTACTGAAATATGAGGTAAATCTGCGGCAACAAAGGAGTTACGAACTTTTGTTACCAACCATTCTGAAGGACAAACCAAATGAATTTGATCTTTTATTTCAGAAAGTATTTTTCTTTTTTTTTGAATGTAATGATTTCTCCTGTCGATGGAAGGGTTATTAATAGGAGGCATATTGATATAAGGGGTTTTTCCCTTTCCTTTTTTGTAATTTTCATTCTCAAATACGTGTGATTCACCTCCTGTAATCGCCCACATATCATGTAATGTCCATACTATTTTTTTATCTTTTGCTATTTCAGGTAATGCTTTTAAATCGAAATACCCCCCATGAATGTTATGCAAATGAATAATTTTTGCATTTCTATATTTTTGTAAATCCTGTAAATTATTCATGGTGTAATTAAACTCTTCACCGTAGAATAATTGTCGTTTTATATCTGTTTTTACCAGTTTTAATTTTCTGGCAATCTTATCGGCTAAGTTTAAAAATCTAATCCTTTTTGATTTAGGTAATTCAATCACAAAAGGAAGTGTGGTAAATTTGTGGCCAACGAGTAAATTTGAATTGGGAGTTTTTTGGGTTAGATCTACCGACAACTGCTCTGCACCACCACCAAAGTCTGCGTAATTAATTTGTAATATGCTAATATTGGGCATTTCTAAGTAATGGTTTGTACAATTTAACTCCTTCTTTCTCAAACATTTCGTGTAAAGTTAACAAATGAGGAGAGTATAAACTAGGAATATTTTGTTTCTTATTATTTTTCTATTTCTATCCTCGTCTGGTCTAAAATTGCTGCGGAAGAAGTTCTTCGTAATATGTTTTCGTAAGAGAACTTACTGTTTTTAAGAAAGGAATAAAGTAAACTTTTATAATGGTTGAATGCATGATTTCGTTCCGCTTTATTTTTATCTACTAATGATTTTCTAAGTGTAAAATAAACAGAGGGCAAAAGAAAAATTTTATAATTTCTGAATTGAAAAAAATGCACTGACGGGAAGGGGATATAAAATGAATGCTCTTGTTTAATAATGCTTAAGGAAAATGAATTTTCCTTTTGCTTGTTTTCAATTTCTCTGATTAGTTGCATCCCTTCATTAAACAAGTTATTTAGTTCTAATTTTAAAGAATTGTCAATGGAGTTAGTTAAACATTTTGCGCGAATATTTTCTACTTGGTTGAGAAAGGAAGCCGCTTGAATATGATGATTAAATTTTAAAGAATAGCTTATGTTTTTGAGAATTAAAAGCAAATAACGCAAGCTTACTTTTTTACTTTTTTCTGTTTCTAAATATGCTTGTAAAAAATAACTATTCCATATTAGTGTTCTTACTTCATCTACCTTTAAATCGTGTTTAAACAAATCAGTTTTTTTGTAAATGAATTCTAAATTCGAAACAGAATGAAAAAGATCTAAATACTGCAATTCTTTTTGTAAAATGAATATCGCTTCATGCCACATTAGGTAACCGTGGTGAGGAATTTTTGTTAAATCTTCTTCGTAGCTTTTAATAAGCGCATCTAGGTTGTTTTCCTGATCATCATTTAATACAAAAAGTAAGTCTATATCTGATATTCCGGGTGAATTAATGGTGCCGAATTTTCCTATGCCAAGGCATTCGTCATATTTGCCAAATTTCTCTACCACACTTACTAAAAACGAATCGTAATCGCTTTTAGTAAGGCTTCGATTAATATCATCTATGATTTCACTTTTCATTGTTTAGCTGCAATAAAGTTTGGTTATGAAAAGCGTTAAGGGTTGCAATAAAAATATTTTTATCGGCAGAGAAATTCTCAATGGTGAGATGTCCCTTTTCTCTTTTGGCAAGATATTCTAATCCTAATCTGTTTTTAATGAAGTAAGACAAGAGTTTATACTTCATTTTATATTTTTTGTATTCAGGCAACTCATTCCATTTTTCGCGAAGTGAGGATATATTAATGATGAAGTTTAAAGCCTCATCACTGTATATTTTATTTGCATTTTTAATAGCCTCTTTTTTATCGATTTCTTCTCCTTTATATTGAAAGATTAGTGGAATAATTAAACTCACTCCCGAAATAAAATTTTTTAAATCATAGAAGTTTATTTTTCCTTGCAGCAATTTATTTTTTTCTGTTTCTATTTCCAATAGAATTTGTTGTAAAATATTTTTTACAGCATCTTTTTTTTCAGTGCCTAATTGAATATTAATTTCACTTTTATTACCAATAGAAATAGCATTTTTAAGCACAGCGATTGGCATTATTTCATTGGAATAGTTTTTCACCTGGTAGAAATCAAAAATCCAATGCCCGTGATGTTGAGTGAAATCGGTTTTTTGATAAAAATGATTCAATTGCATCAAACCCTTTTTGCAATTCTCAAAACTTTCTAACGATTCTAATACTTTGTTTTTGATGAAAACAACATCGTCTATATCAGAGGCTGCTGTTGTAGTTCTATCAGCGTAACTTCCGTGCAATAAAATACTGCAAGAAATATGGAGTTTGTTTTTGTGTGTTATGGATGTTAAACGATGAATAATTTCACTTTTATCGTTTGCTGTATTAATACTAATACTTTGTACTTCGTGGTTTGTTTTTACTTCACCAATTTTCTGTTTTAAAATATTTAGAAATTCGTAAAACTCTTTAACCCCATTCAATGAATTTTTTTCGTAAAATGTTTGGGTGATCTTTAATTCAGCTTCATTGAAATGATAGCACAAAAAAGCATCAATCGGCAGAAAATAATATTTACTGTTATTCGAATTTCCATTGAATAAAAACTCGCTTACTTTCGAAAATATTTTAATTAAATTTTTCTGCATCCTAAGCGTAATATAGTTTCTTCAAGAAGGTAAATATTTTTTCTTTTTTACCATAACCCGGATGATGAACAGTGTAGAATAATGCAGCGTCTGCTTTCTTATTTTTTTCAATATTAGTTGGATGTTGCAAAGGAAATTTCATTTCTTCCACTTTTCTGTTTTTTATCGCATCCGACATAGAAAATGTATTCGTAGCCTTATTTCCTATACCCACATTGCTCACCAGGTTTTTATTGGGATGAATGGCCATTCCTCCTTTTTTCCAGCAAGAGAACAACCATTGATAATCGAAAGTGCTAATGTTTTGATCGCGACATTGAAGCATGAGTTTGTGCCAGAACTTTTTTTCTTCTTGGTTTAGAAAATACGAATCTGTTTTAGCATCATTGAAAAACTCATTAATGCCTTTCATTGCCATATCGCAGTTTTTCCATGCACGCCTCCACGAAGCCCATCCCCAAACGGTATTGTATTTAGAAAAATAGTAACTTTTATTACCATACTCTTTACCATAATGATAATTCGATCCGGCAATGTGCATTACAGTTTCATTGTCTTTATATCTTTCCAGCAGTTCTTCGCAAAAAGGGAAAAAACTTGCTTGTGGAATGCAATCGTCTTCTAAAATAATTCCTCTCTCTTCATTTTCAAAAAACCATGATATAGCTTCACTTACATTGGTTTTACACCCCACATTTTCACTTCTTATTTTTGTTTTGAGTGCTAGAGTAGGAGGGATGTTTTTTATAATTTCTGAAATTTTATTTTGAGCAGAAAGGTCTTCCTGATTGCCTGTACGAGCACCATCTACAGCGATGTATAAAGTGGATGGATTTTGTTGAAGGGTAATGGAAAGTACCTGACTGAATTCTTCCGGACGGTTAAAAGTGATGAGTAGAACAGGTATATTCATTTTGATTAATCACAGTCTTTGATGTAGTAAGTTTCTATATAATCGGGTACTACAAAACTGTTGGGGAAATTTACCATGATTAATTTTTTAAGCTGTTCGGCTTCAAATTTTGTTCTGCAATCTCCCACTCTTACTTTATTATTAGGCTGATCCCAAATACTGTGTGTGGTAATATCTGGAAATAAAGAAAGGAATTTTATTTTATCGGCAGAGGCTTTCTCTCTGCTACCCGCACCGGAAGAGGAATGTATTTGTACACGATAACCTTTTACTAAATTCGGACAACGTTTTTTATTCAATGATATATGCGTTTTAACGGCTTTGCCAATGGCTGAATCTCCATAGATATTAATGGTACCTTCTTCAATATGTTTTCTGCTTGATTTCACCGGCAAGCTATCTTGCGCTTGTAAAAAACCTGAAATCAATAATAAACTGTATAAAATGTATTTTCTCATATTCTTTTCTTGTTTCAAAATTACAATAATTACTCACTAAAAAAATAGACGACCATAATTGTACCTTTTTGATCACTTATTGCGGTTTTGAGGTCTTTTTGATCTTTATTTCAAAAAAAAATTAACAAAAATTAAATTTCAAAAAGGGAAACGTATATCATTTTAAAAAATCAGAAATTGATGTTTTACAGCATGTTAAGATACCACAAAACAATTATTCCTTATTTAGAATCATTTTAAATTAGTGTCGGGCTGATGAATTGTCATAGAATTGCAATGCGAAAAATGCGGAATATTATAAATTTGCCCAGAGCTAAAATGGCTCAGTTTTAAATAGGTCAGAGGATCAAATGAACTTATATAAAAGAACAATGAGACAAATCTCATCCATCTCTTCCCTCCTTAAATTATTGGCTTTCACTCTATTATTTGTGTCTACCAATGTAGCTGCGCAGGATGCTGCAGCAGGAGAAAAATTATTCAAAAAGAATTGCGCAACTTGTCATAGTTGGGAAAAACCTGGTACCGGACCGGCATTGAAAGGTGCTGTCGATCGTATTGCTCCAGGCAGTTACGGTGATGTTGATTCTTGGCTAAAGGCTTGGATTAAAGATAACGCTAAACTTAGAGCATCAGGTGATGCCTACGGTAATGCCGTTTTTGCAAAGTATGGTACTCCAATGAGTACCTTCGGTAATCTATCTGATGCTGAATTAGGGGAGATTGTTAACTTCTTACGTGTTGGACCTAGTACACCACCCCCACCATCAGGAGGAAATGATAAGGTTCCAGGAAAAGATTCGACAAATACTGAAGAAGGTTCTGATCTTTGGTTATTATTAATCATTATTGCTGTTTCTGCTCTCGTAATTATCATTTTCACTGGCGTTAACCGCTCAATGAAAAATGTAATCAAAACTAAAGCAGGTGAAGAAGCTGACGAACCTAAATCTATGTGGGATGCAATGGGCCACTGGATTACTACCCACAAAAAATTAGCAAGTATTATTGGTTTTGTAGTTTTCTTAACTCTTGGTAAAATTGGCTGGGATGCCTTAGCAGGAATTGGTATCTATCAAAACTATACTCCAAAACAACCTATCGCTTTCCCTCACGATTTACATGCAGGTAAAAATGAAATTGATTGTAAATACTGTCACTCTTCTGCCAGAACAAGTAAAACTTCTGGTATTCCCTCGGCTAACGTTTGTATGAATTGCCACAAAGCAATTGATGAAGGAAGCAGAAGCGGAAAAACTGAAATCGCGAAATTGTATCAATATGTAGGCTGGAATCCTGATTCTGCTAAATACATGACTAAAGATGGAAAAATGAGAAACGATACTGCTATTGAGTGGGTACGTGTTCACAATCTTCCAGACTTCGTTTACTTCAACCACTCTCAACACGTTGAGGTAGGTAAAGTAGCTTGTCAGAAATGTCATGGTGAAGTACAAGAAATGGAAGAAGTTAAACAGTTCTCTGAATTAACTATGGGATGGTGTGTTGATTGTCACCGTGAAACAGAAGTTCAATTCGCTGGTAACGACTACTACAAAAAAATTCACGAAGACGCGAAAGCGGAAAACAAACACAAAAAAGACTTCAAATTCACTGTTGACAAAATTGGTGGGTTGGAATGTGCTAAATGTCACTATTAATAATAAGATAAAAGGTTCATATATATAGTTGCAACTATGACTGAAACTAAAAAATACTGGAAAGGGCTAGACGAGCTAACGGCTGCTCCCCATTTCGTAGAGCAAAGTCAGAAAGAATTTGCTGAACACATTCCGGTAGATGAGTTCTTGAATGATACGGCTGTTGCCGAAAACAAAACTCACCGCCGTGATTTCCTTAAATATTTAGGATTTAGCGTTACTGCTGCTACTTTAGCGGCGTGCGAAACTCCTGTAACTAAGGCTATTCCTTACTTAAACAAACCGGAAGAAATAACTCCGGGCATTGCCAACTGGTATGCTTCAACTTATTTCGATGGTTTTGATTTCTCTGGAATCTTGGTTAAAACAAGAGAAGGTCGTCCGATTCATATCAAGTCAAACAAAAATTCTTCTATTACGGGAGGTGGTTTGAACTCAAGAGTAAACTCTTCTGTTCTTGAATTGTACGATGCAAAAAGAGCTAAAGCTCCTGCAAGAAATAAAGGTGGAAAATGGGATAAAGGTTTAAACTGGTCGGTAGTTGACGGAGAGATCTCTGCAAAATTAGCTACTAGCTCTAAAATCGCTGTTCTTACTGGTACTCTAATGAGTCCATCTTCTGAAAAAGCTATTGCTGAATTCATTGCTAAATATCCTGGTGCTGAGCATGTGGTTTACGATTCTATCTCTAGTGCAGGTATTTTAAATGCAAATAATTTAATGTTTGGTAAATCGGCAGTTCCTGCTTACCACTTCGATAAAGCTAAAGTTATAGTTTCAATTGGTGCCGATTTCTTGGCAAACTGGTTGAACGCAAATCAATATACTGCTGATTACGCTAAAGGTAGAAAACCTGAAGGTGAATGGATGTCGAAACATTTTCAATTTGAATCTAAATTATCTTTAACGGGATCGAATGCAGATGTTCGTGGTACTATTAAACCTTCTGAGCAAGGTGTCGCCGCTGCTTTCTTATTGAAAGAATTAGGTGGTGGTAATTCTGTTCCTGCTGGATTGACTGATACTGCTAAAAAGAAATTGAAAAAAGCTGCTGCTGAGTTATTGGCTGCAGGCAATGGTGGTTCATTAGTTGTCGCAGGTAGTAATGATTTGAATGTTCAATTGGTGGTGAATGCTATCAATGAAAAACTAAAAAATTATGGTACTACTGTAGATATCAATAATCCTTTGAATATTCGTAAAGGAAATGATACTGATTTCGCTGGTTTAGTGAATAGAATGTCTGCAGGTTCTGTAGATGCTATTATCATTGCTGGTGTTAATCCTGTTTACTCTTCTCCTTCAAAAATTGCTGGAAAAGGTGATTTCAAAGCTGCTCTTTCTAAAGTTAAATTGAAAGTTTATTTAGGTGACAGATTGGATGAAACAGGCGAAGTATCTGATTATATTTTACCCGATAATCACTATTTGGAATCTTGGAATGATTACAATCCTACCAAAGGACAATACAATATCGCTCAACCAGTAATTAATAAGTTGTTTAGCACTCGTCAATGGCAAGAATCTATCTTGGCTCTTTCAGGAAATGCTACAAGTTATGCTGATTATGTTCAGGCGAACTGGACTGCAATGGGCCTTTCTACTTCTCAATGGTATGCTGCAGTTGAAAGTGGTGTTTATAGCGCTTCTGCTTTAAGCACAGTAGTTGCTGAAGTAGTTGATACTAAAAAACCAGAAGCTCCAAAAGCTGAAAAAGTTGAAGCTGCTATTACTGCTGCTGCAGTGGTTGCTTCTTCTTCTGTAAATATTGAAGACGCTATTAAAACTTTCAAAGCCTCTAAAGGATTTGAAGTTGAATTATATGTGAAGGCAGGTATGGGTGATGGTCGTCATGCCTTAAACCCTTGGTTGCATGAATTACCAGATCCAATTACTAAAGTAACCTGGGACAACTATGTTACTATGAATCCACAAGATGCTTTGGATTTATTCAGCAAAGCAGGTGGTTCTAAATATGAAGGCTTAAATGAATTGTATTTAGGTGAGCAATATCCAGCTAAAGTGGTTGAAGTTACTGCCAATGGTGTAACTCTTACTTTACCAGTTTATCCTTTACCAGGCCAGGCAAAAGGAACAATAGGAATAGCTTTAGGTTACGGAAGATCTGTAACTCAAGGTATTTCAAGAGAAGAATGGAGTGGCGATTTATTTGATTTGAATAAAAAAATCGGTGAAAATGCTTTCCAATTAATCACAGTTCAACAAGATGGTAGCTTTATTTATAATGCTGATGTGACCATCAAAGCAACCGACAAAAAATATCCTTTGGCCACTACTCAAACTCATCATACTATGATGGGTAGAAAGATGGTGAATGAAACCACTTGGGAAACATACAAAAAACAAGGAGATAAAGCTAAAGAAGAAGGTGGATACAACGAACAAGAATATTTAAAAGATTCATACGGTAAAAAAAGAAAACCAGAAGAGCTTGATTTATGGGCTGACCACGGAATTGACTTAGGTCACCGTTGGGGTATGGTGGTTGACTTAAATACTTGTACTGGTTGTGGTGCTTGTGCTACTGCTTGTCAAAGTGAAAACAATATTCCTGTCGTTGGTAAAGATGAAGTTCGCAGAAGTCGTGAAATGCACTGGATCAGAATTGACCGTTATTTTTCTTCTACTGTAGCCGATAAAAAAGTTACTCAACTAGAACAACTAAGCTCAATTGGTGAATATCATGAAGCGGAGGTTCCAGATGAAGAACCACAAGTGGTTTTCCAACCATTGATGTGTCAACATTGTAACCACGCTCCGTGCGAAACAGTTTGTCCGGTTGCTGCAACTACTCACTCAGAAGAAGGATTGAACCAAATGGCCTACAACCGTTGTATCGGTACTCGTTACTGTGCTAACAACTGTCCTTTCAAAGTTCGTCGTTTCAACTGGTTCCAATACGACTCATTAAACTTAACTCAATATCCAGATTTCAATAAAGTAAATCCAGCTCAGGATGACTTAGGCAGAATGGTATTAAACCCAGATGTGGTAGTTCGTTCAAGAGGGGTTATTGAGAAGTGTTCAATGTGTGTTCAAAGAATTCAATCAGGTAAATTAGACGCTAAAAAAGCAGGTTCTCCTGTTCAGGATGGTGCTATCGAAACGGCTTGTTCAGAAGCTTGTGCTTCTGGTGCAATTAAGTTCGGTGACTTGAATGATAAGAATTCTTATGTTCATAATGCGTCAAAAGATCCTAGAGCTTATGTAATGCTAGAAGAAGTTGGTGTTAAACCAAATATCTACTACATGACGAAAGTTAGAAATTTAGATAGTAAAGAAGCGTAATTTTTAAAATACTTTAAGAATGCATCACGTAGAAGCAGATATCAGAGAGCCCTTAATTCTTGGTAATAAAACTTATCACCAGATTACAGAGGACGTTTGCGCACCTGTAGAAGGTAAAGCCAATAAAATGTGGTGGACGGTGTTCACTCTTGCGGCTTTATTAGCTACCTGGGGCCTTGGTTGTATTTTCTACACTGTAGGTGTAGGTATCGGTGTTTGGGGTTTGAACAAAACGGTTGACTGGGCTTGGGATATTACTAACTTCGTTTGGTGGGTTGGTATCGGTCACGCGGGTACTCTAATCTCTGCCGTATTGTTATTGTTCCGTCAACGTTGGAGAATGGCAATTAACCGTTCTGCTGAAGCAATGACCATCTTTGCCGTTATCATGGCAGCATTGTTCCCTTTATTACACATGGGTAGAATTTGGATGGCTTACTGGGTTTTCCCTTTGCCAAATCAATTCGGTTCTCTTTGGGTGAATTTTAACTCACCGTTGTTATGGGACGTATTCGCAATCTCTACTTACTTCTCGGTATCATTGGTTTTCTGGTATATTGGTTTAATTCCCGATTTCGCTACTATCAGAGATAGAGCGGTTAAACCTGCTGCTAAAAAAGCATATAGCATTTTGGCTTTCGGATGGACGGGTTCTGCTAAACACTGGAATCGTTTTGAAGAGGTTTCATTGGTATTGGCTGGTTTAGCTACTCCTTTGGTATTCTCAGTTCACTCTATTGTATCTATGGACTTTGCTACTTCAGTAATTCCTGGATGGCATACTACTATCTTCCCTCCATACTTCGTTGCCGGTGCGGTATTCTCAGGATTCGCAATGGTTTGTACGTTGATGTTGGTGATGAGAAAAGTTCTTCATTTGGAAGACTATATCTTGGTAAAACATATTGAATACATGAACATCATTATCATGTTGACCGGTTCAATGGTGGGTGTTGCATACTTATCGGAGTTGTTCATCTCCTGGTACTCTGGTGTGGAATATGAAGGTTATGCTTTCATGAACCGTGCTACAGGTTGGTACTGGTGGTCGTACGCTTCAATGATGACTTGTAACGTGGTTTCTCCACAGTTGATGTGGGTGAAAAAATGGAGAAGAAATTTAGTGTTGACTTTCATCATGTCTATTATCGTAAATATTGGTATGTGGTTCGAACGTTTCGTAATTATCGTTACTTCAATTCACCGTGACTATGTTCCATCTTCTTGGAATTTATTCCACCCAACTATTGTAGATATGGGCTTGTTCTTGGGAACTCTAGGTATCTTCTTCGTGTTGTATTTATTGTACGCTCGTGTATTCCCAGTGTTGGCATTGAATGAGGTGAAAACAATTTTAAGAACTACCGGTGAAGCTCAATTGAAACAACTGCGTGCTGGAGAGCATATCACAGTTGCTGAAGGACACGGTAAAGGACATTAATAAGTTTAATAAGAAAAGAAAATATTCAGGAAATGAGTACTGTAATTTACGCAATGTATGATGATGATCACGTTCTGCTCGATGGAGCAAAGAAAGTGGTTTCAAAAGGAATACAGGTTAAAGATGTATTTTCTCCTTTCCCTATTCACGGAATTGATGACGTGATTGGTGTAAGAAAAACACGTTTGGCTATCTGTGCTTTTATTTATGGTTTAACAGGTTTGTCTCTTGCCTTAATTGGTATGAGGTATTTCATGATCGTAGATTGGCCTATGAATATTGGTGGCAAACCAAATTTCAATTTATTGCAAAACTTACCAGCGTTTATTCCGGTAACGTTTGAGTTTACAGTATTCTGTACTGCTCACGGGATGGCAATTACTTATTTCTTAAGAAATAAAACGCTTCCAGGTATGAAAGCTAAAAATCCAGATCCTAGAACTACAGATGATAAATTTGTAATGGAAATTCATGTGGATGAAGACAAAGAACAGGAAATGATTTCTTTGTTGAAAGAAACTGGTGCTATTGAAATTAATAAGAAAAAGGCGTAAAGAACATTACTATATGAATATGATGTTTAAATATATTGGTAAATTAAGTATGGCAACAATGATTGCTTCTGCTTTATTTGCCTGTACTTCCGACCCGAATAGTCCGGGTGTGGAATACATGCCCGACATGTACCGATCTCCTTCTTATGAGACTTACATTAAGAAAGGTGATTTGGATTCGGCAAGTTTAATGGAAAGGTTAATCGAAGAAAGATCTGATTTGGATTCTACTGAAAGGATAGCTGAGTTTAATTTATTGAAAAAAGCTTATGCTAATTTTATGCCTGTAAAAGGAACAGTTCCTGTTGGTTTTACTCCTTTTCCTTATGGTCAATCTACCGAAGAGTATGAAAGAGCTGGATTGGAATTAAAAAATCCACTTCCACTTCCTTTTTCTGATAGTATTGTAAAACAAGGACAAGAATTATTTGAAATCTTCTGTGACCATTGTCATGGTGCCAAAGGTGAAGGTGATGGTAAAATGGTACAAAACGATAAGTTTCCTGCACCACCCTCTTATACTTCTGCTTTGAAAGATCTTCCGGAAGGGAAAATATTCTATACTATTCATTATGGTAAAGGCAATATGGGATCGCATGCATCTCAAATTTCTCAAACAGAGAGATGGAAGATTGTGTATTATGTACAAAAATTACAAGGTAAATTGACTGCCAAGACCGTTGCAGATTCTTCTGCAGCTCCTGTAGATTCAATACCAGTGAAATAATAGATTTTAGGACTTTAAAAAAAACAGAAAATGGAATATACATTTTCATCAGGCGCAAAAAAATTCATCATCGCTCTAATAGTAGCAGGTATTGCTTTCTTAGGGTTGGGATTATTGCTAGATGGTCACCACACTTATATTGATAAAGATTTAAGTTTAGGTCAAAGAATTTGGACCGATTTATTAGGGAATGGTTTCTTTTTCTTTGGTATTTCTTTAGGAGCTTTATTTTTCTTGGCTCTTCAGTATGCTGCTGAAGCTGCTTATACTATTGTTTACAAAAGGGTTTTAGAAGCGGTTACTAAATGGTTGCCAATAGGATTGGGTATTATTGTTATTGTTATTTTAGCAGGAATGGCTCACCAACACCATATTTACCATTGGATGGATCCTAAGGTTTATCAAGAGTTTTTACCTGATGGAAAAACAGTTAATCCGGATTACGATCATATCATTGCTCACAAATCAAATTACTTCAACTTCGGTGATGGTGATGGTTATGTTCACTTGATTCGTGTAGTTGCTTTTGGTTTGATCTTCGTTTATTTCATGTCGAAATTCAGAAAGAATTCTTTATTGGAAGATGAAGAAGGTGGGACAAGAATTCACTTTAAAAATATTACTTCAGCAGCTATTTTCTTAGTGTTGTTTGGTTATGGTTCTTCGATTTTAGCTTGGGACTTATTAATGTCAACTGACGTGCATTGGTTTAGTACTTTGTATGGATGGTATGTGTTTGCCGGTTTCTGGTTAAGTTCTATTATTACTACCATTGTATTAATTGTTTATTTACAAAGTACTGGTAAAATGGCTTGGGTTAAAAAAGGTCATTTACACGATTTAAGTAAGTGGATGTTTGCATTGAGTTTCTTATGGACTTACTTGTGGTTTGCTCAATTCATGTTGATCTGGTATGCAGATATACCTGAAGAGGTTGCACCGTACGTTGCAAGAATTCAAGATTATAAAGTTTTATTCTTTGGTATGATGTTGATCAATTTCGTTCTTCCAATGGTTGGATTAATGGATGCTGATGCTAAGAAGAAAAAAGGCTTAATCACGGTGATTGGTTGTATTATTTTCATCACTCACTGGATTGATGTACAATTGTTAATCATTCCTTCTTCAATGAAAGGTGAGGGTCAAATTGGCTTAGTTGAATTTGGTTTCTTCTTTATCTTCTTGGGTGCTTTCTTATTGGTTACTTTGAAAGCATTGGCAGGTCGACCGTTATTGGTGAAAAATCACCCGTATTTGGAAGAAAGTAAAAATTTATATCATTAATTAAAGAAAGTAGAAGTTAAAAATATACGATAATGGAATTATTGGTTCTTATAACGGTAATATTGGTAATTGTAGCGATTGCGAAAGTAATGCGCTCAAATGAATTATCAACACAACTTACAGAAGATGAAGAGTATGTTTCTCTTTCAGAAATAAAAACACAAGGGTTTTTGTATGCTCTTTTCGGATTTATTCTATTTGCTACTTTGATCATGCAAATGGTAGGATGGGGAAAATACATTCTTCCTGTTTCTGCTTCTGAACATGGTGATGCAATTGATGATCTTTTCTATGTTACGATGTACTTGATTCTTTTTGTGTTTTTTGTTACTCACTTATTTCTTTTCGGGTTCATTTTTAAATACTACAAAAAGAAAGGTCAAAAAGCTTTATGGTATCCTCACAACAATAAAATAGAGATGTTGTGGACTGTTATTCCTGCTATTGTATTGATTGCGTTAGTGTTTTACGGATTGTTTACTTGGGACAAAGTAATGTATCCTAAAGAGGATAAAAACTCTATTAATGTTGAGTTGGTAGGAAAACAATTTGATTGGACGGTTAGATATTCTGGAAAAGATAATGTGTTGGGGGAAGCTAATTTCTCTGCAATTACCAGCAGCAACACCTTAGGTGTATTACATAAGGTTTCTTTAGATTCTGCATTGAGCAGTACTCTGGCGTCGATTAAGCTACTAGATAAAAAAGTTAAAGAATTGGATTCTTTGGTAAATAAAGCTGGTTGGATTGGTAAGTGTGAAGAATTAGATGATGCTGAAACTCAACTTTCTGCTTGGAAAGCAAACGAAAGAAGATTAAAAAAATTAATTAAACAAAATGCTAATTTCAAAGCATCTGAAGATGATATTGTTTTGGTGAATGATACTTTGTGGTTACCAAAAGGCAGAACAGTAAACTTTACTTTCCGTTCTAAAGACGTTATTCACTCTGCATACTTTCCTCATTTTAGAGCACAAATGAATTGTGTACCGGGAATGAAAACCGTATTTACTTTCAAACCTCGTTACACTGCCGAAGAAATGAAAGTTGAAGCGGCTAAAGAAGGAAAAACATTTAGAATGTATGAGTTGATTTGTAACAAGATTTGTGGTGCATCTCACTATAAAATGCGCTTACCAATTGTTGTTTTAGAGCAAAAAGAATTTGATGCAAAAATGGCATCTAAAAAAACTTTTGCTAATGAAATTGGCTTGAAATAATAGAATTGATTTAAAACTTGTAAAACGATAAAAAATGTCAGCACACGAACACGGACATGAAGCACACGGGCATGATGATCACGGGCACGACCATGGTCACCACGAGCACCACGAGACTTTCATTACAAAGTATATTTTTTCTCAGGATCATAAAATGATCGCAAAACAATTCTTGATTACTGCTATTATAATGGCTGTAGTGGGGATGGGGATGTCTATCATCTTCCGTTTGCAATTGGCTTGGCCTGGTGAAAAATTTGCTTTCTCAAATTTTTTCTTGGGTGATAAATGGGCTCCAGACGGGCAGTTGGATCCAAATATGTATTTAGCCTTGGTTACCATTCACGGTACAATCATCGTATTCTTTGTATTAACAGGTGGATTAAGTGGTACTTTTAGTAACCTCCTTATTCCGTATCAGCTGGGTGCTCGTGATATGGCCTCCGGTTTCTTGAACATGTTGTCTTATTGGTTTTTCTTCCTTTCAAGTGTAATTATGATTGCCTCTTGTTTTGTGGAAGGTGGGCCAGCTTCTGGTGGTTGGACGGTTTATCCGCCATTGAGTGCTAATGAAGCTTTTATGCCTGGTTCAGGATTAGGAATGACTCTTTGGTTGGTTTCTATGGCCATCTTTATCGCGTCGTCTTTATTGGGTAGCTTGAATTATATCGTTACAGTTTTCAACTTAAGAACTAAAGGAATGAGCATGACTAAAATGCCATTAACTATTTGGTGCTTTTTGATCACAGCTGTTTAGGAGTATTGTCTTTCCCTGTATTATTAAGTTGTGCATTGCTTCTAATTTTTGATAGAAGTTTTGGTACTGCTTTTTATCTATCTGATATTTTTGTGAGCGGTATGCCTTTAGAAGCTACTGGTGGTTCTCCATTATTATTTGAACACTTATTTTGGTTCTTGGGTCACCCAGAGGTTTACATTATCTTATTGCCAGCATTAGGATTGATCTCTGAAATTATTTCTACCAACTCTAGAAAACCAATTTTTGGTTACAGAGCAATGATCGTATCAGTATTGGCAATTGCCTTCTTATCGTTCATCGTATGGGGTCACCATATGTTTATGACCGGTATGAATCCTTTCTTAGGAACGGTGTTTACTTTTACTACTTTATTAATTGCAATTCCATCTGCTATTAAAGTATTCAACTACTTAGCTACTATTTGGAAAGGTAATTTGAGATTGACTCCAGGAATGATGTTCGCTTTGGGGATGGTTTCATTATTTATCTCTGGTGGTTTAACAGGTTTGATTTTAGGAGATTCTGCTTTGGATATTAATATCCATGATACTTATTTCGTGGTGGGTCACTTCCACATTGTAATGGGTGCGGGTGCTATCTTTGGAATGTTCGCTGGTGTTTACCACTGGTTTCCTAGAATGTACGGAAGATTTATGTTGCCTAAAATGGGATACTTGCATTTTTGGATGACTATCGCTGGAGTGTATGGTGTATTCTTCCCAATGCACTTCTTAGGATTGGCTGGTGTACCTAGAAGATATTTTTCTAATGAAGAGTATGAGTTGTTTAAAGATTTAGGAAATATCAATGTAATTATTACTTGCTTCGCTATTATGGCGGCAATCGGACAATTAATTTTTATTTTCAATTTCTTCTATAGCATTTTCAAAGGAAGAAAATCTAGTCAAAATCCTTGGGGTTCTAACACATTAGAGTGGACTGCTCCAATAGAAAGAATTCACGGTAACTGGGAAGGTAAATTACCTGAGGTTCACCGTTGGCCTTACGACTATAGCAAACCGGGTCATGATGAAGATTTTGTTAGTCAGAATGTACCTCTAAAAGCAGGTGAAGAAGAAAGTCACTAAAATTTAGTGTAAAAATATATGGAGCCCTCTTGATAAATCAAGGGGGCTTTTATTTTACATACAGATACTAAAATGTACATTTGATTATTCAATGTAATAATGAAAGAAGCACTCGATCCTAATAACGAAAATTTAAGTCCAGCTGAAAAAGAATTTGAAAAAGTTCTTCGTCCTCGCCAGTTCGATGATTTTGCTGGTCAACGTAAAGTACTAGATAATTTGGATGTATTCGTAAAAGCGGCAATGCAAAGAGGAGAGGCACTAGATCATGTGTTGTTGCATGGACCTCCAGGTTTGGGTAAAACAACATTAGCAAATATTGTTGCTCAGGAATTGAATGTAAATATTAAAATCGCTTCAGGTCCAATGATTGAAAAAGCGGGCGATTTAGCGGGTTTGCTTACCAATTTACAAAAAGGAGATGTTTTGTTTATCGATGAAATTCATCGATTAAGTCCGGTTGTTGAAGAATATTTGTATTCGGCAATGGAAGATTATACCATCGATATCATGATTGATTCGGGGCCCAATGCGCGTTCGGTACAAATCAATTTAGAGCCCTTTACTTTAATTGGTGCTACAACGCGCGCGGGTTCGTTGACTTCTCCCTTGCGTGCGCGATTTGGAATTAACTGCAGGTTGGAATATTACGATGCAGAAGTACTTACCGGTATAGTAGAAAGATCGGCTCAGATTTTAAAAATCCCGATAGATTACGATGCTGCTTTTGAAATTTCAAGAAGAAGCAGAGGAACACCTCGAATTGCCAACGCTTTATTGCGAAGAGTTCGCGATTTTGCTCAAATAAAAGGAGATGGTAAAATTACTGTTCCTATTGCAAATATGGCTTTAGTGGCTTTAAATGTAGATGAACATGGTTTAGATGAAATGGACAATAAAATCCTTTTAACTATCATTGAAAAATTTAATGGCGGGCCGGTAGGTCTGAATACTTTGGCAATGGCGGTAAGTGAAGAGGCCGGTACTTTAGAAGAGGTTTACGAACCTTTTTTGATCATGCAGGGATATTTAAACCGTACTCCGCGCGGTAGAGAAGTAACAGTGCAAGCATATACCCGATTAGGAAAAGAATTCAGAGGAAATCAGGGCAAATTATTTTAGTGCTGAATTCTTAATCTTGAATTATGAATTCGCTGGCCAACAAAACCACTCCACTCATTAAACAGAAAGCTCTTGATTTGGGATTTATGTCTTGTGGTATATCAAAAGCTGAATTTTTGGAAGACGAAGCTCCGCGCTTAGAAAAGTGGTTGAAAGAAAATCGAAATGGTGAAATGAAGTATATGGAAAATTACTTCGATAAAAGGTTGGATCCTAGAATTTTGATGGATGGATGTAAGAGTGTGGTATCGGTTTTGTTAAATTATTTTCCTTCTGAAACGCAATACGATATTGATTCTCCAAAGATCAGTAAATATGCTTATGGTGAAGACTATCACTTTGTAATCAAAAGAAAATTGAATGAATTATTACAATACATTCAAAGTGAAGTGGGAGAAGTTAGTGGAAGAATTTTTGTTGATTCGGCTCCGGTGATGGATAAAGTTTGGGCTAAAAAAGCGGGATTGGGATGGGTGGGAAAAAACAGTAATTTAATTCAAAAGCAAAGTGGCTCATTTTTTTTTATTGGAGAACTTTTATTGGATATTGAATTGAATTATGATTCGGAAGTTGCTGATTATTGCGGCTCTTGCACAAAATGTTTAGATGTTTGTCCAACAGGTGCTATCATTCAACCATACGTGGTTGATGGCAGTAAATGTATTTCGTATTTCACTATAGAATTGAAAGATGCCTTGCCTCAAAGTATGAAAGGACAATTTGATAATTGGGCTTTCGGTTGCGATGCTTGTCAGGATACTTGTCCCTGGAATCGTTTTTCAAAACCACATCAAGAAGCGGCATTTTTACCTCATCCCGATTTATTGGAAATGACCAAACAACAATGGCAAAATATATCCAAAGAAAAATTTGATGTTCTATTTAAGAATTCAGCAGTAAAGCGTACTAAATACGAAGGTCTTCGTCGCAACATAGATTTTCTGGAATAGCTTTATATTGCTATATTTTCTTCGAAAGCTTTAGCGATAATTTCGTTGTAAACATGACCAAATTTCTCAATGCACCAACTGCGTAGTTTTTTAACTTCTGCAGTATTTTGCAGCCATTTTATTGCTTTTTTTAATTCCTTTTGAAATAATTCACGGTCGAAACTAACCTTCTGTAAAATCTCCTTGCTCAGCTCAAACATATTCAATTAATTTAGGTTGAGATAAGGTAGAAAAAAAAGAATCTTTTCCAATGAAAAAGATTCTTTTTTACAATTTTTTTTGAAATATTATTTTCCTTGTAATTCTGTAATTTTTGCAAGAATAATACTTTCGTCGGCTTCAACAAAACCTTGTTTTTCCCACAAAACTTTACCTTCAGCATTTACTATATAAATCATGGGAGGGAAAGTGCCACCCACTCCTCTAAAAAAATCTTTATTAGGGTCGAATAAAAATTTGAATTTCCATCCTTTGCTTTGAGCAAAGGGAAGAACTTGAGTTTCTTTATCTTTAGCATCTACTGAAACTGCATACACAGGAACAGTAGTTTTTGTATTCAGTATACTCAATTCATTTACGCTTGGATTATTCCACATTGCCCAAAAAACCAGAACAGTAATTTTGTTTTTTTTTACTTCCTCTTTAATAGAAGTAGTTTTACCATCAAAAGTAGCAAGGGCTGTTGCTGGTAATTCTTTTGTGCTTTGAGCCCAGCTTATACTAGTGATGAAGATTGAAGTAAAAATACTCCAGACAATATTTTTCATATTCTTTTTCTTTGTCATTGTAAAGTGTGTATTAAAGTACAAAAAATTACTATTGATCATTTAAAATTATTTCAACCGCTTTAGGAACTCCTGTTCCGGCTTTCTCTGCTATTATTGTCAAATTTCGTGCACTTTCTATTCCGGCCGGATTGGGATCTATGAGAATGATTTTACAATTTGAATTAGCATAGTAGAGTAAACCTGCTGCAGGGTAGACATTCAGAGAGGTCCCAACAACCAATAAGTAATCTGCTTTTTTCACCATGTTTTGTGCAGTTTCAATGGCAGGAACCATTTCACCGAACCAAACGATGTGCGGACGAAGTTGTGATCCTTTCTCGCATTTTTCACCCATTTTTAGTTCCCATCCTTCAACCTCATAAATCAAGTGAGGATCTATCGAACTTCTGCTTTTGGTGATTTCACCATGTAGATGTAAAATAGTAGTCGATCCGGCTTTTTCGTGTAAATCATCAATATTCTGTGTGATGATTTGAACATTAAAATCCTTTTCTAGTTCAATTAGTGCAAGGTGACCTATATTAGGTTGAGCAGCAATACATTGCTTTCTACGTTGGTTGTAAAATTCTTGTACCAATGTAGGGTTTGCCCTCCAGGCTTCGGGTGTAGCAACATCATAAACATTGTAATTTTCCCAAAGTCCGTCATTATCCCTAAAAGTCTTCAATCCGCTCTCGGCACTAATGCCTGCACCGGTTAATACCACTATATTTTTCATTGGTTTAAGATTTCCAAAAGTCTTCTAAAATTAGTACTATTACAGCTTAAAAAAAAGCAGGTAAAATGAGCAAATTAAGAAAACAGGAAGCGTTAGATTATCATTCACAAGGAAGACCAGGTAAAATTGAAGTAATTCCATCAAAACCATACCATACCCAAAGAGATTTATCTTTGGCCTATTCACCAGGTGTTGCAGAGCCTTGTTTAGAAATAGCGGCGAATCCGGAAGATGCTTATAAATACACTGCCAAAAGAAATTTAGTAGCTGTAATTTCCAACGGAACAGCAGTTTTAGGTTTGGGCGATATTGGGGCATTGGCTTCAAAGCCGGTGATGGAAGGAAAAGGCTTGTTGTTTAAAATATTTGCTGATATAGATGTGTTCGATATTGAGGTAGATGCTACCAACGTTGATCGTTTTGTTGAAACAGTAAAAGCAATTTCTCCCACTTTTGGAGGAATTAATTTAGAAGATATTAAAGCACCCGAATGTTTTGAGATTGAGCAACGCTTGAAAAAGGAATTGAATATTCCTATTATGCATGATGACCAACATGGAACGGCTATCATCACTGGCGCAGCTTTATTGAATGCATTAGAACTTACAGGCAAAAAAATTGAAGAAGTTAAAGTAGTGGTGAGTGGTGCGGGTCCGTCGGCTATCAGTTGTGCAAAGTTGTATTTGGCTTTGGGCGCTAAGGTGGAAAATATTTATATGTTCGATTCCAAAGGAATGATTACCAAAGGGAGAGCCGGTTTGGATGTTCACAAAGAGATATTTGCCAATGAAAAATCATTTCCATCATTGGCCGATGCTTTGAAAGGAAGTGATGTTTTCTTAGGCTTATCGAGAGGAAATATTGTGAATGGCGACATGATTAAAACGATGGCAAATGATCCTATTGTTTTTGCTTGCGCCAATCCCGATCCTGAAATTCCGTATCAGGAAGCCATCGATGCAAGGCCAGATGTGATAGTAGCAACAGGCCGTTCTGATCATCCTAATCAGGTAAACAATGTATTAGGATTTCCTTTCATTTTCAGAGGAGCTTTAGATGTATATGCTACTACGATCAATGAAGAAATGAAATTGGCTGCTGTTCGTTCTATTGCGGCATTGGCAAAAGAAGCAGTGCCCGATGAAGTGAACCAAGCCTATGGCATTAAGAATTTAAGTTTTGGCAGAGATTATATTATTCCAAAACCTTTAGATCCTCGTTTGTTAACTGAAGTAGCACCCGCTGTAGCTAAGGCTGCATGTGATTCGGGAGTAGCCCGCAGTCCGATTACCGATTGGGATAAATACAAGCACGATTTGAGTATGTTGATGGGCATGGACAAAAAAATTATGCGTCAGGTTACCATACAAGCGAAGAAAAATCCGAAACGAGTGGTGTTTGCAGAGGCCGATAACTATAGTGTTTTAAAAGCAGCGCAATTAGTAGCCGATGAGAAAATTGCTATTCCTATTTTATTGGGAAATGTTGCTACAATCAAAGAAATTATTGCTGAAAATCATTTGGAGTTGGGTGATGTGCAAATGATTGATACCCGCGACCACAGTGTTGATGCATTGAGAAGTACTTATGCTCAAAAGTTATTCGAAAAGCGTCAGAGAAAAGGATATACCTTGCACGAAGCAGAAGTAGCTATGCGCAATAGAAATCATTTTGGTTCTATGATGGTAGAAATGGGGGATGCCGATGCCTTAATTACTGGTATCACCAGAAATTACAAAGATACCGTTCGTCCGCCCTTGCAAGTAATTGGAATGGATAGTCAGCATAAAATGATTGCCGGGATGTATATCATTATGACTAAAAAAGGGGCTTATTTCCTTTCTGATACCACGATCAATCAAGACCCCAGCGCTGAGGACTTGGTGAAAATTGCAGTACTCACTTACGATGCTGTTAAACAATTTGGCGTAGAGCCAAGAATTGCCATGTTGTCGTATTCAAACTTTGGAGCATCAACAGGAGCAGAGGCAGTGAAGGTTAGAGAAGCTGTGAAAATATTACATGAAAAATATCCGCATATCTGTGTAGATGGGGAAGTACAAGGAAATTTTGCAGTGAACACACAATTGCGCATGAGTAAATTTCCATTTACCAAGTTGGGAGATCAACAAACCAATACATTGATTTTTCCTAATCTGGCTGCGGGTAATATCGCTTATAAGTTAATTCAAGAGATTGGTGAAACAGAGGCTATCGGTCCAATTTTATTGGGGATGAAAAAATCGGTACACGTGCTTCAATTGGGTTCATCAGTGCGTGAAATAGTGAATATGGCTACAATTGCTGTGGTAGATGCCCAATTAAAACAAGCGAGAGTATGATCAATCATATCAATGGAAAGTTAGTAGAAAAAACACCTGCCAATGTGGTGATTGAGTGTGCCGGAGTAGGCTATTTTATTCATATTTCATTATTTACTTACGATAAATTGGGAAGTAATGAGCAATGTAAATTACTCACCCATTTATCGATTAAAGAAGATGCTCACACGCTTTATGGCTTCATCAATGAAGCGGAAAGAACGATCTTTCGCCAGTTAATTTCTGTTTCTGGGGTGGGAGCCAATACGGCCAGGTTAATACTCTCTTCCATGGATCCTGATGGAATAGCTGGAGCTATTGCTATTTCTGATGTTTCATCATTAAAAGCTATTAAAGGAATAGGCGAAAAAACAGCACAAAGAATCATATTAGAATTGAAAGGCAAGGTTTCAAAAGCCACAGAGGGGATTATATTTTCATCTAAGAACAATACAAATAGAGACGAAGCGTTATCTGCACTGCTTATGTTAGGGTTCAGTAAAGGGGCAGTAGAGAAGGTACTTCAAAAGTTAATATCAGAAAATCCAAACTCAAGCGTTGAAGAGCTAGTTAAGCTATCTCTTAAAAATTTGTAGTGTTAAAGATTAAGTCAAATATAGTTTTGTGTTTTCTGTTGTTGGCAATAACAACTATTCCTCAAATTGCATATTCGCAATCCGATAGCACGGTGCATAAATTCACCAACGATCCCTTGGCCGTAAAAGAAGAGGTGATTTACAATCCTGCTACTAACAATTACACGATAATTAAAAAAATTGGTGATGAGGTGGTGGGATCTGATGTTAAATCATTTCAGGAATATTGGGATGAGCGTTTCAAGAAATCGGAAGACAAATATTTCAAAGAAAAAGTGGAGAGCGAAAGTTTTTCAGAAAAGAAAGGTTTATTGCCTCCTATGAAGGTACCGGGTAAAGCGGCGAGTATTTTTGGAAGTAATAAAATTGATATCAAACCTACAGGTTCCGCTGAATTAATTTTCGGAGTAAACTCTTCTACCATTCGAAATCCGGCCATTCCGGTTCGGAATCAAACCAACAGTAATTTCAAATTTGATCAAAAAATTCAGTTGAATTTGGTGGGTAAAATTGGTGATAAATTGAAATTAACGATGCAGTACAACACTGAATCAACTTTCGATTTTGAAAATCAGATGAAGTTGGAATATGCGGGTGATGAAGATGAAATTATTAAAAAAATTGAGTTGGGTTATGTGAGTATGCCTTTGCAAACGCAGTTGATTCAAGGGAGTCAGACTTTATTCGGTGTTAAATCAGAATTGCAATTTGGTAAATTATCGGTTACCGCCATTGCCACACAACAAAAAGGAGAATCGAAAACAGTAGAAACTCAGGGAGGTTCACAAATTCGTGATTTTAAAATTCAAGCCGATCAATACGAAGCCAATCGTCACTTTTTTCTTTCGCAATTTTTTGCCAATCGCTACGATACCGCATTAGCAAATTTACCTTATATCAATTCTCCTTACCAAATCAACAGAGTGGAAGTGTGGATGACCAACGTGGGAAATAACAACAATGAAGAATCGAGAAATATTATTGGCTTCATGGATATTGGTGAAAAAAACACTTTCGATCCAACCTTGTTAATTCAACCTTCCATTTCAGTTCCCGATAATAGTATCAACAATCTTTACGCAATGGCGCAGGCAGATGTGCAAATTAAAAATTTCGTGAATGCTGATGCATCGCTTCAAACCTGGCCTTACAAGGATGGAGTGAATTACAATAAAATTGAAAATGCCAGAAAATTAAAGGCCGATGAATTTACCTTTAATGTACAGTTGGGTTATATCTCCTTAAATAAATCGTTAAATGCCGATGAGGTGTTGGCAGTTGCTTTTCAGTACACTGTAATTGGTGAAGATGGAGTGGTTCATCAGGTAGGTGAAATCAGTACCGATGGATCAACGGGAAAGCAGGCTTTGATTTTGAAATTACTAAAGTCGAATAAAGTAAATGCAAATTATTTACCCACCTGGAATTTGATGATGAAGAACGTTTATTCTTTGGGTGAATCGGGAATTAAACCAGAGACATTTCAAATGCAAATTTTGCATACCGATCCTGCCACCAACACCGATATGAATTTTTTAAATGAAGGTGTTCCTCATGCGCAAAGATGGGTAGAATTAATGCATGCCGATCAAATGAATATTCAGCAGGATAAAATTCCTGATGGATATTTTGACTTTATTGAAGGTGTTACTGTTCGTGCCAATACGGGAAGAATTTATTTTCCGGTTCGAGAGCCTTTCGGAAAATTTTTGCGCAATCAAATTAGCGATCCGGCAGTTGCCAATAAATATTGTTTTGACTCGTTGTATACTGTTAGTCCGATTGCCGCTCAAACAAAATTTCCTTCGCGAAATCGTTTTAAATTCTGGGTGAAATTTGAAACCTCACAATCCAACGTAATTTATTTGGGCGCCTCTAATGTTCCTCAAGGTTCGGTATTGGTAACTGCGGGTGGAAAAACTTTAGTGGAAAATCAGGATTACACCGTGAATTACATGGCTGGTCAGGTTACCATCATCAACGAAGGTATTTTGAATTCGGCAACTCCGGTAAGAGTATCACTAGAAAGTAATTCTTTGTTTGCCATACAAACGAAAAATTTATTGGGTACGCATCTCGATTACAAATTCTCGAAAGATTTTAATGTGGGCGCAACCATCATGAATCTTACTGAGAAACCATTGAATTACAAAGTGAATTTGGGAGATGAACCTATGTCGAATACGTTGTGGGGACTCAACACTAAATACAGAACAGATTTGCCATTGCTTACCAAATGGATTGATAAAATGCCTTTGTTGAGCACCAAGGAAATGTCGAATTTAGATTTTACAGGTGAGGTGGCGCAATTCATTCCTGGTACCTCATCGGCCATTGCCAATAATGCATCAGGTAAAGGAGAATCGTATATCGATAATTTTGAAGGAGCAGAAACCAATACTTCTTTAACAGTAAGATCAAGCTGGAGTTTGGCCTCAGTGCCACAAGGTCAACCAACAGTTTATCCGGAAGCATACGATACTACGAGAGCTACCAATTTCAACAGAGCAAAATTAGCATGGTACAATATTGATCCTTTATTTACCGATAATGGATCATTCACTCCTGATTACTTAACGAAAGATAAAGCACAACAAAACAACAACTACGTTCGTCCGATTAATCAGGTAGAAGTATTTCCTAAGAAAACCGGACAAAATGGTATTAGTCCGAATTTAGTAACCTTAGATTTAGCTTACTATCCTTTAGAAAGAGGGCAGTATAACTTCGATACGCAAGGAGGAATTTATTCGAAGGGGGTAAATGCCGACGGAACACTGAAGTCTCCTGAGACAAGATGGGGTGGTATTATGCGAAAAATTGAAACGGTGGATTTTGAATATTCAAATATTGAGTTTTTAGAATTTTGGGTGATGAATCCTTTTGAGGGAGGCGCACAAAACGATCAAGATATTTTTGGTGGTAAGCAAACAGGTGGAGATTTAGTAGTGCACATTGGAAATTTATCAGAAGATGTTTTGAAAGATTCCAGAAAATCTTTTGAAAATGGATTGCCGATAGATGGAACCACAATGACTGATGTAGACACAACCATTTGGGGTTTTGTTCCAACGAAATTGAATATCGTAAATGCTTTTGATAATGATCCAACAGGAAGAAAAAATCAGGATGTTGGTTTAGATGGTTTGAGTGATGACAGAGAAAAAGTTTTTTTCAAAGATTATCTGGCCTATTACAACAGCACCTTTGGTGCTATTCCAGCATCTATCGATGCCGATCCTGCCGGAGATAATTTTAAACATTATCGAAACGAAGATTTTAATTCTACTTCCAGTAAAGTAATTGAAAGATATAAATCTTTCAATGGTGTTCATGGTAACTCACCAGTAGACAATAGTTCAAGCTTTGTGGCATCGGCAACCACCATTCCGGATATCGAAGATATCAATCGTGATAACACAATGAATGAAGGGGAAAGTTATTATGAATATCATATTTCTATGCGTCCGCAGGATTTGGAAATCAGCGATGTTTCATCAGGAACCAACTATTTAAATAATATGATTGATGGAGCAGGAACCCCTATTAATTCATATGGTACAACGCCTACTGCAAAATGGATTCACTTTAGAATTCCCATTCGTCAGCCAGAAAAAGCAGTGGGTGGAATTCAGGATTTTAGATCTATGCGTTTCATTCGTTTGATGATGAAAGGGTGGAGTGATCCGGTAATCTTGAGATTTGCAAGAATTGATTTGGTTCGTGAAACCTGGAGAAAATACGAAAGTGCTTTAAAGAGTGATTGTGAATTTGTGGCGGTGGATGACAACACCAAATTTTCAGTTACTTCCATCAACGTGGAAGAAGATAGTCAGAAAGAACCCATCCATTATGTTCCACCGGTTGATCGTGTAACCGATTTAAGAACACAATCTACTTTGAATGAGCAAGCCTTGTATTTGAATGTAGATAATTTAGATGGTTGTGATAGCAGAGCCGCTTACTACAACACCAACACCGATTTACGTTCTTACGGTTGTTTGAAAATGTTTGTACATGCCGAAACCAAAGGAGATCCCGCTACCGATTACAATGGAAACATGACTGTGTTTTTGCGTTTGGGAAGTGATTTTGATGATAATTATTATGAGTATGAAATTCCTTTAACCTTTACCGATAAAGGCTTTAAGGATTACGACGATATTACTGCTGCACGTGCGGCAATTTGGCCATCACAAAATTCCTTCGATTTTAATTTCTCTGTTTTAACCAATGCGAAAGTGGAAAGAAATGGAAAAATTGATCTTGATCCTTCCACCTATTTTTTAAATCAAAGATATAAAGTGAGCGATGGAAAAAACTTTGTTTATGTAAAAGGTTCGCCCACCTTATCTCAGGTAAAAGTGATGATGATAGGTGTGCGAAATTTAGGTACTCCTGGTCAATTTAGATCACTGGGTGTTTGGGTAAATGAGTTGCGTTTGTCGTGTTTCAATCAAAGCGATGGATGGGCTGCTACCGCTACCACCAATTTAAAGTTGGCTGATTTTGGAACGGTGAGCTTGTCGGGAAAAATGTACACTCCTGGCTGGGGTGCTATTACCGATAAAGTGAGTCAGAGAAAAAGAGAATATTATACTTCTTACGATGCTTCCGGAAATTTTGAATTGGGTAAATTGGTTCCTTCGAAATATCACGTTACCATTCCTACTTATTTTGGTGTTTCAGAAACTTTTCAAAATCAGGAATACAATCCTTTAGATCAGGATGTGAAGATGAAAGATCTCGATCCGGTCACGAGAAAAAAAGTGGCTGATAGTACACAAACCTATCAGCGAAGGAGAAGTATGAACTTTTCAAACGTAAGAAAAAACAGAGATCCGCAATCTACCAAAAAGCCTATGCCTTATGATGTAGAGAATTTCGATGCTACCTATTCTTTCAATGAAGTATTTAAAAGCGATGTGAATACAAGTTATAATGTGGTGCAGAATTATAAAGGTTCTATGAATTATAATTTTACGCATCAGCCCAAAAATTTTCAGCCTTTTATCAGCTCTCCAATTATTGGTTACTATAAAAAAGTAAGAATGGAATCGTATGAAGAAAAGGAGAAAAATTTACAGGAAAGAATAGCGCAGGAAAACAAAATAAAAGCCGAGAGTGCGGCGGTAAAAAAACTGGAAGCTGAACTAAAAGAGCTTCAGGAGAACAAAGCTAAATTTGCAAAATTAGCAAGTGCTGCAATGCAAACTCCCTATTTAAAATTAACGCGTGAATTCAACTTCTTTTTAGTGCCTGCTCGTGTGGCTATTAAAAATGATTTAAACAGGTTGTATAGCGAAAGTATGATTAGGAATAACACCGGTGCAAATTTATTGATAGAACCCGTTTTTAATAAAAACTTTTTTTGGGATAGAGCCTATGATGTGAGTTGGGACTTATCGAAAGCTTTAAAGTTTAAATACACTGCCACCAATCGCGCAAGGATTGATGAACCACAAGGAAGAATTGATTCAGGCTGGAAGAAAGAAATCGTTTTAAACAACTTGAAAAACTTCGGCAGAAATACCAATTTCTCTCAAACATTTGATGTGAATTACGATTTACCTTTGCGTAAAATTCCTTTTACCGATTGGATCACTGCCAACGTGAAATACACTGCTAAAATGGATTGGCAGGCTGCACCTCTTGCTTTTCAAAGTACAGGAAATAATATTTCCAACAGTAATTCTAAGCAATTGAATTCTCAATTCAATTTTGTGAATTTATACAACAAATCGAAGTACTTGAAAAAATTAAATACGGAGGCCAGAAAACCAAAAGTGGAAAATGACAGCACTAAAAAATCGAAATTGCCCGACATTAATTTAGCAGAAGAGGCCATTAAAATGTTGATGATGGTAAAAAATGTATCTATCAATTATACCGAAACCAACGGAACCTTTTTACCGGGTTATGACCCTACTACAGATTTTTTTGGTTTCAATAAAGATCAAATGTCTCCGGGTTTTCAATTTGCAACCGGACAACAACAAGAGGATATTTTGCAAAGAGCTTCTAATGCCGGGTGGCTTACCAAAAAATCAGATTCGTTGAATACAAAATTTGCTAGAAATTTCACCAACAATTTAAATATAAAAGCAACGGTTGAACCTATTAAAAAATTGAAAATTGATATTACGGCAACTCGTTCGTTCAATCGTGATTCTTCTTTGATTTACAGGATTGATAAAGATGGAGTAGTGCATGATTATTCGGGTATGCTTACGGCTTCTTATAACATTACCGTGGTTACTATTGGCTCTGCTTTTGATTTTAGAACCACGGCACATTCTGATCCTTACGATCAATTTTTAAATAACCGCGCAGTAATTTCCAGTCGTTTAGCGGCCAACAATCCTAACTCTGCTAACCTAGGAACTACCGGAGGGTTTAACAATGGTTATGGTAAATTACAACAAGAGGTTTTATTGTATTCTTTTGTTTCGGCCTATACCGGATCGAATGCAAGTTTTTCAAAAATGGAAGCATTTAAGAAAATGCCAATGCCTAACTGGAAAGTGAATTACGATGGATTTATGCAAATGCCGTGGATTAAAAATAATTTCCAGTCGTTTATGGTGAGTCACATGTATTCCTCTACTATGAGTCAAAGCGTTACTCACAGCCAGTTTTTTAAAGGTGATGCACAAGGCAATTCTACCGATACTACTGCTGCTGGTTTTATTCCTTTGTATTCTGTTGGTTTGGTAACCATCACGGAACAATTGAGTCCGCTAATAAAAGTAGATGCTACTTTAAAAAACAGTTGGATAGCAAAGTTCGAGTTGAAAAAAACGAGAACCATTTCCTTGAATGTTGTAGGAACATCGGTGATGGAAATGTCTAATTTTACTATTGTTACCGGTACGGGTTATAAAATTAAGGATGTGAAATTCCCATTCCCGGTGATGGGTAAACACCCAAAAAGTAATTTGGATCTTAGAGCCGATTTATCGATAACCAGTAATAAAACAGCGTTGCATAAAATCGATGGATCGGAGCAATTGACCATTGGTTCTCGTGTGATTATGTTGAAAACCAGCGCTGATTATGTGTTGAGTGATAAATTAAATCTTCGTTTGTTCTATGAAATCACTTTAAATAAACCTTATACTTCCAACTCTTTTCCAACATCGAATTCCAATGGTGGTTTGTCGTTGCGTTACTCGCTGTAAAACAGTTGAAAAAATACTTCTTTAATTTGATTGTTCCCCTCCAATTTTTTTTATCTTCGATTCCTAAAATTTATTGAAATGAACTTCCCATCAGAATTAAAATACACTAAAGATCACGAGTGGATCAAAGTTGAAGGAAATGTAGCAACGATTGGTATTACTGATTTTGCGCAAAAAGAATTAGGTGATATTGTTTATGTTGAAATTGAAACGGTAGGTGAAGAACTTGCTGCGGAAGTAGTTTTTGGAACGGTTGAAGCAGTTAAAACTGTATCTGACTTGTTTATGCCTGTTAGCGGAAAAGTGGTAACGGTGAATGATGCCATTAACAACAATCCTGAATTGGTGAATTCTGATCCTTATGGAGAAGGCTGGATGATTAAAGTAGAGGTTTCAAATGCAACTGAATTAGCAGGATTACTTTCTGCCGATGATTACAAAAAATTAATAGGCGAATAAGTATTGGTAAACCGAAAGTTTATCGATTTCACGATGCTTAAATATATCAACCACAAAAGCAGTTTGTTGCTCACGCTACTTACTGCTTTTTTGTTTTTGTATCCTTTTCGTCAAGATGGCGAAGCTCTCTTTCCTTATTTCGACAAGGTAGTTCACATCATAATATTTTCTTCACTAGGATTTTTTTGGTTGATCAGTGCAAGTAAAAAACACGCGTCTATTTTAACTCAATTTTTTGTTTCACTTTCTTTGCTTACTTATGGTGTTTGTATTGAAATTACTCAGGACCTAATGCCTTTCGATAGAGCCTTTGATGTGTGGGATATCGTGGCGGATTCAGGCGGAATATTAATTTCGATACTGATTTATCGCCTGATGAATTGAAAGCATTATTATTTCACCACTACGAGTTCTTGTTATAGAAGATGCCACAACTTTTGGTAAGAATAATTTTAAATTTGATGGTATTCCAAATACAATTATTAAAGTTGATGTTCCAAATAACATTATGGATGTGAGTTACAAGTTTAGTGCTGATGGCATGAATGCTGTAGCAATACCGACAACTCAGTTTTCATCTTTAAAAGCTACTTCTATACCATATAGTCCTCTTACAACAAATAATGTGATATTAATGAAGTAAATTATGATAACAATAAAAGCGAAGATAAAATTATATAAAGGGAAGAATACGCGAAAAACAGCCTTCCAAACTGGATATAGACCTTTGTTTTATTTCATTCCGGAAACTAAAACTTCAGGACAAATTTCTTTAATTAATCAACATGAGTTTTTTCCAGGTGAAGAAGGAATTGTAAAAATAAATTTTCTTCACATAGAATACTTAGGAAATGACTTTGCTGTGGGGAAAAAATTTGCCTTTAGTGAGGGCCATGAAATTTTAGGAGAAGGAGAAGTTTTAGAAATTCTAAATTTGTAACTCTTGAGCATAAAGTGGGCTAAATTTCACTGAGTATAATAAAGAACCGTTACATTTACTAAAATCATAAGTTTCAGTGTAACACCTGTAACACCCTCGTTTTCAGAATCTGGAATTAATAGGTTTAAATAAAATTAAGAAAATAAAAACAAATGTTTTTGAATAAAAGATAAAGAATGATCACTATAGATAAGCTCAAAGAATTTGAGGGTTATAGAGGAAACTATGATAAGTTTTACAATGAAAAAATAAAAACACAAACTAATATAAATGCTCGAGGTGAATGGGCGTTTATCGTTAATATGATAAAATCATTAAAAGAAATACGAGCAGGCGTTGCCACAAAGTCTTGGACTGTACATATAAATAATTTATTAAAAGAGCATTTTGAAAACGAATCAACAAGAGAATATTTGGAAGAAGTTTCTAAAGTGTTGTGGCCTATTGATTATGAATTTATGTACGACAAAAAGTCAAGTTATGATAAATTAGACAGCCAAGATCCAGGGATTGTTGATATTTATTACAACACTTATAAGGAAAAATTTATTCAATATGAAAGGTATGAGGGTGTTGCTGAACTCGAAAGACTCTTATTTGAACAAAAATCGTATAGTGCAGCTCAAGTATTTGTTATGGATGTATGTAGTCAGGAAAATATAAAACGAAGAAAAGATGTAGATGAGGCGTTTGGAGGATTTTGGTGGTAAGTTGGGTAAAATTTAATTTTAATGGCAAGAGGAAGATTATTACATGAATTTGAAATTGGTCACTGGGTTAAATTGCCAACAGGATATTATTTAGGCGTAAGATTGATAGGAGAATTTATTCTTGGGGAAGAATATGTATTTGCTGCAATTACTAACAAACGAGGTGACTTTTATATGAACTTTGGTGATCTGGCTTTTGCTAATATCGGAAGTGGCTCCAGAAATTTTCATCTTTTTTTAGAAAGTAAAAACTATATTTTATTGTCTTGGCTATTTCGAAAAGGCACACATCTTCATCTGGTTCCCGTGCTGATAGATATTACAAGAGAAAAGTATTGTTTAATAGAGCGAAGAAGATTTGTTGTATAGGATTTTGAAATAAAAATAAGTTCTCTATTTTATCGGCTGATCTCCGCAGTAACATTATTCTTCTTTTTTTGTATAAGTAGATTCAATTCAAAAAAATATTGTATGAAAAAAATTACTGTTTTGGCATCCGTAATTGTATTGGTAGTTTTATTTTCATCGGGCACAGAGATGTCAACAGGTATTGTGGGTTATACCGGAAGTCCGGGAGAAAATACCTGTGCAGCTTGTCATTCAGGAGGATTGAATTCAAATGGTGGAAGTATTAATATTACTGCTTCTCCAACTTTTGTGAATAATACTTATACTCCTAACTCTACTTACCACATTACTGTTACTATCAACGGAACAGGGAAGAGTATTTTTGGTTTTGATTTTGAGGCCTTAAACAATTCCAATACTACTGTGGGAACCATTGCTGTAACAGATGCAAATAAAACACAAACGTCAGTAACTTCTAACAGGAATAATATTGTGCATAAAAAAGATGGCGGGGCTTCTACGAATTCTGCGAGTTTTACTTTCGATTGGACTGCTCCGGCTTCTGGTGCGGTGAATTTTTATGCATCGGGTGTAGCGGGTAATGGAAATCAATCTGATGGAGGTGGAGATGATGTATATACTTCCAGTATGCAGCTTTCTTCCGATGGAACGGCTATTCATACGGTTTCAAATATTTGTACCAAAGTTTTTCCTAATCCGGTAACAGATTATTTTACATTGCAAATGAATCTTTTGTCGAAGGAGAATGTAACGGTTGCATTGTACAGCACAGAAGGGAAGTTGGTAAAGAAGATGTTTAGTGATATGATTTTTACCGGTGCTTATTCCCAAACATTTTCTACAGAGGGAATTTCAACGGGTAGCTATATTTTGAAAGTAAGCTCTGAAAGTGGAGCAGTAAATAATATTCAAAAATTGGTAGTTCAATAAACAAAAGTCGGTATTTACACTTCCAGTAAATTACCGTCGGTTTTAACCGACGGAAAAAAATACAGATAGGGCTTTAGCCAAAAAATATTTGGCTAAAGCCTATTATAAAAACAATCAAATCCGTCGGTTAAAACCGACGGCAATTGAAATTAAAAACATTATAAGATTGCTTCAATTTTGGGTACAAAATTTTCGCAAGGACGCACTGTGTGTGTTCGGGAGGTATGATGTTTCGAAGAAAGTACCCGAAGGAATTAATGTCCTACATTTCATATAGTACTTCAGAAACTCACCAATAAAAATTACTACAAACGTTCCCTTTGTAACGCTTGTTTTTGTTGATCTTCATTTTATGAAACCTTTTTGATTTCGTTTCCGTTTCAAGTGCTATTGTAATAGAGCAAAGCATAAATAATTGTTTGGTTTTTAATGAGTTTGATCAGGGAATGGTTTCTTTTTTTTCAAAGATTCTGTAGGTATAAATGGTTAGCAGTAACTGTTCGATCACTTGCATTGTCTTTTTTTGTTTTTCTTCATGGCGGTATTTTTGCTCAAGATTTATCACAAATTAAAAAGAGCAAACCTTTCAGTTTTTCGGGTTCGCTTACTTTAGGATCGGGATTGAATTTATCGTCGGCAACATCAAATCCTTACAATCAAAATGCTTACAACCTGAATTTTTCTCCTGTTATAAAAATTTACAATATGAGTTTTCCTTTCACTTTTTATGTTACCAATAATAGTAAGGGAATCAATCATCCTTTTAATCGTATAGGTGTGAGTCCTACATGGAAGTGGTTAAAATTGCATGCCGGATATCGCACTTTAAATGTATCACCTTATTTGTTTAGTGGAAGAATGGTGTTAGGAGGTGGGATAGAAATGACTCCAAAAAAATTCAGGTTTGCGTTTATGGGCGGACAATTATCGAAAGCACAAAGAGAGGATACGCTTTCTGCTCAACTTATTCCAACCACTTATGAACGATATGGATTTGGTGGTAAAATAGGATTTGGAACTTCTAAATCGTATTTCGATTTTTTGTTTTTCAAAGGATCAGATGTTTTGCAATCTATAAGTCAGCCTGTAAAATCAAATGTAAAAGCAGCTGAAAATGCTGCAACGGGTATTTCGTTTTCTATTGCATTTTCAAAAAGAATTGTTTGGCAAACTTCTGCTGTTTTAAGTATATATACGCGTGATAGGAGTGCTTTAAATTACGATTCGGTGTTGAGCAATCAACTCACTAACAACGCTGTGGTTGGAATAAATTTAAGCAGTCAGTTTTTAACTGCCGGAGAATCTTCCTTAAGATACACAGGAAATAAAGGAGGAATTACTTTTAAATACCGACGGATTGATCCTGATTTTAAAACGATGGGAATTTTTTATTTGCAAACCGATTTATCGGAATATTCTTTAATCTACAATCGCTCTTTTTTCAAAAGCAAACTTTCTGTAAATGGTAATTTATTATCATCGCAAGATAATATTTACCGGGTTCGAAATACAGTAACCAATAGATTGAACGGAACATTGAATGCCAATTTAAGAGTTACTAAAAAATTAATGATGAATGTTAGTTTGCTGTACGCCAATATGTCGCAAAGTTTTATAAAGGAAGAGCTTGGAGATTCAATGAGAATGAATCTTTTGAATAGAATGATTTCGGGAGGATGCAATTATACCAATGATAAAATATCAACGAATCAGGTGATTGCTTTTACGGCTTCTTACAACTCATTGCAAAATATAAATCCTGCCTATTTATATGATTTTTCTTCCAGTAATTTAAGTGTTAATACTTCGCATAAAACTACGGTCAAAAGAAATAAAACTTCTTTTACCGAGCAGATCGCAGTGTACAAAAACAGTTACGGAACAATAAGTACTCAATCGTTATCCTTGGGAGAAAGTGTGGGAAAAACTTTTTTGAAAGACAAATTAAATACTACGGTGTCTGTTAATTATATCTATTCAATGGTAAGTTCTTCAAATGCTAAAAGTTCTATCAATGGTAAGGTGGGTATTTCTTACAAGCCAAATAAAAACAATACTTTGGCTTTAAACGGAAGTATTCAAAATAATGTGTTATTTGGTAATGGTGTTTGGTTTTCTTCCTTCAACATCCGATACACTTTAACGTTTGTTGATCCATCTAGTGCTAAAGCGGAGAATAAAGAAAATTCGAATGAAACAAAAAGATAAAAATATCTGCATATGAAAAAGGTAAAAGCATTTCTGTTTTTTTATTTATGTTATTGGTTACCTGTTTACGCGCAGTTTACCAATACAGATATTGCTATTACGGTGCAAACATTACCGCCCTATAGTGCCAATATTCATGAGTATGCTAATTTTTTAAATCAATCGGTGGTATCGCTTCAGAACAATACCAATAGCGTGCGTAATCTTCGTTTTCAATTTGTTATTACCAATTTAAATACCGGGGTTTATTTTCGATCGAAAAAAGATTTTTCGGTTATTCCTTTTGTGTTGCAACCCCTGGAGTTTAGAACTGTTACGGGAGTGGAGCAAAAAGAATATGTTAGTTTAGATATTCAGGATTATGAAACGAATGCCAGTGAAGATGAAAAAACCAATCTTTTACTTTCAGGAATATTACCAGAGGGGAATTATCAATATTGTGTTCAGGCTTTTAAATATGATGATATAACAGTAGAATTATCTCAGGCCGAGGTGGGTTGTGCTATTGTTCCCATTTCAAATATTCAACCCCCTATAGTGCTTCAACCGATGTGCAATGGTATTATTCAAAAAACCGATCCTCAGCAATTGGTAATTAA
Organism: Flavobacteriales bacterium; assembly: GCA_023251075.1. Classification (GTDB taxonomy): domain Bacteria; phylum Bacteroidota; class Bacteroidia; order Flavobacteriales_C; genus JAHEZL01. The sequence continues at coordinate 16,106 of JAHEZM010000023.1, read as the reverse complement.
TTGGATGCCTGCTACAGGAAATATTACAGGTGCTGCAATCAAATACGATTTATATATGGTGGGTGTGCCTGAAAATATTAGTCCGTATGATGCTATGAATACTGCGGTGCAAAGTGGTGCAGGTACTTTTGTATTTCATCAAACAGATATTTCAGAAAATCAATTTATATATGGATCGGGATTTCTTCCTTTGGAAGAAGGCACTTATGCTATTCAAGTGAAAGCTTACGATCCTATGGGAATTTTACAATTTGCCAATCAAGGGTTGAGTCCGGTTTGTTCTTTTGAATATAAAAATGATGTCGTTACACTTCCGGTAGTTGTAGATGCAATTAATGTGAGTTGTGCTTCGTGTAATGCTGAAATACCAATGGATCCTGTGAATTTTAGTAAGTTGGATGTGGGGGATAATCTTAAATTTGGTAATCAATCTATAAAAATTTCGACTTTAAATATTACCGATAATAAGGCCAGCGGAACAGGTATTTTAACTTTCATGGATCTTCCTATTCGAATGGAATTTTCTGATGTAACAGTGAATAGTTCTAACGTGGTAATGGCCGGACAAGCATCAGCAGTTAAGCGCGCCGGTGTGAGTTTTACACCTACTATGGTTTCTCCTGATTTAGGACCAATGACTTTAACACACGATCAATTCGTTTATGTTGATCAATTTGCCAGCGATAATGCAGCACATTTAAAATCAAATATGATGGCAGCTATGGCAGCAAGTGGTTTTGATTTGCCATTTGGTGTGGATCAAAATGTGTTGGGTGTAAAAACGGTGATTGCTGTGGTTGATTTACGATTGTCGCCTACAGCAGGAGCATTCGATGCCGCAACGGTAGTGGATATAACAGATGGTGCAACAAAAATTTCTTTGGGTGCAAGAAATATTTGTATTAAACCCAATGGTATATGTGGTGATGGCGTATTGTTTTTAGGGGCAGATGTTAATTTACCATCTCTGAATTTGAAATTAATAGGAGGAGGAACTACAACAGATCCTGCCACTCATGTGAGATTCAAAGATTCAGGTTTCGAAAAATTAAAATTGAAAGCAGAATATACTTTTTCTACACAAATACTTTCTTCTAAAAAAATGCCTGGCGAAAAAGTAATTGCCACTTTATTTGGAGAAGGAAAAAACTGGAGTGATTGGAAAGCATCGGTGATGATAGATCCATTTATTATTAAAGGCATTGAGGATTTAACTTTTTCTATGGCAGATAGTGCTTATTACGATCATTCGTCTTTAAGCAATCCGGCGGGTATACCTGCTGCGTTGGTAAGTGATGTAACATGGACTGGTTTTTATTTACCTCTTTTAAATGTTGCTTTACCCAATGCCATTCATAAAGTAAATAGTACTGATCCCATTCATTTTTCTTGTACCGGATTTATTATTGATGGAGAAGGAGTGAGTGGTAATTTGAATGCAGAAAATATTTTAGGAATTGGTGATGGTAGTTTGGATGGATGGTATTATTCTGTTGATAAAATATATGGATCTATCATCAAAAATAGTTTTTCAGAAGCAGGAATGAAAGGTAAAATGGTGTTGCCCGTGAGTCCGAATACTGCACAAAATCAGCTCGATTATACCAGTACTCTTTCTTCTTCGTCAACAGGTAAATTAGGTTTTCAATTTGTTATTCAACCTAAAAACAACATCGATGTTCCTTTGTGGTATTCAAAGTTTGAGTTGTATAACACTTCAAATATTACTGTAGAATATGAAGGAGATGAATTTAGAGCGAGCACTGATTTGTCAGGTAAAATGGATATTGTAGCCGATATTGAAAGTATTCATGTAACCTATAAATTAATGGAGTTTGAACATTTGAAATTGATGTCGTATGATCCTTATTATTCCATTGGAAGTTTTGTGGGTGGCTTTGCCAGTCCGCAAAAAGACATCAGTGGTTTCGATGTTACACTCGATAAATTTAAACTTGTTTCACAAGGAGGATTAGTAGGGCCTAGTTTCGAAATGGGTTTAAATCTTGCCGATTTAGGAGCATTACCTAAAGCCAGTGTTGCGTTTAGTATTTTGGGAAAACCTGAATTAATGGCAGGAAGACCTAGTTGGCATTTCGAAAAATTAGATCTTAAAAAAATAATGGTGGATGGAGATTTGGGTCCGGCAAAAATAAAAGGCGAGTTAGAATTTTATGAGAATGATCCAGTATTTCAGGATGGAATAAGAGGGGAATTAACGATGACCGTAATCGGTGCTTTATCGGTGAAATCGCAAGGATTATTTGGACACAAAGACAATTACACTTATTTCTATATCGATGCGAATGTTAAGCTGGAAACAGGAATTCCAATTACCACTTTACCTGCGCCGCCGGTGAGTGTTTTTGGTATGGGTGCAGGATTGTATTATCATTTGGAACCAGCGAAATTATCGAACAACCCTTTAGATTTATTACATAAACCAACGGGCCTAGCCAACAACTATACACCTAACGCCAACACAGCAGGTTTTCTTGGAAATATTGTTTTAGGATTATCTGATGGATCTACTTTACAAGGAATTTGTGGATTGAATGCTACTGTGAATGTGGGTGGTGGAAAATTTTCTTTACAAAATATTCGTTTCGATGGAAGCTTTTACATGATGTGCCCTTTAGGAGAATTAGATAAATCGGTGGGGAAAGGAGCAGGTGTAATCAACTTTGATGTGGCCCATACTATTTTTGATTTACAATGTGCTTATGAAATGGAAGCTAAATTTGGCTCCTTAAAACTGCAATCGGTATCGGCAAGTTTAGCTTTGCATGTAGATGGAGGTTCGGGCGATTGGTATTTAAAAATGGGAGAACCTAATGCCCCTATAAAAATACATCCCTTCGCTGTTTTTCCACCACCTTATTTAGCTTTCAATAGTGCTATTACTGGTATGGGTTATTTCATGACAGGTAGCGCTATCGATCCTTCCATTGTGTTGAACGATGATGTGGTGAGAGTGTGTCATATTACTTCTATTCCGGATGCAATGAGAAATACGCACGATTTACGAATGGGCGAAGCCATTGTATTTGGTGCCGGTTTAGCATTACCAAAAGTGGATGAAAATTTTCTTTGTTTTTATATAAAATTTAATAGTGGTATTGGTTTCGATTTTTCCTTAGATAAGTTAACTACTGAATGTGCAGGAGTGGTGGGAGCCCCTGGTTTTAACGGGTATTATGCCAACGGAAGTTTTCATGCATTTTTAGAATATGATTTCGGATTAGATGTTGATGTGTGGTTTTACAAAGGAAGAGTATCGGCCGGAAGTTTGTCGGTGGGAACAGCTTTGCTCGCCGGTATGCCAAACCCAACATGGTTTGAAGGTTGGGTAAATGGACATTTCAGTGTGTTGGGTGGAGTAGTGGAAGGTAACATGAATTTCCATTTGGAAATAGGTAAAGAAAATAAATGTATTGCCGAGAAAAGACCTTTTGGTGATGGATTACCTATTATAAGTCAGATAGCTCCAGGTACATTAAATTCAACAGAAGTAAAACCCGATGTTGAAGTAGATAAAATTATTGAAGTGGCTTTTAATTATCCGGTGGAGCAACAGTTTACTATCAGTGATAAAAACGATATGGGTAATCCTATCGATAGAACTTTTAAAATTGAAATTGATTATTTCAATGTGATTGATTTAACAACCAATGCCGTGGTGTTATCGAAATTCGATAACAGAATGATTACCTGGGATGATGATCACAAATCGATGATGTTGTACCCAAAAAAATGTTATACACCTCAGGGGAATCATGAAATTGAAATTAAAGTAAAGGTTTTGGAATGGAATAAAAATACGAGCAGGTTTGAGCAAACAACATTCAAGGGTGCTGAGGTATCAGAGATTGGAAAAACATATTTCAAAGCGGGTGGTTGTCCGAAATCATTGGCCGGAAAAGTATTGAATTCCTATCCTTTTGTTGGACAGCGATATTTTTTACAGGAAGAAAATTCAAGAAAAGGACATTTAGATTTGCCGGTGGATTATGATTGTTTGAACGACGATAAGTATGAACTCAAAGTGCAATTTATTTCCTACAAAAATCAAGAACAAATAGGAACACAAGAGGTCAATGCTGTAGCGAATGGATTGGTTGTTGAGTTTCCAATTCCTGTATTACCTAATGAAGCAGTAGTGCATTTCATCCTACTAAAAAAGTTGAAGTCAGGACCATACGACAACATGACAATGGTGAACTTTGATTTTAATCGTTTTGGAAATGTTGATATGCTAAAAGCTGCCGATGCAGGATTAGGATCGAGTAAGGTGTACATGGTTAAAACAGCAGTAGAAGGAAATAAAAGAACGCCCACCAATATTACATTGTACGATTATTATTTCCGTACAAGCAAGTACAATAATTTGAGTGAGAAAGTAAATGCAATTAGTTCAAAATCCACCAACACCACTATGTATTATCCTGGCACAGATGTACAAACTATGGAAATTACTTTCGGCTCAGGCGAAGGGTTTGATATATTTGATTTACAAGGACGAACTTATCCTTTAGGTAAAGCAAATTTTTGTAGTCCTCCCATTGTCGATATTCGTGAAGCAGATTCCTTTGAAGGGTGGAGAGGAAATTTTATAAAAGGATATTTTCAAGATTATTTTGTTTTGGCCAATTCTCGCGAGACACTACACTTAGGGTTAGGATGGGGAAGTGAGGATTTTTGCGATTTGGCGAATTACGATTTCAATCATTATTATGGCGATAATATTTCGAATTGTTTTTTAAATCCAGTTGGAATTTCCGATAAAACTCCCACAGAACCTGCTTTAACATTCGAGGAAGCTATTGCTGAGTTACCTCCTCCTAATTACGATGCAGATATCGTAGGGGTATTGATGACCAAGTAATATTAATTGTATTTTTATTAAATGAATTCATATGGAAAATAAAAAGAAAAATCGTTGGGCATATTTTTTCTCGTTGTGGTTTGCCTTACCTCTATTTACGCAAGCACAGTTTTTTGCTGCTACCACAGCCTTTAGCGCTGTGAATAAAGTGAATGTAGTTCCGGCAGTTACTGTTATGGAACAATCCACTACTACTGCAAGTAATTTTTCGGGAGGGACCCTGTTTGTAAAAAAAGCAAGTGAAGAAGAAATGACAGCCAGTAATTTGGCGGTGGGCGATAGAACTGCTGTAGTATCTCTTTTCCCCTATAAACTTCATTTAACTTATGCTGTTCCAACTTATGTTTATTGGGATTGGAAATATGTGCATGATCGTGCACAATATTTAATGATAAATAATTATATCTATAACGATGACAACCTTCAAACTCGTTTAATTTGTTTGGCCAATAATGATTTCTATGCTTACTCACATTATAGTGGAGTTCAACAAAAATTAGAATTCAGAGCAGGTCTCCGGGATTCTTATCCTTATTCAGGATCCTTCCTTCCTGTTCGATTGAATTATAACCCTATTTTAGCCACTAAAATATTTAGCGCTCCATGAAAATAAAGTCCTCCTCTCTACTTATAATTTTTTGTTTTATAGCTGTTTTTTCTTTTGCTCAAAAAGAGACGAAGAAGGATTCTGTGATTACAAAAACCAGAATTCCATCTATTAAAATGATTGCCGTTTATTATGGCGATTCAGTAATTCTGCGTTGGGCACCTTCTTCCTGGCAATCGTGGAAAGCAGGTGTAGATGGAGGTTATGTGGTGGAGAGATATGAAATGGATTTATCGCCGGATTATTTCACCGAAAAAAATCTGGCTAAAAGACAAGTTCCGGTTCTCAACAGAAAATCAAAAATAACGCTAACGAAAGATCCAATAAAACCTTACCCCTCTGAAGTTTGGAAAAGTAAATTTGATCAAGGTGATACCACCTCTGCTATGGCAGCACATTTAATTTACGGACAAGTACAAGATGTTGTGGGTACGAAAGACGTTAAGCCAGGAGCTGTTTTAGATGCTTTAAATGAGCAACGAAATTTATACGCATTGGTACTTTTAACAGCTGATAGATCAGCCAGTTTAGCAAAAGGAATGGGACTCTCTTTTGTTGATAAAAGCATCGATAAAAACAAAAGCTATTTCTATAAAGTGTATATCCGAAGTGAAAACTCAAAAATGAAATTCGATTCAGCAGGTACTATCATACAAACTTTTAAACCCAGCGAGTTACCACAAATCCTTTCGTTTACAAAACAAGAGAATGATCATAAAATAACTATTGGATGGGACAAACATATAGCGGCTGCATATTTCACATCGTATATTATTGAACGCTCTGAAGATGGTGGAAAAACTTATACTCCACGCACTCATCCTATTTTTACTCCTTTGTTCGATGAACAACAACAAAATGAAATTATCTGGAGCGATAGTGTGCCTCATAATTATAAGGCATATTACTATCGTGTAACCGGAGTTACTCCTTTTGGTATCAATGGAAAATCGGCAGTGTTTGTTTGCATGGGGCGTGATAGAACACCACCCATGCAGCCACAAAATGTAAGGGCAATTAATACTACAGGCACTACTGTTGAAATTACCTGGGATAAAAATCAAACAGATGGAGATTTGAGTGGATATTTTATTGGAAAATCATCTAGATTGGAAGGTCCTTTCATTCCACTTTCTAACGAAAAAATTTCTGCCAATACAACCTCTTACATAGATAAAAATGCATCCTCTGTAGTGCTCAATTATTACATTGTTGCAGCAATAGACACTGCCGGAAATACTATTGCATCGAATGCAGCTTATGCTTTGATGACAGATACTATAGCTCCTTTGCAACCTAAAGGATTAAAAGCATTTGTAAATGAAAAGGGAGTGGTTCAACTCACCTGGACTATCGCTTCCGAGCCCGATATAGCCGGATACTTGGTTTATGCAGCCAATGATTCCAGTCATGCTTTTACAGCACTTTCAAAGGAAATCGTACCCGTTAATGCTTATTTAGATACTATCACTCTTCACTCGCTAACAGAAAGAAGATATTATAAAGTGGTGGCCTTAGATAAACACAAAAATGTAAGTATTGCATCTAATTATATTGGCATAACGCGTCCCGATACTATTGCACCGGTTCAACCTGTGTTTAATGATTTTAAAGTAACAGAAACAAGTATTAAAATATTTTGGAATAAATCAAGTAGTTCTGATGTGGTAAAACAAATTTTATTCAAAAAAGAAGCCGATGGCGAATGGAAAGAATTTCGTCGCTTAGAAAAAAATATTAGCATGTATCTCGATGATTCTGTTAAAACAAAAATAGAGTATGAGTATGCTATTGCTGCTATTGATGAAGCAGGAAACAGTTCTGCTAAATCATATCCTTTGAAAGCCAGAGCTTATGGAAAAGCCTTAGAGATAAAAGAAAAACCAGTGTTAACTTACAATAGCGAAATGAAAAAAATAGATGTTACCTGGAAGTCATCAACGTATTCTGGTGAGATACTTATTTACAGAAATTTTAATGGTCAGGGATTGTTGTTGTATAAAAGTGTGGAGGCTAAAAAAGGAATTTTTTCTGATGTGCAATTAAATGGTGCAGGTAAATATGAGTACGCTCTAAAAGTTCAATTACCTGATGGAACAACATCACCTCTTTCAAAATCGGAAAGTATAGTTGTGAAATAATTTTAGCTCTTCAAGTTATTTTATAGGGGCTGTCTTTTAACAGCCCCTATTTTTTTATTGTTTTACAACTTTCAAATATTCTTTTTGTTCATTGTGTTGTATGCAAATGAAATAAATTCCTTCTGTGTAAGCACTCAAATCAATATTCTGATTATTGTTGTTGCTGTTGAAATGTTGTAATTCATTTCCAAGATTATCATATACAAAAATTTGTACCAATGCATTGTTATCACGTAATAAATTCACTGAAGAATTGGTTGGATTAGGATACAATGTAAAGTGGCTTTTTTGTACACTTTCACTTTTGGTGGTGAGCAAAACAAAAACACAATTCGATGTAGTGTTGCAATTGTTTTGTGTGATTCTTACTGCATAGTTTCCTGTAGTACTGGGCAGGTAATTTTTTTGCGTTGCACCTGTTATCGGTGTATAACCGTTGTCGCAATCCAGCCATTGATACTGTACATTATCAGCGTTGGCAATCAATTCATCACCCGATTGGGAAATAGAAGCATCGGCCGCGGCAAAAATACTCACAGGAATACTTACTGTGGTAGTGGTGTTACCTGAAATATAATCGAGCGATATTTTGTGTGTTCCATTCAATGCCCAATTTACAGTAACTATTTTTTGATTTTGTCCGCTGGCAATACTTCCGCCCGTAACATTCCAGGTACATGTACCGCTGAGTTGTGTTTTTAATTCGTATTGGTATCCATTTAAACCGTTACTTTCACAAACAGTATCACTATTGTTTACATCGGCAAGATAAATGCTGTTATCCACTTTTACTGTTTGTTTGAAAGTGCTGCTCCACGAACCGTCTTTGCTTTGTACACGCAAACCAATCAAATGATAACCAAAAGAAAGTGTAGGCTGATTTTGTGCGTTATAAATTAAATTTTCTATAAACTGATCAAAATTTCCATCTGCAGCAAGTACTAGTATTCCACTTCCAACACCAGGATCATTATCGATATAATATTCGGCATTTTGAATTTGCATATTTCTAATTGTGCCTGGGGTGGTGGTAAGAAATACTGTTTTGAAATCAGGTGACCATGAACCATCGGCAGACTTTACACGCAATCCCATTTTATGATAACCCACACTCAGCTGATTATTTTTAATAGTATCGCTCAATGCTTCCAGCACTTCATCAAAATTCCCATCGATCACCAACATCGGTGTAGCACTGCCAGTTCCTGGATCGGAATCAATGTAATACTCACCGGCTGTTATTTGAATGTTGCGCACAGCACTTTGCGTGGTGATGTGCAGCGCCGATTTGAAAGTAGGCGACCAGCTGCCATCTTGTGATTTTACACGCATACCCAGTAAGTGATATCCAACGCTTAAATTACTATTAAAGTTGGCGCTTACTGTTTCTATCATCTGGTTGAAATTACCATCAATAGCGAGCATTGGCGTTGCTGCACCTGTTCCGGGATCGTTATCAATGTAGTATTCCGCAGCAGCAATCTGAATACTTTTTTGTGTTGTAGCATCGGTAATTTTTATTGCCGATTTGAATGCAGGCGACCAATTTCCATCTTTCGATTTTACCCGAATTCCTAAAAGGTGTATGCCGGGTGATAAAGAAAGATTATTGGCACTTGTATTTATCATTTCCATCCATTGGTTGTATGAACCATCGGTAGCCGAAAGCGCTGTGGCATTGCCCGCACCAGGATCGGTATCAAAGTAATATTCTCCATTTAGCAACTGCGCCTGAGTAACATTCAGCAACAAAAGAAAAATAAATACCAGGTTGATTTTTTTTAACATAAGAAAATCATTTTAATTGATTTTACTAACGGTCGAGACCTTCGCCATTGATGGTTAAATTATCTCCCTGATGTAAAGTATAAGAACTCAATTGCATGTAATATACTTTTGCAGCACCAGTATGTAGTGGAAAGAAATTGTTGTGTGAAAATGGTCCGCCAAAACATCCTCTGTCGTTTCTTGTTAAGTCAATATCGTATGGAGAATTTGGATTTCCTTTATCGATAGCGTTTGTTGAAGATACGGCACCTGTGGCAGAATTGTCTATAGTAATAGGAGCGTTAATGGTGTTTCCAAAATTGCTTGCTACAATAACTGAAGGATCAAAAATTGCTATAGTGGAATTGGATACATTACTATTGATAGAACTAGCGGTGTTGGTGTAGGTGGCGGCAGTCATATTAATAGAATACACATTGCCATTGTAGCCATTGAGGATATTATTTTGAATAATAAATGCTTGAGCAGTACTTAATGCCAGAAACGAAATTACATAACCCCCTCCCGTGTTGTTGTTGTTGTTATGAATAGTATTATTTTCAATAATAACCGGTTTGTTGGTCAGTGTCACATTGGTGAGACTAACATAAAGACCACTGTTACTGCTGGCATTATATTTTATATAATTGTTTGCGATATATGGCAAACCTTTTCCAAGGTAGTAAATACCATAAGTACTGTTTGTAGACGAGTTGTATATAATTCTATTACCTACAATTCTCGCTGTTTGGGTATTTGGGTCGGCAGCATATAAATTGCTATATGCGAGTAATCCGGTGCTGGTAGCCGTACTTAATAATTCATTCCCAATGAAATCACCAAACGAAAGTCGCACAGAAGTATTGGTATTAATTGTATTTCCCAGAAAATCTGCAATAACTTTTGCATGGTCTACATTGATTGAGGTAGCGTCAAATTTAGAATCGATAAATTGAATTTTGGTGTTTTGTGTTATTGTACCTAAAGCAATAGCAGAAGAAGTATTATGCATTCCCTGTATGATTATTGTTCCACCATTTACAGGAGCAATAGTAATATTTCCTGTCATGTCAAACTGTACATCATTTTGATTGCTATACAAACTTACCGCTTTGTTGAGCGTAAGATTTTGTAAGTAAGGGGTGGCATTGCTTCTGTTTTTAATGAAGATACGGTCGCCATCACTTGCGGCATCAATGGCCGATTGAATGGTGGTGTACGTTCCTGCTTCATCTACAATGAAGTCGGTAGCTTTTGCATTAAGTGATACACTTAGCAGGGAGATAGCTAATAATCCCGTTTGAATAAAGTTGTTGTAATTCATAGTTATATATTTTTTGTTCCTGGTTTCATAGACTTTGCCACAAGTGTTTTTTTGCCTAACAAAAAAGAGTGAAACTTATGGTTCATTAATTTTTTATCACTTTGCTACTTTGAATGCCTTCGGAATTTTGAATATTGATAAAATAAATTCCTGCATCAAGCGAAGAAAGATTCAATTGAATATTGCTTTTGTTTTCTTGTATTTTCATTAATTCTTTTCCTGCCATATCTGTAATGGTAATATTACTTGGTATTGCATTTTGCAAAGAGATATTCAATACATCTGAAACCGGATTGGGATAAAAATGCACATTCGATATTTTTTCTTCTTGGGTGCCGGTGGTACAGCTAGTACCGCAGTAGGAGAGATAGTATAAATAATTATCTGTGCTTTTGAAACACACCCCGGCAGTGTTTGTTGTGGACTTGAAATCGTACGTATCATCTGAATTTGTAGCAAGAATAGTAGGACTTCCCCATGTGGTTCCGCTGGCATCGTTGGCTTGAACCACATTTAGGGTTGAATCGATATTGTTGAAATAAACGATGGCTGGTTTTCCTTCCAGTATTTGCAAACTATTTTCGCTATTGATATATCCATCACCAATTGTTTTCGTGCTTCCCCATATTGTTCCACTTGCGTTGCTTGCAAGGATATATTTTACTTTAATTACGTTAGAAAAGAAGTTTTCTAATTCAGCGAAAGCAATGGCGGGTTTTCCGTTTATTGCTGCTAGTGAAATATTTGCTATATCAATCCCAAGGTAGTTGTAAATTGCTATGGGAGTATTCCAGGAAGTTGCAGCGGCACTGGTTGCCGTCATATAATAAATTGCATTGTTACCATTGCTGTTATCAACATAAACAATAGCAGGAATTCCATTCACCGTTTTAAACGCGAAAGCATTATTGTAATTATCTGAAATTTCTTGAGGTAATGTAAAATTATATCCGCTGTTGTCTAAGCCTTGTTCCATCTTTATTTTGTAGTTGTCGTTGTCAACATGTAAAATCAAGGGTTTTGAGTTAGTACTAATAAGTTGACTTCTATCGCCATTATGATTACTTTGATTTGAATTCACAAAGTAACCACCATTCCATACACTACCATTTGCATCTGCTGCAGGAGCATATTTTAGTTTTGTTTCTCCTGAGTATAGATCAGAATATAAATAAGATGTTGACGGAATTCCACTTACAATTTCAAATGATAAATCGCTGCCTACTTTTGTGTCGATGCTTTGAGGATAATCTATCAATACAGAATTTCCCCATGAGCTTCCGTCGCTGGTATTTCCTCTTACATACTTAATATTATAATTGTTGTCATCGTAATAAACAATGGCTGGATTTCCGTTTACAAATTCCAATTCAGATACATAACCATAAGCACTAATTCCATCAAATTCTTGAGTTGCGCTCCATGTATTGCCAGTTGTATTTGTTGCCAGATCAATACGTAAGTCACCATTTTTTAAAAATGTTGAGGAACTAATTGCGGGTTTTCCATTAACTTCTAATAAGACACTACCATTACTTATATCGTAATTATCACCCACTGTTATCGCACTTGACCAAGTATTTCCTGTAGCATCATTACTTCCAGAATATCTTAATTGCATGTATGAGTTGAAATAACTTACTGCAGGTTTTCCTGCAATGGTGGTGAGAGAAGGAGAAAAACCAGGGAATGTAATGTTGCTTTCAATAATCACGGGAGTTCCCCACGCACTACCACTTGCATTAGTAGCCCGCACATATCGCAGGCTATTGTTGGTATTGTCTTTATATGCAATTGCCGGATTACCACTCACTATTGCCATACTATGTACTGAGGCGAAATTGGGTAAACCCGAATTGTCTATATTATCTATTACAACTGCGCCATTCCATGAGGTACCCAAGGAATTTTTTGCTGATATGAAGTTTAATTTGTTGGTATTAGGGTCGGTGAAACACAGTGCGGGAACTCCATTTACCATTTTCAAATTGAGGTATTGAGCAGCAATATTTGTGGGAGTTGCAGTTCCCCATTGTGTTCCTGCAACATCTGTTGCCATTTTAAAATATGCAATACCAGTTCCATCTACATAGGCCAGAGCAGCGTAACCACTTACTTCTGCTAATGCAAAAGGATCGTTGGAATTTATTCCTGTATTTACAGGGTTTCTCCAGCTTGTACCTGAAGCATCATTGGCTTGTACATAAATAATTTGTCCGGCTAAATTTTCAAAAGCAATGGCTGGTTTTCCGTTGATGATTTCCAAATCAACAGTATTTGTATTTACTTGTGAGCTTATTACTGAGGGTGTAGAAAAGGAGCTTGCAGAAATGTTATTGGCTTTCATGAAGCACAAGCTTTGATGGCTTACATCGAGATAGGCAATCATCGCATATCCGTCTGCGCCCACTATCATATCTTGATATTTGCCAACATTTCCATTTCCTTCGTTGTCGGTAATTTTTACGGGACTCATCCACGATTGAGCCAGCAATAGGTTGGGTAAAAAAAGTAATCCGAGTAAAGTTTTTTTCAGTTTCATAATTTTAATTTTTATTTCAGGTGAAACAAAAATGATTATTAACTGAATGTGTGTGGGAACAAAAAAAAGCGAAACTTCAGATTCAAATTATCCCATAATTATCTTCCCGATGTAGAAATACAGGAACAATCCAAAGATATCATTGGTGGTAGTAATAAACGGACCCGTTGCTAAAGCAGGGTTGATTTTAAATCTATATAACAATAAAGGAAAATAGGTTCCGAAAATAGCGGCAAAAATAATTACGCTTAATAGGGCAATGCTAACAGTGATGCTCACCATAGGATTGTAATCTAAAAACAAATTCAATCCCAGTAAAATTGCTGCGCAAGCCAATCCATTTACTAAAGCAACACCTGTTTCTTTTAATAATCTATCGGCAATGGTACCTCTTAAAGAATTATTGGCAATTCCCTGTACTACGATTGCTGAAGATTGAACTCCTACATTTCCACCCATCGCTGCAATGAGAGGAATAAAAACAGCCATTTCCGGATGTTTAGTAATATCGAAAACACCCAATACTTTTGCGCTTCCCATTCCACCCATCATACCCACCAACAGCCAAGGTAAACGAGCTTTGGTAACTTGCCACATGGAGTCATGCGATTCAACGGTATCTGAAAGTCCGGATGCCAACTGATAATCTTTTTCTGCTTCTTCTTTAATTACGTCTACCACATCATCGATGGTAATTCTTCCTTTCAATCTTCCCAAATCATCTACCACTGGTAAAACCACCAAGTCGTATTTCTCCATGATTTGGGCCACTTCAGAACTTTCCGTGTAAGCTTTTACAGAAATAATATCTCTGTTTACTACATCTTCAATTTTGGTGCTGGAAGAAGTTAAGATTAAACTTTTTAAAGAAACAGTACCAATCAATTTATTGTTTTCATCCACCACATAAACGGTGTGAATGGTTTCGATATGTTCGGCTTGTTTTCGTAATTCTTTAACACAATCGAGAACATCCCAATTGATATCTACTTTAAATAATTCCTTTGCCATTAAACCACCAGCAGAATCCTCCGGATAATTTAAAAGGTCAACAATGTTACTTGCTTTTTTAACATCGTCGATCAGCTTCACCACTTGTGCTCTTTTTTCAAGAGGAAGCTCCATAATTAAATCGGCAGCATCATCCGACTCCATATAATCAATTGCTTTTTTTGCAATTTGTTCAGGAGTTAAGCTATGCAATAAACCCTCTCGTTCATCTTCTTCTAATTCGGCAATAGTTTCTGAAATCAGGTCGCCTGGAACTACATCAAAAAACATTTTGATTTCGTCGAGGTTTAATCTTTTGGTGATTTCGGCAATATCGGCAGGGTGAATATCTTCAATCAATTCATTAACCTTCAAGGCCGATTCTTCTTCCAAAGCCAGCTTTAGGTCTTTAATGTATTGTTCGTTGATTTCGAAATTCATGAGGCAAAGATAAGAAAGGATTTTGTTATGTTTTTGTACGGTTAATTATTGGGATTGTCTGCGCTCTATTTTATAAAGAAATGTGTACGTATTAATAGGTATATCAGTCGTTTATTTTATGATCGGGGGTTTGTAATGTACTAAGTACAAACTCATATAAAATTCACCCTTTCAGAAAATGTCTGCGCAATGTCCATTATGATTTTTTTCAATGTTAAGTGTCCCCACCAAAATAGTAATACCTTAAAGTCACTAACTACAATTCTACTACTAATGAAATGCCTCTTTCAGGTTTAATGCTTCAACAGATTTGTGCAGCATCAATCAGAAATTAGCGGTAGTAAGTAATCACCTAATCAATATATATATGAAAAAAAAAGTCACCTCTTTATTCGTCAGTGCCGGCATTCTAATGCTATCGCACTCTGCCGTTCAAGCGCAGACAGTTCCTGTTTTCAGTCACATTGTAGTTGTGATTGGCGAAAATACCAGTTCTTCTTCTGTGTTTGGAAGTACTGATGCACCTTACATTAATGCGCTCGCTGCACAGGGGGCAAAATTCACCAATTCTTTTGCCATTGAGCATCCCAGTCAACCTAATTATCTCGATTTATATGCAGGGTCGAATCAGGGAATAACGGATGATGGTACGCCCAGCACAAAATTTACAACAGCAAACTTAGGTCGTGAATTAATCAATGCAGGAAAAACTTACATCACCTATTCGGAAGATCTGCCTTCTGTTGGTTATGATGGGTCGAGCAGTGGTAATTATGCGCGTAAGCATAATCCTGCTGCCAACTGGATGGGCACTGGTACCAATCAAATTCCAACCACCACCAATCAACCTTTTACTGCTTTTCCAAGCGACTTTAATAATCTGCCCAGCGTTTCGTTTGTTGTGCCTAATCAGTGTAATGATGGACATGATATTTGTCCACCTCTGAATAATTCTGTGAAACAATACGATACTTGGATTCAAACCAAGCTCGATGCTTACAAACAATGGTGTGTAAATAATAACTCTCTTTTGATCGTTACTTACGATGAAGATGATTTCACTTCTACTAATAAAATTGCTACCGTATTTTATGGAGCAAAAGTAGTAACTGGTGTTTATACTCAAACAATAAACCATTTTAATGTATTAAGAACATTGGAAGATGCCAATGGTTTAAGTGCTCACGCAGGAGCAGCTGCTACCGCCACTACTATCAATTATTGCTGGAATTCAGCTCCCGATACACAAGCACCAACTATACCTACAAATTTAGCTGCTTCAGGTACTACTTCTGTTAGCACTAATTTATCGTGGACAGCCTCCACCGATAATGTAGCGGTAAGCGGTTATGATGTTTACAACGGAGCTACTTTAATTACAACTGTAACTACTACTTCTTATACCGTAA
>JAHEZM010000022.1 GCA_023251075.1 Flavobacteriales bacterium | reverse complement strand
GAATAGTAAAAGGGAACCACCTATAACGATGAGCATTAGCCCCGACTTATTTCTTAATTGCTGAATAATTGCCATTACGTAATTTTTTAAGAGGCACGAATATACTACAGTTTAGGTAAAAATAAAAAGGGAAAATGCTACCAGTATATTAATTTTTCTATTGGGTAAAAACTCTAACCAGTTCAATGCGATTATCGCTTACCTTTTCAATAAGGAAATTGAAGGTTTTGTGTTGAATATGTTCTCCATCTTTTGGAATGGTTTCATGTACGGAGAATATCAATCCGGCAAGGGTTTCGTAAGCATCCGACACTGGAAGATTCAGTGCATATTTTTGGTTGAGGTAATCAATTTCAATGCGTGCAGAGAATAAAAATTCATCTTCGTTAACTACTTCTTCAATGAGCTCCGGATTATCATGTTCGTCTTCAATTTCCCCAAAAATTTCCTCCATTACGTCTTCCATGGTAATCATTCCCGATGTGCCACCAAATTCGTCTACCACAATAGCGATACTTTTTTTCTTTTGAATAAAAGAGTTTAGCAACTGATCGGCAGGCATCGTTTCGGGAACATAAAAAACAGGTAAAGTCATGGTTTTAATCTCTTTAGGGTTTTTAAAGAGTTCCATAGAATGAACAAAACCAACGATGTTATCTATGCCTCCGCGGTAAATTAAAATTTTAGATAAGCCAGTTTCAGAAAATGTTTTCACCAAAGTACTTACAGAAGATTGAATATCTAAAGCAACCAGTTCGGTTCGGGGTACCATACATTCACGTGCTTTGATAAGGGAGAAATCGAGTGCGTTTTTGTATATGTGTACTTCATGATCGACAGTGGTATTTTCATCGATCATATTGGTTCTGTCTTCCAGATATTTCTCTAAATCCAATCGATCGAAAATAGGAGGTTCATCTTCCACTGTAGTTTTAAAAAATACTTTTAAAAAAACTTTGGAAACCCACATGGTGAATGCTACTACCCATTTGAGCAAGAAATAGATAGGATAAATTAATGGAGCAAAAATTTTAAGTGTTTTAATGGGGTGATTGTGAAAGATATTTTTAGGAATATATTCTCCTAAGATCAAAATGATAATGGTACTAATCAATGTTTGTAGAAAGAAGAGAAGAAAAAGATTGGTTACCGACCATTCGATGAGTTGTTTTTCCAATAACTCTTCCATAAAGGTACTATACACTACCAGCGCCAAATTATTGCCGATTAGCATGGTGGCTAATAAACGAGAGGGTGTAGCAACAAATTTAGAAACAATACCTGCCAGAAAATTTCCCGATTTACTTTCTAATTCGATTTCCATTTTATTGGCCGAAACGAAAGCAATTTCGCTACCCGAAAATACGGCAGAAAAAAAGAGGGAAAGTCCTATGATAATGAAAACAGTCATTTATGATTGTGAAAAATCTTTTCTGATTTTTCTTCTTCTAAAATAAAAAAAAGCAGAGATAATCATTAGAAAAAGCCATTCGTAAGCGAAATCAATACCTTGCTGAATAGTAATATAGAAAAAGGTAACAACACAAACGCCGAAAATGATGAGCCAAGCTATTTCAAAAACTTTGAGTTTGGCTAACATTTATTTATTCTCCTTAATGTATTTTTCAATGGCCATCGTCATTGAAGGAGCATTTACCTGAGGAGCTGCGATGTTTAATTTCAAACCTGCTTTTTCTACTGCTTTTTTAGTGCTTTCGCCATAAGCAGCAATTAAAGTTTTGTTTTGCTTGAATTTAGGGAAGTTTTTGAAAAGGGATTCAATTCCTGCCGGACTATAAAACACCAATAAATCGTAGAATACATTTTCTAAGTCGGAAAGATCACTTGCTACCGTATTGTAAATAATGGCACGGGTATAATCAATACCCCCTTTTTCAAGCGATTCAGGAATAATGGATTTCAGAATATCTGAGGAAGGCAGTAAAAACTTTTCTCCTTTATGCTTTTTAATCAACTCCATTAAGTCGTTGAAAGTTTGTTTGCCATGAAAAATTTTTCGTTTTCTGTACACCACGTACTTCTGCAAGTAGTAAGCAATTGCTTCACTGGTACAAAAATATTTCATGGTATCGGGTACAGTAAAACGTACCTCTTCACAAATTCTAAAGTAGTGATCAACCGCATTTTTACTGGTTAAAATCACTGCGGAATAATCAGGGATATTAATTTTTTGTTTGCGAAAATCCTTAATGTCAACGCCTTCAACATGAATGAAGGAACGAAAATCGATTTTCAACTTATACTTTGCTGCCAATTCACCGTAAGGAGATTTTGCGTCATCTGGCTCTGGTTGTGAAACCAAAATACTCTGCACTTTCTTCATTTAATACCTTTTAAAAACTTAGTATTGTTTGAATTTCAGTTTTGAACATTTTTACCAAAATTAAAATCGGTAATAGTTCTAAAGTGCAAATATACAAAATTGAATAGATTTTCGGAAACGATTCTAATTGAATTCCGATTCTTAACCCCACAAAATAACGGTGAACCAGTATCAATGCAATTAGAATCAAACTAATATGAATAAAAAATTTTGAAAAATTTTGTTCTGAATATTGAATGAAAAAGCAAAAGGGTAAGAGAGTAATTCCTAATAATTTGAAAGCCAACCAAATGTTAAATTGATATTCATTCGTTTCTGTTTCTGTTTTGAAAACCCAGGCCGATAAACGAGCAAATAAGTATTGCAGTAAAACAAATGCCGTTAGTGCGCTAAACGTCAATAAAAACAAAATAAATCCTTTAATCTTTAATTGATTTTCAAATCCCGACACTTTTGCAAGTAAATACAGGAATAATGAAACACTGAGTAGGGATATGAAATTTAGTAATAGGGAAATTTTGGAATAAATTTCATGCTCTTCTCTCTGTAAACTAATGTAATATTGTTTAAAGAAGTTAGCCAGAAGTACTTTTGAAATTAAGGTTCTGTTGTTTGATACTACCAAAGTAAAAAGCAGAACAATCAATAAAAGCACTGCTAAAATCCAATCATGATGATTAATAATTCGAGGGAGAGGATTCATTAGCGCACAGATTTTCCGAATGGACGGGAAATAGTAAAACCAATTTTGTATTGTCCCTTTAGCCAGTTGTCGGTAGATTTTGGTATAAAATCCTGATAAACAATACCGGAACAGTTGGTTAAATTAATCTGAAAAACATGTCCGCCAGTTTCAATTTCAATACCAACACCCAACGGCATATAATACGGAGAGGTAGTATTGTTGATTCTGAATGGAGAAAAAGTATAGAAGTATTCTGCAATGACGCTAAAGGAGTGTGTGATTTTAAATCGCGCAATACCTCCCAAGGAAAAAAGATCATTGGTTTCATTTGTATTATTATAGCTATTGGTAGCCGAATGAATCATATTTCTGTGCACAAAAGTAGGAAGAAGGGCATAAGAAAAGCGCCAGTTTACTTTACTGGCCAATACCAGTTGATAGCTGTAAGATAATCGATTGGCAAACACAGCAAATTCATTATTCAAATCTTTTTTAGGAGTGATTACCATACCTGCATAACCCACTACGGAGAAAGGAAGTCCTTTATCTCGTTGCTCCCATATTTTGTATTTTATTGAACCATCAACGTTTTCGTTCAATTTACATCTACCAATACCTAATTGTAGTTTATCTGTAATTCCATAATCAAATGAAAAGCGAATGTTACTTGCGTTATCAAAACCATAAAAATTATGAACTCCACCTCCGGTACCTGCCACATCCCCAAATCGATGTGTAATGCGAAAATCAAGAGTTCCTTTTTTTACGGTTTCATTGGTTTGGCCGTTAATTAAATAGGTTGATTTAAATGTGGCAATTACTTTTTCTGCTTTGGAGTCTTTTTCATCCTCCAATAAATCATCCATGTTTTGTGCAATAGCGGAGAAACAAAAGAGAATATTTAGAGTGATCAGTAATTTTATTTTCATTTTTATTTAGACTTTGGTTGATATACTATGTGAACGGTAACATCAATACTTTCGGCAATTTTTGCCGCAACAACAGTTGGAACTTCAATCTTGTGGTCAACTAATTTAACTGGAAATTTGCTGTCTAAAGTAACCATTCCGTCTTTTACTTCAAGAGTTCCATCAATGGTTCTTACTTGCGTAACGCCATGTAAAGTTAATTTGCCGGTGGCTTGAACCGTATATTTTCCATTTTTACTTAAATCGATATTGCCAGAAACTTTTCCTTTAAATGTTGCCGATGGATATTTATCAGATTCTAAATATTTTTCATTGAAATGCTCCTTCATTAAGGGCTGAGTAAACTCAAATGTTTTGATGGTTGCTTTAACCAGAATACTGTCGGTTGCATCATTAATAGCACTTTTCACACTTTCAGAATGAGCAGAAATATTTTCTATGCTGGTTGCAGAAAAAAAGGAAATCTTTCCTGTGGAGGTCATATACAATTGTGCATGTAGCGTAAAGGCATTCAGCAGAATGATAAGTAATAGATATATTTTTTTCATGGTGTTTATTTTAGGGCGTGACCTTTATCAAACCAACATTTTAATTTTTCTTTATCCTTTGGATCCGCAAAACCCGCTGCAGGCATGTAGCTTGGATTTCCGTCAAAAACTCTTGCTTTGAAAGAACCTGTTCCAATCAAATAACTTAAATCGTTGGTATCAGTGAAATCTCCGTAAGGTGAGCCTGAATTATGACAACTTACACTGTTACAATTCGTTTGTATAATGGGGGCTATCTGGCTATTGTAATTTGCCGTAAAGGTATCGCAAAGAGAGGTAGTATTGTTAACGGGTTCAATTTTATTGTAGGTACAAGATGTTTGTGAAGACAGCATACCAATAATAGCAGACAAAGTTAATGCCGAAATAAATATTTTGAATTTCATAGTGTTGGTTCTTCTGTAGTTGAAAAGTAATAAATATTTTTTCCCTTCTGAAAATTAATTTACTTAAAAGTGTATCTTCAAATTATAAAACAGGAAGCATGAGCAAGAATCAATTTAAAGGTGCCGATTATTACAACATTGATGAGTTGTTAAGCGATGAACAAAGAATGGTGCGTGATGCTGCGCGTCAGTGGGTGAGCAAAGAGGTTTCCCCAATTATAGAAGAACATTGTCAGAAAGCAACTTTTCCGAAGCACCTTCTAAAAGGCTTAGGTGAAATAGGAGCTTTTGGTCCTTATATCCCACAAGAATATGGTGGTGCTGGTTTAGATCATATTTCCTATGGTTTGATCATGCAGGAATTAGAGAGAGGTGATTCGGGAATTCGTTCCACTGCCTCCGTTCAGTCTTCATTGGTGATGTATCCGATTTATGCTTACGGATCGGAAGAACAGAGAAAAAAATATTTACCAAAATTAGCCACCGGAGAAATGATGGGTTGTTTTGGTTTAACTGAGCCAGACCATGGTTCTAATCCTTCGGGAATGGTTACGAATATTAAAGATAAAGGAGATCATTATTTATTGAATGGAGCGAAAATGTGGATTTCAAATGCTCCTTTTGCTGATATTGCTGTGGTGTGGGCAAAAAATGAGGAAGGTAGAATAAAAGGGTTGATTGTAGAACGTGGAATGACTGGATTTACAACTCCTGAAACTCATGGAAAATGGTCGTTACGTGCATCGGCTACTGGAGAATTGGTGTTTGATAATGTGAAAGTTCCGAAAGAAAATTTGCTTCCTAATAAAGATGGTTTAGGTGCTCCACTAGGTTGTTTAGATTCTGCGCGTTATGGTATTGCATGGGGTGCGATTGGTGCGGCTATGGATTGTTATGATTCGGCTTTAAGATATTCTTTGGAAAGAAAACAATTCGATCGCCCGCTGGCCTCTTTTCAATTACAACAAAAAAAATTAGCCGAGATGATTACAGAAATTACCAAAGCTCAATTGTTGGTTTGGCGTTTAGGGACATTGAAAAATCAAGGGAAGGCAACATCAGCACAAATTTCAATGGCCAAAAGAAATAATGTGAATATGGCTTTGGAGATTGCTCGTGAGGCGCGACAAGTACATGGCGCAATGGGTATTACCGGAGAATACCCAATTATGCGACACATGATGAATCTCGAATCAGTAATAACGTATGAAGGAACACACGATATTCATTTGTTGATTACAGGAAATGATGTAACGGGAATCTCGGCTTTTAAATAAAAGAAATTTATCTTTTGAAGAAAAGTTCTTTAATGATTAAGGTATCATTTTGGCTATGCTGGTGTGTCATGTGAAGATAACCAGAACTCAAGCTATCAATATCAAATTTTTCTACATCCAATAATAATCCTCCGCTATTTTTTGCCTGCAGTTCCACCCATTTTTCTTTTTCCTTCCAGGAAACTTTTCCATCTAATATAACAGCACCTCCCCATAATGTTCCCACTCCTGAATTATTTAAATCCATGTATTTATATTTGTCGTAACGGTCATCAGTAGGAATATATCCACTTTTATTCGAACTGAATTCTTTACCATTAAAAATCCAGGTGTTCATCAAGTTGGAGTTGTTATTATCACTTCCCTGATCACAAGAATGAAATACTACCAGTGGCAGTAATAAAAAAAGAAAAGAAATATACTTTTTGAATACCATAAAAAGGTTGATCTTTAGCCGAAGGTAAGGCAAAAATTATGACTAATAAAATATGGATTCAATTGTTCAATTTAGAGCATCCCAAGGTAGTGGGCTTGGCTAAAGAATTGTCGATTCATCCTGCTCTTGCTCAATTATTAGTGAATAGAAATATAAATTCTTTTGAAGAGGCTAAAGCTTTTTTTCGTCCGGAAATAGAAAAATTACATTATCCTTTTTTAATGAAGGATATGGATAAAGCAGTGCAGCGTTTGGAAAAGGCAGTTCTTACGAATGAAAAAATATTGGTGTTTGGGGATTACGATGTAGATGGCACTACTGCGGTTTCTATGATGTATTTATTTTTGAAAGAACTGACTTCTCAGTTGTCGTTTTATATTCCTGATCGCTATAAAGAAGGCTATGGAATCTCTTCTGATTCGATTGATTTTGCAGCCGATAATGATTTCACTTTGATCATTGCATTGGATTGTGGAACAAAATCGATGGATAAAATTGCTGATGCAAAAAAAAGAGGAATTGATTATATCGTTTGTGATCATCATGAACCTGGTGAAATTTTACCCGATTGTATTGCTCTCTTGAATCCGAAGAGAAAAGACTGTGCTTATCCTTGCAAACATTTATCGGGTGCCGGTGTTGCCTTTAAATTCATTCAGGCTTATTGCGAAAAAAATGAATTGGGCAATGAAAATTATTTGAAGTTTCTGGATTTAGTAGCGGTGAGTATAGGTGCAGATATTGTTCCTATTGTGGGAGAAAACAGAATTTTGGCTCATTATGGATTAAAAAAATTAAATAAGAATCCTCTTCCGGGTTTGAAAACCATCATTTTAATTTCCAAGAGAAAAGGAGAGTTGAATATGAGTGATGTGGGATTTGGTATTGGCCCGCGCATTAATGCTGCCGGAAGAATGTATTCCGCTGCAGAAGTAGTAGAATTGCTGATTAGTGATGATGTGCAATTGCGTGATGATTTGGCACAAGGGATTGATAATTACAATGAAGAGCGTAAAGTCACTGAAAAGGAAATGACCGAAGAAGCTTTGTTGTTATTGAGAGGAGAAGAGAAGAGAATGAGTACCGTAGTTTTTAAAGAAGGTTGGCATAAGGGAGTGGTAGGAATTGTTGCTTCCCGGTTACAAGAAAAATATTATCGTCCTACTTTGGTGCTCACAGAAGTAGAAGGTAAAATCACTGGTAGTGCTCGTTCAGTAAAGGGGTTTAATATTTTAGGAGCAATAGAAAAATGCAGTCATTTGTTGTTGCAATATGGTGGACACGATCATGCAGCGGGGATAACATTGCTTCCGGAAAAATTAGAAAACTTTAAACATCATTTTGAAAAAGTTGTTCAAGAGTCTATCACCGAAGAATTATTACAATCAAAATTATTAGTGGATGCCACATTGAATCTGAATGAAATTGATGATAAATTTTATAGGGTGCTCAAACAATTCGAGCCTTTCGGCCCGGGAAATGAAACACCTTTATTTATTAGTAAACAATTGATAAATGCTGGTGAATTCAAGGTTTTAGGAAATGAGCATTTAAAATTTGATGCTGCTGATGAACAAAATTCTTTCAAAAAAATTCCAGCAATTGGTTTTAAATTGGCTCGATATTCACCATTGATCTCAAAAGGAAATCCTTTTTCTGCGTGTTACCATCTAAGTATGAATCATTGGAATGGTAAGTCTATTCTTCAATTAGAAGTAAAAGATATTTCTTCAAATTAATTCTTCCCGTGCAACCATTTTATGTTTTTTTCATCTGGTAGGAAACAATACTGTTATTATGAAAAAAACTTTCAAAAAATTAAGCTTGGTCATCGCTGTAGCCTCTGTTATAGGATTTGCAGTTGGATGCGAAACACAAAAAAACGATGAAGCCTCTACTTCATCAAAGGAACAGATTGAGGCCCTTTTCGATAAGATGGCCCCGGAAATGCAAACCTTTACGATCGACCCTACTCAACCCAATACGATTACGGGTGAAGATGGAACGGTAATTACCATTCCGGCCAATTCATTGGTAGATGCCAATGGAAATCCTGTTACAGGGTCGGTAACCATTAGTTTACAAGAAATTTTATCCATTGGCGATCAGTTAACCTCAGGGGTAAGTGCCGTTTCTAACGGTCAGTTCCTCAGTTCAGGTGGAGAGTTTTATTTTACGGCAACTTTGAATGGAAAGACTTTAGATGTAGATCCTTCTAATCCTATCACGGTTGTGGTTCCAGCTGATCAGGTAGATTCTACCATGCAGGTTTTTTTGGGAGATATGACCAATGACAAAGAGGGAGATTCCACAGTGAATTGGGTGTTGCCTACCGATACAACCACTCAAACAGACACCTCCTCTTATATTAATTATCAGATGCAGTATAGTAATGATTACACTATTATATTGAGTAATCTATACCAATCGGGTTGGTATAATATTGATTGTTATGTTGATTGGAATAATCTTATTCAAGAGTTGGTTTGTGAAATAAATGTAAATAACAATGAGTATAAAGAAGAAATAGATTTTTTATTAAAAACATTTTACAAAGAATATGCGTGTGTTAGCTACAAACAAAATACAGGCGTAGTTACTGCAACCCAGAGTTTAATTGCGTATGAATATTGGATGCCGGGTAAAAATGCTACGGTGATTGTAACCGGAAAAGGCAAGAAAAGTGGCAAACTGTATTATGGAACCTACACTTTTACAGTTAATTCAAATTCAAAACCTGTAATCAATTTAACCATGGTTACCGAAGCTGAATTAAAAACCTTGATAAGCGCTTTGTAGATTTCATGTTAGGTAGTTTCGATGTCTTGCCCCACTGAAGAAATTTGGTGGGGCAAGTTTTTTAAGTTGGCTAAAATTCGTTCAGTTATTTCAGGAAAATCTTTTTTTGTAATTCCTTCATGAATGTAGAAAAATTGCTCGTTTGAAATCCTGATATTATCATGTAGTAGTTTTGATTGTAAACACCGTGCGTAAGATCTCTGTACCCATAAAATATTCCCAAAATTATTCATCACTTCAATCCCTATTGAATGGCTTGATTTTTTATTGACATAAACACAAAGTTGATTGGCCAATTCGTTTAGGTGATGAGAAGAAGAATTATTTTTGAGGTAGGGAAATAAATATTTTAAATGAAGTAATGAAATGGCATTAGGTGCTTTTGCTCCGGGTAGGAATTCAACGAAAAACCTGGGACTGTAGGCGATGGCTGCAAGGGGCTTGCCATTGGAATAGTTGATGCCTGTGATGATGGCATCGGCTTTAAACTGAAAAACATAATTTATTCCTTTCGTGTGAATTCTTCCGGCAGTTATTCTTTCATCGAGAATGAAGAAAATGCCATACCCAGAGCAAAGCTCCTTAAGTTCATTAAAATGTTGCTCGAAATAATTCGAGCGTTGTATGTAATAGAGTGGATCAACAATGAGAAAAGCTATGCGAGAGTGGTGTTGCTTAATGTTGCTTTTCACTTCGCATAGCTGGGGTATATAGAGATAGTTAGGGGAGACTTTTGTGGTTTGTTTACCCACGTAAACAATGTGTTTGTTGGGAAAATTTTCTTGAGCAGTAATTCCAATTTGTTCGAGGCAATTATTGTGATCAGGGTAGAATTGTATTTTCTCAAAATCAGTTAACTCTTGTAAAATAGATGTTGCTTCTTGTATAAGTTGCGAATGGGGAGTCGTTAAATCCTTAATGGTTAGTTCTCCCCATACTTTGTTTTTTATTTCTTTTTCTTCTTCATCCGAAATTTCAATTCCCTTTTGTATGTCGAAATCAAAGTATTTGTGTTTTCTTTTTAAATTATTTTTTGGTGGAACAGAACTCAACGAGAGATCAATGATCTCATCGAGGATGTTTTGGTAACTATGACTGTTCTTTAATTCCATTTTGATCGTATTTAACGAGGCCAAAGATGAAATTGAAACAGTGCTTTTTTATATTAGATTATACTTGTTGTGAAAATACATTTGCAGAAAATGCAAATTTTAATGTCGACCCAAAATTGCAGAGAGTTGTTTTTTAACTTCCAGATATTTCATCAGTAGAATAATATCATTGTCGTTGGGATTTTCTTTGGTTTGTAGAGAGAGCTTGTTGATTTGCCGCTGCACGGTTGCCAACTTAATACGATTCACAGCTGTTTCAGCAGCTTTGTTGAGTAACTCATCTTCTTTCTTTACCAAAATGTGATGTTTTTCCCAATTGTTCAATTCGTATTTGAAATCCATCAAATTAATGATAGCAGTATTAATTTCTGGATCGGGAGAATTCAAAAAATATTTTTCATTGGGCACATTATTGTTGCTCAATTCATTTTTGTATTCATTGAAAATTGCCTGATAAATAGGGTTTTCGAAAGTAAGATTATCTTCTTCTAAGCTTTGAATGATAAATTCTGCGATGCAAATTTTTATTTCTTCTCCGTTTTCATCTTCAGCATTAATTTCCTGATGGCCGTATTGAAGAAGTATTCTGATCAGTTCATTTTCCTGTTCAATTAAAAATAAATCTTCTTTGTTTTCAATTTCACTAGCTTCCTGTGCATTGTTCTCAAAAAAAGTAGTTAATTCTTCAGGAGTATCAACAGGAGTAGGGTCAAAATTCCCCTCTCCACGTGGTTTTTTATTGCTTTCTTTTAAATCTTTTGCTCTGATTTTATTCAACTCGTTGAGCAATGTTTGCTCACTAATATCCATTAAACGACTGGTTTCTTGCGTAAAAACGGTGCGTTTAATCGGGTCGGGAATTTTAGCTACAGAAGTAACTATATCTCTAATTAATTCAGCTTTTTTGATAGGATCTCCACCTGCTTCTTCTAACAAGATTTTACACTTGAAATGAATAAAATCTGTGGCGTTATTTAAAAACTCTTGTAATTTTTCCGGTGAATTTTTTTGAGAAAAGGAATCAGGATCTTCGCCATCGGGAAAGAGAATTACTTTTACATTCATCCCCTCTTCCAAAATCATATCAATGCCTCGGAAAGCAGCGCGAATACCGGCAGCATCACCATCAAAAAGTACGGTGACATTTTCCGTGAAGCGTTTTATCAATCGAATTTGTTCGGTAGTTAAGGAAGTTCCTGAAGAGGCAACAACATTTTCAATTCCCGCCTGATGCATAGAAATTACATCGGTATATCCTTCCACTAAAAAGCAACGGTCGTTTTTAATGATGGTTTTTTTGGCTTGTGAAATACCGTATAATACTTTGCTTTTATGGTAAATATCGGTTTCCGGACTGTTAACATATTTGGCAACCGTTTTATCTTTCTTTAAGGTTCTTCCTCCAAATCCTATTACCCTTCCCGAAAGATTGTGAATGGGAAACATCACTCTTGCGGCAAAACGATCGATAAGGTATTCACCTTTTTCGTATATAATTCCCGATTTAATCAGTAAATCTTTATGGTATCCTTTAGCAAGAGCTTTATTGGCCAATTGATTTTTATCTTCCAAAGAATAACCCAAATCAAATTTTTTGATGGTTTCTAAAGTAAAACCTCTCTCTTTGAAATAGCTCATTCCAATGGCTTTTCCTTCTTGTGTGTCGAAAATATTTTCTTTGTAAATGTTGCTTGCAAATTGGTGAATCAAGTATAAAGTTTCACGTTCATTTTCAGCTTGAATTTGTTCGGCACTTTGCTCTTCTTCAACAATTTCAACATTGTATTTTTTAGCTAAAAAACGAAGCGCTTCCGGATAAGTGTAGTGCTCGTGTTCCATAAGAAAGGTAACCGCGCTGCCGCCTTTACCTGAGCTGAAACATTTGAAGATTTGTTTAGCGGGGGAAACATAAAATGAAGGTGTTTTTTCATTCACAAAAGGACTCAAGCCTTTGAAATTACTTCCCGATTTTTTTAAATGCACAAACTCCCCAATCACCTCCTCGATGCGGGATTCTTCAAATATTTTATCGATGGTTTCCTTTGGAATCACCCGTCTAAAGTATAAAGTTTAGCGCTTAAAGTGCAAAAGATTCTGCTTCTTTTGTTATTAACCACTACCTTTGTGCAGTGAATGCTCAGCAAAATATAAGATTATTGTCGCCCGACGAATTGAAAGAAGCTTTTATTTCTTTCGGTGAAAAGGCCTTTAGAGCTAAGCAGGTATATGAATGGCTTTGGAAAAAATCGGCTACTTCTTTCGACCAGATGACCAGCTTGTCGATTCCTCTTCGTGATCAATTAAAAGAAAAGTTTTTTATTCCCGCTGTGCAAATTCACAAATCGCAAATCAGTAGTGATCGCACCATTAAAAATGCCTTTAAATTACATGATGGGTTTATAGTAGAAGGCGTTTTAATTCCTACTGATACCAGAATGACCGCTTGTATTTCTTCTCAGGTAGGTTGCAGTTTAACCTGTAAATTTTGTGCTACGGGTAGATTGAAAAGAGAAAGAAATATTGAATTTGATGAAATCTATGATCAAGTGGTTTTGATTAAAAATCAGGCCATGGAAAAATACAATACTCCTCTTACCAACATTGTATATATGGGGATGGGAGAGCCTTTGTTGAATTACAAAAACACTTTAACTTCTATTGAAAGAATTACTTCTCCCGATGGTTTAGGGATGTCACCACAAAGAATTACAGTATCAACAGCCGGTGTAGCAAAGATGATTCAAAAGTTGGGTGACGATGAGGTGAAATTCAATTTAGCGTTATCTCTGCACGCTGCTGATGATGAAAAGAGAAATAAAATTATGCCTATTAATGAGCAAAATTCATTAGAATCTTTGGCGGAGGCATTAAAATATTTTCACGATAAAACAGGTACTCGTCCTACTTTTGAGTTTATTGTTTTTAAAGATTTCAATGATGGCATTGAAGATGCCGCTAATCTGGCTCGTTTTGCGAAGAATGTTCCCTGTAAAATCAATATCATTGAATACAATCCCATTGAAGATGGTGAATTTCAGCAAACTACTCCAGAAAGATTGAAAAAGTTTGCTGCTTACTTGGAAGCCAAGAACTTAGTGGTAAACATACGTAGGAGTAGGGGAAGAGACATAGATGCAGCCTGTGGACAGTTGGCTAATAAACATTAACTTGTTCAAAATCACTGAATTTTGATTTGACTTTCCCGTAATTACTGAATTATATTTGGTTTAATATACATCACTAATCTATATGAATTTGGGGTTGCTACGGTTTTATTTGTTCATAATTGCTATTGTATTTTCTTCAGGTGTAAATGCAATAAACTATTATTCCCGTTCCGATGGAACCTGGTCGAATACCAATGGTGGTGCTGATTGTAGCTGTAGTCCCGCTAGTGATAATGGTTGGCTGGAAACGGGAGACTACGTAGAGGTTAATCACGGAAATGCTTCGAACTCCAGCAACTTTAGCGTAACAGGAACACCAACGATTGTTATTAATAGCGGAGGGAAATGGTCGATTAATGGATCTATGGCGATTAATGGAGGAACATGGACTATTGCTGCTCATGCAGAATTGTATATTAATGGCTCAGTTACAGATGTATTGGCCAATGCGATTACAGTTAATGGCCATATTCATGCTACTGGGTCGATGGTTAATTCTATAGCTTTAACAGGAAGCGGTTCAATTGATGCTGATGGTGGATATACAGAAAACGGTTCTCATACAGGAATTACTCTTCCGGTAGAGTTAGTTGATTTTAAGGCAAAAAAAGCAGAAGATAAAGTGGAGTTAATTTGGACTACCGAATCTGAATTTAATAGTGATTATTATAGTATTTTACGTTCTTCCAATGGTTCTGATTTTGTAACTATAGGCACAAAGCCTGCTGCAGGAAATAGTTTATCACTATTGAAATATAGTTATCTGGATTATTCCCCTGTGAGGGGGTTGAATTATTATCAACTTCAGGAATTTGATGTTGATGGTAAAATGCAACAGTCAACGGTTATAGCTATTAATACTGAAAACGAAGCCGATTTATTGCTGCAGGTATTTCCCAATCCGGCTGCTGAAAAAGTGATGCTTTATTTTAACTCCGTAAATGGAGGGAATTATAAAGTAGTTCTTTTGGGAGGTGATGGATCAGAGATATATACTGCTCAATTACCGGCAATGAAGGGAGAAAATCAATTTACTTTTTCTATGGAACCTTATCCTGCCGCCCAATATTTTATTCAGTTAATTTGTCCGAACGGAGAACTTTTATCAGTTCCGCTGATCATCAAAAAATAGACTTCAAAAAATACTTGATTCAGCCGTGAAAAATGTAATTTCACGGCTGAATGATTTCTATTCAATCCATACAAGCTCCTATTGTTAAGGAAATGGAAGAGTTTGAAAAAACCTTCCGACAGTCGATGAAGAGTAGCACTCCTTTGTTGGATAAAATCACTTATTTCATTGTTAAACAAAAAGGAAAACATGTAAGGCCAATGTTTGTGTTTTTATCGGCCAATTTATGTGGTGGAATTAACGATAGAACTTATCGTGCCGCTGCGCTGGTAGAAATGATACATACGGCTACTTTGGTGCATGATGATGTGGTGGATGATGCCAATGTGCGAAGAAGTTTTTTTTCAATTAATGCTTTATGGAAAAATAAAATTGCTGTTTTGGTGGGTGATTATCTCTTGTCGAAAAGCCTGCAATTATCAGCAGATAATGACGATTTTGATTTCCTTAAAATTTTGTCGGCAGCCACCAAAGAAATGAGTGAAGGTGAGCTTCTGCAAATTGAAAAAGCCAGAAGGTTAGATATTGATGAAGAAGTTTATTTTGAGATTATCCGACAAAAAACAGCTACTCTAATTGCCTCTTGTTGTGCTACCGGAGCAGCTTCCGCAGGGGTTGATCAGTCTGTTATCCAAAAAATGAAACTTTTAGGGGAGAAAGTGGGCATTGCTTTTCAAATAAAAGATGATCTTTTCGATTATGAAGCACAGCTAAGTATTTTAGGTAAACCAGTGGGAATTGATATTAGAGAAAGAAAAATGACTTTACCCTTAATTCATCTTTTATCTAAAGCAGATCGTTCAGAAAAAAGATGGATTATCAACACGGTGAAAAATCACAATGAAGATTCAAAACGTGTGAAGCAGCTAATACAGATGGTTAAGGATAGAGGAGGTTTAGAATATGCACGTATAAAAATGATGGAATACCGCCAGGAAGCTATTGATATATTAAATACTTTTCCTGATTCTCCTTCCAAGAAATCGTTTATCGATTTAGTGATTTTCAGTACTGAAAGAAACAAATAGTTTCTATTTAATGCGAGTTCGATATAAGAATTCCGAGTCGTATTTTAAGTTTAGGACGATAGTTCCTTCGTGCCTCAGGATGACAATTACACCCAAGTACAGAGTGAGGTGAGTTTTGAGAGTGGTTGTCATCCTGAGGCACGAAGGAACTATCGTCCTACGAAAATTGTTGATATTACTTTTATTTTTGCGTCGAACTCACGTTATTTAAAATCTTTTTGTGCTTTGTTATAATCCTCAGGAATTCCAATATCTATAAAGTAGCCATCAAATTCAAAGGCGTAAAAGTGTTTTGATGCGAAGTATTTTTCCATGTAATCTTTTTCCATAGAGAATTTTTGCGGCAGATTTAAAGAAAGAAATAATTTCCGGTTAACCATATAAGTTCCTGCATTGATACAACCTTCCTCTACCACCTTTTTTTCTTCGAAAGCTGTAATCCTATTGTTGTTTGTTTGAATAATTCCGTAACGATCAAAATGGAACATTTTTTTTGAAGCAATAGAGAATTCACTTTTCTCTTTAAGATGTTTGGTGAGAAAAAGTGATAGATCGATATTAAAAAAAGTATCACCGTTCAATACTGCAACTTGGTCTTCGTGGCATTTTTGCAAAGCAAATTGAATAGCCCCACCTGTGCCTAAAGGCTCTGTTTCATGAGCATACCGAATGGAAATACTTTTGAATTGATTGCCAAAATACTCTTCAATCACTTCATGTTTGTACCCAGTGGAAAGAACAACTTTCTCTATTTTTTGTTGGATAGCAAATTCTAAAATATATTCCAGGAAAGGTTTGCCATTTATGGGAGCCATAGGTTTAGGTACATCAGCAACCACTTCTTTTAAGCGTGTTCCAAATCCACCGGCCAATATGATTGCCTCTTTCAGCACTATTTGGGGAACATTTTACTTTCTACAATTTCACATATCGCATGACCTAATAGCATGTGTGCTTCTTGAATACGAGGAGTGTCTTTCGATGGGATATTGATTAAATAATCGCAGCAATCTTTCATTTTTCCCCCTGTTTCTCCTGTCATTGCTACGATAATCATTCCTTGTTTTCTGGCTTGTTCAAAGGCTTTCACCACATTTCCTGAATTACCGGAGGTAGACATACCAATTAAAATATCACCCTTTCTGCCTTTGGCTTGAATGAGTCGGGCATAGATTTGATCATAAGAATAATCATTACCTACGGCAGTAAGGTAAGATGTATTTACATGCAATGCCTCTGAATATAAAGGCGGGCGATCATAATAAAACCGCCCACTGAATTCTGCCGCTAAATGTTGTGCATCGGCAGCGCTACCTCCATTACCACAAAACAATACTTTACCGTCATTTTTAAAGCATTTAACAATATCATCAGCAACTTTTAAAGTGAGTTCTAAAAGTTGGGGAGAGTTTAAAACTTTTGTTTTTAAATCAATTGAATCTTTAATGATTCTTTTTAGATTTTCCATGTTTGTAATCCGCCTATAGTGAATAAAAATTCTTTTACTGATCCTTCGTATTTGGAGAGTGCAGCCTTAACGTTGTAATGACTGTTATTTGGGCAATAGAACATCATAAACCCACCACCACCGGCACCAGATATTTTACCACCGGTGGCCCCTGCTTTAATCATTTCTTCATAAAGATTGTCGATCATAGGGTTGCTGATCCCTTCTGCCATTTGTTTTTTGAATTTCCAACCGTGATCAAGAATTTCTCCTACTCTTGATAAATCTCCTTTTAAAAGAGCCTCTTTCATATTGATTGCTTGTTGCTTCAATTGATGAGTTGCTTCCAATGATTTTTCTTGTTTGGAACTGATATTTTTAGTTTGTTGTTCAATAATAGTAGAGGAATTTCTGCTGGTGGAGGTATGAAAAAGAACCAAATTGGTTTCTAGTTCATAGGTGAATCTTTCCTTTATGCGTAGCGGATTTACAATTACTTTATCTCCTGCATAAAATTCCATGAAATTAAACCCTCCGAAAGTAGCAGCATACTGATCTTGTTTACCTCCTGCCATTTTAAGATCTATACGTTCAATTTCATAGGCTAAATGCGCAATATCATATTCTCCCAGAGGTAAAGAAAGCCATTCGGTAAAAGCTCCTACAATGGCTACTACCAGGGTAGATGATGAGCCTAGGCCCGATCCGGGAGGAGCATCAACATAAGTATGTAACTCAAAGCTTAAGGGCTTTTTAATAAAGTCTTTAACTATTCTATTGTAAACGCCCTTTAAAAGATCAAGCTCACCGTTGATTTCAAGATGTTCCTCACTTTTCAGCTCTATTCTACCATTCCCATCTCTGGAATGAAGCACTATTTTTCCATCTTCACGGGGAATAATATTGGCGTAAGCAAACGAGTTGATGGTTGCATTGAGGATAGCGCCACCATACAAATCGGAATAAGGACTAACATCTGTACCCCCGCCGGCAAGGCCAATTCTTAATGGAGCACGACTTCTAATGATCATAAACACTTTTTCACTAAAGTAACCAAGAAAGTGAAATGTAAGAAATTCATTATTAAATATTTCAGAAAAACAGGTGTTTAAATTACCAATTTCGGCTGCGAAAGTGCTCATTTAGAATATTTTTCTAACTTTGCGCTATGAAAAAAAGAGTTTATTTTAAGTTAATTCTACTTCTGTTTTTTGGAAGTATTTTCAGTCTTTCTGCTCAATCGTTAAAAGAACTCCGAAGTATGGATCCTAGTTCCATCACTAAAAGTCAAATGGAACAATATGGGGTTACTGCAGATGATTTGCAGAACCTACAAAAACAATTTGGTACAGGAGAATCTTCCGACAAGGGGGTGGCTCCCTATAAGCCAGGTAGAGTTTCAGATACTATTTCTGATAAGGTTGATACCTTAGATAGTTTGCATATGCAAAAGTGGAGAGATTTTCCAGAAGAAAAAATCCATACTTATGGCAAAAGTTTTTTCCAGAATAAATCATTAAAAATGTTTCAGTCGGCTTCACATATTAAAGCCCCTGAAGATTATGTTTTAGGTCCTGGTGATGAGTTAAATATTGCAGTTTGGGGTTATTCTCAAACATCAGAAAATGTAAAAATTGAAGATGATGGTGCAATCTATCCTAAACTAGTGGGTAAAATATTTTTAAATGGCTACACTTTTGCAGAGGCTCGAAAAATAATCATAGCAAGATTAGGTAGTGCTTATGATTTAAATAAATCGAAAATCAGTATTCAGCTTAATTACGCTAAAGTAATTAAAGTGAATATTGTGGGCGAAGTAAATTTTCCCGGAACCTATTCTATTTCTTCTATTAATTCAGCTTTTAACTCAATTAGTGTTGCAGGAGGAATTACCGATTTAGGAAGTGTTAGAAATATTTTAATCAAGAGAGATAATAAAATTGTAAAGGTTTTGGACGTATATAAGTTCTTGCAAGATCCTACTGTAAAAAATGATTTTTTCTTACAGCAAAATGATTACATTATTGTTCAACCTGCCGGAAATTTAGCTTTTATTGATGGTGAAGTGGGAAGAATTGGTCAGTATGAGTTATTGCCTAATGAAGATATTAATGATCTTGTTAAATATGCTGGGAATTTTACTTCCCAGGCTTACAAAAGTATTGTTCATGTAGAAAGAATAATTGAGTCGAATTACAGATTGATAGATGTTGGCTATCTGCAAAATGAAACGAAAAAAATTCGTTTTACTTTGAATAATGGTGATAGAGTTAGGGTAGATAGAATTCCAAGTAAAGTAAGAAATTTTGTTTCTGTAAGAGGTGCTATTGCCATCAATGGTGATTATGAATTTGAGAAAGGTGAGCAATTATTGCATTTAATTAACAGAGCTGGAGGAGTTCGTTTTAATGCGTTTATTGACAGAGCTTATGTAATAAGAACCAATTTAGATTTGACAAAAGAATATTTTCAAATTGATTTGAGAAAACTTTTGGCCGATTCTACTTCTCCATACAACATAGAGGTAAAAGAATTTGATCAGCTGATTGTATTTTTTGCCGGAGATTTTCTTGATATGTATAGTATTGAAATTGCCGGTTCGGTGAGAAAACCTCTTAGAATGCTGTACGCGAAAGATATTACTATGGAAGATTTAATTCTTTTTGCCGGGGGATTGAAAGATGAGGCGATGGGTAGCAGAATAGAAATATCCAGAGTGATGGAAGTTAAAGGAGAAAATGGCGCAATTACACCTTCCAGAGTGGTGGTGCATACGATCAATATCTCTAATGATTTATCATTAACAGGTGATACCGGATTTACATTGTTTCCCATGGACTATCTATATGTTTATCCTAATCCTGAATTTGAACCGCAAAGAAAGATTTATTTGTTAGGAGAAGTTAAGTATCCCGGTCAGTATATTTTAATGAATAGAAAAGAGACTATTAAAGAAGTAATTGAAAGAGCTGGTGGTTTCACGGAAGGTGCTTTTTTAGAAGGTTCACAGTTGTACAGAAAGGATGATAGTTTGGGCTTTTTGGTATTGAATTTAAAAGCCTTGTACAATGAAAATAGAAACGAATACAATTATGTGTTACAGGCAGGCGATAGTATTTTTATTCCAAAGGAAAACGATATCGTTTCACTGATAGGAGAAATGGGTTACCCTGAAATAAAACCTAAGGGGCAGGTAAACGCACCTTATATTAAAGGTAAAAGGGTTAGTTTTTACATCAAAGAATTTGGGGGTGGATTTACTAAAAAATCCGACAAAAAGAAGATTTACGTAATCAGTACAGGCGGACACGTTCGGAAAACAAGAAGGATTTTAGGTATTCGTTTTTATCCTGTTGTTAAAAAAGGGGATTTAATAAAGGTGGGGGCTAAGGAGAAAAAAGAAGCGTCAAAAAAAGATGAAGGAGACCCCAATAAATTTTTAGATAATCTTATTGCCAAAGTAACCAGTGTTTTAACTTTAATGCTGTTGGTAGATAAATTGGCCGTGAAGTAATTCTATTTAAGTATGACAACAGAAATTAAGGAGAGCAATATTCTTCAAATCTTTTTGAAGATTAAGTTTTTCATTCAGTTATTAAAGAAAAGAGCACTTTTTATCATTGTCATTACTATTTTATTTGCGTGTATTGGTATCACTATTAGTTTACTCTCAAAGACTAAATACTCCTCAAAATCAACTTTAATTTTAGAAGACAATAAAGGCATGAAAGGATTAGATGCCCTTTCTAATCTTGCATCGCAATTTGGTATGGGACAAGGAGTAAGTGTTGCGGAAGAGAAGATTATTAAAATATTTTATTCACGATCTGTAACAGAAAGAGTTCTTTTTTCTACTTATAAAAAAGATTCTAGTGTATTGGTAATTAATGAATTGATAAGAACTGAATATGGTGGATCGAATTTTTTTGATGGAGTATATTTTAAATCGCTAGACCATTTAAATCGAAAACAAATGATGGCGCTCAAAGCAATCTATCAGTCGTTCTCTAGTTCTAATTTAAAAGTTCAACTTTCACCAGAAGGATTAATTAGTGTAGATGTTACATTAATGGATGAAGATTTGGCAGTTGCCATCAATAAAAAAGTAGTACAGGAGATTGAATCTTTTTATATGGGGGGAATGGCGGCCAAAAATCGTCGTTCGTTAATGGTTATTAGCAATAAATTAGATTCTATTGATCGAGCACTAGGAGGAGCAGAGGAACAGTATATAAGATATAAAGATGCAAATCATAGTATGGTATCGGCCAGAGGAATGGTAGAGGAAATGCATTTACGTAGAGAGATTGAAGTATTGAATGCAATGCGTTTAGAAGCAATGAAGTCTTTAGAATTAAATAAAATGAATGGACAATTTACCAATTCCTTCCTTCGAGTAATTGATTATGCTAAATTACCTGCTGATAAAGTGAAGAAGGGCATGTTTAAATACGCGTTTATTTTTATGATCATTGGCCTCTTGTTTTCTGTGCTCTATATTTTTATTTCTTCTGTTCTGAAAGATCTTTCTAATCAATCAAAAGGACTAATTCAAAATGAATGAAACAAGTGGGTTACGTCAATATAGGTTTGAGAATTTATGGGATGTTTCGCTTTACTTTCTTGGCTTTTGTACTTTACTTTTTCATGTAGCTGTATTTCAAGGGTATTCTGAATTATTGATTTCCACTCTTTTTTTGATTCTTGGATTATTTATTTTTAAAAATAATAATCAACGCCTTTTTTTAATTTCTTTTTCGATCAATGTTTTTGTAGCAGCAATGCATGGTTTGTTGTTTTATTATGCCAGAGGGGAATCATTTTCTCCTGGAGCAGACGACAAACATTTTTATTTACAAACCATGAAAATGCTAGAAGGAAAAAAGGCAATGTTGGGCAATTATGAAATGTATATTTATATCAATTATGGCTTATATAGTATTGCCGATTTTTTTGGTTTATTTGATCATAGCTATTTAAATATTGCATTTTTAAATGCTTTTATAGGAGCTACCATCGCTCCTTGTGTGAATACTATTTCCAGCAAATATTTCTCTACAAAATATGTGAATTTAACTGTTTACCTCGTTCTTTTCTTTCCCATTCTCCTCTCTTTTTCCGGCATGTTGTTGCGCGATATATGGGTGGCTGCAATTTTTATATGGGTGGTTAATATTATTCTTTCACCCATCAGTATTTTTTGGAAAATAATACTTTGTTTATTCCTAGGCTATATCTCTTTTGGATTTAGGGCTGCTACAGGTGTTGTAACTTTATTGTTTTTTGCCTCTTATTATTTTTATGCAATTAAAAGTAATTGGTTGAAATTTTTTATAGGTGTTACACTAGTGGTTGTTTTTTTTGCCGTTTTCTATAAAAGTATTTCGGCAGTTCAGGATATTGTTTTTGAAAAGTATAAGGGGTTTGCTAATAAAACTTCTTCTGATAACTCAGTAGGTATGAAATTAGCGTTTTCAACCAATCCCCTTGTTAGGGGAATTTACTTTGTTATTTTATTATACAATCCAGTTCCTCCTTTCCATGGTTCTTATGTTGATGATATTTTTATTGGATTAGGAGCTGTGGTGTGGTATTTTATTGTGCCTGGATTTATTTTTGGTTTATTTAAGGCAATGACGGATGAAAAATTGAAAAGGTTTGCATTTGCATTTGGCACCAGCGTTTTAGTATTATTGTTAGCTTTGTTTACCATATCAGGATCTGAAAGACATAAGTTATTAATTTATGCTCCGGCCATTTTTTTCTATGTGTATTATCTTCAAAATTATTCTTTTGCGTTTAGAACAAAATTAATGGTTCTATATTGTGGTGGAATAGTGTTGGCTGGATTGGTTTATGCTGTGTTGAAATTACAATTGATTTAATTTTTAATGAAAATTCTTTTAGTAATAGATACTTTGGGTTCGGGTGGAGCACAGCGACAAATGATCACTCTGGCAAAATCATTTTGTAATAAAGGGCATCAGGTAACTTTGTTTTACTATAATGCACCGCATTATTTTTTAGATCACATTAAGGATTATCCCATTCAAATAAAATTCATTCAGAAAAAATCAAAATTTGGTTTTCGCATGATGTGGAGTATGAGTCGCTTTATCCGAAAAAATTCTTTTGATATTGCTCTCTCTTTCATGATCGCTCCCTCTTTTCATTTGTTGATCGCCAATTTACTTACTGGTAAAAAAACTAAAGTGGTTTTGTCGGAAAGAACTTTTGAAGATTGTGTTCCTTCTCTTCACAAAAAATTCAGATATTTTTATCGTTTCGCAGATTATATTTTGGCCAATTCTTACCATCAACAAGAGGTACTTAAAAAATTATTTCCAAAATATCATTCTAAGATAGGAACCATTGGCAATGGTGTAATTTTTTCTGAATTCAAATTCAGAGAACAACATGTTTTTGATTCCGGGGAATTGAAAATTATTGGAATAGGAAGAATTGCGAAGTTGAAGAATATCAGAATTCTTATTCAGGCACTCAACATTTTGGTAAATGAATATAAATTGAATGTAGTAGTGAATTATGTGGGCAGAGAACCTGAAAAGGGAGAGGATGAGCTGGAACATGAAATATGCTTATCGTTGTTGCGAGAATATCATTTAGAAAATAAGTGGAAATGGTTAGGACAAGTTTCTAATGTTGATTTTCAATTAGAGCAAAATGATATTTTGGTTCATCCTTCTTTAGGTGAGGGATTTCCCAATGCAGTGTGTGAAGCTATGATCAAAGGAATTCCAGTTTTCGCCAGCAATGTTTATGATCATCCTAAAGTTATTCAGCATGGTAAAAACGGATTCTTATTTCCTACCGATCAGCCACGGGAATTAGCTGAATTACTGAGAAATTTCCATTTTTTATCACAAGAACAGAAAATAAAATTAGTTCAGGAAGCACATATTTTTGCCAATAATAATTTTGATATTCATGCAGTATGTTCTCAGTATGAGACATTGTTCAAGCGTCTTTTGTAACTTAGTGTAACATGTGTAGAATTACCGGTATACGCGATTTTAATTTTAAGGCACAATATCCCTTGGATAATGTGTTGGCTAAAATGCGTGAAACTTTGATTCCTGGAGGTCCCGATGCCAAAGGAGAATTCATCGATACTGGTAATGGTATTGCTTTAGGTCATCGTCGTTTATCTATTCTCGATTTATCAGAATTGGGAAATCAACCGATGCATTTTAAACATCTTTCCATGGTGTACAATGGGGAGGTTTATAATTTTAAAGAGATTAAAAATGATTTAGAAAAAGAAGGGTATGCGTTTACTTCCGATTCTGATTCCGAAGTTATTCTTAAAGGGTTTTATCATTGGGGAAAAGAGGTGGTGAAGCGTTTTAGAGGAATGTTTGCCTTTGCCATTTGGAATCACGAAACGAAGAATTTGTTATTGTGTCGCGATAGAGTAGGTGTTAAACCCTTATATTATTATCATCACCAAAATTTATTTCTTTTTGCATCAGAACTTAAAAGCTTTCATGAGCATCCACAGTTTAAAAAAGAATTGTCATTAAAAGCTGTTTCACTGTATTTTCAACATGGCTATATCACCGCTCCTTACAGTATTTTTGAAAATACATTCAAAGTAAAACCAGGAAGTTTTGTGGAGATAAACAACGGTGGTGAAGTAACAGAAACTATTTATTGGAATGTTCAGGATTTTTACGAAAAACCGAAAATAGATGCCGATTACATTAGCGTAAAAAATACTTTACATCAAGAACTTATTGAAGCATTTAAATTACGTATGGTAGCTGATGTGCCTGTGGGTATGTTTTTGAGCGGTGGTATTGATTCTTCATTGGTGACCAGTATTTTGCAAAACCATACCGAAGGCAAAGTAAAAACATTTACCATTGGATTTGATGAAAACGGTTTTGATGAATCGAAGCACGCTAAGGCAACCGCTAACTATTTAGGAACTGATCACACAGAATATATTTGTAAACCCAAGGATGCGCAAGAATTATTGCATCAATTGCCGGAAATTTACGATGAGCCTTTTGCCGATTCTTCTGCAATACCAACCATTATGGTGGCTAAAGTGGCAAAACAAAAAGTAAAAGTTTCTCTTTCAGCAGATGGAGGAGATGAATTGTTTTTCGGTTATACACGTTATAAAAAGTTCCCTTCTTTTTTCCATAAACTACAAAATAATACGCTGCAAAAAACCGCTGCATTAATGGCCTCAGGCTGGGCCCAGCCTTTATTTAAAAATGTTGCACCTTATAGTAAGTTATTTCGGAAAATAAGCGATGGAAGTGTGAAAGCGGGTGAAATGTTACGCGTTGGAAATGATGTATTGGCCTACAACTCCTATTTGAAATATTACAATAACACAACATTAAATGAATTAGGATTACACTCTTTATTCGATCATAGTTTTCTAGTGAACGAGAAAATGAAAAGCATGGACCTTGCCAATCAGATGATGCTTTTTGATACACTTACTTATCTGCCGGGTGATATTATGACCAAAGTAGATAGAGCAACGATGTTTGTTGCTTTGGAAGGAAGAGAGCCAATGCTGGATCATCACATTATTGAATTGGCCGCACAAATTCCGATTAATTACAAATTTAAAGAGGGTATCGATAAGTATATTTTGAAAGATATTTTATCGGAATACCTTCCGAAGGATTTGTATGACCGTCCGAAAAAAGGATTTGGAATTCCTCTATTTCAGTGGCTTAAAAATGATTTAATTAATGATATTAAAAGTGAATTAAATAAAGAATCAATTTCTAAAACAAATTTGTTTAATAGCGATAAAGTTGATTCTCTAGTAAAAAAATTATTGAAGGAAGATCAAAATAATTTAGAACAATTGTGGTTTATTTTGGTTTTTATGAAGTGGTATAATCGCTGGATGAACTAGATCATGCAAGAAGAAATAAATAAAATTCGCAGTTCATCATTCATGGGTAAAATGAAATTTTTACTCAAAGATTCAGTATTGTACGGAGTAGTGGGAATGCTGAGCAGATTGATGGGAATTTTTTTAGTTCCTGTTATTGCCAGAGTTTTTGCGCCCGAAGAGTATGGTGTAGTTGATAATATTCGAATTGTATATGAAATTGTTTTGGCTTTCTGTTTGTTTGGATTGAATCAGGCGGTGGCTCGATTTATTTTTCAAACAGAAGATCAACAGGAAAGAAAAAGTATCATTTCAGAAGCCATGCTTTTTAATTTGGGATTGTGTTTGCTCACCTGTACGATTCTATTTTTTAATGGAGATTTTGTTCTAAGTTATTTTTCTATTCCAGAAGGAAGCAGAACCTTTGAATTCAGATTAATGGTGCTTGCCATTCCTTTTACTTTATTTACGGTATTTTTTCAAATGTTGTTAAAATGGCATTTTAAAAGAGCACAGTACATGCTTATTTCTATAGGAGGACCCTTAACTTTAGTTCTCTTTTCATTGTTTTTTATTCTGAAATTGGAATTGGGTTTAGCGGGCGTTTTTTACGGTCAATTGGCTTCAAGCTCGCTCATCGCTCTAGTTGGGTTCTTTCTATGTAAAGAGCATTTTATCATTCCTCAAAAATTTTCACACTTGGGAAAAATGATGCGTTTTAGTTTTCCTATGTTGGGGGATACTTTATTGCTTTCATTTATGCCCGCTGTTGATAGAAAAGTGATTAGTGAGTACCTAACTTCATCTGATATGGGAACTTATGCCTTAGGGGAGAGGTTTTCGCGATTAATCAATATTTTAACTGGAGCCTTCAATGTTTCGTGGGGACCATTTGCTTATTCTGTTTACAAAGAGCATGATGCCGTAAAAATTTACAGTAGGGTTTTTACACTTTATGTGGTGGCTCTAACTTCTATTGGTTTGTTTTTTCTTTCTGTTTCAGAACCATTAATTATTTTGTTTGCATCAGAAAAATATCTCAGCTCTTTGCAAATCATTCCCTTTTTATTATTTGGCTTTATTGCTGAATCTTTTCAA
This sequence comes from Flavobacteriales bacterium, assembly GCA_023251075.1. GTDB lineage: Bacteria > Bacteroidota > Bacteroidia > Flavobacteriales_C > JAHEZL01. Next base: position 27,870 of record JAHEZM010000022.1, on the reverse strand, counting down.
GAAGTTCTGGGAATGGGAATTCTACTATCTAAAAAAACCATTTACAATACTCTAAGTTATTTGGTGCACTTAGGAGTGTCGATTACTGCAATGATACTTTTGGTGGGTCCTTATGGTATTGTGGGAGTGGGTGCAGGATTTTTATGTGGTAAAATGGGCTTGGTAATTTCAAAGCATATTTTTAGTCAGTATACCTATAACATGAAAATTCCTGTTTTTAAGGAGTTGTTACTTTTTGTAAGTAGTGTACTGGCGATTATTTTCATAGAAAATATGCAAGGACTGGATGTTCTTTCCAAAGGGATAATTTATGCTGTGTTGGGAATGGTGGTTGCATTAACAGGCTTCCTTTTCCTTATCTCTAAAGAAGACAGCAGAAAACTGTTGCAAAAGATTAAAAATAGAAAAAAGGGAGTCTAACCTTTTTTAAAATTTTGAACTTCATCAGAGGGATATCCGAACCAACCTTTTGCTTTAAAAAGAATTCTATTGCCTATATAGGTTCTTAAATCTTCCGAAGAGCCCATTTTTTTCCATAAAGGAGCATTCGATTCTAAATATTCAAAACCATATTTTTTAATTATTTCTTCAAAAAAATGATTCACTAATCGAATTTCAAGAGGTGATATTTTTCCTTTCCAATGGGTAAGCGGACGTTTATCTATTTTATCATAATTCTCCACATACCAACTGTTTCCACCAAATTTTTCGCCACCAACAGTAGGGTTAAGCATAGATGGATCAAACTTCACACCTATAAACTCAGAAAGTTTATTTAATTCTTTTTCGGGATCTTCTAAAATTCTGTCATATACAATAACATAAAAATTGTTAGGATATAATTCTTTCCATTTTTCCATGTTGTAATAGGATTGATTCATACATCTGATGATTTCCCCTAAAACAGGATATTTATGTTTAGACGTTATTTTTTCTCCTTCGTATTTTGCTCCTTTTCTGGCAGAGTTGCGTACTGCATTAAAATGTCCGTATGGATTTCTCAATACTTCAACAAACTTTAAATCGGGAAACCAGGATAAAAGTTCAGGAAAAAATTCATTGGTTAACACACATTTTGAAGCATATCTCACCTGATCAATATTTCCGTCGAAATAAGATGAATTTTTTGCCATTGCTTTATAAATCAGCGCCGTTAATTCCGAATAATTTTTCGGATTTTGTGCGCGTACTTCTTCTTGAAATGCAGGAATATTTATGGTATCTCTTTTGTATGATTTTAAAGCTTCACTTTCTGGATTATTTAAACGGGTAATAAATTCATTGGTAATAATGAGTTCTTTCAATTTGTTCAAATCCCTTTCATAAGCTAATTTTCCTAACATCATCGACTTGTGATGAGAATAATAAAAAAGCTCAAATTCATTAGCAGGAAACATAAATATTTCAGGATGGCTATCCAGTAATGTTTTAAACATTGAAGTTCCTGATTTAGGAAGTCCTGAAATAAAAATAGGTTGTTTTAAAGGGGTTTGTATATCGATCATAAATTTCTTGAGCTTAATTCATATTCTTTTTAAATACCAATTGGTTCATTCCCGGTCCGGTTATTATATTTTGAAGGATATATTTCTTTTTTTGATAAAAATGAAAAAGTTGTTTAACACTGGCTACTTCGAAAGGTAAACCCCCCAGCCAGTCATACCAATCATAAATCATTTGCATTCCCCTCTGTTTTTTATAATCTCTATAACGTTTATAAGGATTTCTAAATCTTAATAAATCTTCTACTAATCCTCGGGTTAGATAATAAGGAAGGAAGATCGAGAGAATGAACATTTTTCCTAAAAAACCGCTGCAATATGTTTTTTTTATGCGTGTCCACAATTTAGATCTTTTACCTTGATCGTTGTATATAGCGATGAAGAGGAGTCCTCCGTTTTTAACAGGAAGATCTGCATTGTCTAAAGCCAAATACATGTTTCCCGTGTGGTGTAAAACTCCCCAGGAATAAACTATATCAAAGAAACCTAAAGAGCTTATATATTTTGTGTCTAAAGCTGATCCTTCTTCAATGGTCCAGTTGGGATCATTTTTAAAAAATCGATTTTTTAATTCTTTTGTACATCCTACTGAATTGGGATCAAAATCTAAGGAATGAACTTTTGCTCCCATTTTTTTTGCCGCTAAACTAAATAAACCACTTCCCGAGCCGATATCTAAAAATGATTTCCCCTCTAATGAATCCACTTCAAGCATATCCTTTAATGATTGAATAGCTACCTCAATTCTTTCGTCGTTCAATGTTTTAAGAAAAGATTTCCAGTTCTTCCCGAATTCAAATCGTTCCCCAGAATTAACGGAGTCGTTATAAGTAATGGAATCAGTATTCGTCTTCATATAGGGTTATCGATTTTATGCAAATATATGAAACAAATTGATGTAGGTGTAATAGAATTGTGTTCCTCATTAGGAGTGAATCCATTTGATTTGAATAATAAATCTCTGTCTGCTTTATTCAGTGATTAATTTTTTAAATTCAGGTATGAGCGATGCACCATTGTAATGGTTAAACCATAGAAGAGATTCTTCTCCTATTTTTTGATATTTCGGAAGGTTTAAATCATGTTCCAGAAGTACATCGGCAATATTGTTTTCATTTTCAATATTGATTAAGGGAGGAAAGGGTATTCCCATCATTTCTTTGTATTTTCCTTCATCCATTTTATATCGATTGATTACGGGTTTTCCCATAGCCAAAAATTCCCATGTACTTCCTCCCCAGGTTCCTGCTTCTCCTAATTCACCTACACAAATATGGGCGTGGCGTATTAATAGCATCAATTCTTTTCTTCCTAATATAGGCAACCATAAAACAGATTTTTGAATATTTAATTCTTCTATTAAAGCTTTGCTTTTAGGTGCGTCAGGACCATATTCCGATAGCACCAATAAGCTTTTCTTTGGGTTGTTTTTTTGATATATAGCGAAACCCCGAATCAGTTTATCGTTCCTACGGTTGATGTTGTATAATTTATGATTGATAGATCCCGAATCTTCAAAATCCCATCGATGCGTTACGTGTGAAAAAACAATTTTTTCGTACTGTTTAAATTCAGTGATTATTTTTTTTAATTTTTCAGGAATGTCTTTTTCTTCCAGTATTTCAAGATTATATACCATAGGAATATTAAGTCCTATGGGAGTGATAGAAAGTTTTTTGTACGATTCAACAGTTTCATGCTCCATCACATTTGAAATGATACATTTTTTTGTTTTTTTCAAGCCTCTTTTCTGTAAAATTCTTGCAGGAATTTTAAATAGATTTGCAATTCTGAGGTAGTTTATTTTATTACCGTAGTATTCTATTCCAATACCGTAAGGGTAATAAATATCAAGTGTTTTTCCCATCTTGGCAAAATAGGCAGGAGTCAATCCCGAGCCTATAAAGACGTTGTAATTTTTAAAGTTATTTTCAATATTTTTTTTTGAAGTGAATAATACTCCTCGTTCCGAATTCTCAAGATTGGTTTGTATGATGTAAGGCTTATGTTTTTCGAAAAACCATGTATCACTTAAAGGAGTAAAGTGTTCCAGTTCATTCGTGTAAAGTAGCAAATAAGCATCTATTCCCGCATCTCTCAAATAGCGTAAAAGCGAAAAATTGTTGTTGTTCATATTGCCTATTAATGCAACCTTCATGGATTATTTATTTAATTCTTTTTCTAATTCTTTTCTATCGGGAAAATTTACTAAAACCCCCATGCCTTTTGCCTGAAAAACTACCATGCTTCCCAAGGCCACTGCTGAAGCGCCCCCTTTATGTACTGCTTCACCAATTGAATTGATGTTTTGTGCGCCACCATTTACAATTACCGGAACATTCACCGCTTTAGTAATTTGTTCGATGAGGTCAATATCAAACCCACTCCATGTTCCTTCTTTATGAATAGCGGTAAGTAAAATTTCCCCAACACCTAATTTTGCCAGTTGTTTAGCCCACTCCACAGGATCTGCTTTTTGTTTTTGCGTTCCGCTATGTGAGTATACTTCGTATTTTCCCCAGAAGTTTTTCTTTATGTCGATAGCGCCAATAATACTTTGACTTCCAAATTGTGCTGCAGCCTGGGTGATTAATTCGGGGTGTGTAAAAGCTTCCGAGTTGATGGCCACTTTTTCCAATCCGATTTGAAGAATTTTTTTGATATCCTCTACCGATTTTATTCCCCCTCCATAGGCCAAGGGCATGAAACATTCATTGGCAATTTCCTCCAGAATTTGAAAATTAACTTTCCTGTTTTCTTTGCTGGCAGTGATATCTAAAAAAATCAATTCATCTACTTCCAGCTCATTAAATATTCTTACTGTATTTATTGGATCACCAATGTAGGCTGCGTTATCGAATTTGACAGTTTTTACTAAACTATCTTCATTGAGTAATAAACAAGGTATAACTCGTGTTTGCAACATAATTATAAGCTACTGAAGTTTTTAAACAATTGCATACCGAATTTATGACTTTTTTCAGGATGAAATTGCGCGCCAAAAATGTTGTCGTTTATTATTGCACTATCAAAATCTAATCCGTGATGGGTAGTCATTAATTTATTTTTTTCATGCTTGCATTTTACATAGTAGGAGTGTACAAAATAGAATCTGTTTTCGGGAAAGAAATTTTTAGTGAGTAGGGTTTCCTTTTCAATTTTAACGAGATTCCATCCCATATGTGGAACCCGTATTTTTTCAGTATAATTTTCAGGTTTGAATTTTAATGTTTCTGCATCTATCCACCCCAATCCTTTTAATTCACCTTCATCAGAGTGATTCGTAAGTAGTTGCATTCCCAAACATATTCCCAAAACAGGAATTTTTTCTTTCAATGCTTTATCATTCAATACATGAATCAATTCACTACCTGCAATAATTTTCATTGCCGCATCAAAGGCACCTACACCTGGCAAAAGAATTTTTTTGGCTTTGCTTATTTTGTCCAGATCAGATGTGATTTCCGTTTCAGCGCCAATTTTTTTGAACATGTTGTGAATGGAACCCAAATTGCCCATTCCATAATCAACAATGGTTATCATAGTTTGTTGGTGTATTTAATGTAAAAACTTTTAGGAACTAAATTGGCTTTATACATCAAATAGAAAAAGGGTTTCAATCTTTCAAATCTTCTTTTGTAGGTTGGAAATTCTCTGAAAGAATGAAGAGATTGATTCATGTATTTTTCAAAATCTTCTTCGCTCAGGTTGATTCTTTTTTTGAAGTATTCTAAAAGTTGATCTTCGATATGCGGTTTAGAATTGTAAATGTTCAGAGCATCTTCTTTTTTCATTGCTCCGTTGCGTACTAAAGCACTAAGACTATTGTTTCTCTGGTCGATTTTAAAACGGTGTGGAAGGTAATAGCTGTGCATGAATGCCGACATACGGTTTTCTAAATGATGTCCGCCATAATATTTCCAGTCGTACTTTTCTTCTAATAATTTTTTGGCCTCTTCTTTAGAATATTTGATTAACCAGTAAGGGCGTATTTTTCTGATTCTATAAAACAATATCCATTTCATGAAATTAAAGAAGTTCATGAGCGGATAGGTTTTCATTTTCTGATTACCAAATTTTTTATGAATGGATTTAATATACTTGCCATCGAAGTACATGGTAGATAGTGGAGAAACACCTTCTTCAATAAAGGAATGTCCTTCCAAAACATATTTAATCCCATATTTTGCGGCAGCGCGATAGTGCGTTTCTGCAAAAGCTAAATCGGTAGCAGCATCTAATTCGGGGACACCTGCCTTAAAAAAAGCACGAAAAATATCATCAGATTCTTTATTGTCGGTAACATGTGTGTATAAATCAACGTTGAGTTTATTCAATATTTTTCTAATATTTTCTGTAGCAATAGCACTGTTCCACGTGTTATCATAATGTACCGCTAAGGGGCGAAGACCTAGTTCTATAGCCATATGCACCATATATGAAGAATCTACTCCGCCACTTACGCCAATTACACAGTCGTATTTTTTTCCTTTACCTGCTGCTTTTATTTCCTCTACAATTTTTAACCAGGCTTGTTCTCCTTTTTCTTCACCGGATCCGTATTCTGTTTTCAAACTATCCGACATTTCACAATAACTGCATTCTCCTTTTGTGTTGAAGGTTATTCCCGGTACGCGAGTATCATAAATACAGCGCGAACATATTTTGTACCCTCCCTCTCCCGGTTGTATAATTTCATTCTTCATTATTAATGCAATTTATTTGAGTCTGGTTCTAATTGATTTAATAAAAGTAGTTGGTTTTGTTCTGTTTCCTTCCACTTCAATTTCTGAAATAGTTATTTTTCCGTTGCCGCACAATACATCTATTTCTCCTTTTTCCATATCTATGCGGGAAACCTGACCTTTAATTCCTACATATATTTCGTTATCCTCCTGAATTTTTGCTCTCCACACCGTTAGTTTTTTTCCGTCGAGGTAACAAAAAGCCCCGGGATAAGGTTCTGAAGAAGCATTCACCAACCGAACAATATCAAAGTTGCTTTTGCTCCAGTCAATTTCTCCATCTTCCGGCATTCGTGGGTAGCATCGTAAGGCATCTTCCGGGTTTTTCGATTGCTTTTCCGTAATATAATTCCGATTTTTTTTCAGTTCCTCTACCGCTTCCATGAACATGGGTGGAATGACTTTATCAAACCAATCGTAAACTTCTTTCAGGCGTGTGTCAATAGTAAGAGGCATATATTTTTTTCCTATGATATCTCCCGAATCCAATTCACCGCCAATCATTTTATGAATACAGATTCCAATTTTTTCTTCGCCGTTAATAATAGCCCAGGCCTGGCAAGCATTTCCTCTGTATTTAGGTAAATCGCCTCCATGTGCATTTAAAATTCCAATTTTGAATTTATGAATGACCTCATCAGGAATTACTCCCGAATAATTTACGCTTACACAAATATCCATTTCACCAACACTATCTAATAAATCCAGTGCTTCTTGTGATTTTATTTTGGCAGAGCATAAATATTTTGCGCCTATTTCCTTTGCTAAATTTTCAAAATCTTTTTCCTTCACAGTATATTCTTCAGGAGCTTTGGCAGTAATAATCACAGGTATTTCATAACCTTTCTGCAATAATAATTTTGCCGAATCGTATGTCCATTGTCCTCTTCCTATGATACCAACTTTCATAATTAATAAGTTATGGGTTGAGCTAAATCCGATGCCTTTCCATGATACATACTTTGTGCTACTTTATATCCTGCTACTTGCAAATTTACAATCAAATTCGGACCAAGATAAGCCAGTGTTTCGGTCATTAAACTAGCATGACCTCTCTTAGCAGGATAAATTTTGATTTCATTTTTTTGTAGTAATTCATGATCTACATCGCCATATAAATGTACAATGGTTAAAGACGAATTGATTTCTTTTATTTTTTTTAAATCGAAAATCCCTCCTTCTGAAAAATAAGATTTTTTTTCATCGTAATCACAGAGGTATAAAATATCCAGTGATTCTAAAACAGTGTAAAATTCTTCTTTTTTGGTAGAATGATAAACTTTATTTGCACCAAATTTTTTAAAGGCAGTTTCTGTTTCTTCTCCAAAATGATCATCCGACCAAATGAAAATATTATTTTGGTAAACTTCCATTCCGGCTTCTAAACAAAGTTTAATGGCTAAGTGACCAACACCCGTAAAAACACCTATGGATGGATGATTTTCCCAAGTCCCTGCAACTTTTATATTTTTTTGTTGGCAATAAGCGATATCGATATCACTATCGCGCAATTCCCATTTTTCATACATCAGTGGAATTACACAACGAGGATTTATATCTTTTAAAATGATTTCATTTAAGGGTCGCAAAAATCCTGAATTGGTAATAATATCTGCTTGTTTTACCTGTTCAGGATTTTTGAAATTCGGGGAAAATTCTATTTGATTTTCTACGCCTAAAATTTTCGCTATTTCCAAACATTCTTCAATAATATCTGCAGCTTTTCCATAGCGTGAATCAGCAGTCCACGCATATACTTTTTTTGCCCCGGCCAATAACGGAATGATTGGACTGATTACATAACTTCCGCTGCCCACTTCGGTTAAAACTGTAAGTCCGCTAAGATCGACATCAAGTTTTTTGATGCTCTTTTTGATGAGTTTTATTTCACGAGAATAATTAGTTTTCAATTTTTTCATTATTCAGGAAAATTCGGCACCACCATTCAAAATTCATGAATGACCATATTAATAGGCGGTGATTGATTTTTTGATCGATGTGTTCGTGAATAATTTTTTTCACGTATTCAGGATTGATGAATTCTTTGGAGATCGTATTTTTATCCAAAAGAAGTTCTTTCACATAGGCAGCATTTTCGCCTCTGTACCACGATTCGTCGGGAGCAGAGAAGCCTTGTTTTTTTCGGTTAATTATTTTTTCCGGAAGAAAATCCAACATTGCTTTTCGCAAAATATTTTTTCCATCATCAAATTCGGTATATACCTTTCTTTTATCACGGTAATCGTTCTCGTCGATTTTTAGCATGTTTTCCAAATTTCCCAGTTTGTATTTCACTGGAATTTTCTGCGCAAAATCTACCAAATCATTATCTAGAAAAGGAAACCTTTCTTCCAAGCCATTGGCCATAGATAATTTATCTCCTACCAATAACAATCCCGGTAAAAATGTTTTGATTTCAAAATACAAAGAGTTGTTGATATGTGCTTCCGGTGTATCGTAGCGCAACTTTTCATTGAAGGTAAAAACACCTTCAAAGGATTTTCTTGGTACGTTGAAATCCATTTGCTTCATCACATTTTCCTGAAACAAAATTTTCTTTTCATCTTGGGGAACTAGTCTTTGCCAAAAATCATAATATTGATCGAAAAATTCTTTTTGATTAAGAGAACGAAAAACGCGATAATATCTCCACGGATAACCACCAAACAATTCATCACCGCCTGTTCCCTGCAAACATACTTTCACAAATTTAGAGGCCAATCTGCTAATGTAATAATTGGGGTAACTCATTCCTACCTTTGGATCTTCTAAATGATATACCAATCGCGGTAACGACCATCGTATATCTCCAGCATTCATTACCTGTTCGTAATGTTCTGTTTTAAAATGATTGGCCATTAATTCGGCATCTCTTCGTTCGTCGTAATTGGCTTCGTAGCCTAGCACTTCCGACATGTCGAAGCCACAAGTGAAAGTGGTTAATCTATTTACGTGTCGCGAAGCCAAAGAAGTCATAGAGCCAGAATCCATTCCTCCTGATAAGTAGCTTCCCACCGGAACATCAGATACCATTTGATTGGCAACTGCTTGTTCCATTAATCTTTTGGTTTCTTCCTTCGCTTCTTCAAAAGAGAGACTTTCGTCTTGTTCGTTGAAATTATAATCCCACCAACTGTTGTGAATTATTTCGGTGGTGTTTAAATCTATTTTTAAAGTGTTGGCAGGCGGAACCATTTTAACGCCTTTGAAGAAAGTATTGTAGCGAAAAAGATTTTGAAAAGTGAAGTATTCATTCAATGCTTCTAAATTCAATTCTGTTTTAATTTCAGGATGTTTAATGATCGATTTTATTTCTGAACCGAATACTAATGTTTTTCCATTGAACCAGTAATACAAGGGCTTTACGCCATATCGGTCTCTGCATAAATACAATGTTTTTGTAGATTTCTGATAAGCTGCAATAGCAAACATACCATTTAGTTTCTCTACAAATTTTACTCCTTCATTAGCCAATCCTTCTGCGATTACTTCGGTATCAGAAGTAGTATGAAATTCATGTCCTTTTGTGCGCAATTCCAATTTCAATTTCTGGAAATTGTAAATACAACCATTGAAAACAATAATCCAATCGCTGTTTTTAGAAGGCATGGGTTGATTAGATCTTGGATTCACATCTAAAATGGCCAACCGGCGATGACCCAAACCAATTCCGTCTTCAGTGAAAACACCTTCTCCATCTGGTCCACGATGCGCAATAACATCAGTCATCACCTTTAGTAAACTAGAGCTTACCGGCTTTCTGTTTAAGTTATATATTCCCGTTATTCCGCACATATTTATTAAAAGCTTAAAATGATTTCAAAGCTGCAATTACATAATCGTAATCTTCTTTCACCATTCTGTTGTGTAATGGAATAGCAATGGATTGATCATTTGCCAATTGAGCATTTGGAAAATCTTGCGCTTTAAATCCGTATTTATCTTTATAGAAATTAAGCATGTGAACGGCATGTGTTCCCGGACGAGTACTGATACCTTTTTCTTGTAATTTTTCCATGATCTCATTTCTCGATAATGGTGATATTTTTTCATCAATGAAACAAGCAAAAGATTGCCATCCGTGCTTGTATCCTTTAGGAATTACAGGTGTTTGGAACCACTTTAGGTCTTTTAATTCATCAGTATAGTACTGCGCCCATTTTTCTCTTTCTTCGATAAAGCCTTGTAGTTTTTCAATTTGTACTAAACCCACAGCACCTTGTAAATCGGTCATTCTAAAATTGAATCCCATCATGTTGAAATCAGGAAGGATATAAGGTTTGGCACCACGATGTCTTTGTTCTTCTGAAATTTCAGCACCATGATTTCTCAACTTATCCATTTTTTCTGCAATAGCATCGTCATTGGTAGTAACCATACCTCCTTCACCGGTGGTGATAGATTTGCGCGGATGAAAAGAGAAACTTGCGATATCACCTAAGTTACCTGCATATTTTCCGTTGTACATTGAACCCGCTGCACAAGCTGCATCTTCCACAATTTTAATTCCTGGAGCAATTTTTTTAATGGCATCAATATCTGCACACAACCCAAAAAGATGCACAGGTATAACTGCTTTTGTTTTGGGTGTTAATTTTCTTTTAAAATCTTCAATGGAAATATTGAAAGAAGGGATTTCAATATCTACTAAAATTGGATTTGCACCTACGTACAAAACCGCATTGGCTGTAGCTACCCAGGTGAAGGCAGGAACCAATACATCGTCGCCCGCACCAATACCCAAAGCTTCCAAAGCCAAGTGCAATCCTGTTGTGCAGCTAGTCACCGCGAAAGCATGTTTAACCCCATGAATTTGAGCAAAGCGCTGTTCAAAAGCTTTTACTTTCGGACCCTGTGTTACCCAACCACTAAACAATGGTTCTTTACAAGCTTGCCATTCCTCTTCACCTAATACAGGCTGTGAGATGTATATATTTCTTTTTTCCATATTATGCTAATCCTGCTTTTTCTTTAATTCCTTTGGTAATTCCTTTTTCTTTTCTCCATTGAATTAATTTGTTTAATCCCTGGTCTAAAGAATATTGATAAGTAAAATTAATTTCTTCTGTTGCTTTTTTCGCTGAACCAATTCTGTTTTGAACTAAACGACGAGCATCATCAGCGCTATATGGTTTGAAAGTTACTTTTAAATCTGATTTCGTCAAACGTAAAATAGAATCGCACAATTCTTTGATAGTGGTTTGAATTTGTGTTCCCACGTTGTAAAATCCAAGTTTCACATCACTTTCCAATGCAGCAATATTTGCAATGGCAACATCTTCCACATAAATAAAATCGTAAGCTTGTGTTCCATCTCCGTTGATAGTGGGTGCTTCGTTAGCATCAATTTTATTTAACATGATAGGTACTACACCGCTGTACACCGCATGTTGGTCTTGCCCCGGACCATAAACATTCATGTATCTTAAGCCAACAATTTCCAACCCAAATCTGTCATTAATGGCCGTACACATTGCTTCTCCGGCAATTTTTGTAGCACCATAAAAATTTTTGTTGTTGAAAGGGTGTTCTTCTGTCATGGGCACTTGAACTGCATCTCCATAAACTGAAGCAGAAGAAGAATAAACTAATTTTTTAATATTGTTTTTTACACAAGCTTCTAAAACATTATAGGTTCCGGCAATATTTACATCAAAGGCAGTTCTTGGGTAATCTTTGCAATGCAATAACCACATGGCTGCAAGGTGAAAAACATAATCAACCCCTTTCATAGCATCATTTAAAATATCGGTTTCGCGCACATCTCCGCCAACTGGATAAACATAACATCTTTTATCTTCCAGGCAATCGTTGATATTTTCGTATTTACCGCGAGTAAAATTGTCGTAAATAATCACTTCTTTTACTGGATGTTTTAGCAATTCTCTTACGAGAAAACCTCCAATAAAACCTGAACCTCCGATTACCAGAACTTTAGCATTGTTTAATTTCATAATTTATTTTTTTCATTGATACGATTGAAGAGTATTCCGTTGAATTGAAAAATGACCCTTTCTTAAAACTTGTAACTGCCACAAAAATAATAGAATTATTCGATAAAAAGGGCTTTACTTTTCAACGATGAAAGCTGAATAATTTTCCGATAGATAAATATCTGTATCTTGGTGGAGGTTTTATCCATATTTCACCTATGTTTCCAATAGAAAAAGGCAAATTATCTACCTTAAATAATTTTGATTTGGTGCGCATTTTAGCGGCGATACAGGTAGTGTTTACACATGCTCTCGAACATTTGAGGATAGAGAATAATGCTATTCGTTTTATCAATCGAAATTTCCTTCAGTATTTTCCGGGTGTTCCGGTATTTTTTTTAGTGAGTGGATTTCTAATATTCTGGTCGTTTGACAGAAACCAAAATGAGGTTAGGAAATTTTATCGAAATCGATTTTTACGATTGTATCCCGCTCTTTGGGTTTGTTTGTTGGTGGCTGCGGTTTTGCTGGTTTTGGACTATCCTTTTGAGAAAACACAATTGTTGTTTTCGGGAGATTTTAGCAAATGGTTTTTAGCCCAGGCTACTTTTTTTCAATTTTATACTCCCGATTCCTTACGCTTTTGGGGAGTGGGGGCTCCTAACGGAAGTTTGTGGACGATTACTGTGGAGCTACAATTTTATATGCTGGTTCCTATATTATTTTATTTCTTTAAAAGATTAGGAAAATATTGGAAAACAGGACTTTTTGCATTAATTACCATTTCATTGGGATGCAATATTTTTATTGATACACTGAACGACGAAAGTATGCTGAGAAAACTAGGCGGAGTATTTATTCTTCCTTATTTATATTACTTTTTATGTGGCATTTTAATTTATAAATACTGGGATCGTATTCGTTCTTTTTTTGAGGGTAAATTTTTGTATTGGTTCATCGCTTATTTTATTTTTTACAGCGTATTTGGTGTTTATTTCGAGTTTAACATAAGTTCTTATTGGGTTTCTTCACCCTTAAAACTTTTGGCTGATATTTTATTGATGTCGCTCACCGTTTCTTTTGCCTTTACTAAAATTTCTTTGAGTCATACTTTATTGCGCGGAAATGACATCTCCTATGGTGTTTACATTTATCACATGTTGGTAGTTAATTACTTTGTGCAACATCAGTATATAAAAGAGGTTAAATATTTTTTCTTTGCATATCTTCTTACTCTTATAAGTGGATTTTTATCGTGGATTTTTGTGGAGAAAAGAATAATGACTTTGAAGAAAAAGACGAGTTAATTTATGTGTGGTATTTCAGGATTTACTATAAAAATGAACCTTGGCGAAAAGCAAATTGCTATTCGTAAAATGGTGCATTTGCTCAATCATCGTGGGCCTGATGATAGTGGGATTTATGTTGATGAACAAGTAGCATTGGGTCATGCCCGATTAAGTATTATTGATTTAAGTAGTGCCGGCCATCAGCCCATGGTTTTGGAAAAAGAACAATTGCAAATTATTTTTAATGGAGAAATCTATAATTTCCAAGCTTTAAGAGAGGAGTTAAAAAAACAGGGAAGAGTTTTTAATTCCCATTCTGATACAGAGGTTATTTTGAATGGCTTTGCCCAGTGGGGAACAAAGGTATTTGCTAAATTGAATGGAATTTTTGCCATTGCTATTTGGGATAAAAAAAATGAATCTCTTTTCTTGGCTCGCGATCGTTTTGGTGTTAAACCTTTATACTTCGAATATAAAAACGAAAATATTGTTTTCGCTTCAGAACCAAAATGTATTCTGGCTTTAGATACAGATAGTCGTACCATTAATTACCAGGCTTTTCATGAATTTATGTTTTATGGAAATCCAATCGGACAAGAAACTTTGTTCAGTGGAATTAAACAATTAACACCTGGAAATTTTGTTTGTTTTCAAAAAGGAAAAATGCAAACGAATTATTTTTGGAAAGCAGAAGAAGTAATGCCAGTCGGTATTCCAGAAAAAGAAGCTGTTGAGCGTACCCGTTTTTTACTCGAACAAGCTGTAAAAAATCAGTTGGTAAGTGATGTGCCGGTGGGTGTTTTTTTAAGCGGTGGAATTGATTCTTCTGCAATTACTGCATTTGCTTCCAAACACTATAAAGGAAAATTAAAAACGTACGCTGCTCATTTCGATTTTGATAAAGGATCAAACGAACTGCAAAAAGCAAAATCGGTAGCCCATCATTTTGGAACAGATCATGAAGAATTGGAAATCAAAGGAGGAAGTTTACCGGATATTATCACAACTTTAGTTGATCATCATGATGCTCCTTTCTCTGATGCGGCTAATATTCCGCTGTATCTTTTAAGTGAAAAAGTGAAGAGTAAATACAAAGTGATTTTACAAGGTGACGGAGGAGATGAAATTTTTGCAGGATACCGACGATACCAGCTTTTAGAGGAATTAAAAAAATACAGAAGCTTAATTTTAGCAGGAAAAATTTCCAATGTTTTTCCTTTTTCTCATCCTACCAAAAACAGAGTGGAAAGAATGGCCGCAGCATTAGGTCATAAAGATGATGCCATGCGAATGGCACTTTTGTTAACGGTTGAATCACAAAAAAAATCTCCGCTAAAGGTTTTAACAAAAGATTTCAGAAATAAGCTGGGCGAATATGACCCGTTTTTAGAATACAAAAAATGCAATCAGCGTTTTGCTCATTTACCTCTGGTGCAAAGAATGTTGTACACCGATACTCAAATAATTTTACCAAGCATTTTTTTAGAAAAGGTAGATAAATCTACTATGGCGCAATCTATAGAGGTGAGAGTTCCCTTGCTCGATAACGATCTTACAGAATTTGTAATGGGCTTGCCGCAAGAATTTAAAGTGAAAAAAGGGGAGAAAAAATGGCTGTTGCGACAAGCTTTGCGTGGTATAATTCCTGATACTATTCTGGATGCTCCTAAAACTGGTTTTGGTGTTCCGTATGAAAATTGGCTGCGACAACCTTTGAAAGATTTTTTAAAAGAAACGCTCTTTACACAGAAGATAAAGCAACTCAATTTATTGGATGAAGTTGTTCTGGAGAAATTAATTCGTGAACATCAATCTTCTAAAGCAGATCATGGATTTTTGTTGTGGAAGTTGATGAACTTTTCCCTTTGGGTTGAAAAAAATAAAGTTAAGTTTTGAGTAAAGAAGCAAAAATAAAAGTGCTGTTCGTAGGCTCCTTTTTGGGTAAAACTAAAACAGGCGGTGTGGGTGGACAAATGTTCGCTTCAAAAACCATTACAGAGAGTAAATTGAGTGAAAGAATAGAGTGGATTAAACTTGATACCACTGCATTGAATAATATTAAAACTCCTCTGCATATTAGAGTTTTCAGAGCAGTTCTTCGTATCATAAAATTTGTGTTTCATATCCTGTTTTCAAGAGTTGATAAAGTTTTAATATTTACCGGTAGTGGCGCCTCTTTCAAAGAAAAAGGATTGATGGCTTTAATTGCTAAATTCTTTGGTAAATATGTTATTATCGCTCCGCGATCAGGTGCAATACTTAATGATTTTGAAAGTAAAAACAAGAAATTTATTGAAAAAGTTTTTACAAAAACAGATGTGGTAATTTGTCAGAGTGAAAGCTGGAAAAATACTTTTGAAAAAGAATTTCCTCATCTGGATAAAAATAAATTTAAGGTGATTTATAATGCTTTGGACATTACTAAGTACAATATTTCCTCCTCACCTAAAAACAATCTTGTACCAGAAATTGTTTTTATTGCCTGGGTAGACAGAAATAAGGGAGTATATGAGTTGATTGAAGCAGTTGAAATTTTAAAAAAGGAAGGTTTCAAATTCTCATTAACGATGTGTGGACATGGTAAAGATTTCGATGCGATTAAAATTTTAATTAGTGATAAAAAACTACAAGAGGTGATTGATTTAAAAGGATGGATTTACGAAGAGGAAAAAAATGAAATTCTAAAACGTGCCGATATTTTTGTTCTTCCAACTTATAATGAAGGAATGCCTAATGCCCTATTAGAAGCTATGGCTAGCGCACTTCCTTCTGTTGCTACTTCTGTAGGGGCCATTCCTGATATATTACAAAATGAAGTGAGTGGATTGTTGATTCCTTCTGCTGATTCCCTGCAATTGGCAGAGGCCTTAAAAAAATTACTCATGAATGCTTCATTACGACAGCAATATGGCGCAGCCGCCAGAAAACAAATTGAGCAAAAACATTCGGTGGATGGGATGATAGCCAGATATAGTAAAATGTTTTGGAATGACTAGAATCCTGATTGATATGAGTCCTCTTAAGTCGGGTGGCCGTGTACAATTGGCATATAATTTTTTAGATCAATTGAAGGATGCTGATATAGGAGGCAATGACTTTTTTACTGCCAGTCCGGAATTCTTATCAACTGAACAAATGAGTAATAGGACGAAACAAAGGATATAGTATTCTTTTGGCAAAAGGTATTCTCACAATATTTATATCTCTGGTAGGAAACAAACTAATTTGATACAGAAAGTATTTAAGATCAGGTTTCATAGAAACACGTTGCTTCCATTTGCTCAATTTCGAATTGTTTTTTCCCGACAATGATTTTAAAGCTAACATAATATACTCTGCATGTTTGCTGGTTATTTTGTTTTCAAATGGCGGAGGAATAGGGCTTTCAAATACCACGTTGCACAAAGAAATGGTGGCAATAAATAGATGATCCAGCTTGTTTTTTTTTGCTAAATCATAAGAAGCTGATAATTCATTTTCCGACATTTTTTCCATCAATTTCACAATATCAATCAGCCACATCATTTTTTCCCAATAATGTATTTTTCCATCCACCATTAAATACAGAAGTGTGTATTGATTATTCATTCTGTAAATGTTGCGATTGAAAAAAGTAGTTCTCAGTAAATATTTTTCTTCCTCTTTTGGAAGTGCAATCAAGTAAGGATTTTTGAATAATTTGAAATGTACGTCTAGTTTACTTTTGTTAGGAGAGAAATAACTTTTTTTATTGTCGATTTTCAAGAAAAGTTTAAATTCTTTTTCATTCATTTCGAAGGAAGGACGATCAATGATATATTCTTTTTCAAATAAAATATTTTCCAAGAGTTGTAGTTCTTCCGGAGGAAGCATAATATCAATATCTGTAGAGGTTCTTCCATTGTTATTTCCATAAATCATTTCGTTGACTGGATGCCCTTTAAACAATACCAAATACAGGTTATTTTCTGTTGTTAAATCAATTACTTTCAATAAGTCGGCCTGAAGCAAAAGGTTTTTCGATAAATTGATTTTCGATAGCTGTGTGATGGAAGGTTTAATTTTTTCTAATTCTTGAAAAAGGTGGATATGAGCAGCTATAAAAGCACTCAAATTATTTCTTTTGATCAGTTGCAATAGTTTGCTTTCATCATAGTTATTAGTGGGCAGAGGAATACTTGTTTTAAGTAATATTATTTTTATTACGCACAGCAACAGTTGAAATTCGGGAGTGATATAGGAGTGTTTTTTGAACAATTGGTAATTTTTCTTCGAAAGTACGTATTTCTGGATCATGTAAAAAAAGTACACCGCGGGAGGTATAATTATTGAAACTATTAGGGTCTACTTTAGACCGTAAAATGAAGATATTATTTTGGCAACGATCAATGAAATTGAAAAAGATAGTATTGTGATTTTAATTACTCGCAAGGAATATTTATTCGATCTGGCTGATGAGGTGGTGAGATTGTGAACAAGATTCAATTTCTTAAAAATCATAATTCAGTGAAAGGTAGAAAACGTTATCTTTTTTAATCGCCGAATCTTCAATTCCCCAGGCCCAATCAGCCCGCACATAATATCCCCATAAAGTAGTGTGTAATCCAAATCCAATTCCACCAATTAAAGGATCGCGCTGGGTTTTTACATTCACTACTCCGGTGTAAGAATTACCTCCTAAATTATACGTTTTGTTGTTTAATGAATTGTTGGGTGAAAAAGGATTCCATCCTCCCCAGGCCGTACCCACATCGGCAAAACCGGTTAATTGTAAATTCCTCAACCATGCCGATTTTAAAGGTTTTGAATAAAGATATTTTATGATTGGAAATCTCAATTCGGAATTGATCACGATAAAGTTGTTTCCGTTTCTCGCATTTTGTGTGAATCCCCGCATGTGCGATGCTAAAGTTTGGAAAGTATAATTTTGTCCGGATGGCAATTGTGAAGGATCTAACTGAGGATTAAATTTTGGTAAAATCCAACCATCTACTCCTCCTAAATAATATAGAAGTTGTTCAGTACCCAAAGAACTTGATCCGGCTATTCTGTTTGCCCAAATTATGTTTTTGTGTACCGAAATATATTTGCGGTAATCAAAACCAAGAATGAAAGTATTTTTATTCCAGTTTTGAATATTTTGATAGTATTCACCAAAAGTTTTAAATCTTTCGCCCAACAAAATATTTACATCTTTTACTCGCGTAGCATCATGCACATATTCTGCTCTCAGCACGGTACGGTAAGTTTGAATATTTTTTGTGTTGAGGGAAATATCATCTTTACTTAATGCAATTTGATCATCGTAACGTAAGGTTGCGCTGGCTCTCCATCGATTTACAATATCCATAGGATAGGTTAGTTTATAAGTGGCTTCGTAAGTAACATTTTCCCACGATACTCCTTTACTTTTCGAAGAAGTTACTCTGCGATACAAAGCATATTCTTTGTCGAGTTGTTTTTGTCGGTTTTCAAAACTCACCAAAATTTCATTGTTGCGCACCCCTGCAAAACGTGCTGCTCCTTTTACAAAATAATCTTCTAGTAAATCAGAAGTTCCAAAAGTTATTAGCGGACTCAATCCTGGGTTGGCCAATGGCCCACCGGTGTATGCCTGATAAACAGGATTCAAATAATTGTTAGTAAATTCTAAGGAAACTTCATCTATCTGAAAAGCCGGATCGTAATTGTGTTCCATTGCTTTGTTATTCTTTTTAGCAGCTACTGAAGTTTGCTGTGTAACAACACTATCAATTTTTGTTTTTCCGGAATTAACATCATCTTCAAAAATGTAATTACTTACATCCACAAAATCCGAATCATTTCTGAATTTTTCAATTTCATTTTTTCTGCTTCGATGAATTTCTTGCTCTGAATAAATTGCTTTTGAGCTATCTCTGTTGACAGTAGGAATCGATAAATTCTTAACTACAGAAGGAGAATGTGCTGCTTGCTGTATTTTATTTTTGGGAATATTCATCAGAAATGTTTTACCATGAAATTTCATGATTTGCGTAATGTTGTTGCCGTTGGCCGACTGATAAATAATTCCTCTATGGTAATTGCTTACAGGCGTATTGTGTGTGAAATATCGGTAATGAATACTGGTATCAATGTGTGTAATAGCGCTATCAAATTTTCCGGTAAATCGGTTGTAAGTATTGTTTTGATCCGATACATAAGTAAATTCTCCGGGCCTAAGTTCTAAAGGAAATAATTCATTGGAGTATTCAGTAGTACTTGCTTTTTTGAGTACTTGATTTTCGAAGCGAGTAGATTTTTTGCTGGCGTAATCGTACACATACAAATCAAAATTATTAGAGAATAATTCATTTTTATTTCCACCTGCATTAAGTGTGTCGTTGTTTCTATTCGACGAAAAAATAATTCTTCTTCCTCCATCAATAAACTGAGGATGTAAATCGTCGAAAAAATCGTTCGTAATGATTTCCTGAGAACGTGCAGCAACATCATAAACGTAAATATCGCTTTTGCCCTGATGCACTGCCGACATTACGAATTTTTTTCCATCAGGAGAATATTCAGCATCCATTATTTGTGAAAAATATTGAATCTTACTTTTGGTAATACTTTTGTCTTTTACATTGTATAACCACCAATGAATTTCTCCTTTTTTCTCAAAAAATATAGAAATAAATTCGCTGTTGGCCGAAGGGTGCCAGGTGAAAATGGGGTAGTTTAAATCAGCCGGAATACCAATAGCATAGCCATTTTTAAAGATTCTTTTTTTCTTATGGTCTTTTGTGGAATAGAGGTACAATTTATTTTTTCCACTCTCAATAGTAGAGTAGGCAATGAATTCATTGTTAGGGGAAATTTTGATAGCGTTGTATTGGTACTTCTTTTTGGTTTTAATAGGTAAAGTAAATTCTTTATCGTTTACTACGGTGTTGGTATCGTTAAATATTTTGCTTTGTGTATTTTTCCAATCCTTAATTAAGTTTTCGGTGGTTTTTCCCAAAACAAAAATCATGGCTTCTTCCACGCTATGCATGGCTTTGGTCATTTGTATAACACGCATAGCATTATCCCAACCATAAGTTTCTGCAATGTATTGCCAAATGGAATGGCCGGCAATACGGGCATCTTCTCCGTGCAAGCCATTAAAATTATTGTAACGGTGTAGTGCTAAACCATCTTTCAGCTGATCAATAAAAAGTGAATTATTTTCCTGAGAGAGCATAGAGATGAGCCCGTAATAGTACCAGTCGGGTAGAGAAGTGGTGGCAGAGCTTTTTACAATATCGGCAAGATTTTCACCATAAATTACCTTGTTAATCATGATACTTGCTATGCCTGAACGAATACTTTTATCAAGATTTTCGCGTGTGCCATCATAATAAACACATAGCTTGTTGCCCAGTAAACGCGTTACCGATGCGTTGTTTTGTTGTTCTTCTCCAACATGGGCAAGGTTACTTTGTAGCGCCTGGTGGTAGGAGTTGTACACCACAATATCAAATTTGGTGGTGATTTCGTAATCAAAGAAGTCTTCAAATTCTATTAAATTCTTATTCGCCGATTGTGCTGTATAATCAGCTATTTCCTTACCATCGGTATAAAAGTAAATGTTGAATTTTTTGTACTTATAGTACGACCAAAAGAAGTTTTGATACTGCACCCTGTTTTTACCAAATTCCATTTGGGTTCCGTTGTAAAACTGGCCTTTTACAGAAACACCTAGAAAAAGAAATATAATAACAAGTAGTCTCACTTCAACGAATATATTGAATTATGGGCAAGGATTAAAGTATAAAATGTGCCTTTGTTCAGCAACCTTTGAAAAAAATCTCGTCATTCTTTTAATTACGGCCAAAATTGAATATTTTAAC
Organism: Flavobacteriales bacterium; assembly: GCA_023251075.1. Taxonomy (GTDB): domain Bacteria; phylum Bacteroidota; class Bacteroidia; order Flavobacteriales_C; genus JAHEZL01. Next base: position 6,569 of record JAHEZM010000022.1, on the reverse strand, counting down.
GGAAGAATGAAGGTACCCCAAATTGTATATTTCTTTTTTGTTTTTATAGGTATTTCTTCCTGCAAGAAAGATCCTGTAATTATTTCCGGTAATCAGGCTCCTCCCGACAAAACCATTGAAAACGTGGTGAAGGAAAACTACGTTAATAAATTATACATCTCTCTACTGGGTAGAAAAGCTACTGAACAAGAATTTAATGCGGGTTATGATTTGGTTAAAACTAACTTTTCCTTAACCGAAAGAATGGCATTGGTTAGTTCCTTGCAAACAAAACCAGAGTACATCGATAATGAAATCAAAAGAGCTCAGGTAGATTTTTTAAACGAATCGGATACGAATGATGCCAACACCTGGATCACTATTTTTACTCAAAGTCAATCTTTGGCTACCGATCCTAATGTTATTCAAGCTTATCAAACAGAGATTGATGAACTTAAATTATTCAAAGATTTAGCAACGAATTTGAAAAGCGGAGCTATTACTTTTAAAGAAATGCATTCGGTAGTGGTGAACAATTTTATTTACGATCAGGTGAATATGGGTACCGAAAACTTTGTGGTTTCCATGTTTCAAAATTTTCTTTCCCGTTATCCTACCACTCCTGAATTAACCAGTTCGAAACAAATGATTGATTTCGATCCTATGGCTTCCACCTCCCCGGTTGTGTTTTTGGTGGAGGGGAATAGCAAAAGTGACTTCATTGATATATTTTTCAATTCACAGGAATACTATGAAGGACAGATTCGCGCACAGTATGTTCGCTTTTTATTCCGTGAACCTTCTTCTCAGGAAATGTCCACTCAAACCAGTACTTACAAGAATTCCAATGATTATAAAGCAATGCAAAAAAATGTTTTAGCAAGCGATGAATATGCAGGAATTAAATAAATATAAATTCAATATTGGTTTATTGCTTGTGCTGATGCTTTTTGCATTTTCGTGCAAACGCGAAACAAAGTATGTGTATGATGTAAATACCGAAACAATTAGCGAAGCTGGAGTTCTAAAACCCAATGTAAAATCAAACACTGAATTTATTTCTATCGCTTATACCGATGTGATGGGAGCTACCATTTCTTCCAGTAATTTAGATCAGCTGAAAGTTCAATATATTTCATTTGGCGATAAAGGAGTGGTGGAAGATTTAATCATCAGAAATTATTTAACGAAAAGTGGAAATCAAATTCCAACATCGATAGATACCGATAAAAAAGTGTTTGTTACCAATGCTTACAAGAAAATATTCAATCGTGTTCCTAATGAATATGAAATATTTTATCTCAGCGATTTACTCAGTAAAGATCCTAATATTACCGCAGAAATGTTTTATTATTCATTAATGACGTCAAACGAATACCGACAATTTTAAATGAAATACCTCATGTACCATAGAGAAATAAAAGATTACATGGGTATAGCATATGACCTTAAAAAGAAGAAAGATTTCATATGAAAAGAAGAGACTTCATAAAGAAAGCAGGAATCGCCACAGCAGGGGCTTTCGTGCTTCCTTACATTTTACCGTCGGGTAGATTGTTTGCTGCTACAGGCAATAGAAAAGTGAATCATGTGGTGTTGGTTTTGTTTGCCGGTGGACTCCGAAATATTGAAACAGTGAAGCAAAATCAAAGTAATTTGATGAGCACGATGTTGAGCGATATTACACCATTTTCTGCCCAGGCAGGTATCGGTGAAGTACTCCCTGCATCGCCTTTGCCTAATGGAAAACGCTTACAGGAATATGGCACACTGATGAAAGAATTTCGCTTTAAGGAAGGTCCTACAGGCCATTTTAACGGACATATCACTTCTCTTACCGGACGATATTCGCAGGCAGAAATTAATTTAAGAACCAATCCCGATTTCCCTACTATTTTTGAATACTATAGAAAACACAATGATGATGCATCTAAAAGTAGTGCACTAAATTCATGGTGGATTTCTAATGCTTTAGGTCCTTATCCTGCGTTGAATTATAGTTCGTATCCGGGTTATGGTGCTGCTTATGGCGCTAACTACATTCAACCCTCTTCCATGATTAGTTTAGATGGTTATAACGCTTTGGGCAATCCTAAAAATTTCACGCAGCAGCAAATGGTTCAGGTAGAAAAAATAAGATCTTTTTGTGATGCCAATTTCGCCAATCAATATGCTGCAGAATCGGTAGGTGTGGTGAATAGTGTTTCGGAAAGAGCACAGCTAGATGCCTTTATTAGCGATCTGTTTCAAGATGCAGTTCAAGGTGCCGGTTACAACAATTGGGGTTTTTCTTCTTATGCTTCTAACGATTTGGTTAATTTGTATTACACCGAAAAAGTGATTCAGAAATTTAAACCCGAGCTCACTGTTTTGAATATGCAGGATGTAGATATTTGCCATACCGATTTTACACAATATTGCAATTTATTAAGAAGAGCCGATTGGGGTGTTTCTCATTTGTGGAATACCATTGAAAACACTTCCGGAATGGCTGGCGATACAGTAATGATTGTGGTGCCGGAACATGGAAGAAATTTCGATTCTAATACGGTAATTGATGCTTATGGCCGCCCTGCTTTTGATCACAACAGCGATGCTACCTCACGTGAAATATTTTGTTTAATCGCTGGTCCTAGTTCTGTGGTGAATCAAAATAAAGTAGTTACTCAGGAGTATGGTGAAAGTATTGATGTACTTCCTACTATTGCCGATTTATTGGGCTTTAAAGATCGCATTCCGGGTGGTTTATTAGATGGTAAAGTTTTATCTGAAGCGATTAAATAATGAAAAGATCGGGAATTTACATAGTGTCTTTTTTTCTGGTATTAAGCATGATGCTTACTTCGGAATACGGATGTAAAAAAGATCCTGTTCCTACCAATCCTTACGATAGTGTTGATTATGGAAACAGTACTCCCACCGATCCATTGAATAAATATTCTTTTGCAGCATTGCATCGCGATATTTTTTTTCCAAAATGTGGAAAACCCGGTTGTCACGACGGCCATTTTGAACCCGATTTTCGCACCGTAGAATCTTCTTACTCTACTATGGTGTACCATCCTATTTTAAAGAATAATGCCAATCAGGATTTTTCTTTTCGTGTAGTTCCTTACAACACGACCAAAAGTGTTTTGTATGAAAGAATTTCCAATTGTTGTTTTGTAAATACCAACGACAGAATGCCACAAGATAATATTGGTGTTCCATTACCTAATGATGATTTAGATAGAATTAAAAAATGGATTAATGATGGTGCTGCAAATCTCGATGGTACCGCAGCGAAGTATCCTAATAAACAACCATTTTACCAGGCAATGGTGGCACTGGATAATACTTTCCCCTTAGCATTCAATGCAGTTTCAGGAAGTGATAACAGAATTAATAATGTTGATTATTATTCCTTTTATGTGACCAAAGGAGATGTAATTACAGTGTTGCCTGGAAATTATAGTGGTAGTGATTTTACTCCCATTACTGATGACAGCACAGCAACCATAAGTTTAACGCAAGGACAATTGAAATTATCTTACAAGAAAGATGATTTTTCATCTCCCATACAAACGGTTACGGCTTCTAATTTAACTTATCAGGGAAAATGTTTTTGGTATGCAACGTTGAATACTTCAGCATTGTTAAGCGATACTACAGTTTATCTGCGTTTTTACATCAAAGATCCTGATCATACAACACCGGCAGAATTCCCCGTGAATGAAAGTATAGATCCCTTTAAAACTTTTTGGTCGTTTTATGTTAAACCGTAATTACATGCAGTACGTCATTGCGAGGATCCGTCAGCTGACGGGACGAAGCAACCTTATTATATTATTATCTCTCTTCACTCTTTTTTCCTGTAAAAAAGAAATTGTTTCAAATGCTCCAAGCATTGAGTTTGTAAAAGTGAATCCAAGTACAGTAGAAATCGGAAAAAGTAATTTAACTATTACCATTTCCTACAAAGATGCTGATGGCGATTTAGGTGAAAATAATCCTGATGTAAAAAATCTTTTTGTTACCGATAATCGCAATGGAGTAGTGTATCAGTTTCGTGTTCAACAATTATCGCCCAGTGGTGCTACAATTTCTATTCAGGGTCAGTTAGATATTGCTATGCCTAATGTGGGAATAACGGATGGTGTTACTTTAGAATCTGCTACTTTTTCTATTTACATGAAAGATAGAGCAGGCAATCAAAGTAATACTGTTACAAGCTCTTCCGTAAATATCACCACTTTATAAATTAAGAAAGCTGTCTAAGAGGGTTAGACAGCTTTCCAGAAAAAAAACAAAACTACGGGAGATCTATGGAATAACTCATTAATGAGTTTTCATTGTTAAATTGATTTTATAACTGTTAGATCTAATAGTTAGAAAGAAGTTACAAGCCAATAAAAATATTTTTAAAGAGAGGGTTATTGAATTTGGAAATCAACTCTTTTTAGGTGATCCAGCCACAAAATCTTTTAAATAGAAAGGTTCGAAATAGGCAACATCTTCAAATTTGTTTTGCTTGAAACATTCATAAGCAAAAGGAAGCATCCATTTTGTTGAAGTTTGAATACCCGAAATAAATTCTATGTTGCTTTGTGTTATTACTTTACTGCATTTTTCGGCCCCATCTCCACAAAAATAAATAGTTTGCTCTTGAAATTCCTGATATGAATTCTCTTCTATAATTTGAGCTTTTATATTTCGTATAGAATTTAATTGGGAATCGAACAATTGGGTATAAACTTCCATTCTTCGGGCGTCTATCATCGGACAAAATAAATCACCTCCCTGAATTTGTTTTTCAATTTTTTTTCGGCAACCATAGGCTAACGATAATAGAGTATCTACTGCAATCAATGGAATATCTAAACCATAGCATAGTCCTTTAGCAGTTGAAACTCCAATGCGCAAACCGGTGTAGCTTCCCGGACCTTTACTTACAGCCACCGCATTCAATTCTTTTAAGGTAATTTTTGCTTCTGCAAGAACATCCTGAATAAATAGGTTGAGCTTTTCAGCGTGAGAATATTGTTCGTCGTACTCTTCTTTTAACGATAACAACACACCATCTTTTGCAAGGGAAACCGAGCAAAGCTTGGTGGTGGTATCGATGTGAAGGATAAAAGACATGAAGAAAGATAGTTAAATCATTGCTAAAATCTCCTTCACCGTCTCTTCGCCTTTATACACCAACACTTTTTTCTCTCCAGTAGCTCTAAATTCCAATTCGAATTCTTTGGCTTCGCTGAAGCGTTTTCCTAAGATTATTTTGAAAGGCACACCAATTAAATCAGAGTCTTTAATTTTAGCACCCATGCCCATATCGCGGTCATCCAATAAAGTAGAAACTCCTACTTTTTCAAAAGCTTTTTCTAGCTCTAAAGCAACGGCTTCAAATTCTGAACCTTGATATTTTAAAGGAATAATAGATAGGGTGTAAGGAGCAACAGCCACTGGCCATTTAATTCCTTTTTCGTCGTTGTTTTGTTCTAAAATAGCATTTACAATTCTGCTCACACCAATACCGTAGCAACCCATAATAACAGGTTCTTTTTTTCCTTCTCTGTTCACGAAATTAAAATTCATGGCAGAAGAATATTTAGTGCCGAGTTTAAAGATATGTCCTACTTCAATACCGCGATATACTTCATGTGTAGCCGAATATTTTTCCACTTCATTTTCTTCAATTTTCGTGGCTACTCCGTTTTCTTCAATGAAATAATCTTCACCAAATTTGGAGAATGCTACAACTTCTTCACTACCATCGCCACCAATTTCACCTGGGTCAGCTGGTATGCCAATTACTTTTAATCCTAAGCGATTGAAAATATTGAAGTAAGCGGTGCGCAATGCGTTGTATTCTCTATCTAAATCTTCGTTCGATGTGTGAAAACTGTAAGCATCTTTCATCATGAATTCTTTACCACGCAACAAACCATTTTTAGGTCGCATTTCATCGCGAAATTTTCTACCAATTTGGTAAAGTGTAAAAGGAAATTGTTTGTAAGAAGTTATTTTGGTGCGTACTAAATCAATTACCACTTCTTCGTGCGTGGGTCCGAAACAAAATTCTCTTTCATCACGATTTTTGAATTTCAACATCTCTTTTCCGTACACGTTCCATCTTCCTGATTCTTCCCACAATTCTTTAGGTTGAACGATGGGCATAGAGATTTCCTGACAGTCAATTGCGTTTAATTCCTCACGAATTACGCTTTCTATTTTCGATAAAACTTTGTGTCCGAGAGGTAAAAAATCGTACAACCCCGCCGACACCTGTTGGATCAATCCGGCCTGAATACTTAATTTATGACTCGTTGCATCTAACTTATCGTTGATGGTTCTTTCAGTATGGATAAACGCTTTTGAATATTTCATGATAATGTGATTGTGCGGCAAAAATAAGCTTTAAACTCGTAATTGAAAACTTACTATTCACTTTATCGAATATGGATTTCAGGGTGTGGGATTCCCTCTCGGAGGGGTAATGACCCATATTAAGGCAAACCGTAAATAGAATACGGTCTGTAAGTGTTTCTTTGAAAGAAAAAACTTATGGAATTAATAGAAATTATCACTTCATTAAACACTCAAGAGAA
>JAHEZM010000021.1 GCA_023251075.1 Flavobacteriales bacterium | reverse complement strand
ACTTTAAGCAGCGTACATTCCCTCTCGGAGGAGAGGGGTGCGAGGGAATGCGCGCAGTCAGGGAGATGGATCAATACTATAATTTTCTGTTGCTCCAAGTTTCTGGACTCTCAGAAAACCAAATTTTTACCTGTGGCCACACTTCCCTGAACAAAGGTGAATTTCTATAGTTATTCAGGTCATCTTCACTATCCCAATAACTGTAAGTGAAGAAAATATTGGAAGAAGAAAGGTTTTGTAATCCTTCTACTTTTATGCAGCCCTGAGAGGATTGAATTGCTTGTTTGTACTTATCAAAAAGCAACAAGAAGTCATTGATTTTATCTTCCTGAAAAGTAAGTTTTACAATTCTAACGATCATAGAAATTCAACTCTAATGGTGTCGTTTAATTTTAAGCCAAACAAATTCGATGCATTTCCTTTATTAATGGCTATTTCCAGAAATCCGGAATGACTGAATAAAGCTAATTTTTCTCCTTCAGGAACTTCATTGTAATTGAAATTGATTTCATCAATGGTATAATCGGCTCTTCTGAAAATAATAGCGAAATGGCGTTTTTGTGAGAATTCGATGAATAATTTTTTAGAAATATTAGTGATCGCATTTCCGTATGAATCAATATAAGTCACCATTCCCTTGATGATATTACCTTCGGTAATAGCACGGAAATTAATACGTTCACGAACTTTTTCAATAGGATTTCCTAATTCTTCAATCTTATTTCCCTTGGCAATATGCGCTGCTGCAGTGATAAATAAATCTTTGGTAGGAAAGGTTTTTGATACTTTTTTATCACCACTTAAAATGCTGTAAATCTTATCGGCAGGAGTATCAAATAAGAGTGAAAAAATACCATTGTCGGCACCAATGAAATAATGACCATCTTTTTCAATCACTAAATGCAAAGTATATTCGTCGGCACTGGGTGCAACGCCAATAATATGAATACTTCCCACGGGGAAATCCTTGTAAACATTTTTCAAGCAAAAGGCTGCAACAGAAATATCGAAAGCAGGAATATCATGACTAATATCAATGATGTTGGCGTTAGGAATATCCTTCAGTATAGCACCTTTGATGGAGCCTACATAGTAGTCCTTTAATCCCAAATCGGTTGTAAGTGTAATAACCGCCATGCTTTATCTGTTAAGCAAATATAGCTAGAGAGTGATCTTTTTTCAACGGAAAATCGCTACAATTAACAACATTGGCTTGTGTATTACTTTAGGTTTTCACTAAAAATTAACAGGATGCAAAAACCTTATTTCGATTTCCTATTTTAGCGCACGTAAAAAATAAAACTTGGATAAAGTCATTAAAATAGAACATATTGATCCCATGCATTTGCTGGGGGTTAACAACATTAAGTTGAATCACATCAAGAAGAATTTTCCGAAGTTGAAAATTATGGCGAGAGGTGATGAAATTAAATTGGCGGGAAGTAGAACCGATATTATTTTCTTCGAAAAAAAATTGGAGTTGTTTCTAGCTCATGTAGATAAATATGGCAAACTAACCGAAGCCAATATTGATATGTTGTTGGGAAATGAAGGGGATGATGTAATTGCTGGTAAAGATGGGGAAGGAGTAATTGTTTATGGTAATGGTGGTTTGATGGTGAAAGCCAAAACCATGAATCAACGTCGTTTAGTAGCTGCTGCCAATACCAATGATTTGGTTTTTGCAATCGGACCAGCAGGTACCGGAAAAACCTATACAGCAGTGGCTTTAGCAGTTCGTGCTTTAAAAAACAGGGAAGTAAAAAGAATTGTTTTAACCCGTCCGGCTGTAGAATCAGGTGAAAATCTTGGTTTTCTTCCAGGTGATTTAAAAGAGAAATTAGATCCTTACATGCAGCCTTTGTATGATGCTTTGCGTGATATGATACCGCATGCAAAGCTGGCTGAATATTTAGAGAAAAAAACAATTGAAATTGCGCCTTTGGCTTTTATGAGGGGAAGAACTCTCGACAATGCTTTTGTGATTTTAGATGAAGCGCAAAATGCTACTGAAGGTCAGTTTAAAATGTTCCTTACGCGTATGGGACAATCAGCAAAATTCATTGTTACAGGAGATTTAACACAAATAGATTTATATAAAAATCAGCGATCAGGATTACCTCAGGCTGCTTCGATTTTGAAAGGGGTGGAAGGTATTTCATTTATCTATTTGGATGGCCAGGATGTTATCCGACACAAATTGGTGCGTGATATTATTGGGGCTTATGATAAAGTGAAAAATTAAATTTTGAATAATAACAGAAATAATAGTGCATTTTATCAAGTACTACTTTTACATACAGTACGTCATTGCGAGGAGTGTACTCACGACGAAGCAATCTCATCATCAAAAGGAGATTGCTTCATTTTTGGGTACAAAAATATCGCAAGGACGAACTGAGTGTTTAGTTACTGAAAGAAAGCTAGTTATTGAACTTTGAACATAAAAATTGAATTGTATTTTATGAATGCATTAGTAAAAACAGATTACAAATTTCCCGGACAAACAGCAGTGTACAAAGGCAAAGTACGTGATGTTTACTCTGTAGGTGAGTTATTGGTAATGGTGGCGTCAGACAGAATTTCAGCATTCGATGTGATCTTGCCGGAAGGTATTCCATATAAAGGACAAGTGTTGAATCAAATTGCATCACACTTTTTAAATGCAACTTCTGATATAGTTCCCAATTGGTTGGTAGCATCACCCGATCCGCAGGTTTCTGTGGGTGTGAGATGTGAACCTTTTAAGGTGGAAATGGTAATCAGAGGATATTTATCTGGTCATGCTGCCAGAACATATAAAGCTGGAATTAAAACACTTTGCGGTGTGCAAATGCCAGAAGGATTAAAAGAGAATGATAAATTCCCAGAACCTATCATCACCCCAACAACCAAAGCTTCTGAAGGGCATGATGAAGATATTTCCCGTGAAGATATTTTAGCCAAAGGAATAGTTTCTAAAAGTGATTACGAACAAATAGAAGCATATACCAGAGCTCTTTTCAAAAGAGGAACAGAAATGGCTCGTGATAAAGGATTGATATTGGTGGATACTAAATATGAATTCGGAAAAGATGTGAATGGAAAAATTATTTTGATTGATGAGATCCACACCCCTGATTCCTCTAGGTACTTCTACGCAGAAGGATATGTTGAGCGACAAGCAAAAGGGGAGGAGCAAAAACAATTATCGAAAGAATTTGTTCGTCAGTGGTTAATTGCAAATAACTTTCAAGGGAAGGAAGGACAAAAGATACCAGATATGCCTGCCGACTTCGTGAAACTGGTTTCGGATCGATACATTGAACTTTTTGAAAACATCACAGGAAATAAGTTTGTAAAAGAAGATGTTAACAATATCGAAAGTCGAATTGAAAGAAATGTTAAGGAATGGCTGCAAAAAAATAAATGATTTTTATATCTTAGAAAACTTTACAACACCTAAAACCTAGAATGATGAAAAAAACTTTTACTTTGACTTTGGTCTGTGTTGCCTTTGTATTTAGTGCATTAAAGGCGCAAAAACAAAATTTCACACTCCTTTTTGATTACAAAACAAGTGCTTTAACAGCCGAGCATGATGCTCAGTTAAAAAGTACCTTGGCTGCTTTTAATCCCGATTCAGTAACTATTAAAATTGATGCTTATTGCGATAGCGTTGGTGGACCAGATTATAATGTGGGTTTAGGTGGTTCGAGAGGAAATAATGTACAACGATTTTTTACTTCCAATAAAGTAAAATCTAAAAACATTACGGTAGTGAATCACGGTTCTGAAAATCCAACAGCAACTAATGCTACAGAGGAAGGAAGAAAATTGAATAGAAGAGTTTTGGTTGAAATAATTTCTACTAAAAAAGGTGCTAAAATAGTTACTGTCGTAATAAATCAGGATTCTATCAATGCGGCAAATGAAAAAATGCGTTGTAGCAGAGATACCACAGTGAATTTGCCAAATGGTGTGATTTTAAAAATGGGACGTTGTGAATTTGAAAAAATTCAATCTTGTATGTTGTTGAATGTTTACAATACTTCAACTATGCTGAGAAAATCGGGGTATTCAACGAATGGTCCGCAAATGATCAATTTAGAAACAGTAGCTATTGTAGATGTGAAATTATGTGCTGATACCAATTTGAAAACAGCAATGAAAATTTATATCCCAACAGGGGGTGCTTGCTTAAGTACTAAACCAATTGATTTATGGAAAGGCTACTCCAAAATGATGTGGCAGAACAGAGGAGAGGCAGCTAAAAAAGAAACTGTTGACGGAAAAGAATACTATGTGTTTGAAACATTCAGTTCAGTTTCTGTAAACTTTGCTTCTGATACTGATGTAAATCCAATGTACACTTTTAAAGCAAAAAAAGGATTGAAATTCACAGAGATCCGTGTTTCTTATGATTGTGGAATGGGTGTGTATATTCATCAATCAGCAACTGCCGTGAAAAAAATGAAATTCACTTTACCTTGTGCTAAGGGTGATGTTTATTTCGAAGTATATGGTGTAGATAAAGCGGGCAAACAAGTTCGTTTAGATTATACTTCATCCTCAAAAATAAAATCTAAATCGAAACAAAAAGTATGTAAAGATGGCAAGTTGGCTAAGAAGTTTACCTTCTTTCCAGATGCGTTTGCAAACTAAGTTGTGTAGTTTAAAAACAAAAGGCTGTTCGTCAATTGACGAACAGCCTTTTTGTTTTGGTAGAGACGAAATGCTTTCGTCTTCAAAAAGATTATTTCCTATAAAATCAAAGGAATATTTTCTGTTTTAAGTCGAAAGCATTTCGACTCTACGCTTCAATCTCAGCAAGTGATTTTTTAATGATCTGAACGCATTCCATAATTTGCTCTTCTGTAATAATTAAAGGTGGCGCAAAACGAATAATATCTCCATGAGTTGGTTTAGCCAATAAACCATTGTCGCGCATTTTCAAACAAACATCCCATGCTTCTTTACCATTTTTAGGTTTGATAACGATAGCATTCAATAATCCTTTACCGCGCACTAAAGTGATCATATCTGATTGAATAGCTTTCAATTCTTTTCTCAACAACTCACCCAATATTTCTGATCGCTCGGCTAATTTTTCTTCTTTCACCACTGTTAATGCTGCCATGGCTACTTTACAAGCCAATGGATTTCCACCGAAGGTAGAACCATGTTCACCAGGATGAATAACATCCATAATATCATTATTTGCTAAAACACAAGAAACCGGATAAACACCACCGCTCACCGCTTTACCTAAAATTAAAATATCAGGTTTAATACCTTCGTGTTCACAAGCAATCATTTTCCCGGTGCGGGCAATTCCTGTTTGAACTTCATCAGCAACAAACAACACATTTTTAGCTTTACATAAAGCGTAAGCTTTTGCTAAAAAACCGTCACCCGGAACATAAACTCCAGCTTCCCCCTGAATAGGTTCTACAATGAACGCGGCAACATTAGGGTCTTGTAGTTCTTTCTCTATAGCAGCAATATCATTGTAGGGAATAGAGCTGATGCCCGGAGTAAAAGGACCGAAATTACGAGTGGCATCTAGATCATTAGATGCACTAATAATAGTAATGGTTCTTCCGTGAAAATTATTTTCACAGAAAATTATTCTTGCTTTATTGGTTGGAATTCCTTTTTTCTCATATCCCCATTTTCTCGATAATTTCAATGCTGTTTCTACTGCTTCAGCACCGGTATTCATAGGTAATACCTTATCGAAACCAAAATATTCAGTAATGAATTTGGAGAATTCCCAAAATACATCATTGTGAAAAGCACGTGAGGTAAGCGACAATTTTTGTGCTTGTTCCACTAAAGCCGCAACAATTTTAGGGTGAGAGTGCCCCTGATTTACAGCGGAATATGCCGAAAGAAAATCGTAATATCTTTTTCCTTCTACATCCCAAACAAAAACACCTTCACCTTTGCTTAGCACAACTGGTAAGGGATGGTAGTTGTGTGCACTGTATTTGCTTTCCTCTTCGATGATGTATTCGCTGGTGTAATTTGCCGTTTTTGCCATAATTGAAAAATTTTAGCAAAAGTAGTAAAAGCGCTTCATAGTTTTTACTTTCCACATCTTTACTTATTTTTGCCCACTTGTAAAAATTTAAGCAACGTGTCAGAAAAACAGTTTCATAGTTTCGGCCGGTTTGATTTAGAGTTAGGTAGTTACTTACCAGAGTTAACCATCGCTTATCATACCTACGGTAAAATGAATGCCAACCAATCAAATGTGGTTTGGGTCTGTCACGCTCTTACAGCAAATAGCGATCCGGCAGTGTGGTGGGACGGTTTGGTAGGAAAGGGGAAGCTTTTTGATCCTGATAAATATTTTATTGTTTGTGCAAATATATTGGGCTCTTGCTATGGAACTACAGGACCTTTATCGGTTAATCCTGAAACCGGAAAACCTTATTATTACTCATTTCCCGATGTAACTATCAGAGATGTAGTGAAGAGCTTTACTTTGTTGCGTGAATATTTAGGCATCAAAAAAATTAGTTTGGCCATTGGTGGTTCCTGTGGTGGTTATCAGGTAATGGAGTGGGCGATAATGGAACCTCAGGTAATAGAAAATCAATGTATTTTGTGTTCTTCTCCCAAGGAAGCCCCTTGGGGTGTTGCTATTCATACTGCCCATCGTTCATCGATTGAGTTAGATCCAACCTGGGGAATTGAAAGTGCTCATGCTGGTTTGGAAGGGATGAAGCGTGCGCGACAAATTGGTTTGCTATTTTACAGAAACCATGAGGCTTACAACATTCGTCAGAAAGAAGAATCAGAAGATATCATTGATAATTTTAAAGTAAGTTCATATTTAAAATATCAAGGAGAGAAATTGGCCAAAAGATTTAACGCTATTGCCTATCATAAACTCACTAAGGTTTTAGATACACACAATATTGCCCGTGGAAGATTTGATACTATGGAAGAAGCTCTGGCTTCCATGAAGCAAAAAACGTTGATTATTGGAATTCATTCTGATTTGTTGTGTCCTATTTCCGAGCAGGAGCATATGAATGAGCATATTCCTGATTGTGAATACCAGGAGATTGAATCACTTTTTGGGCACGATGGCTTCTTGATTGAGAATGAAGAAATCAGTATTGCTATTAGAAATCGATTTGATTTTATTTCATAATTAGAGTACGACGATAGTTCCTTCGTTCCTCAGGATGGACAAACAATGCTCATCCACGTTCTGGTTGTCATCCTGAGGAACGAAGGAACTATCGTCCTTAACATCACTTTATCACTTCACTTCAAAGTCTAGCAAACATTCATCTTCAATAAAACATTGTAATCGATCTCCAATTTTTACCGCCGATACACCTTCGGGCGTACCTGTGTAAATAAGATCTCCAGTTTTAAGTGTAATGTATTTAGAAACTTCAGTAATAATATCATCAATTTTAAAAATCATATCACTTGTGTTTCCTGCTTGTTTTTGAGCACCATTGATATTGAGGCAGAAATTAATATTGTTAACGTCTTTAATATCTTTTACAGAAATAAATTTTTTGCTTACTGGTGCTGCATTATCAAATGCTTTGGCTTTCTCCCAAGGCAATCCTGCATCTTTCAATTTCCATTGTAAATCGCGTGCAGTGAAATCGATACCAATACCTATCTCAGAATAATATTTGTGAGCAAATTCCTTTTGAATATTCTTTCCAACCTTATCAATTTTCACCACGATTTCTACTTCATGATGAATTTCTTTACTGAAATCAGGATGATAAAAAGGTTCATTGTCTTTTAAAAGAGAAGTATCGGGTTTCATGAAGAAGCACAATTCATCGGGAATTTTACCGTCGAATTCTTTAACATGTTTAAGATAATTTTTTCCAATACAAATGATTTTCATGGGATAGCTTTTAGTTATTAAAAAGCCTGAAGCTTTTTTTAGCTTCAGGCTTTTGGTGATCCCGACTGGATTCGAACCAGTGACCTACTGCTTAGAAGGCAGTTGCTCTATCCAACTGAGCTACGAGACCATTACATCAAAGAATTCATAATTATGAATTTTTTGCGAGTGCGAATATATTGAAATATGTTCAAGGAACAAAGCAACTGGCTTGATGTTTTAGAGAAATTGTAAATTTTTCTCGATGAATAATTGACAAAGGACGATAAACGATATATATTTGCAGCGATCAGTTTTCAAACTGATTAGTTTAGTTAGGTTAGAAAAAAGTCGGGCGCCCGCTCGGCTTTTTTGTTTTATAATAGTTAAAAAAAAATGGCTGCCTTTTGAGCAGCCATTTTTTGTGTATTTAGAATGAATTAATATACCACTTCAACCCAACCGGTTTCTTCTCCACTTGTGTTTGATGTATCAGTCCAGCGAACTATCCAGTAATAAACTCCCGGAGACACCTTACTTCCGTTAAATGTACCTTTCCATTCAGGTATTGCGACATCATCATTTCTATACATTAAAATTCCCCATCTGTCATATACTTCAAAATGAACTTTAGTTAGTTTACTCAACGTATTTTCATCTACCCAGAAAGGGTAAAAATGTTCATTCTCACCATCACCATTGGGTGTAAATACATTGGGAAATTTCCATTTCACGGAAATACATTTGTTGGTGATTGTAGTTGATGCTGTATCTGCACACCCTACTGCATTGGAAACAATGACTTGAATGCTTTGTGCTGAATTGATAGTGTGGAAAGTATCGGTACTTAAAGTTCCATTCCATTTAATGGTAGCAAAGGTATCTTGAACAGATGCTGTAAAGGTTTGTCCCTCAGGAAAACATTTTTCAGTATTTGCCGGTAAAGTAACCGATGGCTTACCTCCGTATACCAACACTTTGGTTGCCGATCCGGTGCAATTTCTGGCATCATTCACCACCACGGTATGTGATCCGCCAGTATAATAAGTTTTTGAATTATTGCTTCCTGAATTCCCATCCCATACATATATTAAAGGAGATGTTTTAATGCCTGTTACCGTTGCCGTTAATGTAGCTGAATCACCAGCGCATATTGCAGAAGGAGTATTTAATGAAACGCTTAATGGAGCACCAGCATTAACATCGAAGAAAACGGTGTCACTACAATTTACATTATTCCCTAAAACAACATAGTGTGAGCCAGCTGCTGAGTAATTGTGTGTTGCAGTAGTAGTGTTGTCATCCCAGGTATAAGAAGTAAACGAACCAGGGGAAATAGTAACGGTTCCGCCTACACAAACTGAAGTGTCTGGGATGTTTGGAAGATTAGGACCAGCCTTAACTGTAACTGTTTCGTGGGTGGTATCAGGACAACTTCCTAATGCGTTGTTTAAGGTGAAAATCACTGTGTAATTTCCAGGATTAGTATTGTTGTTTGTGATGAAATTCGGATTAGTAATAGTAGCATTAACTTTACCCGGTGAAGCTGGAGGATTGGTTCCTATAGTCCATGTTCCAACACCTTGAGTAACTAAAGTAGCTAAGTTTAAATCATCACCCGGACACAAAGGCGCGAGTGGGGGATTGGTGTTGAAAGGCAAACAACATTTTACCACAACAATGCTAACAGAATCTTCTACTACACAAGGCTCCATTCCAAAAAACACTTTAACAACAGTAGTATCTGTAGCAGATGGAGCGCCAGGATTAAATACACCATGTGAATTAACGAATCCAGTAGGTTCTGATCTCCAAACTCCAGCAACAGCCGGAGTAACAGAAAGTCCTAAACAGGTTGGATTCACATCATTACAAATAGTATCGGGAAGTGTTTTGACTACATCTGCCGTTACGGGGCCGCCATTGTAAAATGCAGCATCAAAATAGGTTTGAGGTAAGCCCGGACCGATACCTACTCCTGAGTTGTATTTATTTGCGGTAAAATTCCAGGTACCGGAATTTCCGTTTGGATTGCCTATTTCAGCCAGCCATGTTCCAGAGAAAGCATTTGACCCATTATAAGTAGCATATATTTTTCCGTTAGGAGCAGTTACCAGTTCACCATAAAAAGTGGGTGATAAATCAACGGTATTAATATTAGCAGCACAAATATCATATTGATATAATTCTCCTAAAACATATTGAGTGTAGTATAGTTTTTGTCCGTCGGGAGAAAACTCAGTTCCATAATAAGGAACGGAAGTAGCAATAGCTAATGCATTACTCACCACACCAGTTTGTATATTGAAATCAAAAAGGTGAACACCAAATCCACTTGCAAAAGCCAAGCGGTCGCCATGAGGTGAAACATCCATTGTTCCTCGTGCCCAGTTCCAATTGCTTGAAGAAAGTGCTGGTCCAACTGAAGAAACTATGGGAGTAGTATTCACTCCAGCAGAAGTTATAGCAAAAGCATAAAAATTATTGTTTGCTGCACCGTGAGCAATAACCCATGTGGTATCACAATTGGCTTGAATAGCGGTCATTTGTTCAGCAACAGGAGTAGGAGTTCCATCCAACATAATCTGATTTTTTGCTGTTACAGCACCGTTGGCGCCTGAAGTCATATCAATAGTATGATAACGTAATCCGTTATTGGTTCCACCCCATGATTGACATTGTTCTACCGAACCTGTAGTGATTAAGTAATATAGATTTGGATTACCTGGAGCATTGATTGCCAATACACCTTGTGCGCCACTACCTTCGGCACCAGCTGGTTCAAGACTGCCCATCAATCCTGATCCATTGGTCATGATAGCATGTGTTTTATCGTAAACAGTTGTACCGTTGCTGTAAAATAATGGATTGCCACTTCCGTCGGAAACGGTTGTTGCTGCTTCGTAATAAAATATTGTTGATTCGTTATTTCTCTGTGTAAAAGAACCTCCGTTAAAATAAACTCCTCCACCTTTTGCTGGCCAACCTCCAAAGTACCAGAGTTCATCTTGGGCATTAACAAAATGGAAGGAAAAAATTAGGCACGCTAATGCCACAATAGACAGCTGTTTTTTCATAATCAAATAATTATAACCCCTTAGTTATAGAGAATGCAAGATAATTAAAATTGAGTGAATAGCAAACATACGGTTTTTAACGTAGAAAAATTAGTATTTCAATATTTTGAATGTCTTTGAGGAGCTTGCTATTGAAACCTTTAATAGGTAAAATGTTGCAGATAAATTGGAGTTAGAATAATTCAATTGACTCTGATTTTCAAAACTCAATTCTTCTACTAATTTGCCATTGCAGTCGAATATTTTTGCAGTTCCTGTACTTTTTGATTTAAAGGCAATAATCATTTCTCCACCCATTGCAAATTCTTGAGAATTAATTAAAGAAATATCGTCATTGGTAAGATATTTTGTAGAATCTATTACAGGAAAAAATCCTCTTTCCGACATGCGTTGGTAAATGATATCGTGATGAGCACCATTGAAGAGTGCACTATCAGCATCCAGAAACTGAACAGCTGCATCTACCATACTGGTATTTGCTACTTGGGCGTATAGCATTTGAAAAACCAAACTGTCGCAAATACTACTTCCTAAATCATCCCATAATTGCATGAGTGTTGACGACCATAATTCTCCGTCCTTATGTATTCCTTTGCCTATATCTTCCGGATAATGTTTCGTGGTGTTGGCAACTCTACCTTGCCATGAACCATTATTTCCATCCCAATTGAAAACTTTTTGCCAGTTGTAATCGCTAATTGTTCTGGAATAACTGGCGGCACAATAGTCTCCAAATCCTTCATCAATAGCTTTTCTGTATAAACCTGTATTGCTTGAAGGAGATGCATTGGCCGACATGAAATGTCCAAATTCATGAACTAAAACATCGGCATCTTCAGCATCGTCAATACCTCCCTCTCCAAATAGCAATTGTGCCGGAGAGGCAAATTCATTGAAGCTTGAATTCTCAGCATCGTTGTAGGCATGAGCATCAATATCTAAAGGAATATTTACCAGGTTGCTAAATCCTAAAGAAGAAACATGGGCTCTGCGTTTTTCCAGGTGATAATAGGTATTGGCGTCCTCAAACTCAAACATCGATCGATCGAAATCAATGGTGTCATTCAAACAAACAGCCTGTGCGGTGTTGGGTATATCAAGATCTTTGATGAAGTAATAATCATTTTCCAGCAAAAAAGAATCGTTGCTAATTTTTAAGGAGCAGGTTAGGTATTTTTGTTCTGCATAGAGTTCAGCACAACTAGCATCATTGTTATCAACGTAAGCACCTCCATATCCTACTTGCGCACTGGTTAATGGGTCGGGATTAAAAACTTTAAATACAGCTACAGTATCCTTTTTTACGTAGGATCGGTGATCTGATTCATACAACAAAGAGTTATCATATGCATAAACTTTGTCGTATTCATTGCTTTGATTTAAAATAGCAGGAACCAAAGAATTTTTTTCAACAGGAAAGTAAATAGAATTTGATTTTTCTGCTATTTGTGAAATAGAAAATGGGTCGTACAGCAAAGCAATAACCTGGACCTGCTGCTTGTTTTTCAGAATATTTACTTTAACGAAAGAGCGATATACAGGAACTTCGTTAATAATTTGAGAGTACTGATAATGTGTTCCCCCTATGCTGGTTCTGCTATAATTGAATTGTAAATCAATAGAGAAATAAGAACTTAAATACTCATTGATTTCACGATCGTTTGAAGGGAAGTTTGTGGTGTTGAAATAATAAGCTTTACTACTGAAGGTATCAATAGGATAGGGGTTTAAATCATTGCCCCATTTTTGAGCAAAACAACATTGACCAATCAATATGAAAATTAAAAATCTCAATATTTTATGTTTTTCACCAAGACGTTTGAAATGCTTTCTAGTTGTTCCATTAACCAAAAATGATTAATGCAATAGCGGTTGTTGCCAGTGTAATTCCAATGTAATTTATCAGGTTTAGTTTTTCTTTAAAAAAGAAAAATCCAACAATGGCATTTACTACAATTACACTTAAATTGAAAGTAGGGAAGAGTTGTGCGCTATCCCAGGTAGTAATTTCCAACGCCGATAGAAATAAGAATATCGATAAGAAATTGGGGATTCCTAAAATGATGCCTGCTACTAAATCTTTTGTTTTGGGAATGTCTTTGCTTTTAAAACTATTGATCACGAGCCATGTTAATCCCAAAACGGCAGCTACACCAAAAATACTACCAGTAAACAATAGTGTTTCTCCTTCTTTCACATAGGTGGTTTGTGTTGCGCCCAAAATAGTATCCAGTAAAACTCCTCCAAAGAATAACACAATAGGTAAGAAAATTTTGGCTTTTGATTTTTCAGAACTTTTAGAATATGAACTAAGAAAAACAGCGCCAATAGCAAGAGTAACTCCCACTTTTTGCCAGATAGAAAAATCTTCTTCTAAATAAAATATACCAAAAAGAATGGGGCCTATAAACGACATTTTATTCGCCACACTGGTGATAGCAACACCTGCCTCTTGTGAAGACTTAGCCATTACATTGAAAAGTATAATAAAAATCAAACCTAAAGCAACAGCATGCCACATCCAATCGGCATGTAAAAAGACAGAAATAAGAGTTCCGTTACTCATCATAAATGCCAATAAAAATGCGGTGATGTAGTTAATCACAATAGCATTGAAAGAATTGATTTCAAATTTGTTAAACAGCTTAAATGCTACAAACAGCGACGATGAACACAATATGCCAATAATGAGGTAGAAGTACATTGAACGAAGATAGTGAGCGAAGATCGAATAGCCAATAGAAAAATGGAAAAGAATTGGATTGCCCGATACTATTGTTCATTCGCTATTTACTATTTACTTTTGAGTGATGCGCTATTTTATTCAATTGGCATATAATGGAACAAATTATCATGGTTGGCAAAAGCAACCCAATGGAATTACGGTGCAAGAAAAACTCGATTTCTGTTTAAGTAAATTATTAGGAAAAGAAATAGAAACTTTGGGCTGTGGTAGAACTGATACAGGGGTACACGCAACGGATTTCTTTGCGCATTTCGATGGCGATAGTGAGATAGAAAATTTGGAGGATTTAAAATTTCGACTAAATCGTTTTCTTCCCAACGATATAGTTGTGAAAAAAATAATTAAAGTGGCCGATGATTTTCATGCGCGATTTGATGCGCAGTGGCGTGAGTATGAATACTGGATGACTTTCAATAAAAATGTTTTTTTAGCCGATAGAACCCTTCATCTCAATACTAAATTGAATATACAGGCAATGAAAGAAGCTGCCGAAATTCTTTTGGAGTATGAGGATTTTCAATGCTTTTCAAAAGTGCATACCGAAGTAAATAATTTCAGATGTAAAATTCATTTGGCTGAATTTGAACTAAGAGAAGAGGTCTTGGTTTTTAAAATTCGTGCCAATCGTTTTCTAAGAAATATGGTTAGAGCTATTGTAGGAACATTAATGGAAGTAGGTAAAGAGAATTTAACATTGTCTGATTTCCGTAAAGTGATAGAATCGAAAGATCGCAAAGAAGCAGGAACATCAATTGATGCAAAAGGATTGCATCTTACAAAAGTGGAATATAATTTTAAGGATACATATTTATGAATAAGGTGAAATTCATTTTAGCATTGTTGTCTATTGGTTTAATGAGCTGTTCTGAAATCAATGAAAATCTCGAAGAAAAGGAAACGGTTGTAACTATTACGGGATACAAGGATGGCGATGGAAATTTGCAGTGGGTGAATGAAGAGAATGGACAGCAAATTGAAATTCTTCCGGAAAGCGATAGTTTAAAAATGCCTGATTCTCTCAGGAAAGAAGGTTATGCTATTGAATTTACTGGTCACTATTTTAAAAAAAATCAACCTTTTGTGTTGAATGGAGATACCTTGATGTACAAAACTATTTTGTATTCGAAGTATGTGTTGAAGTCGAAAAAAGACATTAAAAAATCAGTAGATGACATTCCTACCACGGTACTTCCTTTTTCGAAAATTGATACCAATAATTTCTTTAAAACATTTGCTGCCTATGTGCAAAATGGAAATATTTATGAATTAACTTATTTCTACGATTCTATTTATTACCAACGCAGATGTATTGAAGCGCTGGAAAATGATACCGCAAAATGTATGAATGAACAATTTTGTGGTGTACTTATTTCAAAAGATGGAGAAGGAAAAACAAAAGCGTGTTTAGATTTTAATGATATTGGAGATATTGAATTTACGGGTTTCGATATTTTGATGGATGAAAAAGTGGCAACGTTTAAAATTACTTCTGCATCAGATGGAAGAAAAATTAAACTGCAAATGATGTTTAGGAAAGTAGTGAAGAATGGAAAAACCACCTATGGTATTGTGGGAGTGAATTAAAAAAAACAGCGTTCCAATGGGGAATTGGAACGCTGTAAGAGAGGAGAGCTTTACGAGTAAAACTCTCTGCAAATCACCATTCTTATCCACATGGCGAAAAACCTGCATCCATCAAAAATTTCTTTAAGTATTATTTTCATAATGTATCAATACTGTTTTTTAAATCTGTTACAATATCTTAATGGCAAATTTTTTAAAAGGTAACCTTAGTCATGAAAAAAAATGTTGAATTTTCGGCGCTGATTGAAAAGTTTAAAAAAATGGGAGAGAAGACGGGCTGGACTTATATTGTGTTTCCTGCTGAGTTTGCCCAAATACTTTTTCCAGGTAATAAAAAAAGCTTTCGGATAAAAGGAACTATTGATGGAATTGAATTTTCAGCTCTTGCTTTACTTCCTATGGGAGAGGGGGAATTTATATTACCATTGAAAGCGGATATTAGAAAAGCTATTGGTAAAAAAGAAGGAAATACGATTCACCTGAAAGTTGAAAGAGATAAAAGTGAATATCAATTAGATGTTGATTTAGTAGTTTGTTTAGAGGAAGAACCTTTTGCAGCAAAAGCTTTCTATGCCATGCCTAAATCACATCAGAATTATTATTCTAAATGGATTGAAAGCGCTAAAACTTCTCCCACGAAAGCCAATAGAATTGCCAAAACAATTCATGGAATGTTGAATAATTTAACTTTTGCTGAAACGTTGAGAGCGAAGTAATTCGAATTTATTTCCCTCTTCCCTGAAACACAATTAAGATGGTGTGGATAATGATTTTGAAATCCACCAGTAGAGATCTATTTTCCATATAAATCAAATCGAATTTCAAGCGCTGAATCATTTGATCTACATTTTCGGCATAGCCGTATTTTACTTGTCCCCATGAAGTAACTCCTGGTTTTACTTTTTGTAAATAGTAATACTGCGGAGCTCTCTCCACAATTTGTTTAATGAAGAATTGGCGCTCTGGTCGGGGACCCACCACACTCATTTCTCCTTTTAATACATTCCAAAACTGTGGTAATTCATCTAAACGACTTTTGCGTAAAAATTTACCCACTTTGGTAATACGAGGATCATCGTCTTTACTTAATGCCGGACCAGTTTTTTCTGCATCAATACACATTGTTCTGAACTTAATAATATTGAATGGTTCACCGTGAATTCCTATTCTTTCCTGAGTAAAAAATATGGGGCCTTTAGAACTGGTTCTTACGGCTATAG
Source organism: Flavobacteriales bacterium (assembly GCA_023251075.1). Taxonomy (GTDB): domain Bacteria; phylum Bacteroidota; class Bacteroidia; order Flavobacteriales_C; genus JAHEZL01. The sequence goes on along the minus strand of JAHEZM010000021.1, from coordinate 40,852 downwards.
CGAGGGCAGTATAAATTGGAGATCCTAGAATTAAAGCAAATAGCGAGAAAAAAATATCGAATACTCTTTTGAAGCTTTTTTGCCATTCAGGCATTGGGTCGGCTGATATTTCAATTAAGGCGGCACCTAAAATGGAATTCATTTTTACCGATCCCGCCAAAATATCTTCCATCTCCGGAATGGTTTTAATGATCACATTTCTTCCTTCCAGTTTCGCTATTACCGATCGTATTTTTTCTTGTTCTTTTTCTTCAATGGCTATGATTACTTCTTCTACTTGTTTTTCTTCTATGTAAGTTCTTAAATTCTCGATGTGCCCTAAGTAGGGTAAGTATTTCGATAAAACAGAAGCATCATCTTTTCCATTTACACCAGCATAACCAACGAATTTATTACCCATCGATTTTTTCATTCCCTCCAATTCTAAAAAGATTTGAAGTGCTTTATTTCCACTACCAATCAAGATAGTATTGTATCCGTAAACTCTATCGTGGATTTTATGAGCAGTTTGAGAAGAAATAATAAATCTACAAATGGCAGTTAACGAAAAATGAATAAGAAATAACGCCGAAATAGATTTGTAATAAGTAGAGTAGGAGGGATTATAATCGTTAATTAATAAGGTGAAGAAAATAATGATAGTTCCAAAAGCTGCAGCATATAAGGTTTGAACAGTTTCTTTTAATCGCGATTTTCTAAAAACATTGCTGTATTGTCCTTGTAATAAATACAAACAAAACCAGAAAAACGGAATTACAAGAATGCCTAAGTGTAGCTTGGGATCATGAATAATATCTAATAAATCAGAGTAATTCCTATCGATTCTGCTTTTTCTGTAAACAAAGAACGTTGCCCACGCTAAAGCAGCCACCGACCAATCCACTACAATATACTTTAACGACTGCTTAACTCTGTTCATTTCCTGGTAACGATCTTCAAATTATCAAAACGTGTCCTGTTTTCTTCTCCGCTAATTTGCTGAATTTCAAAGTAAATTTCAAATTTACTTTGAGAATTGTTGTTGGCGAGAGTTTGGCTCAAATCAATATATATCTTATTCCATGCTAAGGCAGTAGAATTTAAAATAATAATAGGCACAAAATTTCCTCCGCTTTTTATGCCTACAATCAAGGGAGCATCATTGGCATAGTCCATTTCTAAGTAAGTTTTTTTGGAAGAGGAAGGAGTAGATAAATTCAACATCGATTTCACCAGAGCGTAAGGATTATTATTGTTTACGCATATTTCAGCAATGTTATTTCCTTCAAAAATGTTCGCCCCTCCGCTTACTATATACATGGAGGTGTCGGAATTATTGTCTTTGGTAAATACTATCGCATTGCTTTCAAAATCATCTTTATACAAGAAGGAAGTAGAATCAATGTATTGAGTAGTAGGGTATAAGGTGATAGTGCTTCCGCTCATATTTACTAATGAATCGCACCATTTGTAGTAGGGGTATTTTTCTCGAATGGCGGTTTGTCCCGATGATTTAATTCCTGGTACCACTGTTATTTTTACATTTCCATTTTGAGAAAAAGGAATTGCGCAAGGCAGCTCAAATGCACCTTGTAGCTGATCATCAATGTAAATCCAGGCATCACTAATTTTATGGCTGCTAGATCCTTCTAAATTGTAGTTGGTTTTTAAGTCGATAGCATTTATCTTAATTACCGTTGGTTGATCGGCTTCTAAGGTGGAGCATGAGCTGAATCCCAGGAATAATGCGGTAATTATACTTATCACTTTGATCATTGAAAGTAAAGTTATAAAAAAGGCCATTGCCTGCTCAAAATTTATTAGTTTTGTGCTTCATTAAAATTTTATGAAAAGAATACTTCTAGCTTTTTCAAGTGTTTTATTGCTTGCCGGTTGCGGTGGCGATGCTTCAACAGAAGTTAAACCTTCTCAAGATACTATTAAACCTCAGGTTTGTACTTATTCCTTCGATGCTTCTGCTACCACTATTGGCTTTGGTGCTTTTAAGTTTACAGAAAAGAAAGAGGTGAAAGGTGGGTTTTTGAAGTTTACAGTAGGAAGCACTAAAGAAGATACCATTGCTTATAATGTTGTGGATGGTGCCACTTTTAAAATTGATATTGAGGGTTTAAATACAAAAGATCCCAGCAGGGATTTTAATGTTAAGTCTTCATTTTTCGCGAAAATGGATAGCACTGCTTTTATAACAGGAAAAATCAAAAAACTTCTTTATGAGCTTGTCTCAACAATGCCTCAGTACAAGGCAACAACTGTTCCGGTTATAGTTTCTATCAAGATGAATAATATCGAAAAAGACGACACTTTACAACTTTCTTTAAATGGCGAAGAATTAACTTTGGATGGTAGCATTAACCTCAACGATTTCAAAGCCCAAAAAGCTTTAGCTTCATTAAATAAACAATGTTTAGACCTGCACAGGGGTGCCGATGGTAAATCGCTAACATGGCCTGAGGTGAATATATATGTAAGCACTACATTAAAAAAGAACTGTAAATAATTAAAAAGTAAGAATTAAAAATTAGGAATATGTCAGTATTAGTTAACAAAAACTCGAAAGTAATAGTGCAAGGTTTTACGGGAAGTGAAGGAACTTTCCATGCTAGCCAAATGATTGAATATGGTACCAACGTAGTGGGTGGAGTAACTCCAGGTAAAGGCGGACAAAAACATTTAGATCGTCCGGTTTTCAATACCGTTGCCGATGCTGTTAAAACTACGGGTGCCGATGTTACTATTATTTTCGTTCCACCTGCTTTTGCTGCCGATGCTATCATGGAAGCTGCTGCTGCTGGTGTTAAAGTAATTGTTACCATCACTGAAGGTATTCCGGTTGCCGACATGGTGAAAGTGAAATCTTATATCAGCGATAAAAACGTAACACTGGTTGGACCGAACTGTCCGGGTGTTATCACCGCAGGTGAAGCTAAAGTAGGTATCATGCCTGGTTTCATTTTCAAAAAAGGAAATATTGGTATCGTTTCTAAATCGGGAACTTTAACTTATGAGGCTGCTGATCAAATTGTGAAAGCAGGTTTGGGTATCACTACAGCAATTGGTATTGGTGGAGATCCAATTATTGGAACCACCACTTTGGCCGCGGTTAAATTATTAATGGCCGATAAAGAAACACAAGGTATTGTAATGATTGGTGAGATTGGTGGAAATTTGGAAGCACAAGCTGCTGAATGGATCAAAGCCAACGGTACTAAACCAGTAGTTGGTTTTATTGCTGGTGAAACTGCTCCGGTAGGAAGAACAATGGGGCACGCAGGTGCAATTGTGGGTGGTGAAAATGATACTGCTGCAGCTAAAAAAAGAATATTAAGAGAGTGCGGAATTAAAGTGGTTGATTCTCCGGCTGAGATTGGAAAAGCAATGGCTGAATTGCTTGCTAAAGTTACTGCGTAACAGCAAATCATATAAAAAAAAGCGGGTAGAGAGTTGTCTTTACCCGCTTTTTTATTTTTTACATCGGAAAGATTTTTCTATATTGGTTTTTCGGGTATCCTAATTACTATTTACTTAATTCAATTTTCTTATGAAAAAACAGTTACTATTACTGTCGGCTATTTTATTGTCCGGCATCTCTTATTCTCAATCGAATTGTAGTTCTCCTGTAAAGAATGGTGGAGCTACCTGGTACGCAGGCTTTCCTCAAGACAATGGTATTGATGGACATTGTTCCTTCAAGAACAGTAGTGTTGGGGTAATGTATGGTGCCATTTCTACTTACAGTTCTGCAGAGTGCGGTGAATGCTTGGAAGTTACCGGGCCTGGTGGAACTCAAATTATTACTATCGCTGATGAATGCCCTCCTGCACAAGATGGCCATTGTTTGGCAAATTCTAACGATATCGATTTAAGTCCTGAGGCTTTTGATGCTATTGTTGCCGATCATAACGGACCAACAGGAACGGGTAATATCAGTTGGTTTGTAGTGGCTTGTCCTTATGCTAACAATCCTGTTACTGTTTCAACCAGAGGTTGTAATCAGTGGTATGTGAAATTGGTTATTGGTAAACACAAAAACAAAATCAATAAAGTGGAGATTTTGAATGGATCGAATTGGGTTAATTTAACCCGAACAGTAGATAATGGATGGACGGGTAGTGCTAATATTCCAGGAAACACGCAGGTAAGAATTACGGATGTTTTTGGTGAGATGATTACAGTAAATAATGTTGAAATTGCATCTGGACAGGATAAGGATTTTACAGGAACATCAAATTTCAAAGGTTGTTTAACTACCAATGTTCCTAATTATGAGCAATATCGTACTGTTTCTTATTTTCCAAATCCGGCCACAGATCTGGTGACTTTTGATGATGTAGTAGGAGTGAACAAAATTGAAGTATATTCTATTTTAGGTGAATTGGTTTATACTCAAAAATACATTGGTACAGCTTCTAAAATTCAATTGAACACCAACTCTCTTGCTCAAGGCAGTTATACATTTCGTTTGTCAACCAACTCACAAGTTGTTTTCAGTAATGTATTGGTGAAAATGTAAAATTATAGTTTCCCTTTTAAGGTAGAGGCATCCGTCAACTGACGGATGCCTTTTTCTTTAATAATAAATTAATATTTATATGCTGTTTTCTCTTGTAAAAACCTTAGTTTTGCACTCGAAACGAGACGCTATTAGGAACGACGCTGGGGGGGCTAAATTTACAGATTTACCATGAAAACCGCTGAAGAAATACGCTTAGAAGAAGCCAAATCGAAGGTTAAGCCTTGGAAAAGATGGGGGCCGTATTTAAGCGAGCGTCAGTGGGGTACGGTACGTGAAGATTATAGTGCAGATGGATCGGCTTGGGATTATTTTCCACATGATCATGCCCGATCAAGGGTTTATAGATGGGGTGAAGATGGAATAGCGGGGATATCCGACAATTACCAAAATTTATGTTTTAGTTTGGCTCTTTATAATGGTAATGATGCTATTATAAAAGAACGCTTGTATGGTTTAAGTGGTACTTTAGGTAACCACGGGGAGGATTGTAAAGAATTGTATTACTACCTTGATAATACTCCTTCTCATGCCTACATGAAATATTTGTATAAATATCCGCAAGGGAAATTTCCGTACAGCGAATTATTGCATGTTAATCGCAACCGATCAAAAGAAGAACCTGAATTTGAAATTACAGATACAGGTATTTTTGATGATAATAAATATTTCGATGTTCAGGTAGAATACGCCAAAGAAGGTCCTTTCGACATTTTAGTAAAAATCACTGCTTTCAATAGAGGAAAAGAAGCCCATGATCTTTCGGTATTGCCTACTTTCTGGTTTCGTAATTTGTGGAGCTTTGGTGTGTGGCCCGAAAAACCTAGTATTGAAAAGATAAAGGGTTTGAATGGTTTTGGCGGAGTTAAAGCACATCATCATATCATAGGCGATTATTTTCTTTATTTCGAAACGCCCGATCGCTATTTATTTACCGAGAACGAAACCAATATGGAACGTATTTTCCATACGGAGAATACTTCCCCTTACGTGAAAGATGCAATTAATAATGCAGTGGTGAGTAATGACTTTGGCATTTTTGAAAATCATCATAAAGGCACCAAATTTTCTCCGTTATTCAAACGTACTATTGAAGCGGGTGGCAAAGAAGTAATTTTATTGAAGCTTACTAAAACTGAAGTAGAATCAAATCCTTTCGATAGTACTTTCGGTGATGTTTTTGCTAAGCGTTTACAGGAAGCAGATGCATTTTACGAAAAGTTTGTTCCATCCTCAGCTAGCGATGATTTAAAAAATATTCAACGTCAGGGTTTTGCCGGAATGCTGTGGACTAAGCAATATTATTGCTATGATGTGGAGCGTTGGTTACAAGGTGATCCTGGCCATCCGGTTCCTCCTGAATCGAGAAAAAAAGGAAGAAATAAAGAGTGGAAAACGCTACAGAATCAGGATATCATTTCAATGCCCGATAAATGGGAGTATCCTTGGTATGCCGCGTGGGATTTAGCTTTTCACTGTGTGCCTCTGGCAATGCTGGATCCGGAATTTGCCAAAAAGCAACTGATTATTATTACGCGCGAGTGGTATATGGCGCCTAACGGACAAATACCTGCTTACGAATGGGCATTTGGTGATGTGAACCCTCCTGTACAAGCCTGGGCCGCGTTGAAAATTTACGAAACAGAAAAGAAACATTACGGCAGAGCAGATATTAGATTTTTGAAAAGAATTTTTCATAAACTCATGATCAACTTTACATGGTGGGTGAACAGGAAAGATGCCAAAGGAAAAAATGTTTTTGAAGGTGGGTTCTTAGGTTTAGATAATATTGGGGTGTTCGATAGAAGTAGTCAGCTACCGGGTGGTGGCACTTTGGAACAAGCCGATGGTACCAGCTGGATGGCGATGTACTCTTTGAACATGATGAAGATGGCCATTAAAATTTGTGAGTACGATTCAGCTTTTGAAGATGTGGCTACTAAATTTTTTGAGCATTTCGTTTATATTTCCGAATCATTGAATAAAGCCAGTAAAGATTGGATTGGTGCCTGGGATGAAGAAGAAGGTTTTTATTACGATGTATTGAGATTGCCGGGCAGAAAATTTGTTCAGTTGAAAATTCATTCCTTGGTAGGCTTGTCGCCATTATATGCCGCAGCACTTATTCACAAAGAAACTTTAAAAGATATCCCTGGATTTGTGAAGCGTTTGCAGTGGTTTGTGAAAGACAGAATAACCGAGAATAAATATTTAGCCATTGAAAATTTTAAAGAAGGGGAAGATATTCTTTTCTCTTTGATTCCTAAAGACAGAATGGTGAAGTTGATTCAGGCTATGATTGATGAAAATGAATTTTTGGCACCTGGTGGAATTCGATCTCTATCGAAACGACACAAAAATGCTTATTGTATAAATATCGAAGGCGGACAATATTGTATCGATTACCAACCGGGTGAATCAACCAGTAATTTGTTTGGCGGCAACTCTAACTGGAGAGGTCCGGTTTGGATGCCTACCAATTATTTATTGATTGAATCATTGCGTGAGTATTATAAGTATTACGGCAATACATTGCAATTAGAGTTTCCAACAGGATCTGGCGTAATGATGAATCTCGATGATATTGCTAATGAATTATTCAAACGTATTATTTCTATTTTTACTATAGATGAGAATGGAAACCGACCGGTAAATAATCAGGAAAAATTATATCAGGACGAACATTTTAAAGATTTGGTTTTATTTTACGAGTACTTCCATGGTGATAATTCGAGAGGAATTGGGGCAAGTCACCAAACAGGCTGGACGGGTATCGTAGCCAAATTAATTAATAAGTATCATTAACATTAACTATATTAATATTGGGAAAAATGGCAACTAAAGGTACAACAACAAAGAAAAAAGAGACTGCTAAACCAGCAGCAAAAAAAACAACGAAGAAACAACAAACATTGGTTTCTTTTGAAGACATTCAAAAACGTGCTTTTGAAATTTTTGTAAGCAACGGTGGTTCAACATCTGCAGAAGAAAACTGGGCACAAGCTGAAAAAGAATTGGCTAACTAGTGAGTTACCTTTCTTTTAATAAAGAGCAATTAGTCGATTCGAATTTTTCTTTTCATCGGGAATTTTTAGAAGCGAATGAAACAGGAGCTTTTTCAAGTTCTAGTATTTCATTATGCAATACCAGAAAATATCATGGTATGCTGGTGTTAAGGCAACCTTATATCAGCAGTGATTTTTGCTATGTAATGTTGGCTTGTTTAGATGAAACGGTAATTCATGAAAAACATACTTTCCATTTAGCTACACATCAATATCCTGGAGTTCTTCACCCACAAGGTTTTTCATTGCTTACTCAATTTCATATGGATAAAATTCCAACGTGGATTTATCAGTTGGGAAATGTAACGCTGAAAAAAGAATTACTTTTGGTGCAAAATGAAAATCGACTGTTGATTCGTTATTCTTATTTAAAAGGAAAAGAAAATATTCGCTTGAAACTAGAGCCTTTTACTTCTTTTAGAAATTATCATGATTTAGCCAAAAACAATAGAGTTCATCGCAATTGCGACTCTATTAATAATGGAATGAGTTATCAAATGTATCGCGATTTTGATGCTTTGCATATGCAGTGTTCCAAAGAAATTGATTTTAAAGAAACTTACGAATGGTATTTCGATAATGAGTATTTAAGAGAGATGGAGCGAGGTTATGAATACAAAGAAGATTTGTTTCAACCCGGAATATTTTCTTTGAATATGACTCCTGGCGAAGAAATTATATTTTCTGTAGGTACTTCTGAAACTGAACCACACGAATTAGCAAAATTTTTCAATACTGAATTCAAGAATAGAAAAACGATTAAAAATTTTGAATCTTCTTTAGATATTGCTGCTGAGCAATTCATATCGAAAACAAAAAAAGGAACAGAAATTACGGCTGGTTTTCATTGGTTTGGAAGATGGGGTAGAGATACTTTTATTTCTTTGCCCGGATTAACATTAAGCAGAAATCAACCAGAAGTGTGTAAAGATGCCTTTGATACCATGCTGCAAGATTTGCAAGATGGCTTACTAACCAATATTGGAGTAGGCGAAGAAGCACGATACAATTCGGCTGATGCTTCTCTTTGGTTTTTTTGGGCTCTTCAGGAATATGCTGAACATACTGGTAAATCAAGTGAATTGTGGTTGAGCTATGGCGATAAAATGAAAGAAATTTTATCGTGCTACAAAGAAGGAACACATTACAATATCCATATGAAAGAGAATGGATTGTTGTGGGGCGGACAAGAAGATGTGGCACTAACATGGATGGATGCAATGGTGGATGGAAAACCGGTTACACCACGCGCTGGTCATGCAGTGGATTTAAACGCCTTATGGTACAATGCAATTTGCTTTTCGTTGGAATTGGCGAAAGAAGCAAACGATAAAGATTTTGTGAAAGAATGGAAAGCTATTCCGGTTAAAATAAAATCAACTTTTAAAGAATTATTCTACTCCAAAGAAAAAGGATATTTAGCCGATTTTATCAATGAACAAAAGGTAGATTGGTCTATTCGTCCGAATCAGGTTTTTGCAATTTCACTTCCTTATCCTTTGATTGAAGGCAGTGCTGCTAAATCGGTATTGGAAGTAGTAAAAGAATATTTGTTAACCCCAAGAGGTTTGCGCACATTGGCTCAAACAGATTCGAATTACAAAGGAATATACAGAGGAGATCAAAAAGAAAGAGACTATATGTATCACCAAGGTATTGTTTGGCCTTGGTTGTTAGGACACTTCTGCGAAGCCATAGTAAAAATACACGGTGATAAAGGTTTATCGCTGGTGAAGAAAATTTACAAAGGTTTTGAAGATGCAATCTTTGAATATGGAGTTGGCTCTGTTGCTGAAATATACGATGGAGAGGCTCCACATAAGGCCGTGGGTACCATTTCACAAGCGTGGAGTGTAGCTGAACTGCTGAGAATCAAAGAGATAATTGATCAAAAGGTGAAGAAAAAAGTTTAGATTCGTATTTTAAAAAAAGAGAGAGATGCGTGTATTAATGTTCGGTTGGGAATTTCCACCTCACATTTCGGGAGGTTTAGGTACTGCTTGCTATGGCTTGGTAAGTGGCTTGTTACATCAAAAAACCGACGTGCTTTTTGTTGTTCCGAAGTTGTATGGAGAAGAAGATAAAAGTAAATTTCGTTTTGTTGATGCGAATGAAGTAGTGGTGGATTATGGGGATCAAACGATTATTGAAAATTTAAAACGATTAAATTATTTCCAAATAAATTCTCCTATTGTTCCTTATGTTTCTCCCGAAGATTTTATTCTTTCTCAGGATGAAAATTCATCTTCAGTGCAACAGCTAGAGGGGCAAAAAGTGAAATATGCTTTCACCGGAAAATACGGAAGAGACTTAATTAGAGAAGTAGAGCAATATGCTTTGGTAGCCATGCAAATTGCAAAAAATAATGATTTCGATATTATTCATGCGCATGATTGGCTAACGTATCAGGCAGGTATTGCTGCGAAACAAATTAGTGGAAAACCATTGGTAGTGCATGTTCATGCTACTGAATTCGACAGATCGGGAGAACACGTTAACCAAACAGTTTACGAAATAGAAAGAGCTGGTTTTCATGCTGCCGATAATATCATTGCGGTGAGTCGTTTAACCAGAAGGATTTTGATTGACAGGTATGGTGTTCCTCCGCACAAGGTAGTGGTGGTGCATAATGCAGTAATCAACAGAGAAAAAACGATTTACAAAAAAGAGAACTTATTAGATAAAAAAATTGTGACTTTTTTAGGAAGAATCACTTTTCAAAAAGGTCCGGATTATTTTGTAGAAGCTGCCAAAAAAGTATTGGATGTAATGCCCGATGTTCATTTTGTAATGGCGGGTCATGGCGATATGTACATCAAATTGGTGGAAAGAGTAGCTGAACTTAGAATGAGTTCCCGCTTTCACTTTACAGGATTTTTGAACTCTGCTGAAACCGATAAGATGTACGGTATGAGTAATGTTTATGTAATGCCATCGGTTTCTGAACCTTTTGGAATTACACCATTAGAAGCAATGCGTTCGGGTGTTCCTGTTATTATATCGAACCAATCGGGTGTTGCGGAGGTATTAAGGTATGTGATCAAAGTCGATTTTTGGAATATCAATAAGTTAGCCGATTCAATTATCGGTTTATTGTCGTATCCTGAAATTGCAAAAATATTAGCTGAAGAAGGTTGGAAAGAGGTGGATGGAATGAAGTGGGAATATGCAGCATTAAGGGTTAAGGAAGTTTATGTTGAAACATTAAAGCAGGTTAGATAATGAAGAAGTTGTGTTTTTATTTTCAGGTACATCAACCTATGAGGTTGAGATATTACCGTTTTTTCGATATCAGTAAAAATCATCATTATTACGATGATGAAGCAAACTGGGGTATCATGCGTAAAGTAGCCGACAAATGCTACTTGCCTATGAATAATCTTTTGCTGAATTTAATTAAAGAATTCAACGGACAATTTAAAGTGAGTTTCTCTATTTCGGGTACTGCTTTAGATCAGTTTGAAATGTATGCACAAGATGTTTTGGAAAGCTTTAAACGTTTGGCTGAAACAGGTTGTGTTGAGTTCTTGGCTGAAACTTACTCGCACTCACTCTCTGCTTTGGTAAGCCAGGAGGAGTTCACGAAGCAGGTTGAAAAACAAGCAAAAAAAATAGAAGAGTTGTTCGGACAAAAACCGAAAGTATTCAGAAATACAGAGTTGATTTATTCTAATCATATTGGTTGGATGGTGAATCAAATGGGATACAAAACCATGGTTACCGAAGGGGCCGATAAAGTGTTGGGTGGCTGGCAAAGTCCGAATTATGTGTACAGAAATGCACATGTTCCTGATTTGAAATTGTTATTGAAAAATTACAAATTAAGTGATGATATCGCTTTTCGCTTTTCTCAATCTTCTTGGGATGCTTATCCGTTAACTGCCGATAAATATGTGGATTGGTTGAATTCAATTTCATGGACTGAAGAGATAGTGAATTTGTTTATGGATTATGAAACTTTTGGTGAGCATCAATGGAAAGAAAGTGGAATTTTTGATTTCATGTATCACTTACCACGATTGGTATTGAGTCGTTCTGAATTTCGTTTTTGCACTCCTTCAGAAGCAGTTGCAGAATTGGATGTTCGTGGTGCATTGAGTATTGATAATCCTATTTCCTGGGCTGATGAAGAACGAGATTTATCAGCATGGTTAGGAAATCATATTCAGGATGACGCTTTTGAAAGTTTGTATCGTTTAGAAGATAAGGTGAAGAGAATTAAAGATGCAGGTATTCAAAAAGATTGGCGCTATTTACAAACGAGTGACCACTTTTATTATATGTGTACCAAGTTTTTTAACGATGGTGATGTACACAAATATTTCAATCACTACAACACACCCTACGAGGCATTCATCAATTATATGAATGTGTTAACCGATTTTGAAGAGCGCGTAAATCAACATATTGCGAAGTTGGATGCGGCACCAAAAAACAAAGCGTTGCCTGCTAAAGTAAAAACTTCAAAAGAAATGAAAGTAGTTGCTTCTAAAAAATCAGTAGCTAAAAAAGCTCCTGCTAAAAAGAAAACGGAAGCAAAGAAAAAAGTAGTAGTTAAAAAAGCAACTCCGATTAAGAAAAAAGCAGAAGTTGCCAAAAAGAAGGTAGCCGTTAAAGCAGCATCTAAGAAAAAAGTGGTGGCGAAAAAAGTGAAACCAGTGGCAAAAAAAGTAGTTAAGAAAAAGAAGTAAAGTCGAATAACTATCTAAGCCAGTGAATGGGTTGCATTTTTTTTGTAAATTGTTATTATGGAAAGCGCAGATGAAAACAAATTGAATGAACCTTCAGCGAGTTATCGATTGAGTGATTCTTTTAAAACATTTAAAGTTGCCTCTTTCGAAGAGATGGAGCAGGAGAGAAGGTTGTATTCTGCCAAGCTAACCCCCATTGAGCGTTTACAGTATTTACAAGAATTAAATAAAATTGCTTTTGGTGAGATCGAAAAATCATTCTCTAAATTGTGGACTAAAGTGATACATATAAAAAAGTAAGAATGTACATTTTCTATGAGCCACATAAAGAGTTTTTAAAAAAATTAATAGTCAACGATATTGATTTTATTTTGATTGGGGGCTACGCTGTGAATTTTCACGGGTACAACAGAGCTACTGGTGATATGGACATATGGTTAAGGCCTGATAACAACAATAAAACTAAGTTTGTTAATCTTTTGAAAGGAGAGGGGTTTACGGAAGATACTATAGATCAGGTAAATGATTTGAATTTTGAATTGCCCACTTCATTTTATTTTGGAGAGGCTCCATTAAGAGTAGATTTTCTTACCATTATCTCTGGTGTTAAGTTTAATGACGCATGGAAAGATAAGGTGTTTCTTCCTTTAGGAGAATTTCAAATTCCTGTTTTGCATTTGAATCATTTAGTATTATCAAAAATTTCAAATGACAGATTAAAAGACAAACAAGACGTAGAAGAACTGCAAAGAATACAAAATTTATCTAAAAAATAAATCTTATGAGTTTACATCCCAACGCAGGAAAATTTCCATCACATCGTCGTTTGGTAAATATTCCTAAGTTAATTTCTTCTTATTATAGCGGAATTCCTGATCCTACCAATAGAGATCAGCGAATTGCTTTTGGAACATCAGGACATCGTGGTTCATCGGTGCACAATAGCTTTAATGAAAATCATATTTTGGCGGTGAGTCAGGCGGTGGTTTTATACCGCAAACATTTTAAAATCGATGGTCCACTTTTTATAGGTATTGATACTCATGCTTTATCTACACCAGCCTTCAGAAGTACACTGGAGGTTATGGCAGCAAATGAAGTTCAAATCTTCATTTCAAAAGATGATGAATATACCCCAACCCCTGCGGTTTCTCATGCGATACTCACTTACAATAAAGGAAGAAAAGAGGGTTTTGCTGATGGTATAGTTATTACTCCTTCTCACAATCCGCCGGAAGATGGTGGATTTAAATACAATCCTCCGCATGGCGGACCAGCGGGTTCTGATGCTACTTCATGGATAGAGAAAAAAGCCAATGAAATATTAGAAGGGAATTTGAAAGAAGTAAAAAGAATTCCATATGAGAAAGCTTTAAAAGTTGCTACAACCTTACGTTACGATTATATCACTGCTTATGTGAATGATTTATCGAATGTATTGGATACCGATTTATTGCGTTCTTCAAAAATTAAAATGGGTGTTCATCCGCTAGGTGGGGCAGGAGTGAAGTATTGGGGTAGAATTGCAGAGAAATACAATTTAGATTTAACGGTGATGAGCGAAGAAGTAGATTTTACTTTTTGTTTTATGACTCAGGATTGGGATGGAAAAGTGCGTATGGATCCGTCATCACCCTATGCGATGAAGAGTTTAATTGAGTTGAAAGATAAATTCGATATTGCATTTGCTTGTGATACCGATCATGATCGTCATGGCATTGTAACCCAAAGTGGTGGCTTAATGCAGCCCAATCATTACATCGCGGTAATGATTGATTATTTGTTTAGAAACCGTCCGCAGTGGAGTGCCAATGCAGCTATTGGTAAAACATTAGTGAGTAGTAATATGATTGATTTAATAGCAAATAAAATAGGTAGAAAAGTAGTAGAAGTTCCTGTTGGTTTTAAATGGTTTGTAGATGGATTGATGGATGGATCTTTAGGATTTGTGGGTGAAGAAAGTGCGGGTGCTTCTTTTTTGAGAAAAGACGGATCGGTGTGGACTACCGATAAAGATGGATTAATTCCTGCTTTGCTTTCTGCAGAAATTACTGCACGTACCGGAAAAGATCCTCAGGAAATTTACAACGAATTCACGCAGGAATTTGGCGCCCCGGTTTACGATAGAATTGATGCTCCGGCAACACCAGAACAAAAAACGGCTTTAGCAAAACTATCCCCTGAGCAAGTGAAATCAACACATTTAGCAGGAGATGAAATCAATTTAATGCTAACATCAGCCCCAGGAAATGGCGCATCTATAGGTGGATTAAAAGTAGTTTCTAAAAACGGATGGTTCGCTGCTCGTCCGAGTGGTACAGAAAATATCTATAAAATTTATGCCGAAAGTTTCATGGGCGAAAGTCACTTGAGAAGTATTCAGGATGAAGCAAAAGTGATTGTGAGTAAGGCGGTGGAATAATATGTTTTTTTCTTTTCCTTCAAGATTCTAAATCGTTGATAAAAAGGCCAACATAGTTATTATTAAAATTATTTTAACCACAAACCAAACCGCTTTTAAAAATCCTTTTAACACCTTTTCACCATCACTTGTTGTAACATTGTTTGGGGAAGAAGAAGATGAATAGTCGGAAGATTGTGTAGTGCTGGGTGATGATGAACTGTAGCTGGGCGACGAAGAATAGGTTGATGTTGATGAAGGAGAAGATATTGTTGTATCGGCCGATGGATTGGGTGTTACGGTTTCAACACTAGGATAATTAATCGTACCATACCCTGAAGAATAATTGCTTGAAGGTGTAGAAGAAATAGTGGTGTATGATGATGGAGTGGACGAATAAGAGGAATATTTTTTTCTACTACTTTTTGCAATTGCTTGTCGGGTTCCGCCAGCAAAAGCTACCACGCTCACTCTTGTTTTATCAATCACTTTTACAGAGCTGCTTTGATCATCACAATCTTTGTATTTAATAGTATTAGAGTTGATTTCAATAATATGACCATATAATTTGAATCCACCTTTTAATTCAATAGTATCACATACAAATACCACTGAATTATTTTCTGTGCTTGAAATAAAGCTGTTGTAATTTCTTTTATGAGAAATAGTAATACTGTTCGTTTTATTTTCTAAATCCCTCTTTGTTCTCATTTCATTCAAGCTATTTTTTTGCGAAATATTTTGCTCGTAATTATTTAATTGAATATTGTATCCGGCAGAATAATGCTTCTTATTAATGGTACATGAAGATGCCAAAGTAATTAAGAACAACAGGAATACCTTTTGAATTAATTTAAACCAGTTTCTTTGCACAGTGTGTATTTTAATTGTGATTTTCGCTGTGTGTTAAAGTACAATATTAAGATATTACTGTGCAGATAAATAATGTTAAATCAGTGAAATGTGTAGTTGCCAAGATGCTTACATCATTCACCAGCTGGAATTAAAAGAAGAGTAAACCTTGGGGTTAGCTTACTCTTCTTGCAGTTATGGATAGAAAACTTTTATTTAATGATAGTTACTGTACCTACCTTTTCTTGAATCTTATTTTTATAATATCTGTCGGCCCATGTTTTGTAATTCACCTTCCACACATATACATCTATTTGTGCTTCACGCATGTTGTTGAATTTTTTTCCATTCCATGAATTATTCATGTCGGCAGAATAAAAAATCATTTCTCCCCATCTGTCGAAAACCCACAATTCATAGTCGTAAATATTTTCTCCTTTTATAGTAAATACATCATTTAGTCCGTCATCGTTTGGACTCAAAGCATTCGGAATAAAAATAGAGGAAGGACAATCTTCTGTGATCACAACAGAATCAGTAGATCTACATTCGAAATCACTGATTACCTCTACTGAATAGGTTCCTCCTTTATTAATGTTAATGCTTTGGCCATTCAATCCGTTATTCCACTGATAGTAAACTCCGTTGTTACCAGCATCAATATTTAATCCTTCCGGCAATTGCAAAAAGCAAACAGTAGTGTCATGTATGTTTTCTATAATAGGATTTTCATGTACAACTACTTCAATGGAATCAACCGCAAAACAAAAGTCGTCATTCACTGCTGTTGCTACTACAGTTTGTGTTGTATTTACAACGATGAATGGCGCTATTACTTTAGTGCTCCAAATAACATCTGCACCTGATGGAGTATAATGAGCAGTGATTTGTGCTGATCCACCCGGACATAAATCAATATCATTGCCTAAATCAATGGTAGGTTGTTGAATAAATTCAGCTATCATTTCATCTCTGCCTTTACAGCCGTTTATGTCGCTTACCACTACAGAATAATTTCCACTTTGACTAATGCTGATGCTTTGTGTATTGTCGCCATTACTCCATTGATAAATTGTTCCGTTAGGGCCTGCGTCAATAACAAATGAGGTTCCTTCACAAGCGCGTATATCATCGCCAATATTTATAACAGGATTGCTGTTTACTACAAGTTCAGCATCATCGCTATTGCTGCAGCCATTCTGATCGGTAACAGTTACTGAATAAATGCCCGCAGAATTTTTCTCAACAGTTCTGGTACTTTCACCACTGCTCCAAATATAAGTAGCATAATTTCCTGCGTCGAAGACATGGCTTTTATCTTTACATATAGCCGCGTCATTAATGTTTGGTGTAGGCAAAGCATTTACTGTAAGCGTGGCGCTGCCGCTTCCCGTACAGTTGTTATTGTCAATAATATTTACAGAATATGTTCCACTTTCATTCACCGTTATAGGATTTTGAGTAGAGGTAAATCCGTTAGGACCTGTCCACGCATAAGAAGCATAATTACCTGCGTTGAAACTGGCATTGGTATCGGCACAAATGGTTTGATTGGCAATAGTAATGGTTACTTGTGTAGTGATTGTAAAATCAGCAGAACCTGAACCCTGACAACCATTAGCATCAACAACATTTACAGAATATGTTCCTGCGTTGGTAGTTATAATAGGGTTTTGGGTAGAAGTAAATGCATTCGGTCCGTCCCATATATACGAGGCAAAATTACCTGCATTAAAAGTAGCACTTCCACCACTACAAGCACTTTGATTATTTAATGTTACTACCGGTAATGCATTAATAGTAAGGGTAGCGCTTCCTGTTCCATTGCATCCATTAGCATCGGTAACATTTACATTATATGTTCCTCCATTGTTAGTGTTAATAGGATTTTGAGTAGAAGTAAATCCATTTGGTCCCGTCCATGAATAAGTGGTAAAATTCCCTGCATTGAAAGTAGCTGATGCTCCTGTGCAAACCGATTGATTAGCGATAATTACCACTGGTGAGGCATTCACAGAAAGTATTGTGTTTGCTGTGCCCGAACATCCATTAGCATCGGTAACACTTATATTGTAAGTTCCGGCATTATTAACTGTAATAGGATTTTGAACAGAGGTAAATCCATTCGGCCCTGTCCATGAATAAGTAGAATAATTACCTGCATTGAAAGTAGTTGATGCTCCTGCACAAATCGTTTGATTTGCTACTGTGAAAGTAATTTGGGTATTGATGTTATAAGTAGCACTAGTACTTCCTGTACATCCATTGGCATCGGTTACAGTTACACTGTAAGTTCCTGCGTTGTTAACGGTAATTGGATTCTGAGTACTGGTATATCCGCTCGGCCCAGTCCATGCGTAGGAAGAAAAATTTCCAGCGTTGAATGTGGCATTACCACCCGGACAAGAGCTTTGATTGGTTAAAGTAGGAGTAGGCAAAGCATTTACAGTAAGTGTAGCACTTCCTGTTCCCTGACAACCATTGGTGTTGGTTACTGTTACGTTATATGTTCCGGCATTGGCAGCTGTAATTGGATTTGCTGTAGAAGTAAAATTATTCGGTCCGGTCCATGCATAAGTAGAAAAATTTCCTGCATTGAAAGTGGTAGTATTTCCTGTGCACACACTTTTGTTCGCCATGGTGACTATAGGTAAAGCATTCACGCGAATGATTCTTTCTGCGAATTTCGGACATGTTCCTCCCGGATCAGGATTTAAAGTATAACGCACGGTATAATTTCCCGGAGTTGTATTCACAGTAGTTGTAAAAGTAGTACCTGTAATAGTTGCTGGAGTTCCTGCCGGAGCGTTAGAAATAGTCCATGTTCCAGCAGCAGTGGTTATTTTCATGGTGTTAAGATTCAATGTAGCTCCCGCGCAAATTGGTCCGCCATTTTGAAGAGTAGTATCAGGACAAGCCTGACAAAGATTTACAGTAATAAAAATGGTATCATCCACATTACATCTCTTGAAAATAATTCGATGTGTTCCGGCACCTGCCGTAGCAGGATTGAATTGTCCGGTTCCTGCATTGGTAATTCCTGGTCCCGAATAAGCATTAGGATAATTCGTTGCATCTTCTGCATTTAATCCGCTGCATATCCAAGTGGTGTTTAAATTTACTGCTGGATCGGTGTTGCAAAACGGACCAACTTCTTGTATGTCGGGTTCTTCAGTGGGAGGTATAAACATAGTATTCAATCCTCTTGAACAAGATGTTCCATTAACGTTCACTCCTGTTAATGCTGCACCCGTATTTAAATTTCCGGTTAAGCGTTGTAAAGGAGAACCTAAAGTGGCGCGATATAAATTTCCGCTGGCACCAATTTCAATTGCCGAGTGACTTCCAGCCCCTGCAGATACTATATTCCCTGAGCCATTTGTAGCATTCAATGAGTACACAGTACCTTGATTGGTAGAAACTAAAACACGAGAATTATCAGGAGAAAAAGTAATATCATAAGCAAACTCACCATTGTTCGACATCGGATTTCCAATACCATTTGAAAAGGTGAGAGCACCGGTTGTGTTGTTGAAATTATACACGCGAACTCTATCGGCACCTGAAGTATTCCCAAATCCGGAAGCGAGTTTAGTTCCATCCCATGAAAAAGCAATACCACCTCTTTCTTCATCGCCTGTTGCGGCAATACCTACATTGGAAGTTACAGAAGCAGCATTTACTCCTGCGCAGGTAATAAGATAAGTTCTGATATTGCCCGAACCCGACTCGCAAACGGCCACCCAAATATCAATTCCATTATTATGAAAAGTAGCAGATACACCTTCGGTAGTTCTGTAATTTCCCAAGCGTGTACTGTTTTGAATCAAGCTTCCATTGGTACCAATAATTGCATAGTTAAAACCCGCTGTACCACTTAAAGCATCATCTGTAGTGAAAAAATAATATCGGTCGGGAGTAAGTGGATGTTTTATTGCAATAATACCTTGCGAAGCACTTCCTTTATTACCTACACTACCATTTTCATTTCCCTGAAGAAGTCCGCTGTAAATAGTAGTTGCATCAGGTCGTTGAATACTTCTTCCTGTAGAAAAGAAGAGGAGATTTCCTTGATCGTTGCTTATTGTAGCGCAGCCTTCATAAGCAGCAACAGGATTCCATGCATCACCAATATCGGTAGCGGCATTAGTTTGTGTATTTACAATTTGTCCGGTATACATATTTGTTGCTACCACCCAATTGCGTTGACCGGGCCATTGCCAAGGGTTTCTGGAGGTTGATGCGCAACCTTGCGCATGCAATGTATTTAAGAAAGAGTATAAAAAACCCACCGCGATGCAAAGCATTGCTTTTTTCATGCAGTATTTTTTTGTGGTTAAGGTGGAAAAATTACTTTTCATTGTTTTACATTTTTAAACTTACTTTTTTAAGAAACCCCACTCGCTTCTCGGGAGTGGGGTTGAACAACAGCTTACTTTAGGGAGTATTCCTGTTGTGAACTAGGGTTAAAGTAGTGCCGTAGTGTTAATAGTTTTTTATATCGATAGTACAGATAGAGTGCTCCGTTTGAGAACCAAACGGAGCATTGATAAATTGGGAAAATTTACCTTTTACTACTTGTTAACTACCGAGAAGAACGACTAATAAAATTTTTAGCGATGTATAATATTCAAATAAGTACTTTCTGTTTCTGTACTTAAATTCATCAGTATGCACTAAAAAGGTTCAAAATGAATAATAGTTTTTTCATAGTTGTTTTTTTGTTGTGAGGTAAAACTATTTCAGGAAATAAGCTTTGATTCATTTTTTGCCGGACAGACTCGTCAATAGATTTGATTTTAGCACTGGACAAACACCGTAGTTATTTTTTATATATCTGAATATCAAATTTTTGAGAAAATAACTACTTGTCTTTTTAATTTGAAAATGAAGAAAAAAATTGTTGTTTCGTGTTCTGATGAATTAATATCAGAGTTTGACGAAGAGCTTGTTTACATCGATAAGTAATTTAGTTATATTGGGTAAAGTGTTATGAGAAATTTATTCCTTTTATTATTTGTAATTCCTATGGTAGTTTTGGGTGCCTTACCCGAAATCACCAACTATTCTACCGATGATTACCCTGGGCATTCACTTAATTTTTCCATCACTGAAGATACTTCTGGGGTTATGCTTTTTGCCAATGCTTATTCTATTTTAGAATTTGATGGTATGAATTGGCGATCTATACCTACAAATAATCATGTTAGTCCGTGCGCCTTTGCAAGCGATAAAAAAGGAACAGTGTATGTCGGTCTTTTTTCTGATCTGGGTTATCTGGATAAGGATGAAAAAGGAAAAACTTTTTTTGTGTCACTCAAAGAAAAAGTGAAAAGCAAGGATCTTATTTTTCCTAAAATTTATCATGTTGCTGTTTTTGGAGACAAGGTTTACTACTGTGCACAAAGTGCTATCTATATATATGATGGAAAATCAATTACTACCATTTTACCTTCTCAGAAAAATGGAAAATCGGGTGTGTTTTCTTTTCTTGGAAAAATAGCTGATGAGTTGGTGTTTTTCGACAATTTTAAAGGTTTAGGTAAAATAGTAAATGGGAAAGCAATATATATTAATGCATCGATGGTACCTGAGTCGCATTGGGTGGTGAGCGCTTTTACGGAGGGTAATAATAAATATACTTTAATTGAAAGCCACTCTATTACTGTATTTGAAAACGGAGTATTTTCTACACACTCTTTTTATCAGAATGGAAATGCTGTTGAGTTAAGTATTTATCACGCGATTAAATTGAAAAATGGATTGTTTGCCTTAGCAACAGAACAAGGTGTTCTGTTGAGTGATATGAACGGAAATATTGTAAAAACCTTCAACAAGAAAAAAGGATTGGCAAGCAATAATGTAAACTTTTTGTATGAAGACAAAAAGGGCAATGTTTGGGCTGCTATGAACAATGGTATTTCCTTGCTTAAAATCAATTCGGCCATTGCTTATTTAAACGATATTCAAGGTGTAGATGGGATGGGGTATTCCGCACAGTTAAAAGGTGACACCCTTTATTTAGGAACTTCACAAGGTTTATATTTTATGCCTTCATGGTTAAAAAATAAAGACCAATATTTTTCTTCGGTGGAAGGAATAGGCAGGGTGAATTACGATATGAAACTGATGAAGGACAAATTGTTGTGTGCCGATATTGCCGAGTTTTATGAAGTAAACGGAAGTTCAGCCAGACTAATTTCTAAAAACGATTGGGCTAGTGTTTGGAATTTAAAAAAAATACCGGGCAATGATACTTTAATCATTTGCGGAACTTACCATGATTTTCGAATCTATGCTTATCGTAAAGGACATTGGGTGTATAGAAATACTTTACAGGGATTTAAAGAATCGGCCCGTATGTTTGAATTTGATGAGCATGGAGTACTGTGGTTAGTACAAGGTATATCGGGTTTGTTTAAAATAAAAATAGATAAAGATTTCCGAAAGGTTTTATCGGTGGAGAATTATGTGGAAAAGTACAAATATGCAGCCGATTATTTCAATGATATTGTTAAAGTAAAGGGTAAAATAAAAATCAGTTCTGATGGTGGGGTATATGTTTTAAATGGTAAAGATGAGCTTATAAAAGATGAACAGTTTAGTGAGGTTAAAGAGCTAATCACTCGTTTACGTTTTATTGAGGGCTCGTTGGATGAGTTGTATTTTATTCGCGATGAACGCCCTGTTTTTATTGAATTGGTAAATGGAAAATACAAAGTAAAAAAATCTTCACCGGCTACCTTAAAAGATAAATTGGTGGGAAGTGCTGAATTTATTTATAAGGTGAATACCGATGTTTATTTAATTGCTACGCAGCAAGGTTTTGCAGTTTATTATAGTAACCGACAAGAGGAAGAATTACTGCCCACTTGTTTAATAAGAAAGGTGTTCGCGATAGAGGCCGAAGAAGACTCTGTTTTGCTAATGGGTAAAAATATTCCTTTACGACTTTCTTATTTTCAAAATAGTGTGGCCTTTCATTTTTCATTACCCTACTTTGGTTCCTACCACAATAATGTTTTATACCACACCGAATTATTGGATGATGATGGAGAGATTTTATTTAAAGATGCCTCGCTAAACTCTTTTAAAGAATACACCAACCTTCGTGAAGGTGATTATGTTTTTAAAGTTTGGGTGAATATTAATGGTAGAGAAAATAAAGCTGTACTAAGTTATTTTTCGGTATCGGCACCTTGGTATCGCTCTTGGGTTGCCTACTTTTTTTATTTGTTGATACTTGTTGCTGTAATAGTGTTTGTTAGAAAAAATATGCGTCAGCGTTTAGAAAGACAAGCACATCTTTTAGAAGAAAAAAGATTGAAGGATTTACAGAAAAGTGAGTCTATGCATAAAGCGGAATTGTTAGCGATAGAGTTGCACAAAAAAAATGAAGAGATGGGTTTTATGGCTTTGCACTTTGCGCAGAAAAAACAATTCCTCTCTGATTTAAAAGATCAGTTCAATCAATTTTCACGAAAAATAAAAGACGATAATCAACAAGCCGAATTGCGTTCTCTTATTCGTAATGTTAGTATGGATGATAGGGAAGAGGAAAGCTGGCAGAAATTTCAAATTCATTTCGATCAGGATAATAATAACTTCTTTCAAAAACTAAAAGAATTCGATCCAAGAATGAATGAGTCCACTTTATTGATGTGCTCTTATATTAAAATGGGGAAATCGAATAAAGAGATTGCCGACTTGCTCAATATATCTTTAAGTGGAGTTGAAAAAAGAAAGTATCGTTTGAAAGAAAAATTCGGACTCACCGAAACGGGAGCCATCAATGAATTTTTGAATAAGTTGTAGTTGATGGTTAAACGAAAGAATTAAAACCTCGCCAATATTCTAAAATTCAAAAGCAGTTTTGTAAGGTGATTGGGTACTGCGTAGCTGGTATTGGATACATCTTTTATCCAGGTATAGCTTACTGTATTGTCGATATCTAATAGATTAAAAACTTCGGCGCGGAAAGCCAAATCATTAAAAAATCTCAGGAAACTGGTTTCACTGATATCTACCAGTTTTTTTCCTTTACGCAGTTTGTTGTCTTTAATCATTTCGTAAGAAAAACCAATATCCACTCTTCGGTAGTCTGGAATCCTCAAGGTGTTTCTAAAGCGAACTGAGTTAGGAACTCCAAAAGGATATCCTGTTCCGTAACTCAAAGTGAGGTGTAATTTGAAAGCAGGAAAACGAGGAATTTCATCTTGAAAGAAAACATTTACGGCAACACGTTGATCGGTAGGACGGGGCATGTATCCCGGATTTACTTTTAAGCTATCTGTAGCAACATTATTGGTTGCGTATCCTGTATATAATTCTTCGCCATTGTTATTGAAATAACGATAATAATAATCACTATTTAAATTTTCCATTGCTTTCATATAGGTAACACTCAGCCACGATTCTAGTCCTTTTACAAATTCACCATTCAATCTGGCCTCTAATCCGGTGGCGTATCCTCGTGCATCATTTTTTCCATAATAAGTAATTTGCACCTGATCCACATTGTAAGGAATAAGATTATACAAATCCTTATAATAGGCTTCAGTACTTAATTTAAACGGACGTTTCCACATATAAAAATAAGTGTTCATCGATAAGCCGTATTGAACAGAGGTTTGTGCCATCACACCGCTTTGCAACTGAAATTGTAAATTTCTAAGTTCTTTGTAGAAAGGTGGTTGTTGGTAAACACCCACATAAGCGCGATAGGAAAAACGCAAGCTATCATTGAGTTTGTTAGAGGGGGTGAATGAAACACTTAAGCGTGGACTCACCACTAGTTGCTGATTGTAATCCCAGTAATTGGCGCGAACACCACTATAAATATTTAATTCCCTTCCTGTTTTTTTGTTATTGATAACATTCCAGTTTCGTTGTAAGAAACCGCTATAACGTATAGTGTTTAGTGAATTATTAGATTGAATTAATACCGGAAAAATAATATCGGTGGCCGATTGCTGAATATTGAACCCTGCGGAATCTATGCGTTGCCATTCTTTGTAAGAGGCATCTACCATTTCGTTTTGCACTTTTAATCCAGTAAGCCATGCCCCATTCGATACTTTGTATTCTGTATTCCATTCGGCATTCACAATGGTTGAATTGAGTTTGCTTCTGGTGTGATTGTGAAATCCACCTACACCAAGATTAAAAGCAACTTGTCCGAAATCGGTACTTCCCAAATCTGTTTCCAATGAGTTTAAGGCGTAGTATCCCAATATGTCGAACGACACTTGCTCGTAAGAGTTAAATGCAGAAAGGGTAAATTTCGATTTGTATCGGTAATTGGGTTTAAACTCAAGAGATACAGCGCCGAAATAACTTTGAAAAACATCATTCTCTTTTCCATCAAAATCAACTGTCATTTGAAAAGCATCGTTAATTCCACCAAAGCGGGTTTCTCTTTTTTGAGGAATAGAAATGAATTGATTGTAAGCGGCATTTCCCAAAAATGAAATTTCCCAATTTTTAGAAAGAGGGTAGGTGATGTAGCTTTGAAAATCTACAAACATGGGTTTGTATGCTCCTTTGGTTTCTGTAGTGTTTAAAAGGTAGGAGTTGGCTTTCTGACGAATACCAAAAAGATAAGAACCTTTATTTTTGAAAGTGCCTTCGGTGTGCGCTCTAAATCCCAATAAACTTAAGTTCAAGGAACTCGCTGCAGAATCTGGTTTTTTGTAAGTGATATCTAACACACTCGACATTTTATCGCCAAAACGAGCTTCAAAACCACCGGCATAAAAATTCAGATTGTCAACCATATCTCCATTTACAAAGCTTAATCCTTCTTGTTCACCAGCGCGCACCAGCATCGGACGAAATACTTCTATTCCATTTACGTAAATTAGATTTTCGTCGAAATTTCCACCGCGAACAGAATACTGGCTGCTTAATTCGTTGTTGCCACTTACACCCGGAAGAGTTTTTATGATATCTGTTGCATCACCTCCCGCTGAAATAAAATTCTTAAGATGCTTTGCGTTTATTTTAGTTTCTCCGCGATTTCTTTTATCCCCCTCAATTACAACGGTAGTGGTGGTAAGAACTTTGTTTTTAAGAGAAAAATTCAATTCTTTTTTTTCACCGGTTTCCAGTTTAACTACAGCACTTTTACTATTGAAGCTAACGTGATTAATTTCAATGGTTAGTTTTTTATTGGCCGGTAATTCAATTTTAAAATAGCCTGAATCATCGGCAGAAACCGATTCTCTTAATTCAACGATATAAACAGTTGGACGGGCAATGGCGCGATGGTTAGTGTCGGTTATTCTGCCGAATAACGTTCCTGTTTCCTGAGCGAAACCAGTAGCGCCAAAGAGAATAAAAAACAAACAATATGTAATTCTATTTTTCAATTTTCAATTGTCCGGCTTTCCATGCTTTTAAAAATGCAGCCCATGCTAATGGATTCAATAAGTTGTTTTGTGGTATTTGTCCTGATGAATAAAGTTGAGATTTTAGTTGATCATTTTTCCATGAATTATTTAAGCTGGCATCAGGGGCGTATTGAGTTGTTCCTACTTCAATACGGTCTAGGTTTTTTTGTGCAAATTCGTGATCTCCTTCAGGTACTCCCTGGTGTTCAAAGGCATATTTGAATTGTTGATACGATGGCCATCTGGAATAAACAGTGGGCAACATTAATGTATCTCTTTTTAAAGTTTGAATTAATGAATAAGAAGATTGTTTACAGGTATCGGAAACAATAAAATAATCAGATTGAAATCCTACGGAAGAAAATTTCAAGGTGTCGCCTGCATTGATTACCAATGAGAAATACCCTGTGGCATCACACATAGTTCCCCGGTATGTTCCTGTAATCAGAACACTGGCGTATGAAACCGCTTGCATGCTATCGGTAGAAATTACAATTCCCGTAAGTTGAATGATTCTTTTTTGCTTTTCATTTTGAGCGAGCATTAAGCTGCTCAAGGATAAAAAAAGCAATAGCAATAAGTTAATTTTATTTCGCATTCTGTAAAGCTACAAAAAACGAAGGCACTATTTAATTATTGTGTTGTTTAATTCTGTGGTAATAGGAGTAGTATTCATTACTTGAGGTGCTGGTATTTCACCTTTGTAAACGGTGTAATTCACTTCTCGTTTATTCAAATTGCCGTCGATCACCACTATTCTAATACAGTGCTCTCCGTTGGCCAGGTTAGAAGGGATGCTAAGTGCAATCGTTTTGGTTTTAGGATCGTACTCCAGTAATTCCCATTTATCATCTAAATATCCATCGAATCTGCCCAAGCCAGTTTGCCAGTCTTCAATAGTGAATTTAACTTCTTTAACCCCATCAATTTTTTGTTTGTTTTTGATGTTTTGAGCGGTAATATACGGCGCAAGAGTATCCAGACTTAAACAATATTTACCAAAATATTTTACTCTTCCTTTTGCGGTGTCATTGTTCATTTCTGTTCCGTAATGCTGAACAATTACGTTATTGGCATCTACCAATCCGATAGTAAATTTTTCCTTGTAGCAGTATAGGCTACTATCAATTAAAAAGCAAACCATTGCCTTGTTCTGCAATGGAATTCCCTCATTGCAAATGGTGTGCATATCACTCAAGCATTTCCCTGCTTTTTTGCTTTTTTTGTAGCGTAGTTTTACATCGTTATATACAGAGTAAGCCGGAAGAATAAAGTGAAAATTAGTATCCTGATAATTGAATTCTTCATTGTGTAAAATCATTTTAGTGCTATCAATTCCTTTTTTAGGAGTCCACGCTACTTTTTCGCCCATTACTATTGGAAAAGTAAAACTGTTTTTGTTGTTATGAACGTCGTAAACATCGTAAGTAATTTGATGTACAAGAGTATCGTTAATCAACATTCTTCCTCTGTTTTGAAGGCTATCGTATATTTCCAGCAAGTTGTTTTGGTCGAGAAAACTTTTTTGAACCCATCTTTTGTTTTCTTTTCGGAAGTTATAATCGGTATGACTATTAATGTAACGTGAATCGTGAAATTCTACAGAGTGCATGGTGTGTTGGTAAACCAACTGACTATCGAGTGATAAACATACTTTATACACACCACATACATTTGGAAAACCACTAAGTTGATCGATTGCATTAATACCCACACCAAAAGCACCGTAAACACTTATGGTATCTTTAAAAGGGAGAGAATCTTTCTCTGTGTAAAATTTGTATGTAGTTGCAGCCTTAGGGGTGTGAAAGTATTGAGCAGTGCGCAATCCATTTACAGCTGAGGAATCGGAAAGTGGATAAATGCGAATACCTCTAATGTCGGGTTTTATTTTATCAGGTACTTTAAAGTCGAATAAAAGCGGATTAATTTGCACTTCTCCTTTTCTTACTTCTAAATGCAGATGCGGAATTTTACTCGCTCCTGTAGTTCCTGAATAAGCAACAAATTGTCCTTTTTTTACTTTGAAAGAATCGGGTTCAAAAACAATGTCGTGTTTGTTTTCCATTAAAAGGTAGCGCCGGCGGTTGATCGCCGAATCTAAATCGGGAGCAAAACCATTTAAGTGAGCATATAAAGTTGTTAATCCATTGGGATGCGTGATGTATAAAGTTTTACCATATCCCCAAACAGAGTTTAAGGACACTTTAGAGACATAGCCTTCTGCGCAAGAATAAATTTTTCTTCCAATTTGTCCTTCCACTTTAACATCTATTCCCCCATGAAAATGATTGTTTCTAAGTTCGCCAAAGTTGCCCGCTAACCGAACCGGACCGTCAACGGGTGATCCAAAATAATTTTTGTCGTAAGGAAATTCAAAAGTGTCTTTTTTAATTTCGTCTTGTGCAAAGCCCGAAAGGAAAGATAAAATACCGCAAGCCAGTAATATTGATAGTTTGATTTTTTTCATCACAAGTCCAAATTTACTTACATTAGCGCGGATTTCAGAGGAAATAATATCAACAGCACATTGTTTAAAAGGAGTTTTAATTATTTGATTTGTAATACGTTGAGAAATGTTTTTAGTTTAATTTGCTAAATTAGTTCGAGGCACGTAGATTTGCTAGAATCACTAGTTTACCTAAAACAATAAACACACCAAGTAAAAGATTTCTAAGATCTTTTGATTTTTAATATGTCACCTGTAAAATCCAAAATAAAATCTAAGCTTCGAAAAGGTGTGAAAAGAATTAAAACTGTTTTACATGGTTCTTGTGCAGTTTTATTGTACCATAGAGTAACGACATTAGAGAGTGATCCTCAGTTATTGAGTGTGAGTCCGGCAAATTTCAATGCTCAGTTAAAATGGCTAAAGGAAGAGTATAATGTTTTAACGGTAGAGCAGTTTAGTCATTGTTTGTTGAATAAAAAGAGGTTTCCTAAAAATTCAGTGCTTATTACTTTCGATGACGGCTATGCCGATAATTTACTGGAAGCTCTTCCAGTTTTAGAAAAACATAAAATACAAGCTCTGTTTTATATTGCCACAGCTACGCTAAATACCTCTAATGAGTATTGGTGGGATGCAGTGGAGAGAATTTTGTTACTCACCAAAAAAGATGAAAAAAAATACAGAGAGCTTTTGCCAACATTGAGATCGATGAATGCAAAAGATAGAGATAAGCTGATTTTACAGTGGGCCCAGGAGTTGGGAAGTACAGGGGGAAGAGAAACGCACCGAGCACTTACATTTTATGAACTAAAGAAATTAAGTAAATCTCCTTCTGCGGTGGTTGGAGCGCACACTCATGGGCATCCTTCGCTTGCGGCACTTAGCTATTCCGAGCAGATGGATGAAATCAATACATCGGTAAGTACTTTAGAGGGTTTGTTGGCCAAACAAATAACACATTTTTCTTTTCCGTTTGGAACCGCTAACGATTTTAATTCAAACACTATAAAGGTTTGTAAGGAATTGGGATTAAAATTGGTAGCAGCCAATATTGCTGATCTCGCCAATAAAAAAAGTAATCCGCTTTGTTTTCCAAGGTTTATTGTTCGCGACTGGAAGGTGGATGAATTTGAAAAAAATCTGCAGGGCTTTTTTAAATAGGCTATTTACCAGAATAATAAATCAAAGATCTTCTTTAACCACAGAGGACACAGAGTTGCTGAGTTTCACAGGGAATAAACTTTTTTATTGTGCTCACTGAGTCGCTTTGCTTTGCTGAGTTCACAGAGAGCAGGACTTAAAACAAAAAGTGTTTTGGGAGCTATCCTCTGTGAACTCAGTGAAGCAAAGCGACTTCGTGTTCTAAAATTGACCTCTACGAAACTCAGTGACTCTGTGTCCTCTGCGGTTAAAATTATACTGGTATTAAAACAACAGGTAATCATTCTTTTTAATCTAAATAAATAGCTGATATATAGAATTTTAATTATTAATTCTATAATTATTTGTTTAATTTGTAAGCTAAGTTTAGATTTGCGTAATCAAGCATAAGATAATGGCAAAAAATCTCTCTTTAACCATAGCAAGTTTGCATTCGAAAGTAGAGAAGCTTATTATCTTAAATAAAAAGTGTGTGGAGGATTTAAAAAAGCTGAAGGAGGAGAACGAAGAGTTGAAGGCTGAAATGAAATCTTTGTCGAAAAAATCCACGGAGCTTGAAGAAAAAAATAAGGTTTTAGGTTTGGCGAAGATTCTTACCGATAATGAAATAGGAAGAAACGAGCTGAAATTAAAGATAAATGAATTGGTGCGTGAAATAGATAAGTGTATTGCTCTTACAAATGGTTAAATATGTCAACTTTATCAATTAAGGTAAATATCGCGAACAGAACTTATCCTATGACTATTGCATGGGAAGAGGAGGAGTTGGTGCGTAAGGCGGCGAAATTAATCGACCAAAAGATAAAGGAGTTCGAACAGGCTTATGCGGTGAAAGATAAGCAGGATGTGCTTTCTATGTGTGCCCTGCAATTTGTGGTTGAAAAGCTGAAGCTGGAAAAAAAACCTATTGTTGAAGATGAATCGGTAGTAGAGAAGTTAGAAGAGTTAGAGAAGTTTGTGTCCGATTACCTGAAAGACAAGTAAGACAAGAATAAGTTCAATGTTGAACGTTCAAAGATTGGTGTTAGTCCACTTTGAACATTAAACCTTAAACTTTAAACAATTATAAATATATTCGCACCCATCTTAACCGTAAGTTAACGGAATGAAGATTGGTGCATTTTTTTTAAATAAGTAAAATGGAAGCGTTAGGTATAATATTAGGAGTTTCGGGTGTGGCCGTAGGTGCTGCAACGAGTTGGATCATACTCAGTAAAGGAGCCAACAATAAAGCAAAAGCGATTGTAGAAGGAGCCGAAAAAGAAGGCGAAAGAATTAAGAATGATAAAATTCTTCAGGCCAAAGAGAAGTTCTTTCAATTGAAAACCGAGCACGAAAAGGCAATCAATGAAAGGAATCAAAAAACTCAACAAAAAGAGAATTCTTTAAACCAAAAGGAAAATACTTTAAATCAGAAACAAAACGATTTGAAGAAACTAGAGAAAGATGTTGAAACTGGAAAAGAAAAATTAACCACTCAGTTGGAGTTGGTAAAAAGAAAGGAAACTGAAGTAGAGAAATTGCACAAGCGCCAAGTAGATCAGTTGGAAGCAATGGCTGGTATTACTGCTGAAAAAGCGAAAGAACAATTGGTAGAAGCGCTAAAAGCTGAAGCTAAAACCAATGCGATGGAGTTTATTCAAACCAGCATTGAAGAAGCTAAAATCACCGCTAATAAAGAAGCTAAAAAAATCATTATTCAAACTATTCAACGTGTGGCTACGGAAGCAGCGATCGATAATGCAGTTTCTGTTTTCCATATCGAATCAGATGAAATTAAAGGTAGAATCATTGGTAGAGAAGGTAGAAATATTCGTGCTTTGGAAGCAGCTACTGGCGTGGAAATTATTGTAGATGATACCCCGGAGGCCATTATTCTTTCTTGCTTCGATCCGGTGAGAAGAGAGTTGGCCCGATTGGCTTTACACCAGTTGGTAACCGATGGTAGAATTCACCCTGCCCGTATTGAGGAAGTGGTATCGAAAGTGAAAAAAAGCCTGGAAGATGAAATTATAGAGATAGGAAAAAGAACCGCTATTGATTTAGGTATTCATGGTTTGCACCCTGAGTTAATCAGAATGGTGGGTAGAATGAAATACAGATCTTCTTACGGACAAAATTTATTACAACACTCGAGAGAAGTAGCCAATATGTGTGCAATTATGGCAGCGGAGTTAGGATTGGATCCTAAGTTGGCGAAGAGAGCCGGTTTGTTGCACGATATAGGTAAGGTACCTGATGAAGAACCAGAATTACCACATGCTATTTTGGGGATGAACATCGCTACAAAATTTAAAGAGCGACCAGAAATATGCAATGCTATTGGTGCTCACCACGACGAAATTGAAATGAATACCATGATAGCTCCAATCATCCAGGTTTGTGATGCTATTTCAGGTGCCCGTCCGGGTGCCCGTCGCGAAATTTTAGAATCATACATTAAACGTATTCATGAGTTGGAAGGCTTGGCGCTTTCCTACCCTGGTGTTCAAAAAACCTACGCTATTCAAGCAGGTAGAGAATTACGTGTGGTAGTTGAAAGTGAAAAAGTAAGCGATAAAGATGCTGAAAAACTGGCTTTTGACATCTCTCAAAAAATTCAAACCGATATGACTTATCCTGGTCAGGTAAAAGTTACGGTGATTAGAGAGGTGAGAGCAGTGGGGTACGCTAAGTAATGTTACTTTCTCCTCAACTTTTTGATGACATTAAAAACTACAATAAAATCATTGAGTCGTGATAGATTAATTAATTACGCCTTCACCTTTGGTTTCGAGTTTTTAATTATGATTATCAGTGTTATTTTATTTAAAATAATCAACCTGAAATTTCTGGAAATTGGTTTTTCAGAATACACTGTAAATAAGCGTTTGGTTTCTTTTTTAATGCCATTGCTCATGATGGGAATGGGCGTTTCTTTGCCTAAATTTTTATCGATAGAAAGTGAAAAGAAACAACTCGAAATTCATTATTCTGCCATTGTAATAGTAAGTGTTTTGTTTTTATTTTCTCTTCTGTTAGGATTTGGATTGAGTGAACAATTCTCTCAAATGGTTTTTGGAGATGTGCATCATGAAAAAATGTGTTTGGTGATATTGTTTTATGTGTTCAGCTTAATGATTCACGCCTGTGTTTACAATTACTTCAGGGGAAAATTTAAGTTTAAAACATCGAGTTTTCTTCAGTTGCTTAATATCGGTGTTCTTCCTTTAATTACTTATTTTTTTGCTGATGATATTTATCATTATTTCTTGTATTTATCTGTTTTTACGTTGACGCTATTGATAGTGGTTAATTTACTTTGGATTCCTTTATTGAAATTAAGTGTTGAAGATTTTAAGTCGAGTTTTAAAAAACTAATGACTTATGGCATTCAGCGAATGCCGGGAGATGTGGTTTTAGGACTCTTTTTTGCTTTGCCTACATTTATTGCTTCCAATTATTTTTCGTTGATAATAGCGGGAAATATTGCCTTTTGCATAAGCTTGTTCAATATCATTATAGCATTAATGTCGCCAGTAAATATTATTCTCCTTCCCGAAGCATCTAAAATTGTAAGTGAGAAGAATTTTTCTTTGTTGAAGAGTATTAGTACTAAGCTATTGGTATTGTCGTTGGGCCTGGGAGTATTTTCATTTTTAGTGATATTTCTGTTTGGAGATTTTATTTTGGAGCTGTTTAGTGTAACAAATGTGAAGGAAGTTTCTCTTATGCTTATGATTGTGTTTTTTGGAGTAATAGGTTATAGTGTATTTAGTGTAATAAGAAGTATTGTAGATGCCTACTACGAAACAGCAAAAGTGAGTTTTAATATCATTTTTGCATTTTGCTCTTTCCTTTTGTTTCTTTTTGCTTTACAGCTTTTTAATGTGTTTACTATTAATAACACATTGAGAGTATTTTCATTGAGCGTTAATATTTTAGGATTACTTACTTGCTTATCACTTTTTAAGATTTATAAATTGCAGAAAATATGATGATGTTGATTTTGTATTATGTGTTTTTGATTTTTTCTACCGTATTGATGGTTAGAAATGCCTACAAGATGTGGCAAATAAATAAAGATTTCACTTTGCCTATCATTACCTTTTTCATGTTTTATTTTACTATTGCAGGGGCTTATATTTTTCCATTGGATGCTTATTTGGGGTTTAAGGGAGAGGCTATAGGATTGCATTATTTGCATATGTTTAAACGTTTGTTCCCTGTTTCTTTTGATGGCGATTATGTATTGTCGGTTGCTTTTTATGTTTTTTTTATACTGGTTTTTCAGTATTTCTATTTAATCGCAGTAAAGAAATACATAATACCAAAGCAACTTCAGGAAAATATCACAACGGATTTTAATGTTACTATCCGACCGTGGGTAGTACTTGCTATTTCTTTCTTTTTTATTCTGATGAGTGCGTATATTTTAAGAGATGAAATATTGTATGCTATCTCTCATGGAAAATCTATTTATGTTATTACCAGAGCTACAAGCAATAAATATTACACACTTCATCAATTGGCGAATGAATTCAGTGTTTTGATTCCTTACATAGCTTTTTCATTTGCCATTGTTAAATCGAATAGATTTGGAATTAAAGTAGTGGATAAAAAATCAACTGTTATTTTGCTCTTCATTATTTGCAGTATATCTTCTTTGTATATCGCAATGCTAGGCAACAGGAGAGAGATTTTATCGGGTATTGTAGTTTGTATTTTAATCAGTGTTAATAACTACAAAAATATCCATTATAAGCGATTTGTGTATTTGTTTTTAATGGTGATGGTTTTGTTTTTATCAAATGATTTTCTTCGCTCTACGATTATACCCCGTCAGCTAAATAAAGTATTTCATGTAAAGGGAGATCAGGTCTTGAATTGGAAAGATGAGGATGAGTTTTTTACTTCCGATAAATTCTCTATTGCAGATAAGGGGAAGCACGTTTTAAGTTCATTTATATGGAGTAATGAATTGTTTTATGCTCATTTTTCTATGTATGGTGTAGTTCATCAAAAAGTACCGATAACCTACGGTTCTAGTTTCGTGAATTTAGCAACATCTGTGGTGCCCAGAGCCATATATCCCAATAGACCTTTAGATATTTATAATTATTACGCAATTGAGGTAAAAGCAAAAAAAGGACAGATTTATACTATCCATCATGCAGCAGCATGGTATCTTAATTTTGGTGTTTTCGGACTATTTCTCGGTGCTATAGTATTGTCGTCTGTATTTTTGTTTGCTTATTATATAGGTATTTCAGCCTTTAAAAAGAACAGTACTTTTTTTATGTTGCTTAAATATTTATTACCCTTTTTATTGTGTGCTCAAATCGTTACATTTATTACTGCGGGTCCGGAAGGTTATAAATCACTGGTGCTGGAAGGGGTAGTTATTCCAATATTATTAATGATGATTTGTTTTAGGAAATCAAAAGCGGATGAAATAATAAAATGAAACTTTGTGTACTAGGCGATAATAGTAGTGTTCATATTCAGAAATGGATAAAGGCCTTGGCTGAAAAGAAAGAACTCGAAATACATGTTATTACTTTTAATAAGGGAGTTCAGTTTGATAATGTAAAATACCACTACATTAAAAATTACTCCAATACACGATTTGATTTTTTTCTTAATGCATTCAGGGTACGCAAGTATATTCATGAAATTGCTCCCGATTTAGTTCACGCTCATTATGCAACCAGCTACGGTTTTTTAGGTGCTTTTTCAGGATTCAGACCTTATATTATTACTGCCTGGGGAGCCGATATTTTTGATAGTCCGGATAGTTTTGTCATGAATAAAATTTTGCATTATTCTTACAAGAGAACCGATGCTATAGCTGTGAATTCCCTATTTTCACAAAAGTATCTTACTCAATACACCGGTAAATTTGTTCACGAAATTCCATTTGGTGTGGATATTCAAAAGTTTGCGCCAGCCACAAATAAAAACAACGATAAAATCAGAATTGGTACCATTAGAACTTTATCAGAAAAGTATGGAGTTGAATATCTAATTAGGGCATTCGCAAAGGTCTCTCAAAAATATTCGAATCTTCAGTTGGATATTGTGGGTGATGGTCCGCTGAAGGAATTCCTAAAAAATTTATGTATAGAATTAGAAATCAGCGATAAGGTTGTTTTTTATGGCTATGTAAATCAGAATGCTGAGTTTGATAAATATATTTCCTTACTTTCTCATTTCGATATTTTTGCTATTTTATCAGTTCTTGATTCAGAGACCTTTGGTGTGGCTGCCGTAGAAGCATCTGCCTGTGCTATTCCTGTTATTGCTACAAAAGTAGGAGGATTGCCTGAGGTTATAGATAATGAATCTTCTGGTATTATAGTTTCTCCTCGTAATGTTGAAGAGACCGCTAATGCTTTAGAAAGATTAATTTCTAATGCCGAATTGAGAAATGAAATGGGGAAAAATGGAAGATTAAAAGTGGAAGAAAGATACGACTGGAAAAAGAATGTAGATCAAATGGTAAACTTATATTTCGATACTTTTGAGAATACAAAAAAGTAAGAAAATGAAAAAGAAAATCATTGTAATAGGAGCCGGAAGTTTTGCAGGGGTTTTATTGGATACTATTTTGAAACAAGGTGAATTTGAGGTGAAAGGATTTTGTGTGGATGGAATTGTTGTGGGCGATTTTGTTTTGGGTGAATATCCTGTTTTAGGAGATGCGATGTTGAGTAATTTAAGAGGTGATTCGTCGGTTTATTTTATTGTGGCGATGGGCGACAATAAGCACCGACAAAAATTTTATGAAAATGCTTTGACTAAATTTACTCCCGCAATTATTGTTCATCCTTCTGCAATTTTATCTGCAAATACCAAAATAGGGAAGGGCAGTATTTTATTAGCAAATTCTGTGGTGAATGAAAATGGTGAGGTTGGCTGTAATTGCATTATTAATTCAGGGGTAGTAGTAGATCATGATTCTGTGATAAGTGATCATGTTCATTTATCTATAGGTACATTGGTTTCCAGTAAATCGAAAATAGATTCATTTTTTACTTCAGAAATCGGGGAAGTCATCAAGTCACCTAAAAATATTGGATTGTGAAAATATTAATTCTAACACAGTATTTCCCTCCAGAAATAGGTGCTCCACAAAACAGGTTGTTCGAATTAGCTATTAGAATGGCCCAACAGGAGGATGTACAGATTTCTGTGCTAACAGCTATGCCCAATTATCCAAAAATGGAAATATTTCCCGAGTATAAACGAAAGTTTTTCAAGAAGGAAAAAATGGATAATCTAACGGTTTACCGTTCGTGGATATATGTGTCAAAGTCAAAAGGAATTTTCAAGCGATTGCTCAATTATTTCTCTTTTGTGTTTTCTAGTTTGATAGTAGGAACATTTAGATTGAGAGGTAAATTTGATTTGGTTATTACTGAATCTCCACCTTTGTTTTTGGGGATATCGGGTTATATGCTGGCTAAATTTAAAGGAGCTAAATTTAATTTGAATGTTTCTGATTTGTGGCCTGAAAGTGCGGAAAAACTGGGCTTGGTTACCAATAAAACAATGCTTAAATCGGCTACATGGCTGGAAGAGTTTTTGTATAAAAAATCGGTGTTTGTAACAGGACAAACACAAGGTATTGTAAAAAATATACAAAATCGTTTTCCTCATAAACAAGTGTATTGGCTACCCAATGGAGTAGATGTAGAAATGTACAACAATACAAGTGTAGATACTCATTGGCGTTTAAACAATGGCTTTAAGGAAGATGATATTCTTCTGCTTTATGCCGGAATTTTAGGGCATGCTCAAGGCTTGGAAGTGTTAATTAATGCTTCTCAATGGGTAGAAAAAGAATTCTCTAACGTGTATTTTATATTGTTAGGAGCTGGACCGGAAAAGGAAAAGCTACAGGAATTAAAGAATAAAACAGGAGTAAAAAATGTCTTGTTTTTTGATCCTGTTCCTAAAAACCAAATGGCCTATATCATTAAATCTGCCAATGCAGCGGTTGTTCCATTGAAGAAAATGGATCTGTTTTTGGGAGCTATACCATCTAAAATATTTGAAAGTTTGGCAATGGAAAAACCTATTATTTTAGGTGTTGATGGAGAAGCAAGAGAGTTGTTTGTGAATCAAGGGAATTGCGCTTTGTATTTTGAACCTGAAAATGCAAATGATTTATTTAATGTTATTCATACAATAGCCAATAAAGAAGTTGATTTAAATTATTTGGGGAAAAATGGTAGAGCTTTCGTGTCGCAAAAATTCAATCGTAATATCCTCGCTAAAGATTATATGAACTTTATAAGAACTAACATAAATAAAAAATAAAAGTCGTTTAGATTTTCTACTGTATTGAAACAAAAAATTAAATACTATTTAAAACAAGCACATGAAATATCGTTATTGTTATTCATGTTTTTAATGCCCATTCATAAGCAATTTGCTTTATTTACATTATATGTTTTAGGGTTCACATTCATTTTTAATTTCAGTTTTAAATTATTTAAAGAGCGATTAAGGGAATCTAAAATATTGCTTTTTTTACCTCTTTTATACCTGCTTTATTTTTTTCAAAGTTTTAGAGATGGTGTGTTTTATGAAATAGAACAAAAGCTTTCCTTTGTTGTTTTTCCATTACTTTTTTTAGGTTCAAATATCGATTGGCTTAAAATCAAAAATAAGGCCTTTAATGTTTACGCTGTCGGTTGTTTAGTGGCCTTGCTTGTTTGTTTTGTTGTTGCCGTTCAGGGTTATATAGAGACGAATATCATTGATGCGTTTTTCTACACCAACCTTTCCATTTTTATGCATGCCGGATATTTCTCTTTTCATTTATGTTTAGGTGTTTCCATGTTGTTGTATTTCCTTTTGTTTGGCGAAGGAAGTAGCGCGACTCGAAAAGTATTGCTTGCACTTGCTGTTTCTTTTTTGGTAGTGGGTATTATTTTGTTGAGTTCAAAAGCTCCTTTGATTGCTTTGATACTGATTTTCACTTTTTATTTATTCAAATACGTAAGGGATACTAAGAAATGGAAGTTGGTTGTTGTTATTGCGGGAGTATTTATTTTGGCTTTGTTCATTGCCTATAAAACTTTAGATTATTTCACCTATCGAGTTGACTCCTTTATTAGTTCGTTGAAGGAAAATCCCAAAGATGCCGATACTACTTCTTCCAGGGAAATGGTTTGGCAAAGAGCCCTTGAGTTAAT
The DNA here is from genome assembly GCA_023251075.1 of Flavobacteriales bacterium. GTDB lineage: Bacteria > Bacteroidota > Bacteroidia > Flavobacteriales_C > JAHEZL01. Next base: position 2,144 of record JAHEZM010000021.1, on the reverse strand, counting down.
CAAAGATCGTCCGCTTACCGGATATGGTAATGCTGCAAATCAAGAGTTATCCTACAGTTATTTTAGAAATGATATGTTGGTAGAATACGATCACCAGCTGAATGCCCATAGTGAGTTTTTACAGATATTTTTAGAGTTAGGAATAGCAGGTTTTTCCATTCTCATTCTCATCTTGATTTTCTCTATAATACAAGCCTTTAAAGCAAAAGATATGCTGTGGATAGCATTCATGATTTGTGTGTTTGTTGGCTTTGCTACCGAATCTTATTTAGAAACAGAAGCAGGAATACTTTATTTTTGTTTTTTCTATTGTTTTTTTACGATTTCTAAAAAATCTACAAATGATTAAAATACTCACCATCATCGGCGCCCGTCCGCAATTCGTTAAAGCGGCAGTATTGAGTCGTGTGTTCTCTAAAATGGAGGGGGTACAAGAGCTTTTGGTGCATACCGGGCAGCATTTTGATGATAAAATGTCGCAAATATTTTTCGATGAAATGGAGATTCCTACTCCGCATTATAATTTGGAGATTAATAGTTTGGGGCATGGTGCAATGACCGGGCGGATGTTAGAGGGCATTGAGAGTTTAATTATTAAGGAAAAACCCAATTGGGTATTGGTGTATGGTGATACCAATTCTACTTTGGCAGGTGCTTTGGCGGCTAAAAAAATTCATACTAAGGTAGCTCATGTTGAAGCTGGTTTACGTAGTTTCAACATGCAAATGCCCGAAGAGATCAATAGAATTTTAACGGATAGAATTAGTGATGTGCTGTATGCACCCACACAAACTGCAATAGATAATTTGAAGCGTGAAGGTTTCGATAATTTCCCCTCTAAAATTGTTTTGTCGGGAGATGTAATGCAAGATGCAGCTTTGTTTTATGCGCAAAGAGCCGAAGAAAAATCAACACTTTCAAAAGATTTACTAAAAGGTGATTATGTATTGGCTACCATTCATCGTCAGGAAAATACCGACAATCCCGAGAATTTAAAATCTATTGTAAAAGCATTCAATAAAATTCATGAGCAAACAAGAGTAGTATTGCCTATTCATCCTCGTACCCGAAAAATTATTGCAAATCTCAATCTTTCACTCAATGCCACTGTTATTGATCCTGTAGGATATTTCGATATGATACAGTTGCTTAAAAATTGTTCTTTGGTGATGACCGATTCAGGAGGCTTGCAAAAAGAAGCTTTTTTCTTTGCCAAGCATTGTGTTACGCTTCGTGAACAAACCGAATGGGTGGAGTTGGTGCAAGGCGGATTTAATATTTTAAGCGGTGCTAATGAACAGTCTATTGTCGATGCTTTTATGAAGATGAGTAATGCAAAAAGTAATTTTGATGTTAATTTGTATGGCAATGGTAATGCAGGAAAAACAATTGCCGATCATCTTTTAAAAAATTAGTTTATGATTCCTTTTTCGCCTCCCAGAGTAGATAAAAAAACCACCGATGCGGTGACTGAAGTGTTGCTGTCGGGATGGATTACCAGCGGACCAAAAACCAAAGAGTTTGAAAATAAGTTATCTGATTATTGCGGTAATGCTTCTACTCTGTGTTTGAATTCAGCAACTGCTGGATTGGAGTTGGTATTGCGTTGGTTTGGTGTAGGGGAAGGTGATGAAGTAATTGTGCCCGCCTATACCTATTGTGCTACAGCCAATGTGGTGATGCACTGTGGGGCAAACCCTGTTTTGGTAGATGTTAATGCTTCTGATTTTAATATCAATATAAAAAATATTGAAGCGGCTATTACTTCAAAAACAAAAGTAATTATGCCCGTTGATTTTGCCGGACTTCCATGTGATTATGATGAGATTAATAATTTGGTGAAAAAATCAAACATTGTTTCTTTGTTTAAAGTCAATTCAGAAGAGCAAAAACAACTCGGAAGAATTTTGGTTTTGAGCGATTCTGCACATTCTTTTGGCGCTCAATATTACGGAACTAAAGCTGGAACATTGACCGATATTTCTGTTTTTTCTTTTCATGCAGTGAAGAATTTAACTACTGCCGAAGGTGGAGCCATAGCATTAAACCTTCCGGCTCCCTTTGATAATAAAGCTATTTATGAGCAGTTGAGAATTTGGTCGTTACACGGACAAAATAAAGATGCCTTAAGTAAAACCAAAGCA